>CAZBHZ010000003.1:0-171690 GCA_964492085.1 uncultured Gemmatimonadaceae bacterium | reverse complement strand
GGAGGCGACACGGGATTATCGGGGCTGTTCGACGAACGTCAGCGGGTCAGCCGGCTCTCCATCGAGGAGGACCTCGAAGTGGAGGTGAGGGGCGGTGGAGCGACCGGTGGACCCACTCAGGGCGATCACCTGACGCTCGCGCACGGGCTGTCCAAGACGAACGAAGGTAGCAGATGCGTGGCCATATAGCGTTGTTGTGCCTTCACCGTGCTCAACCACCACGTACCGGCCATAAACCGCATCCTCCCCTACGTCGACGATGGTGCCGCCGCCGGCGGCACGGATGTAGGAATCGGACGGTACGGCGATGTCCAAGCCGGGGTGATCCCCGGTATTCCCATCGTGGAGCTCCTGGGTCACGAAGCCCCTGGTGGACAACGGCCACACGGAAGGTCGTGAAGGACCACGGACCGGGCGTGGGCTCCTTTCACCCCGCCGCGCGGGCGACGCAGGAGGCAACCAGACGCCACTCAGCTCATCCATCTGAGCGGACCCGAACATATTCCGAATCGTCAGATATTGATCCTCGATCGTCTCGAGCCGCTGAACCAGTGCCTGAACGCGAGCACGGTCACGCGTCATGTCCTCGACCTCCCGCTCCAGCTCGGACACCCGTGACGCCCTCGCCGCCAGGTACCACCAACTTCCGGCCATCACGGTGAGCGCAAGCGCAAGGATGGACGCGCCCGCAGCGAGAGCTCCCAGCGCACGATAGGAAAGGGCGAACGAACGCGTATCCCGGCTTCCTTCGGGGACGAGGACGATGCTGAGTTTCCGACGTTCGCCTCGGGAACTCACTCGACGACGTCGCTCACGGATCGCCTCGTCATCTGCTCGAAGATGCGCTCGAAATCTTCCGGTCCGTGATACTGGATCTCGATCGAACCCTTACCAGACCGGCCAGGCTTCACCTGGACCCGCGTACCCAGGTACTCCTGCAGCGCCTCTTCGAGTGCTCTTACCACTGGCTCCTTTTCACGCGGCTTGCGTCGCCGTCGCGTTCCGGATGCAGCTGCGGTCCGCCGCTCGATCTCCCGGACAGACCAGCCGTCTTTGGCGGCCCGTCGGGCCAGATCTGCCGCGAGCACGGGATCTTCAACAGAGAGGAGCGCCCGGGCATGCCCCTGCGCCAGCTCTCCAGACTCAACAAGCTTCCGGATGGAGACTGGCAACTTGAGAAGGCGCACGAGGTTCGCGACGGTTGAGCGATCCTTGCCGACCGCCTTCGCGATGTCCGCGTGCTTCATATCGAAGCGCTGAGCGAGTGACTCGTACCCTTCGGCCTCTTCTAGGGGGTTCAGCGCTTCACGCTGCAGATTCTCTACTAGAGCCAGAACAAGGAGGGTTTCGTCATCGGCATCACGCACGATGACCGGAACCTCTGTCCACTCGAGGCGATTGAGCGCCCGGAAGCGTCGCTCACCCGCGACGATCTCGTAGCGATCGGTGGTGCCCGGCGCCGGTCGAACGACGAGCGGCTGCAACAGCCCGTTCTCACGGATCGAGGACGTGAGATTCTCCAGCTCGGTATCCGTGAAAACCCGACGAGGCTGAACCGGGTTCGGGACGATGGACGTCAGGGGAAGCGTGCGAACGTCACCCTCCCTGACCTCGGGCTCGAGGTATTCTCCGAGAAGCGCCCCGAGCCCCTTCCCCAGGCGGTCTCGGCTCATGATCTGGCTCCCACAGGGACCGCCACATCAGCTCGGCTGCGACGTTCGATGACCTCGTTTGCCAGAGCGAGATACGCCTGTGCCCCTTGCGAGAGCACGTCGTATTGCACGATCGGCTGCCCGAAGCTCGGCGCCTCGGCAAGACGCACGTTTCGAGGGATCGCAGCCCGATAGACCTTGGGGCCGAAGTACTCGCGCGCCTCGGCGCTGACCTGGCGCGACAAATTCAGCCTCTTGTCGTACATGGTCAGGAGCACACCCTCGACGTCGAGGCCCGGGTTCAGGCCCCGCTGCACCAGACGGATCGTGTTCAGCAGTTGGCTCAGGCCTTCGAGCGCATAAAACTCACATTGGATCGGAATGAGGACCGAATCCGCAGCAGTCAGCGTGTTTACCGTCAGAAGGCCGAGGGACGGCGGGCAGTCTACGAGAATGAAGTCGTACCGATCGCGCACGGTCTCGAGGGCCTGACGGAGGATCGTCTCGCGACTGAAGGCGGATACCAGCTCGATCTCCGCCCCGACCAGGTCTCGGGTCGAGGGAACGACATCCAGGTACGGAAAATGAACGTGCTCGACGATCGCGTCGCTCAGCTCTGCCTGTCCGATCAGAACCTTATATATGTTCGGCCGAGCCGACCGGTCTTCGACCCCGAGTCCGCTGGTCGCATTCCCTTGAGGATCGATGTCGAGAACGAGTGTCCGTTTCTCGGCCACGGCGAGCGAGGCACCGAGGTTGATGGCGGTGGTCGTCTTGCCGACTCCACCCTTCTGATTCGCGATTGCGATAACGTGGGACATGCAGACTGCGTTGAAGGTTCGCCGCGGGCGCGGAATATAGGTGTGACCCGAGGCGGCACGAAACAGAAAAAATCCTTGACCCGCCTGCGGGCCTACTTGAGCTTTGCGCAGGGATTGGGCCAGACGCGGCGAATCGCCACAGAATAGTGAGTTTCTGCAGTGGTTTCAGGGAATGCAGGTTGCTTCGAGATGCGGGGGTGGGCACGACGACGGGCTCTTCTCCTGATACTGGTGTCAGTCATCGCTGGGTGTGGATCCAGTGACACCCCGGTTACACCGAGCACGAATCCTCTTCTGGACGCCTTCGTCGGCACGTGGGATGCCACCGAACTCACGGTTCGGAGTGTCGCCGACACGTCGATCGTCGTGGATCTTCTCGAAAATGGCGTGTCGTACATCACGATCTACGAGAGCGGTAACTACCAGTCGACGATCTCCTTCGGCGGATCACCGTTCACGGAGTTCGGAGCACTGGACGTAGCCGAGGGCGTACTGACGCTGCGACCGAACAACGGAGACCCCGTTACCCGGGCTTACGTGTTCACGTCCACCACGGTGGTGCGTCTCGACGGGCCCACCGACTGGGACTTCAACCTGGACGAGGTCGACGACCCGGCGACTCTGTTCATGGAAATGCAACGGCGCTGACCACTCGTTTCACGTGAAACACTACAGGTGGTAGGTCCACGCTCGATCCGATCGAGTACTTGTGTTTCACGTGAAACACTTCGGTGATGAACCCAACGCATCGTGAGAGCGGCTTACGGTGTCGGTCAGGTCTTCGCGCGGAGCTTCCTCACTTCGAGCATGAGGTTCTGCAGGTCGGCGGGAGAGACACCGGGTATGCGACCCGCCTGGGCCAGGGACCCCGGGCGCACCGTACTCAGCTTTTCACGAGCCTCCCACGAAACCGTGACGAAGTCCATATAGGGTAGTTCGTCGTCCAGGAGGAATGTGGCCTGACTCCTGAGCCTCATGGCTCGTGCGCGCTCGCGCTCTACGTAACCCTCGTATTTCAGCTCCACCTCGACCGCGGCCAGAATCTCGTCCGCGAGTTCCCCCTGGGGAGGGTCGTCCGCCAGCGCGATAAGTGAACGCGCACTGACCCGGGGGCGCTTCAGCAGGTCAACCGCCCGCATCTTCTGCTGAATCGGGCTCGAGCCAACCTCCTCGAGCATGGCCCCGACCTCCTGAGGCCCCACCGACGTCTCCCCGAACCACACCAGAATCCGATCCTCCTCCACGATTCGGCGATCGAGTTCCTCGCCCTGACTCTCGGTCAGAAGCCCTCGATCCCGGGCCAGCAGGCCGAGTCGTCGGGGCGCATTGTCCTGCCGGAGCAGAAGGCGGAACTCCGCACGTGACGTGAACAGTCGATACGGCTCGTCGACCCCTCTCGTGACGAGATCATCGATCAGGACTCCGATGTAGGCCTGATCACGCTCCAGGACGAAGGGCTCCTCGCCCCGGACACGAAGTGCCGCATTGATGCCCGCGACGATTCCCTGCCCTGCCGCCTCTTCGTACCCCGTGGTCCCATTGATTTGTCCCGCCAGGAAGAGCCCCGGAGTCGCCCGAAGCTCCAGCGAGTGATTCAGCTGGTGGGGCGGAAAGTAATCGTACTCGATCGCGTAGCCGACCTTGGTCATGACCACGTCTTCGAGGCCCGGGATGGTTCGCAGGAATTCGAGCTGTACGTCCGCAGGGAGAGACGTCGACAGACCATTCACATAGAGCTCGGTCGTGTTCAGCCCTTCCGGCTCGAGGAAGATTTGATGCCGCGGAGCATTCGGGAACCGGACGATCTTGTCTTCGATCGAGGGGCAGTATCGGGGCCCCCGTCCCGCGATCTCACCCCCGTACAGTGCGCTGCGCTGAAGATTGCGCGTGACAACGTCCTTGAGGCCATCACCCGAGTACGTGATCCAGCACGGCAGCTGGTCAGGAATCACTTCTCGCGCATAAGCCGCGAATCGGTATGCGAGGTCATCTCCATCTTGACGCTCGGTCTTGCCGAAGTCGACCGATCGGCCATCGACGCGGGGTGGCGTCCCCGTCTTGAAGCGGGCCACCTCCAGCCCGAGACCCTCGAGACCCTCCGCCAGCTCCACGGAGGGAGCCTCCCCTGCGCGGCCCGCTTCAACACCCGCCTCACCGCCGACATGGATACGCCCACGGAGGAACGTGCCCGTGGTGATGACGATACACTCGCTCAGGAATTCCAGTCCGCCCCGCGTCCGAACACCAGCGACACGACCCCCATCGACGAGCAGGTCGGCGACCATGTCCTGGAAGAGGTCCAGCATGGGGAGCCCATCAAGCACACGTCGCACCACGATCGGGTACATCGACCGATCACATTGTGCGCGTGGACCCCACACGGCGGGTCCTTTGGACCGGTTCAACATGCGGAACTGGATCCGTGAAGCATCCGTAGCCTGACCCATCACACCGCCCAGTGCGTCGACCTCACGAGCGACCACACCCTTCGCCACACCCCCAATGGCCGGATTGCAGCTCATCTGACCGATCCGGGAAAGATCGGGTGAGATCAGGAGCGTACGGACACCAGCCCGGGCAGCAGCGGCTGCGGCTTCAGCCCCGGCATGTCCTCCTCCCACGACGAGGACGTCGTAGCGACTGCGCATGTTCGGTCGAGTCTCAGAGGATGGAGAAACCGGTGGTACCGGGGTCGAGCGTGCATGGAATCTCTGCAATTCCATCCACCCTCGCGAACCGGGGGCCCTCTTCCAAGTCTCGCCTCATGCGCTGCACCAACTCGGCGTCACCCAACAGCATGACCTCGACAGAGCCATCCGAAATGTTCCGCACCGTACCCGCAACTCCCATTGACTCGGCTTGGCGGGCTGTCCACCAGCGGAACCCCACACCCTGCACCCGACCCCCGATCAGGTACCCCATGCACACGGACGCCTCCCCCGACCTACCCATTCTTACTTCCCAATGCAGAATTCACGGAACACGACATCCAGGATATCATCGGTCGACACCGTGCCGAGCAGGTCTTCCAGCGCGGACTCCGCCGAACGCAAATGCGTCCCCGCGATCTCGGCCGGCAGCTCCGCCTCCAGACCCTCCCGGAACGCCACAACCTCCGCCCGGGCTGTGCGAAGAGACCTCGACTGTCGGGATCGAGTCAGGACGGGCACATCGGGCTGTGAGGTGACGATCCGCCGATAGACAAGCTCCGGGAGCAGCTGTTTCAACTGATCCAGACCCGCCCCGCTCTCGATGGACACCCGAACCCGGCCGGCCATGGAACACTCTTCCTGCCCCACATCCTCCAGCGGGCGCACGTCCTCATCGATCAGATCCGACTTCGTCCGCACCAGGACCACAGGCGCAGAAGCACCCTCCGAGAGGAATCGCACGTCGTCGTCGCTCACCGCTTCATCCGCGGGGATGCAGTACAGAACCGCGTCCGCCCGCTCCAGATACCCCCGGGCAATCTCGATCCCCATCTCCTCGATCCGTCCTGCCGGATCACGCAGTCCGGCCGTGTCCACCAGCCGAAAGGGGAAACCTCCCAGCTGCACCGCCGCCTCGAGCGCATCACGGGTTGTACCCGGCTCCTCGGTGACGATGGCCCGCTCCTCTCCCAGCAGCGCGTTATAGAGTGACGACTTACCCGCGTTGGGACGGCCGGCGAACACGAGCAGCGCCCCCTCCCGAAGCAGCTCACCCTCCGGAGCACTGGCGAGCATCGTATCGATGTCGGCGATCATTGCGGCAGCCTGATCGATCACGGCCGCGATCGGAACCGGCGGTTCGTCCTCTTCCGGAAAGTCCACGTGATGCGCCAGCAACGCCTCCACACGCACGAGCCTTTCTCGAAGAGCGGACACACGATGCGACAGCCCACGCTCCATCTGCACGACAGCCGCCCGATGAAGTGCCCTGCTGCGTGCATGGATCAGGTCTGCGATCGCCTCAGCCTGAATCAGATCCAGCTTCCCGCGCAAGTACGCCCTGCGCGTAAACTCACCCGGCTCCGCCCTGCGTGCTCCAGCCCTCTCGCACGCGTCGACGATCATCTCCGGAATCAGCCATCCGCCGTGGCAGGACAGCTCAACCATCTCCTCGCCAGTGTAGCTCGCGGGCGCCCGATAGAGAGTCACGACGGCTTCGTCGATGACCTCTCCGGAGTCGGGATCGATCAACCGACGAAGCCCAGGCGTCCTGACCTCCGGCAGCCCGACGCTGCTCTCGAGCAGGGCCGAAAGCACCGCCCCCGCGTCCGACCCGCTGAGACGGACGACGGCCAGAGCGCCGACCCCCGGGGGCGTCGACAGCGAGACGATCGTGTCGACGTCGATACTCACTCGATCCCCCTACCTGTCCCGCAGCTTAGTCGCTGATGTCCAGCGTGAGCGGCGGCCCCTGCTTCATCCGGGCCCGCTCACGAGCGATCCAAATCTGCTGAGGCAGCGTCGCGATGTTCGCCGTGGCGTAATAAAGGTTCAGGCCGCTGGCGAGGTTC
This sequence comes from uncultured Gemmatimonadaceae bacterium, assembly GCA_964492085.1. Classification (GTDB taxonomy): domain Bacteria; phylum Gemmatimonadota; class Gemmatimonadetes; order Longimicrobiales; family Gaopeijiaceae; genus UBA2589. Next base: position 164,716 of record CAZBHZ010000003.1, on the reverse strand, counting down.
ATGAAGATGAAGAGCATCATGGGCGGCATGATGTACATCATCATCTTCATCTGCGGATTGTCGGTGTCGATCGACCGCAGGCTGATCCACTGCATCAGGAACATCGAGACCGCGAGGATCACCGGAAGGATGTAGAACGGATCCTTTGCCGACAGATCAGGCAGCCACAGGAACGGCACACCACGCAGTTCGATCGTGTTCTGGAAGACGAAGAAGAGCGCGATCAGGACGGGCCACGGGAGCAGCATCGGTAGACAGCCCGCAAGCGGATTGAAGCCGTGCTCCTTATACAGCTTCATCATCTCCTTCTGGAGCTTTTCCGGATTGTCCTTGTGCCTGTCCTGGATCTGCTTCACGAGCGGCTGTACCGCCATGTTGCGCAACTGCGCTTTCATGGCCTTGTGGTTCAGCGGGAATAGCACCACGCGCATCATGACCCCGAACACGATCAGCACCCATCCATAACCCAGACTGAACTGGTCATGGAGGAACGTCAGCACGGTCATGATGATCGATACGAAGGGTCGAATGATCGGCCGGAAGAAGCGCCACCCGTAGGGGTTCACCTCCTCCATTCCATCACCCAGTGACGAGAGCAGAGCGTACTGCTGCGGTCCCATGAAGAGCCGGTAGGAGTACGTCTCTCCCTGCGATACCGTGCGAGCCGCCCCGACCCGGACGCGCTCCGGCAACTCGGCCGGCCGCACCAGCAGCCCACCGAGGTACCCGGCGTCGTCCACGAGCTCATCGGACGAACCCGAGAGCACGGCAGTGACGAAGAACTTGCTGCGGAACGCCGCCCAGACGAGCGGGCCCTCGACCACCGTTGGTTCCGCCTTGTCGAGGATCGTCGACCGGATGCCGTCCTGGAGATGGTTGAAGACGTACGCCATTGAGCGCTGCTCCAGCGCCGAATCAGCCTCTGCGTACGCGATCCCCTCACCCAGGTCGGTCACCAGAAGCGCGCGATCCACCCCGTCGAGCGAACCGCTAACACCGATCGTGTAATCGTCGGGGTCGAAGGTGTAGTTCACGCGCAGCGCAAATTCACTCGTCGGGTGCTCGTAGACGAAGCTCAGACCGCGGGGAGCATCGCCCGCGTTCAGGCGCAGTCCGTCCTCCGGTTCGACCTGAAACGCCATCCCGGACAAATCGACGGTGTCCTGACCGACGACCACCTTGCTTCCCAGATACGGGGACACACCATCCGGAATGAGTTCGACCGGCCCGCCTCGGTTGATCGCCTCGAACTCGACGAGTTCCGCCGACGCCAGACGGGCTCCAAGTGTCGTGAACGTGTACCGATACAGGGGGCCCTCCACCACGACATCCACCACCCGTACACGTTCTTCGGCCGGCTGGGCCGGCCCCACCGCATCCTGACCCGGAGCATCCGTCGCCACCGACGGATCCACGTCGGGCACGCCCGCATCGACGACCCCGGGGGGCAGACCCGATGGCTCCGTGGTTTCGACCGAATCACCGGCCGCGCCCAAGTCCTCCATGGGAGGTGGCGGGAACAGCCGGTTCGTGCCCACGAGGACCGCGAGCATGAGAAACACGGCGAGAAGGAAACGAGCTTCGGTCTTCATCAGAACGTCAGACCTGTGAGACGGCCTCTCTCGGTACGATCCTCGAGCGTCCGTTGTTCATGAGTCAGGGGAGCAGGCACCGGATCGAAGCCCTTTCCTCCCCAGGGATGGCATCGGCCGATGCGCCGCAGAGCAAGCCAACCCCCACGGGCGGCACCGTAACGCTCCAACGCCTCGATCGCGTACGTCGAGCACGTCGGCGTGAAGCGGCACGACGGCGGAGTCCACGGTGAGATCGCCGCCTGATAGAATCGGACGACCCCGATCAGAGCTCGCCGCAGCACCACGCCTCCACCGCTGTCATGACCTCTACCTCCAGGACCGAGTACTCCACTCCGTACGCATCTCTCCTCGCACGGACCAGCAGGTCCGCCGGGCGCGACCCGCCGGTGAGTGCCGGGAGTGCGCGACGACGCCCGATCTCCCGCAGACGTCGCTTCACGAGATTTCGCTCCACGATCGAGTGGCCGTGCTTCGGCACGATGAGTCCAAGGCGGGAATGCGAAACGGGAGAAGCAGAGAAGAAGACGTCCAAATGACGGGTCCTCTTCCGCTTCCCCCGCTCCAGTAGTTCACGAATCTCCGAGCCGAGTCGAATCCGTGCTCCCCTGGGGAGCGCTTCGGCCCGGTTCGAGTCTGCGGTTCCTACTTGCCGCCGACCTTGACGACCAGCTGAGTGCGGCCGCGTTTCCGGCGCCGGTTGAGCGTCCTGCGCCCACCCGCCGTTTTCATCCGGGCCCGGAACCCGTGCTTGTTCACCCGCTTGCGGTTGCGCGGCTTGTATGTCGGCTTCATTCCTGCCAGCCCGATTCATGGTTGTACTGCGTTTAGAGACGAGCTTGAAAAGATAGCTGGCGGCGCCCGAAATGGTCAACGCTCGGCCTGTGGAAAAAGACCAAAACCCCTTTGATTCGGGGCCTTTTCGGGCGTTTTGACATTTCCGGAAGGCCTCGGTAGCTTCGACGCCCCTCGCAAGAATCGAGGCTACTTCGAGGCCCCGACCACGACTTGAGAAAGCGCGCCGCGATGCTTTACAGTCCAACCCGATCTCCGACCCTCAGCACGTTGAGTCGGGGCTTGAGCATGGGTTCAGGACGGTAGTGTGGAGCTGACCGCCGAGGACGTCTGGGCCGCCATTCGCGCGGAGGTTCACGAGCGGATTCCCGAGCACGCGTACCAGACATGGATCGCGGGAGCACGATGTGTCGCCGTGTCCGCGGGTGAGCTCATCGTAGAAGCGCCGAGCCCGTTCCACGCGGAATGGCTCGAGGACAAATACGGCGACTTCATCATCGAGGCGGCGACCGGCATGCTCGGTGGCACGGTTACCCTCACGGTGCGCGCCTCCTCCTCGATCCAGGACCCCACCGTTCCGTCGGTTCGTGTCGACTCCCCAACGGACGCCTTCGCGCAGACCGGAGCGCCGGGCGAGACGCCCTCCTCGGCCGGGGAGCCCGTGAGGGCACACAACGCTTCGCCGGAGGTTTCCGCCCGGGTGGGCACCACGCCGCCCCGAAGCGTCCCACTCACGGACCCGGGACTCTTCAGTCGATACACATTCGATCGGTTCGTCGTTGGGGGAAACAACCAGCTTGCAGACGCCGCCGGTCGGGCCGTCGCGGACAATCCGGGACAACTCTATAACCCGCTCTTCCTTTACGGCGGGGTCGGGTTGGGCAAGACCCATCTGATGCACGCGATCGGGCATGCGTCTCTGAGCGTCGACCCCCACCGTCGTGTCGCCTACGTCTCTTCAGAGCAGTTCACCAACGAACTCATTCAAGCGATCCGAATGGGGGCGACCGACCGTTTTCGGGCGCGGTACCGCGAGATCGATCTGCTCCTGGTCGATGACGTGCACTTCCTGAGGGGCAAGGAGAGCACGCAGGAGGAATTCTTCCACACCTTCAACACCCTCTACGACGCGCAGCGACAGATCGTAGTCACAAGTGATCGGCCGCCGCGAGAAATGGAAGGTCTCGAACAACGTCTGGTATCGAGGTTCGAGTGGGGGCTGGTCGTAGATCTCCGCCCGCCTGATTACGAGACGCGCATGGCCATCCTGCGCACCAAGGCCGAAGACGAAGGGCTCGTGCTCGCAGATGAGGTGATCGACTACATTGCGCACTCGTGCTCCTCCTCGGTCCGCGAGCTGGAAGGAGCCGTGCTCAAGCTCCTTGCCGTGTCATCCGTGTGGCGCGAAGACATCACCCTCCCGTTCTCCAAACGCGTACTCGCGTTGAGGCGGCTCGAGCAGCAGGACCGCGCTCCGATCGCTTCGCCGGACCGAATCACCCGACTCGTGGCGAACCGGTGGCGGGTCCGTCCAGAGGCCCTGGCCTCGAAGTCTCGGTCTAGGAACATCGCCGAGGCACGACATGTGGCCATGTACGTAGTTCGGGAACTTCTCGGTACACCGCTCCAGCAGATCGGCGAGATCTACGGCGGTCGGGATCACTCGACCGTGCTGTACTCGATCCGGAAAGTCGAGTCGAGGATGGGTGAAGATGACGACTTCCGTGGTCGAGTCGAGGATGTATTGGCGGAGCTCCGCGGCGACAGCTCAGGTCCTTTCCAGTATTGATGTGGAAACGTGTGGAAAACTGTCAGGTTTCCCACGTTCCCCGGCACCGAGCATTGTTCTCTTCCGAAACAACACACGGCTTTCCACACCCGATCTGACGTCCCGGATCAGGTCAAAAGAGCCTGGAATTGCTGGGATGTCGGAACGTTGCACTGCTGCCGTTCCACACATCCACAGGCCCTACTACGACTATGTATTTTGTATCTAAAGAGAGATAGTATCCTGGGCGTGTGAAAACCCGTCCCGCCACCGTCATCACCCCGAATCGGCTGTCAGGAGCGTCCTCCCGATGAACTTCACCATCACACGGCAGAACCTTCACAACGGGCTTGCAGCCGTCTCGGCCAGCATTCCCTCGAAGACGACGCTCCCGGTGCTCTCCAATATCCTGTTCGAAGCGTCCGACGATGGTGTGTGGATGAGCGGCACGGATCTCGACGTGGCCGTGCGCGTCAAAGTTCTCGCGGACGTGAAGGAGTCAGGTAGCCTCACCGCTCCGGGTAAAAAACTCCAGGAGATCACTCGCGAACTTCCGGATCAGCCGGTCGACATCACGACTCGTGGAGACCAGATCGAACTATCCTGTGGTGCGAGCCGCTTCAAATTGAACGGTCTCCCGGCAGATGAATTCCCGACCCTCGCCGAGGTCGACTTCTCGGACGGAATCTCCGTGACCGGGAAGAATCTGAATGGTCTGATCCATCATACGTCGTTCGCAGTCTCGACCGAGGAGAGTCGGCCGATCCTGAACGGGGTTCTGTGGGAGCTTCGTGACGGCGAAATGAAGATGGTGGCAACCAATGGGCACCGACTCGCCCGTATGGGCGTGACCGTAGCTCCGACGGGGACACCCTCCGCGGACTTTATCGTCCCACCGGCTGCGCTTTCGCAGGTGCAGCGCCTCTTCAAGGACGATGATTCACTCGAGGTGGCGCGTAGCGGCAATCACCTCGGCTTCCGAGCTGACACGACGGAGATCTATACGCGCCTGATCGAAGGGACGTATCCGAACTACGATCAGGTCATTCCGAAGGACAACGACAAGATCGCCATCATCGACAAGAAGGCGTTTGCGTCGGCGGTTCGGCGGATGGCGGTTGTCGCATCGGACCAGACGCACCGAATCCGGCTTCGCTTCGAGTCGGGCCGGGTGCACCTCAACGTGCTCACGCCCGACCTGGGCGAGGGCCACGACGAGATGGAAGTCGGCTACGATGGAGAGGAGCTGGAGATTGGCTTCAACGCGAATTACCTCCTCGAAGTACTACGGCATATCCCGTCGGACGAGGTGAAATTCGCATTCAAGGCCCCTGAGCGTGCAGCGACGATCGAGCCGGCGGGTGACGACGCCGCAGACTACCTGTGCCTGGTCATGCCGCTGCGGTTGATCGACTAGATCGAGAACTCCGATATCAGAGCGACTGGCGAGAGATTTATTGTGAGGCTGCCCGCGCGGCCTCAACCAACTCGGCGCCGGTAAAGATCGAGATCAGCGGCAGGCCCTGTGCCTGATAGAACGCCTCGGCGTTTTCGGAGCGGTTCACGAGCGTGAGCACGCCCACGATGTCCGCTCCGAGCGCTCGCACCGCCTCCACCGCCTGAAGCGTGCTTCGCCCGGTCGTCATGGTGTCTTCCACCATGAGGGCTCGGGCGTCTTGCGGGAGTCCTCCCTCGATCCTTTGACCCGTTCCGTGCTCCTTGGCGCGCTTCCGCACGGAAAAACCATCGATGACGGCACCTTCGATCGCGCTGACATGCGCGATGGCATACGCGATCGGATCCGCGCCCATGGTGAGCCCTCCGACGTGCGTCGGCCGGAGGCCGTGCTCTCGGATCGCGTGGTATGCCACGCGGCCGACCAGGCGCTGACCCTCGGCCGACATCGTGGTCCTGCGAGCATCGATGTAGTAGTCCGACTTCGCACCACTGGCGAGAGTGAAATCGCCCAGGCGGACGGATCGTTCGATCAGGAGCTCGCGGAGTTCATCTCGGTCGGTCATGGACTGATTCCGTTCGGCGTGCGAGAAGGGTCGGGGTGGCCTTGGCGGAATCTAGCCGCGCGGGGCAGTCAGACCTTCACGAACCTCTTCCGGCACGCGAATCGGCTTTCGGTTCGGTCCGATCCAGACGGCGGTCACCATTGCCTTGGCCACCACCGTGCCGGTGCCATCGTCCCGTAGGATGTCCTGAGCCAACAGCATGCTTGTCCGTCGAAAGGAGTGCGCCCGGGTCCGAATCAGGAGCTCATCCTCTCGCTTTGCTTCTGCGAGATAGTCCACTTCGATGCGAACGACGAAAATCGCCCAGCCTCGCTCATCAAGGACACCCCAGTCGAACCCCGCTTCCTTGAGAGCGTGAAAGCGGGCGTGCTCGAAATACGTCAGGTACACCGCGTGATTCACATGTCCGAAGGAATCGAGCTCGGACGTGCGTACCGTGATCGGCGTGAACACGGTCGGGGATGGGTCCGGAGTTGGGTGCGACATGCGGGGGAGCGGTTTGGCCAGAGTCACCCTGATAAGATCGCGCCACCGGAAGTGGCATCAAGCTGGTGGACCTGCTACTCCGGAGGGCCGGCTTCCGTCACGAGATTGCTCAGACGCATCCGAGCGCCGGGTCCACCGATGTCCAGCTTTGTGTAGATGTTGGAGAGGTGTGTACTGACCGTACGCGTGGCGCAGTCCAGCTCTCGGCCGATGGCTTTGTTGCTGAGGCCCTGAGCCACGAGGCGTGCTACGGAGAACTCGGAAGGCGTGAGCCCGAGAGGTCCCTCCTCCGACCTTATGGGAGGGGGACGCACGTCAAGCTCCCGATACATACGCCGCGTCTTCTCCAGCTCGAGGCCCGCCCGCACCTGTACCAGGACAGCGTGCACCTGGTGAAGCTCAGAGAGGGCCTCCTCCCGGCGACCGATATCCGCGTACCGTCCTGCGAGTTGGCGACGCAGCCGCGTAGCCGTCCAGATCATTGGGATCTCGGACAGCTTTTCGACCGCGGACGACATGAGGTCGACCGAACCGGCAGGATCGCCCCGCTTCCACTTCACCAGGGAATCACACGCATCCGACCATGCGATCCCCAGGCGGTGGTCGATCTTCTCTGCATGGGCTCGCATGCGAAGACCGACCTCCTCCGCGCGGTCGATATGACCGGCCCAGAGGCACGCTTCGGCGAGCGCAGGCAGCAACCTGTGGACCGCCCACAGGATGTATCCGGTACCCTCGGCGATCTGTAATCCGCGCTCCGCAGCATCGATCGCATCCTCGAAGTCGCCCACGTTGATGTGATGAAGTGCGAGTCCGATGTACGTGGGAACGACCTGGTGCACATCGACCGGCTTCGACCCGTCCTCGAGGCCGGAGATCTCGACCGCTTCCCGGACCAGGGCCTCGGCACGATCGATGTCGCCTCGTGCTCCGTAGAACTGTGACGTCCACACGAGAAGTCGGGGAAGCAGGGTGCGCTGGTTCAGCGCACGGGCCATCTCGATCGAAGCCTCGCCGAGCGTGATCCCTGTGTCCCACTCACCTCGAGCGAATTCCAGTTCGACCGCCATGTCGGCCGCCCAGAGGCGTAACACTGGTGACCGCAGCTTGTCTGCAATAGATGTAATCTCATCGATCGCCTGACCCATCGAGCGGGTGTCACCACGCATCCCCCCCAGGACGGCGAGTCCCCACCGGGCCCAGAACTCGATGGAGAGGTCCCCCACCTGCTGCGCCAGCTGCACGGCGATCTGCCCGTGCTCGACGGCCTGCTCAGGTGGACCCACCCACACGTGTAGAAGGGCCAGCCCGCGGTGGACCCGAGCAAGGAGTCGAGCGTCGCGCAGCTCCTCCGCGATCGGTAGCGCCTCGTTGAGTGCGGCCAGGGCTTCATCCCCGCGGCCGACTTCCTGGAGCGCATGAGACTGTGCGACGAGGATGCGTACGATGGCTGCCGTGTCACCGGATGCGCGAGCTGACGCTAACCCGGCGGCCAGATTGGTCATCGCCGCGTCGTGGTCGCCGCGCCATACGTCGGTGAGGGCGAGGGCGCGACACACGCCCGGGTATTCGACGGAATCGAAATCGAGAGCCTGGAGCGCGGACGTCCATATCGCCTGAGCTTCGTCGAAGTGGCCGACGTGCGCGTGTGCACGAGCAAGCAGGGGCAGGATCTCTCGCTCGGAGAGACCCAGATCGTTCTCCGCGGATTCCGCCCCGCGTGTCCGCTCCAGTGCACGTTCCAGGTAGCTGATCGCTTCGGAGTCCGCGCGTCGCTCCAGGGCGCGAGTGCCCGCCGCCGTGAGATAGCGCGCTGCCTTTCCTCGAAGACGGGACCCGTCGGTTCGGGCGAAATGGTACGCGAGTTCGTCAGCGTGCTCGATCGCGCTCGGCCCGTAGTGCCGCTCCATGGCTTCGGCGACCGTGCCGTGCATGACGCGAGCGCGCTGCAGTCCGAACTCGTCGTACAACGTCTGTCTCACGAGCGGGTGTCGGAACTCGTACACGACCTCGTCACCTTCAGCCCGCTCGTGGAGTATCCCGGCGGCGCAGACACCCTCTACAGCCGAGAGCAGTGCGTCCGGCTCCATCCCCGTGATCGACTCGAGCAGTCCGAAGCTTGCCGGTGCCCCGACCATCGCGGTCATCTCGAGCGCGCGCTGTTCATCGTGGGTGAAGCCGGCGACCCGGTTGAGGATGGCATCCCGGATCGAGCTCGGCATGTCGAACTCGTGGGCCTCCCATCCGATCCACGTGCCGAGCTCATACCGGAGTGTACCAGAGGCAATGAGTGCCTTCAGGATCTCCTCGACGAAGAAGGCGTTCCCCCGGGTCCATCCGTACAGGATCGCGGTGAAGTCCCGTGTAACCTGACCATCCACGCCGAAGGTGCGGGAGACGAGCTCGTCGACCTGATCGCGCGACAGGGGCTCGAGGTAGAGCACCTCGGCCGCTCCTACGGACGCGAGGGAACGTTCCGCCTGCACCAGCGTGCGTGCCCCGTCTCTTGCCTGCTCCCTGTACGTGCAGACCACGACCACCGGGTGGCCGGTGACCTGGCGCGCGAGAAAGTGGGCGAGTTCGATCGAGGACTCGTCCGCCCATTGGAGGTCTTCCAGCACCAGGAGAAGCGGCGTTCGTCCTGCGTAGCGTTTCACGAACTCCGCGAAGTTCCAGAGGATGCGGGTCCGCAACTCCTCGGGGTCTCCTGATTCGACGCCCGGGGCGTCGGCTCCGGCCGCCATGGCGGGAAAGAGGCACCTCAGCTCCGCCTCACTCCCACGGCTGAGGACCCGCAGCGCGTTCGTGTCCATCCCGTTGAGAATGGGGAGCCAGGCGTCCGAGAAGAGCGCGTACGGCGTGCCAGCCTCGACCGGGTACGCGCGACCGTGCGCGACCGCCCACCCGCGTCCCTCGGCCCTCCCGGCAAGCTCTGAGACGATACGGGTCTTGCCCACACCCCCCTCACCACGAACGAAGATGAGTCGAGGGCCGTCCTTCTCCTCCAGAAGCTCCTCGAGACGGGCCAGTTCGCCGGACCGACCGACCAGCGGAAGGTGATCCGAGGCTCCGAGTGGGCCGACGATCGGTGTGCGTGGGACGTGGATGGGATGCCTCCGCGATGATGCCACCGGGTTCCAGAGTCGTGAGAATGTCCGTAGCATGCGTCACGGGCAAGCGTGCGTTGACGTAGACGCGTGGTCTTTCGTCAAGCGTACAGGGCCACTGCTCTACGTCATGCGCCGTCGTCGAAAGACGTAGAGGGCAGCACGTGGACGCGTGCTCGGGGGTGGCAGGCGGATGGCGTGCGACCCAGAATTCGGTGTCGAGTTTTCGGTGGAGGCGTGGGCACATGCCGGTGAGATTGGTCGCATGATGACTCGAGACCTGCCCCCGGAATCCGTCATGATCGAGGCGTTCTTCGGTCGTGACGCCTCGTACGACGGCGTGTTCGTCACATGCGTGCACACGACTGGGATCTTCTGTCGACCCGTGTGTCCGGCTCGGAAACCCTTGCGTGAGAACATCTCTTTCGTGGGGACCCCACGTGAGGCACTGCTTTCCGGGTATCGCCCCTGCCGTCGGTGTCGCCCACTGGAGGCGACGGGTACACCCCCGGACTGGTTACGCCCATTGCTCGACGACCTGGAGCGCGATCCCGCTCGGCGTTGGACCGATCAGGACGTGCGTGCTCGGGGCATCAACCCCGAACGAGTCCGACGCTGGTTCAAGAAGCATCATGGAATGACGTTCCAGGCATACAGTCGTGCTCGACGGCTCGGTGCGGCACTCGGCCAGGTCCGGGTCGGGGATGGTGTCAGTCGGGCTGCGTTCGAATCCGGGTGGGATTCTCTCTCCGGCTTCCAGGAGGCCTTCCGTCGGTACTTCGGTAGCGCTCCGACCCGCCTCGACGGTGCGAACGTCGTCCATGTTCGCCGGATCACTACACCGCTGGGCCTCATGCTCGTGGGGGCGACCGAAGATGCGCTCTGTCTTCTGGAGTTCGTCGACCGACGCTTGCTACCCGCGCAGATCGAAAGAATCCGCAAAGTCCTCGATAGCGTTTTCGTCCCGGGCACCAACGCGGTCATCGACGAGACGGCTCGGCAGCTCAGCGAGTACTTCTCGGGAGAGCGCGCCGCATTCGACCTGCCCCTTGAACTGTGTGGCACCGATTTTCAGCGGGAGGTCTGGCAGGCGTTGATCGAGATCGGTTACGGCTCTACGCGGAGCTATGCCGACGTGGCGGGCTCACTCGGCCGCGACGCAGCCGTGCGCGCTGTGGGACGTGCCAACGGGATGAACGCGATCGCCATCGTGGTCCCGTGTCACCGGGTCGTTGGGGCCGATGGAAAGCTGACGGGGTACGGAGGAGGTCTATGGCGAAAGCAGCGGCTCCTCGATCTCGAAGCGGAGCACACCTGAGAACGTCGGCGGTGGAGACTCGCTCCAGGGCGGACCGTGATCTAATCTGGCTCCTGAAGCAGGGATGATCCGGAGCGCTCGATGAGTGGTTGGACGCGTGTCATTCGCGGCATCCTCGGGATGGGGACGACGTTTGCCGTTATCGGTGGCGGCTTCTTTGCAGTGCTCACCGTCTTGGCCGCCGTGCTGGGTCGGCTGGATACCGAGGACCCGTTCTTTGGCATCCTCGCGGGAACCGCATGGGGGTTTGCCATCGGCGTGACGTTCTCCACGGTCCTCGCGATCGCCGGCCGCACGATGTCGTTCGACCGCCTGTCCCTTCCCCGTGTAGCGGGCATGGGTGCGCTCGGTGGCCTCGTCCTGGCGGCGACGCTGGTTGGTCTGACTACGCTGGCCGGGGAGAACTTCACCGGTGTGGTGGAAGCGTTCACCTTCCTTCCGCTTCTCGGTGCGGGCGCGGGCGCCGCTAGCCTCGTCGTCGCCCGGCGCGCGGCTTCACCCCTTCAGGGGGAGAACGAGCCGGATCGCCTCATCGACGGAGATCCGGGTTCCGCGTAGGCGGGGCACGCCCGCCTGATCCCGCACACAGAATCGCTTGCGAGCGCCGGGTGCGCCCCGGGTTCAGCGTGCGAAGCCCCCGAGGGTGCCCATATAGACTGCGCCGAAACCGTCGAGCACGCCCCGGACCTCGTCACTGGGCTCTCCGTACACGTGCAATCCGGTCGGTGCGAAGCAGGCAAGGAAACGCTCGGCGAAATTCGCCCCGAAGTTTCCGAGATGCTCGAGCGTCGCGGCAGAGTCAGCATATCGCTCGTTGATGTGGCAGCTGGTTCCGTCCGGGCTCAGAAACCACTCATAGACGACAGCCCCCGCCTCGTGGTTCGTCGCCTCAACCATCTCGGCCATCAACAACCGTGCGTCATCCAGCTTTCCGTCGATCACGGAGAGCTGGAGGTTCCAGGACACCACGTCTGACATACTCACTCCTTTCGACTTTTGCGACGGTGCATTCTGAGGTGCCAATCGCCCGCACGCAACTTATGCGCGCATCAGGCTGACTCGGCCGCTCTTGGGTCAGGAGGCAACGGCGACCTCACCGAAGCGTCGGTCCCGGGCCCGGAATTCCTCGAGGGCCGCGGCCAGGTGCGTCCCTCGAAAGTCCGGCCACATGACCGGAGTGAAGTACAGCTCAGCGTAAGCGCATTCCCAGAGAAGGAAGTCACTGAGCCGTCGCTCACCGCCCGTTCGGATGAGAAGGTCCACGTCCGGTGCCCGGCCGTCCCCGTTCATGGCTTCGCCCAGCAGCGTCGACAGGTCCTTGCGATCGATGTCCGTGGCAGAGGCGGCACTGCGCACGGCCTCGAGCATGAGGTCACGGCTCGAGTAGTCCACAGCGAGGCGGAGTTCGAGTCGATCGCAGTGCGCGGTGAGCGCCTCTGTGCGCTCGATCGCTTTGACCAGCGCCGGTGCCAGTCGATCTCGGCGCCCAACGACCTTCAGACGCACCCCGTTCTCTCTCAGTTCCTCGACCTCCGACCGGAGATATCGTCCGAAGAGCTTCATGAGGACCGATACCTCGGATGAAGGTCGCTTCCAGTTATCCGACGAGAACGCGTACAGCGTCAGCGTGCGGATACCAAGATCCGGCGCGGCGCGGACGACGCTTCGCACCGACTCGGCACCCTGACGGTGCCCCCAGTTGCGAGGACGTCCACGAGCGATTGCCCAGCGCCCGTTCCCGTCCATGATGATCGCGACGTGCAGGTCGGTCATCGTCTCACCCCTCCGTGGAATCGCGGGTGGCCTGGATGATCGCTTCCATGTGCCCCAGGTAAGCCTCGAGCTCGTCGCGGCCGGTCGGCGTGAGCTCGTACTCGGTCTTCTGTGTCCGGCCCTCGAATGACTTCGTGCAGTGGATGTAGCCGACGTCCTCAAGCTTGCTCGCGTGGGACTTCAGGTTTCCGTCCGTGATGCCGAGCAGATCGCGTAGATCCGTGAACGTCAGAGATCCGTTCACGGCGAGGGCGCTGACGATGCCCAGGCGCGCCCGCTCGTGAATGAGCCGATCCAGTTCGAGCGCTTCCGAGGCACCGTCGATGGCGCCCAGGGATCCGGTCGTGCCGGGTTCGATTTCGGCCCGGTGGGCCCCGGTCTGCCTAGCCACCATGCTTCCTCCAGATAACGACACCGAAGACGATGTGGAGTCCACCGAAGCCGGCAGCCATCCAGGCATCACCCCATGCCGTGGGTGTGATCAGAGCGCAGGCGCCCGCGAGCATGAACGCGGCGCCCATGAGCGGTACTGAACGAACCGAATACGACCCCCCGGTCACCACACTCGTCCCGTAGAGCAAGAGCCACGTCCCGGGCAGGAGATCCATCGCACCGACGCGAAGCAGCACGAAGGTCAGGACCGCGCCGGCGGCCATGGGTGGAATCACGTTCCAGGTGAACCGCCGGCCCGGTCCGGTCAGGAGGCTCATGCCCTCCGACCTAGACTTTCGAGCGAGGCTGTAGACGGCGATCGCGAGGGAGATGGCCGCTGCCTCGAACCACACGGCGAGCCAAACCACCTCCGACGACGCGGTCACCGCGAAACCGGAGGCGATCAGCGCCACGATACCCATGGCGACACCACCGGCTCCGGATACGTGAGTGAACGAACCGGACCGCTCCATCGTCTCGCGGATGTAGCGGAGGTTGTCCATCGCCCGGTCGTGCAGCGCGATCGGCTGGCGATCCGGGTCGTGAAGTTGTGGGGCGGGGGAACTCATCAGACGGATAACCATCAAGGACTGGTAAGCGGCACTTTGTGCCGCAAAGTACGTGCCAGGACCGAGCCTCGCCAAGGTTTTTCGGTGACGCCAGGCCGGTCGGCGTCACGCATCTGCGCCGACCCGGCAGGGTCGGATCGCAGGGCCCTAGGCGGCGGGCGCCAGTACCTTGAGCGCGCCCGGCATAGATCGCACCTCGACGATGGAGGTCTCCGAGGTACGCACGTCGCCGTCCATTTCGAAGCGTGGCGCCTCCCGAAAAGAGAGTCGGAAGGCCTTGTCATCCACCATGTCCACGAGTGGAGATGCCACGTGCTGCCCGCGTTCGGCCGCATTGAACAGCTTCATCCGGGTGAATCCGGAAGCGTCACCGATCAGGCACGCGTGAAGCAGTCCGTCGTCCACGGTCGCCCCCGGGGCGATCGGAAATCCTCCGCCGAAGTACCGACCGTTCGAGACGGTCAACATGAGGTGATGACGCTCGTGAGCCTCACCGGATGCGGGCTCGACCCGGGCATGCAGGCCCGCGAATCGGAACAGCTGCTGCAGGGCCGTGATCTTGTAGAGCAGCTCCCCGCGAAGGAAGCGGGCGTCCTTGGCGGCGTCGATGACAGCGATGTCGAAGCCGAAGCCGATGAGGTTCAGAAAGTGTCGAGGCTCCCATCGATCCGGATGGTGTTCCGAGGCGCTGAGCGTATCGACGCGCCCGACGTCGATCGAACGCGTGTGGCCTTCAGCGAGCACCCGAACGGCGTCTTCCGGATTCCGCGGATCGTAGCCGAAATTGCGACCGAAGTCGTTGCCCGTGCCGCTCGGCAGAATACCGAGCGCGACGTCCTCTCGACCGCTGGCGACCAGCCGGTCCGCCACGTTGCTCCACGTGCCGTCCCCTCCGACTGCGACGACCACGTCATAGCCGTCCTCCACGGCGCGCTCTGCGAGGTCCCGCTCCTCACCGGGGCGGGTCGTGGCGCCGTACGTGACGTCGCCAAGAGCCTCGTCCATCAGAGACCGATAGGCATCGATCCGTTTGCCCCCGCGCCCTCTCCCGGATGCGGGGTTGAAGATGACAAAGAAGCGTCGAGCGCTCAGAAGTCGACCATCTTGTCGAACGTCTGCAGACCCTTCCCGTACCACTCCTCGCGGAAGGGATAGGTGTTCACATCGTCGATGGTAAGACCCTCCGTCATCGGATGCTCATGCAGCGTCAGCGTCCCGGTCTCCTCCTCGTGTTCGGTATGCGAGGCCTCCATGAGGATGTTGACCTTGAAGCGGTCTTCGGGGTCGACCGTGAAGCACATGTAGGTGTTCGCGGCGGTGCCTCGATCGTGCGACGTGACCGTCATCTCGAGTACGGGCTGACCCTCGTCGCTGACCGTGACGACCATTTCGTCCTCGCTTTCGGCGAAGTCGATGTCGACGTCCTTCATGTAGTGCGGCAGGCGCCAGCGCTCGATCGCATGAGCCCGCGACTCCGGTGTGGAGGTCCCGACCATGAACGGGAAGAACGCGGCCTTTGGGAGCGGCTTCCCCGGCTCGACCATTGGAGGCACGACCACTGCCAGCACGATCTCGTCGTACTCCCCGACCATGCTTTCATTGAAGTGGAACGCGGTGATGGCCAGGATGCTCCGCTCGTGCTGAACCTCGAGGGGCTCGAGGTGGCTGGGCAGGAGCTTGCGAGCGTCAGCGGTCGGCATCTCGAAATACCCGCCGACACACATGTCGTATCCGTAATACGTGTTCTCCGAATCGCTCATGTCTGAGATCTTCTTCTTGTAGGTTCGGCGGGCGCGGTTACGCTTCCCTTCCCGCGTCGACTTTGTTTTCTATCCATCGCCAAGAGAGACGTGTCCAGGCTTCGAGGGTACCTCGCACTGCTGCTGGTCTGCCTGTCGGTACTCTTGTGCGATCTGGTGCAGCGGTTCGTCATTTCACCCTGGGTGAAACTCCGCCCGTCCTCCCGGATCCCGGTCCTCGGCCGATGGATCAATGCGATGGCCGTGGTCGTAACCCTTCCCCTGCGCAAGGTCGGGGGCGCCTCCATCCAATTCCCGGCTCGCGTCGTTCCGTGCGAACCCGGAACCCTGATCCTCATGAACCACCAGTCGGTGTTGGACATCCCCCTGGTGGTGAAGTCGGTCGTGGACGGGTATCCCCGCATCGTCACGAGGGCCCGCTACCATCGCTTCATTCCGCTAATCTCGCATATGGTCAGGCTCTATCAATACCCGACTGTAGACCCCACGGCAAACCCGCGAGATGTGCTGAAAATGGCGCGCGCGATGGCTCATGAGGCAGGCAATTCCGACGTCCCGATCGCGATCTTTCCGGAGGGCACACGAACGAAGGACGGCAGCATCGGGACGTTTCGGAAGCGTGGGATGGAGAAGGTGCTCAAGGAGCGCGCCTGGACCGTCTATGTCTTCGTGGTCGACGGGTACTGGAAGAACACGCACGTAAAAAACTTCCTCGCCGACCTCTCCCATCTCGAAGGTCGTGTCGAGCATGCGGCTACGCTCGAGTGGGCCGACCCGACGGCTGACTCCGCGGACTTCATGCAGGAGGTTCGCGAGGTCATGATCGAGCGGCTTGCTGACATGAGGTCCGACGCTCCGGCCGAAGCGTGAGCAACGCGACCGGGCGCCAGTGGCCAGAGGCGTTCGCCCTCGCCGAACGCATGGCGGGTCAGGGCGATGAGTCCGTCCGCGCGATCCTCATGTATGGCTCGCGCCTGCTGAAGGCGAACCCGGACCGTCATAGCGCCCTCGATTTCGTCGTGGTCGTCGAGGAGTACCGTGCCTTCTACCGCGCCCTCTCGAATCACGATGAACTCGGTCGGCCCGCAGGACTGATGTCTGTCCTGGCGAGGGTGCTCGCGCCGAATGTGATCGCGTATGTACCGGACGAGGGCGCGCTGGGGATCGCCAAGTGTCTCGTCATCTCCCGGTCGGACTTCGAGCGGGCGCTCGGCCCCACTCCCGCGGATCACTTCCTGCTCGGTCGTATGGTCCAGCGCATCGGAGTCGTGTGGACGGCGTCCGATGCGGAGCGGGAGTGGGTGCAGGATGTCGTCTCCGGGGCGCACGCGCGCGTGATTCACTGGATGGCTCCGTACATGTCCGGCTCGTTCGATGCTCCGGACCTCGGCCGTCGACTCCTCGAGGTCTGCTATCAGGGCGAGCTGCGTCCGGAGTCTCGCGGTCGGGCCAGCAGGATCTTCGAGGCGCAGTCAGGCCATTTCGCTGAGGCGCTGGTGCCTGGACTTGAGGCGGCAGTCACCGCGGGTACGTTGCGCGTCCGGCAAGATGGACGGTATGAACTCTGCGAACCGGTCGCGGCGGTGGAGCGCCGGCGATGGAAGCGACACTTTCGTCGGTCGAAGGTCCGGGCGACGATGCGGTGGTTGAAACACACGGCCACCTTTGCGAACTGGTTGCCGTACATCGTGCGAAAGGTCGAACGGCACACGGGACGAACCATCCGGTTGACGACGCTCGAAAGGAAGCTTCCGATACTCTTCCTCTGGCCGCGCGCCATCCACGTTCTTCTCACGCGGCCGAAGCGGGAGATCAAGCCTTGATGCTCCGAGAACGGAGTGATCCATGAGAACCGACATGGCCGTATTGGTGGGCGTTCTGGTCGTGGCGTTCGCGACCATGCCGGTGTACGCGGTGGTGGCACGTACGCGGCATGACGCACACGAGATCGCGGATCGCGGTGGCTTCGTACTGGGGGGCTTCGTTCGCAGCTGGTTCTACTGGTTCATCTGGCCCATTGAACGTCTATCGCTCGCCGTGGGTCTCTCGCCGACGGTCTTCAATGTCACGGGGGTGCTCTTCGGGTGTGCGGCGGGCGCCTGCTTTGCCACAGGGCGCGTGAACCTCGGTGGCTGGCTGGTACTTCTCGGGGGTGCCGCGGACGTGCTCGACGGTCGCATCGCGCGGGCCCGTGGCCTGGCCAACCAGATGGGCGCGTTTCTCGATTCGACGCTAGACCGGTTCGCCGAAGTGGGTGCGTTCATCGGGCTGGCTGTCCTCTACATGGCGTCTGCCGCGCAGCTCGCTGTGGTGGTGACCGCGCTGGGCGGCTCTCTCCTTGTCAGTTACGCTCGCGCTCGAGGTGAGAGCCTCGGTGTCGTCGCCAAGGTGGGTATCATGCAGCGAGCGGAACGTTTGCTGCTGGTTGGCTTCGGAGGGATCTTCGATCCCGCCGTGACCGCCTGGCAGGGGTGGGCGCCCGGAACACTCCTGTTCTGGCTCCTCGCTCTGGTGGCTCTGGGCACCGTCGCCACGGCGCTGTATCGAACGGTCTGGATCGCACAGCGACTCGACTGACGAAGGACCCTGGAGCGCGCGGCGCCGTAGCACACTTCGGAAGCCGGTGAGTTGTGACGGCCGGCGCGCTGTCCTACCGTGACCTATCCCCGCCCTTCAAGACGATTCAGAGGTGACTCCCATGCAACGCACCGCCCGAGGCTTAGGCCTGCTCCTGACGATGCTCGTGCTGACCGCACTACCCGCTGCCGCTCAGGACAGTATCGCGGGGACCTGGCTCATGACGATGTCCTCGCCGGAAGTCGGCACCGTGGAATCCGAGTTCGTCTTCGAGCAAAGTGGATCCGAGGTGACGGGAACGGCGGAGCTGCAGTTGGTCGACGACGTCGAGATCAGTGATGGCGTGTACGAGGACGGCGTCCTGTCCTTCCTCATGCACGTGAGCATGGAAGGCCAGTGGTTCACCGTCGAAATGGAGGCGGACGTCGATGGCGACGAGATGACCGGCGAGGCGTACGTGCCCGAGATGGGTGCGGGCATGCCCTTCACGGCGAAACGCCAGGACGGCTGAGCCGTTCGATCTGACAGGATCCGACAGGCCACCGGACCCTGCAACGGGGGTCGCGATTCACATCGCGGCCCCCTTGTCGTACCGGGCAGTCAGGCTGCGCCGACGAACTCGGCGATGAAGTCGTTGGCGGGTGACCGCCGAAGCTCGTCGAGGGATCCCCTTTGAATCACCCGTCCCGAGTCCAGGGCGACGACCGTCGCCTCGAGGGCGATTACGTCACGGACGTCGTGTGTCACGAGGATGGATGGTCGACCAAAGGCCTCGAGTCGGTCGGCGAGAAACCGGCGGACTGCGCGGCGCCGAGTTGCATCGAGCGCTGCGAGGGGCTCGTCCATCAAGAGGAGGTCCGGGTCCAGAACGAGGGCCCGTGCGAGTGCCACTCGCTGCTTCTCTCCACCCGAAAGCCGATCGATTCTTCGCGCGGAGAGCGAAGCACAGCCCAGCTCCGACAGCAACTTGCTCGCGTGGGCCCGCCGGTCCGTTGACGAGTGGTGATACGGCCCGTACGCGAGCCCGAACTCGACATTCTCCTGGACCGTCAGGTGGGGAAAGAGCCCGTAGCCCTGGGGCACGTAGCCGATGCGACGGTGCTCCATGGGCACGTGGATTCCCGCCTCCGTGTGCTCCAGCTCGCGGTCACCGACATGGATGTGCGCGTTCTCCACGTCGATGGCCCCGGCGATGGCCCGCAAGGCGGTGGTTTTTCCACTGCCGTTGGGACCGATCAGCGCGACGGGCGTCGTATCGCCGTCCATCGCGAGGTCGAGTTCGAACCCACCGACCCGGGTCGCCACCGACACGTGCCACGTCGTCATAGGGCGTCCCGCCCCTGGAATTGGCGCAGCACAGGCACAAAGCGGATCGCAACAAGGAGGACGACCCCGACTGCGGCGAGCACCAGCGAGAACACGATGGCGAGCCGGACGTCCGCTTCCAGTGCCGAGAAGATGGCCAGGGGCATCGTCTGCGTGCGGCCGGGCATGTTTCCGGCGAAGAGCAGTGTGGCACCGAATTCTCCCAGTGCCCGCGCCCACGCGAGGGATGCGCCCACGAGGAGGCCCGGCAACGCGATGGGCAGAGCGACCCGTGCGAATGCGGCAGTCGGCGAGGCCCCGAGGGTTCGGGCCACGATCAGCATGTCTGGCTCGACCTTACGAAACGCATTGGCGGCTGCCTGCACAAAGAACGGCGATGAGACCACGACCTGAGCCACGACCACGGCCCCGCCCGTAAAGGGCACGGTGATGCCGACCGCCTCGAGCAGTGGGCCAACAAGCCCCCGTCGCCCGAACGTCTCGAGCAACGCCACGCCCACCACCGCCGGAGGGATCACGATCGGCAGATCGATGAGCACTTCCGTCACCCTGGCTGTACGCGATCGTGATGACGCCAGCCACCATGCCAGGGGTGTGCCGAGTACCACCGTAATCGAGAGACTCGTCAGCGTCGTCCGAAGGCTCAGCCACAGCGCAGGAGCAAACAGCGGATGTCCTGCACCTGCCCGCAGATCGGTAAGAGGAGTCGATACGGCGAGGGCAGCGAACGGGAGCACCAGAAGTCCGACCAGGGTAGCGCCGAACAGGACTCCCATCCCGACCATCGGCGAACGGTGGGCTCGATGCGTCATGATCCGGCGCTTCTGAAGCCATGTGCGCGAAAGATTTCTCTCGCGGGTGGTGACGACAGGAAGTCGAGGAACCGACCGGCCTCATCCCCCCGCGGACTGCTCATTGTGACGCCGACCCAGAAGTGCGCCTGGACGTTGAACGCGTCCGGGATCGGGACCAGCCCGACCCGGTCGGAGTTCATAGCGTCAGTTCGGTAGACGAGAGCAGCGTCCGCTTCTCCGAGCTCCACTTTGGCTCGTACCAGGCGAACGTTGCTTTCCATTGAGGCGATCCGGTCCCGTACGTCGGCTGCGAAGTCCTCTCCCAGAACAGCCGAGGCCTTGCTCAGCACGGTATCCGCGTAGGCCCCGATCGGCACGAAGGGAGTACCGACGACGATTCGTGTAGCCTGTGCCAGCTGATCGAAGCGTTCGATGGCGGCTCCGTTGGCCAGCGGTACGACGACGACGAGGTCGGTCGCAGCGAGTGCCCGAGAGCGTATGACATGGCCAGCATCCTCGAGCGCCCTCATGTGAGCTTCGTTCGCTGAGGCGAACACATCCGCGGACGCGCCCTGTTCGATCTGGAACCGCAGGACCTGACTACCCGCGAAGGTGACTGCGACGTCGACGTCGGGGTGTGCGCCCTGGAACACCTCCACGAGGTCGGGCATGACGTCCGTGAGGGATGACGCTGCGAAGACCGATAGCGTCATCCGCTCGTTTTCTTCGCGCGTACCGCTACACCCGGCGGTCAGCAGAAGAAGCAGTGACGCCGCTGCAGCCATACGCATGTTATGCGATACCATATCGCAGGGGGTCAGGCCAGGTCGACGTCGATCGCCACCCCACTGCCGTCACCAGCGGAGGGAGAGGCCTGCTTTGATTCCGTCTGCAGAGGGCTGGACCATCGGCGTCATGGAGACGAACGGTGACGTCTTCACCTGAACTACGGTCACGGCCACCACTTGGGCCATCGCAGAGCCGAGGAGAACCCAGCCCTCTCCTCCCATGGAGGCTTGGACGGCCAGTCCTGCAGCGGCGATCCCTCCCGAGGCCAGTAGGGTCAGGCCGAGGTTGCCCCGTCCCCGATTGAACGCGTGGGCCCCGAGTCCAGCGCCCAAGGCTTCACCCACAAGGAAGCCCCACAAAATTTCGTCGCAGATCTCGTCGCAGTCGCCACCGGCCCCGATCAGCATTCCTCCGATCGCTCCTGCGGTCCCGCCCACGAGCGCGCCTGCGAAGGCACCGAATGGTGAGGCGTCTCGGGCTGGGGAAGCTACCTGTCCTTTCGCCTCCTCTACACCTGCTGCGGACAGGGACGTGATCGCCGCAGCGATCAGCAGCATCTTCGCGACCCGGTGTGTCCTCCTCCTACTCGACATCTCCTGACTCCTTAAGCCGGTACGCGACGGGCTCGAAGACGCGACCCGATGGATCTGCTATGATGGCCAATGCGCTCTCCCGCGGCGCGGCGTGGGGCTCCTGTCTATCCACCGGGCCCAACGTAGTTCAAGGGAAGCATGCCAGAAACGGGGCTTGCCCGCGCCTCCGTGCCTCATTGATCAGGCACGCCTCCGGTCCGGCAGCTCTGAGGTGCTCTGAGGATCTCGTCGGACGAGCAGAATCGTATCGTTCAGCGCTGCGCAATGTCGCGAGGGCCGCACAACGGTTGGGGTATATCGAGTGGGTGATCGAAGCTTGATCCGAAGGCCAAGCTTGGCCGCCTCCGTGCGGCGACCGTGGACGTTCTTGACCGGTTGGGTGGCGAAGAACCATGACGGTGCTCCGATCGTTCCCGTTCACCCGAGAACGGAGAACCGAATGGCCCGCCTTGTCTACTGCGATCTGGTGGCACTGACCGAGCTTCAAATGGACGTGCTGGCGGGCGAATACGCCGCTGATCGTCCCCGCGAAGATCTCGGTAGGCAGCCAAGGCAAGGGGACTATAAGGGGGCTACAACGAAAAACGACCAGCCCAAGAAGGGCTAGCCGTTCCCGTAAGTCTTTGTGCTGCTTGTACTCCGGCGACAGGACTCGAACCTGTGACCCGCTGATTAACAGTCAGCTGCTCTACCAACTGAGCTACGCCGGATCGGACCGCGCATGTGCCGCGTGACGCGGGGGATAAATAAGGTTCTGAGCGAGAACAGTGTCAACCAGTTCGGTTCCCCCCGGAGGGCTCGCTCTCGAGACGTTGTCGTGGCGGGTCAGCCTGTGCTGCGCAGCCTCCCCGCAATGAACCGGCGTGACGGCGGGCAGCGGTACGATCACTTACCAGTAGCGAGTGCGATCGGCCCAGGCGTCAGCCTCCGTCTCGATCCCGAGTTCGGTCTGATGTCGCCCGAGTTCCGGGACCTCGTGGCACCCACGACAGCGAGCTTCGTACGTTTCGGAGCCACCGATGCGAATCACCGGACTTTCCGGAGGGGCGGGCCGGCCGTCGATCAAGCGCTGGTTTCGCGTCGCCGCGTTACCGCACCTCACGCATACCGCGTGCAACTTGTCGACGATCTCCGCGGTCGCCATGAGCGCCCCCATCGATCCGAAGGGTTGGCCCCTGAAATCGAGATCGGTGCCGGCGACGATCACGCGCACTCGCCGGTCGGCCAGCCACTGCACGACCGACACGATCTCTTCGTCTAGAAACTGTGCCTCGTCGATACCCACCACGTCGGTCTCAGGGCTCACGAGCGAGCGGATCTCGCTCGCATTCTGGATGGGGCTCGCTTCGAAGATACGGGTTCTGTCGTGGGAGCTGAGCTGAGCCGGCCCGCCATAGCGATCGTCCAACTGCGACTTGAAGACCTGCACGCGTTTGCGGGCGATGAGCGCCCGGCGGACGCGTCGCAGCAACTCCTCGGACTTTCCGGCGAACATGACGCCCGAGATCACCTCGACCCACCCCTCCTGAACCCGCCCCTGCATCAGCGGTCCATCTCGCGGTTCGTGGAACTCGGGAACACCAAGGAGCCTCGGCGTGTCACGATCTCATACCCGGTCGTAGCAGTCTGTCGCTGACGCGGCTTAGTTTACGCGGCCGTCTTCAGTGCGGCTACCGAGTGTGGCTGCCGCCGATGGGGTGGTGGTGTGGAGGATGGGGTGGTCGGCACGGTCTTTGACGAAAGAGCAACTCGACCCTCATGCACACAGCCCATCTCCGACCACGCGGGGTTCTCCTGGCCATGGTCAGCGCCGCGGTCTTCGCCTCGACCGTCCCTTCCCTCGTCGCCGCGCAGCAGAGTGAGCCGCCAAGGCTGATCGTATCCATCTCGATCGACCAGCTTCGGGGAGACCTTCTCGATCGCTATTCGGAGGCGTTCACGGGAGGCTTCCGTCGGCTGCTCGATGAAGGCTTCAGCTTCACGCAGGCGTCCCATGCTCACGCGCGGACCTCCACCGCACCCGGCCATGCGACACTCACGACCGGCGTCTATCCTGCGCGCCACGGCTTGATCGCAAACAGTTGGCAACATCGTCGTGGCATGCAGTGGGTGAACATGTACGCGGTAGGGGACGACGACAGCCCGATTCTCGGCTTCGAGGACGAGGCCGTGCTCGAGGGCCGCTCGCCGCGGAACATGGTTCGCGACGGGTTACCGGACTGGCTCCATGCGCAGGATGAGGACGCCCGCCGGGTATCGATCTCGAGGAAGGACCGGGCGGCCGTACCCATGGGCGGCCGGAACAGCGAGCACGTGTATTGGCTCCTCCCCGAGTTGGCGCGATTCATCACCTCGACATACTACCGCGACGGATACCCGGGGTGGCTGAGAGACTTCAATGAAGAAGTCATGCCGGGGATCTTCGAGGCCCGGATGTGGGAGTCCCTCGTTCCCGAGGAGCTCAGGCATCTCGCTCGTGCTGACTCGGCAGCGTACGAGTTCGACGGTGTGCACACGACATTCCCGCACGTCAGCGCGGACGAGAACGCTCCGGACACGACCATCACTCAGCACTACGTGTGGGGGGCTGACCGACCGATGGCGGACGATGCGGTCATGGCGCTCGCCGAGGTCGTTCTGGATGAGCTCGATCTGGGTCAGCGCGACGAGACCGACTACCTCGCGCTCGGACTTTCCACCAACGATCGCATGGGGCATCAGCACGGCCCGTTCAGCCAGGAGGTCTTGAGCATCCTGCTGAACGTCGATCGACTTCTCGGCGACTTCTTCGAGCTGCTCGACGAGGAGGTCGGCGAGGGGCGCTGGGTCGTGGGCCTGTCGGCCGATCATGGCGTCGTGACCATGCCCGAGTACGCGCGCGAGGAGGGCAACCTGCAGGCAGACCGGATCTTGAGGGACTCCGTAATTCAGCAGTTGTCGCCGATCGTCACGGAGGTGCTTCGGGACGGAGGCTCACCTCGCGAGGCCTCGGAGCGGCTGGCCGAGGCTGTGGAGGCTGCCGGACTCGCGACGAGGGCCTATACGCACCACAGCTACACGCGGGGCGAACCGGCCGACTCGTTCGCGGTGCTGTACCGGAACTCCTACTACCCGGGGCGGGCGTGGGACACGCTGAGCCGCTGGGAGGTCGATCTCCGCTACGGGGAGGATGACTACGTGGGCTCTCGGACGGGCACGAATCACGAGTCTACGTATTGGTACGATCGCTGGGTGCCCATGATCTTCATGGGGCCTGGCGTGGTACCCGGCACCTCCGACCAGCCCGTGTACACCGTCGATTTTGCCCCCACGCTGGCCGGACTGGCCTTCGTCCCGGTTCCCGATGATCTGGATGGTCGCCGACTCTTCTGATCGGCTTGTTTTTTTACAAAAACAGAGTTGTGTCGATGCGCTCCTTCGGAAGAAGTCGGAGGGGCGTTTTTCGTTGCAGTTACTTGAACATTGACACCAGTGTGCGTGCTGCATTAATAAGTATCGTCGTGCGTAAACAAATGAACTAAGAGTTTGCTCGAGACCGTGGCCGAGTGCTGTCTTTCAGCCTTTCAGTGTCCTGTCGCGGGCGAACTCTCAAGGGGCGCATTACGTCGCGCCTCCGGCAGCACCCCCCAGGATCAAAGAGATCGCGTGGTTGGCATCCGGGGCCCTAAAAGCCCGTGAGGTAGCATGACAGCGCAGGAAGAAAGAGCGAGGTGGACCATTCAGGAGGCCGAGCGTCTGCTCACCTCACTGCAGGGCGTTGTCTCGGCGCGTGTCGTTGCCCGCCCCGGGGGCGAGGTCGATGAGGTCCACCTCCTGACGACGTCCGAGGTTCGACCAAAGCAGACCGTTCGCAATGTCGAGTCGGCGCTGTTGGCGCACCTGGACCTCAGTGTGGATCACCGAAAGATCTCGGTTGCGCAGACCGATAACGAAAGTGTGGCACAGATGGCGGAGCCGGTTCTGCCGGTTCAGATCGTGCCTGACCCCGAGCCGACACCGCGGGAAAGCCGCCTGCTCTTCTACAGTCATCAGGCTGAGACGGAGCGCTCCAACAGGGTGAAGCACCGCGTGGAGATCGAGTGGCAGAGCGAACGGTACGTCGGTGAGGCCAGTGCTGCCGACCTGCCGCGCCCCAAGCTCGAAGCAGTCGCCAACGCGACCATGCGAGCGGTGCAAAAGGCTCTCCAGGAGAACCTCCCGGAAGGACGCCGGTCCGTCACGCTCTCGCTCGATGGCGTGAAGGTCGTGGACGCCTTTGACAGGAAATTCGTACTCGTCGCAGTGCATGCCATGTCGGGTCGAGACATTGCCCGGCTCGCGGGTACCGCGGTCACTGATGAATCGACGGATCGCGCAGCGATCCTCGCCATGCTGCAGGCCACGGATCGCTGGATCCGTGGTCACGTGGACTAAGGCTCGACACGAGCCCCCACCCTCGAATCAAGGAGAAAAAGGGACCCCCTCGATCTGCCGAAGCGAAGAAGAGCGGTTGAGCGAAGCGCAAGCAGCGCCCACAGCGGAAACACTCGGGTTGCTGACTTTCTCATAAAGGAGGTAGCGCAATGTTCAGCTCTTTTGTTGATCTCTTTGGATCAGTTTTCTCACTGCTGTCGAACGGCTTCGTGAACTGGTAAGGGAGATCGAGGGGGTTACTTCTCGGATGCCAAACCGCCGTCTCCATGTCTACATCGGTGCAATGCACCTTGCTGCTGCGGTGGCGCTATACATCCTGCACGTCGATGGAAGCAGCCTATCGCTGATGAACGATGGCGCGGTTTTGGGATGGCTCGCGCTCATCGGCATCGGCGTTCTGTCCGAAGCCGTTGCGATCGCCTTGAGCGTCGGCGCTGCGGCGAGCACCTCCTCTATTGTCTTCCTTCCGCTGCTCGCCGCCATGCAGCTTTTCGGGCCGCTGGCGGCGGTGATCCTCGTTTGTATTACGCAGGTGTTTGGGGAGCTTCTGGTTCGGCGCAAGCCACTCACCCGAGTGCTGTTCAATCTGTCGCAGGCCATCGTCGGTACAGTGATCGGGGGCACGGTCTGGAAGCTCCTTGGGGGCGTGCCGCTGCAGGGACTGGGTCTTCAGGACCCCCCGACAATCACGGAGCAACTGGGGCCGTTCATCGCCTTCGGTTTCGTCTTTCTGGCGGTAAACCACGCTGCCGTGGCGATGGCTATCACCCTCAGTCAGGGACTGCCATTCCGCCGCGTTTGGGGTCTGGTGCGATCCAATTCCGGAGGAAGCCTCAACGATCTTCTGATCGCTCCGATCGCGCTCGCAATCGCCTATCTCTACGTCCAATTCGGACCCGGAGGGATCCTCGTTGTGATCCTTCCGATGTTGTTCATCCGGTACTCCTACTTGACGACGTCGAAGCTACGGGATTCGAATGCCGACCTTCTCACGGCTCTCGTGAAGGCGATCGAGACTCGAGACCCCTACACGTCCGGACACTCTTTGCGCGTCTCACGGTTGGCGCATCAAATCGCCGAGCAGCTCGGCTTGAGCAGCTTGAGTGTCGAACACGTTCGGCAAGCGGCGCTCCTTCATGACATCGGGAAGATCGAGGCCACCTACACGGACATCCTTCGGAAACCCGATTCGTTAACACCCGAGGAACGGGCGATCATCGAATCGCATGTGACTCGGGGAGAACAACTGCTTCGAGACCTTTCGTCCGTTCCCGAGGCCGTGGTGAAGGCGGTGCGGCATCACCATGAACGTGAAGATGGGAAGGGTTACCCCGACAAGCTCATGGGTGACGAGATCCCGATCGGTGCGAAGATCATTGTTGTCTGTGATGCGGTCGACGCCATGCTGTCGGACCGACCCTACCGGAAAGCCCTGCCCTTGGCGGTGGTGCTGGAGCAGCTGGAACTACACGCCG
Organism: uncultured Gemmatimonadaceae bacterium; assembly: GCA_964492085.1. Classification (GTDB taxonomy): domain Bacteria; phylum Gemmatimonadota; class Gemmatimonadetes; order Longimicrobiales; family Gaopeijiaceae; genus UBA2589. The sequence goes on along the minus strand of CAZBHZ010000003.1, from coordinate 137,128 downwards.
GAAAGCAATTTGACCATCGGGTGGTTAAGGCGCTGGTGTCCTCTGAGATCCTGGCGAACTTTGCTGAATTGATGCGGAAGGAACGCGCCGAGCGACGCCAAATGGAGGTCGGCTCTCCAGCGCTTCCGTCCTCCTTGATGGTTTCGCCAAGTCGCGCACCCAAAGTAGCGAGTGTCGTCTAGCGCGCTTTGGTCAAGAGTCTTTCAAAGGCGCGGGCTCTCAACATCATTCGGCATTCCGTTGCCACGCTTGCGCCCTTTGAGGCCACCGCAGCCAGCTCAGGATGCCCAGCCCTCGCCATCAGAGTCGCTTGGCTGAGAATGAGCTTGAGCCAGGCTGCTACGAATCGACCTTCGACTGCCTTCGCAGTCTGCTCAAGAAGTTCGATGGCTGCAGCGCTTTCGCCCCTTCGGCTCAGCAGCCGGGACCGAAATTCCATCGTGAGGCTCGGGTCGTAGTACCAGATCGCGGGTTCGCTTCGAAGCGCAGACTCTCTGCGGAGCGCCTCAGACATCGATCCCTTTTCTAAGGCACATATTCCCAAGCCGGCGTTAACGGCGTCCGAAACGTAGCGCGGAACTTCTGGGCCCTTGAACGCTCTTGCTAACTCGAAGTGAGCAGCAGCTCTGTCCGGGTAACCTCTAAGGATCTCCAGTGTGCCGCGGTTGCATGCCAGATTGGCTCGAGCGAATGTCATCTCTGCGCTTCCGATCAGCTCGGCAGCTTTATCAAAGCCTTCCTCTGCGACTTCAAACAGCCCGGCGTCCATGTAGCCGAGCGCCCGGTTGGCCTCGAAGCTATGTCTCTGCTGGAGGTCCCCACTGGCCTCCGCCATGGACTCTGCCTCGGCGAGTATAGCTGGCCCGTCGCCGGAAAATAGACGGCCTCGCCGAAGAAGAACCATGAGCAACCGGTTCATTGCCACGAACCGACTCCAAGCTCCCCGCCGCGTGTGTTTGAGCGCCTCTCGCGCCGCGCGCTCTGCCCGTTCAGTTGAGATCGGTGTCAGGGCTACGGACAGAGCGCCGTTGAGAGCCGCTTGCGCATAGTCGGTTCCTCGCTCTTTAAGGGATTCTAGCTCGCTTGCGATGTCTTGAACGCGATCAAGGTCTTCTGTGAGAAGGCTGGTCTTTAGCTCCCCGTCCAATGCCAACGCGACCGCCTCCCAGTCCTCCTTGTGCTCGGCCTCTTCCTTGATCATTCGCAGGCGCGCGATGAGGTCGGCCGATTCGGCACGACCTCCCTCGGCCAGGGCCTCCACCCTTCTGATGTCGAGCCGCCGGGCGCGATGCTCGTCCCCTACGGCTCGCAGCTTCACGGACGCCAATTCGAGGACGGGAGCCGCTCGGGCCATGTCTCGGCCAAGGTGGTGCGCGACTCCCTGTCTTGCGGTCGCGTCGGCTACTCGCGTCGGGTCCGCCTCGTTACGGGCGGTCAGCTCATAGAAGTGGGCGGCTTCGGCGACCGTGCCCCGGGCCAGGCAACGTTCACCGGCCAGCCAGCCGTATGTGGACGCTCCTTCCGCGTCACCAGCCCGATCCAGATGGGTTGCCAGCTCATCAACCGGGGGATCGTCACGATCACGCAGGAATAACGCCATCCGGTGATGAAGCAGGGCACGCCGTGCCTCGCTTAGCTCCTGATAGATGGCGCTGCGGAAGAGGTCGTGCGTGATCCAGATTCGGTCACGTTCACCCTCGATGATCCCCGCTTCTCGAAGCTCCTCGGAAACCTCGACGACCTGATCCACGGATTCGCCCGTGAGTGCCGATAGATCACCCAGCCTCATCCGTCCCGACCCAATCGCCAAAAGTGCGTACATGCTGCGAGCGGCTTCGGACAGTACGCTGGTCTTTGAGGTGAGAATGTCTTTGAGGGAACCAGGTAAGATCGGCTCGGATCCGAAGGGTTGGTCTGCCGGTGGTGCGGCTTCGGCCCGACTGCGGGCGATTTCCAGGAGGTAGAGCGGGTGAAAGCCTGCGGTTTCGAGGACCGCGTCCACATCATGGTCGCTGGCAGCGTTGCCCATCACGTCACGGAGCAGTGAGCGGGCCTCCACCTCGGTGAGATCACCGAGGTGGGCTCGGTGGGAGACGATCTCGTTGTCCTCCTCGAGAAGAGGGCGACAGGGATCATTGGAACGAACGGCCTCCGGGCGGATCGATGCGATGACACCGAACGGGGTTGCGGTACTGCGACGTTGGAAGAACAACAGGGTTGAGACGGTCGTGGAGTCCGCCCAGTGCAGGTCATCCAGAAACAGCACCGTCGGCTTTTCGTTGGCGATGCTGTCCAGAAGGAGTGAGAACGCGTCGAAGAGCCGTCGAGGCAGGTTTCGTTCCTGGATGGATGGGAGTTCGCCAACGGGGTCTGTGAGCGATCCGGGCGGAAGGAGCCCACCGATGACGGTCCGCCAGGGCTCTCCCAGTGCGGTCAGATGTCCCTCGAGATCAACCGTCTGCAGCGCATCGATCAGAGGGTTGAGCGCGATGATCCGCTCGAATTCCACCCCGCGCGCGTGGAGGCATCGAAATCCGTCGAGATGTGCCGTTCTCCTGAGTTCATCGAGCAGGCGTGTCTTTCCGATCCCAGCCTCGCCGGTGATGACGGCAAATCCGGGGCGGTTATCTCTCAGGTCCTCGAACAGCGGCGTGAGGGCATGTATCGCGGCCCGTCGTCCGACGAATTGGGGCGACCGATGAGCTGTCGACGGCTCAGCTCCTGGAAGGGCACGAACAATATCAATGATGTCCCTGACCCCGCGGTCGGGCTCCTCGCGACGAGAAAGACCGGAGCAGTACTCAGCGTAAGCGACCTCGGCCGCACGTACCTGACCGTTGCGACCTCGGGCCTCGATGAGTCGACTGGCCCACTGAGCGTCGGACCGATTCAGTAGCACCATCGCCTCCGCGACGTCGCGCGCGAGTTCCCATGCTCCGTCACTCGCATGAACTGGCCATGCCGATCGCGCGGAGGATTCGATTGAGCGACTCCATCCGTGCCACATGCCATGACACCAGTCGTCGAATGGATCCGGTAGACCGTTGAGTGAAGGAGCGAGCTCACCTCGTGTCAGGAGTCGTGCCGCCTGCTCCAGACGGGCGTCGGACAGTGCGGCCTGCAACTCCTGCACGTCGGATGAGATGGTCGAGGAAGGCCTGACGAAATCCCGATCGGTCTGGAACAGCTCCTCTCCCGCGCGCCGTCGAGTCTCAGAGATGAGCTGGCGCAAGCGATGCCGTGCGCGAGAATCGAACTCTCCGGGCCACAGGAGTGCAGCAATGGCGGGTCTGGAGATCTCTCCGGTAGCGAACACGACCGTGGTCAGTGCTGCCTGGAACGGCGACAGGCGCACATGCGCTCCGCCCTTCGTGACTCTGACCCCGCCAAGGGCGTCGACGCGCATCGGAGAGGGGCTCATTTCCGCTCGGGAAACTTCTTGCGTCGCCGTCGGGCAGCAGGTCGCCGGACCGTAGCGAGCGAGCGTGGCCCGGCACGGACGCCTGATGCGACTTCCCGAGCAGTCTTGGGTGCCAGACCTCCCGATTCAGCCTCGGATCTCAACCATGCTTCGAAGACCCACTCCCATCCCAAGTGGTCACGGACAATGCTCGGGCGGGTGCCGATGAGACGCTTCATCTGGTTACTGACAGAAAAGCCGTCGGGATACCCGGCAGCACACGCGAGAGAGAAGAGGCTCGCGTCAGAGTTCTGCAGCTTGATCGTCAGCCGAAGTAGCCTCGAGGCCTGCAGCCAGTGGGATGGGACAGGGAGTCCCAGCGATGTCAGTCTGCGACCCAGAGCCCGACGGCTCATGTACATCGCGCGGGCGAGAGCGTCCACCGTCCGGACGTTCTTCGAGAGGTCGATGATCTGTCTGAGTAGATGAAGGGTGTCTCGGTCTCTGGTGAGGCCCCGCCAACGCACGTAGTCCGTGACGTCGGCCGCCAGGTCCGAAGGTGGCCGCCGAAGGACCTGAGCAAGATCCGAGGCCTCCGGGCCATGGTGGTTCGGGAGGTAGCCCGTGGGTCGGCACTGGGTGAGTAACGGAATCAGGTCCTGGTTTGCCTCGAGGTGCTCGGGACGGGGCAGAATGACGATCAGAGCAAGCCCGCCGGGTCGGGTACGCAGGAGTTCAGCATGCGCGTGGTGTCCCCTCTCACCCATCACCCACAGCAACGCTGTACCCGGCCATCTCGCGGCGTCCCGCATAGCCGCTCGACCCCCTGTCAGGTCGTCGAGGTCGTCGTAGGGGTAGTGCAGGACCTTCAGGGTGCTCGCCTGGCTCATCTGAACCCTCGTTCTTGGGTGTTCGTGATTCGGATGAACCCTAGAGGGAGGCCGTCAGCGAACCGTCATCGCCCTGTTTCGATATGGAGCAGGCTCAATGTGCTATCGATGACGGCCGGGAAAAGGGTCTCTTCACCTACACTGACCACGGTGCTCGCGGTGCTGCGGGAGATGTTCGAGCCTTAGGCGCTAGTTCAGGATCTGCGGCAGCCGTTTCACGACAATCGTCGGTACGTCGAAGTCGTCCCGCTCGATCCAGGCCGTCAGCCCATCCGGACCGAACGCGGCTGGCATCTGCAGCGAGCCCGCCTCGAACGTTCCCGCGTACTGTCCTTCGGACGTCATGACGTCGATGGCGCCCGGATCGGTCGGTGCATCACCCCGTCGCTGAGCCCAGATTTTTCCGGTCCAGCTGGACGTCAGGGCCATGAGTACCGGTAGCTCCGGGTAGAACTGAAGTTGGTCGATCTGACCTCGCATCATTTCGCGCATGGCGTCCTCGCTGATCGGACGTGCACCACCGGACCCGTTATTGGTCAGGATTCTCATGCGGGGCCCCTGACCCTCTTCCAGTTGCGTGAGCCGCCGCTCCTTCTCGGCGTCCCGCATGCGGCTGGTGACTTCTCGGGGTGGATGGTTCCGGGTCAGGAGCCCGCTCAGGCCACCGTCCGGACCGATCACCTTGATCCTGTAGGTACTGGAGTCGGTGTATGCGACCCCGCCATCGGGCAGCACGCCGACGAGAAGCTGCGGTTCGAAGGTGCGCGGACCCGCCATGGACATCTGGAGACGCACACCGCCCCCTTCAAGGCGTTGCGGTCGGTCGTCTCGCGGTGGCTGCCACGCCTGCGCGATGGGGTCGACCTCGGCTACCTCGCCGGTGAGCGTGATGACGTCGATCGGTCGCGTGGCGGGCACGGACGGGCCACCTCCCGGACCTGTGCGCATCGCGATCGCCATTCCGCCACCTCCAGAGACGATCGCCGTGCCGCTCGGGTGCGGAGCGATCTCACCCAGACGGATCATGTCTCCACCGCCCATGGAGACCATCCGCTGGAACGCGCCCTCGGCATCGAAGAGCTGGTAGGAGCGATGTCCCAGATCGGCGACCACGAGGGAACCATCCGGCATCGCCGTGAAGGACACCGGCATTCGGAATTCGCCGGGGCCCTCCCCGGCCTGGCCCACGGTGCGGACGAAGGAGCCACGGGTATCCACGACCGTGATCTGGGAAGCCTGTCGATCGAGGATGAAGAGGTTCCCCGCCGCATCGAAGGAAAGCCCGCTGATCTCCCCAAACGTCTCCCACAGGTCGCCGTCGAACGATCCGACACGGTAGACCTCGTCGAACGCCGCGCTCAGGGTTCGGTCTTCGGCCGGAAGCTCGACCGCCGTCTGACCACGCACGGGGCCAGCGGTCATCCCCAGAGCGAGCACCGCGGTACCCGTGCCGACCCACTGTCCAATCCTCATCCCAACTCTCCTCGGTCCGGTTCGCGCTCGTGCACGTTAGATGTAGATGGTCGGGCCGCCTCGAACGGTTGTCCGTGGGCGGTGTCCGTGGTGGTCGTCCGAACCACTTGCCCCGGCTCCCCGCTCCAGCACCTTTCAGATCCCTCCCGATCCGACGTGTGCGGAGTCGAGAGGGTCAGCCGAGACTCGTAAGGGACGCGCATGATCAAGGACCTCCTCGACCGCATCATTGAAAAGCGTCCGACCACGCTGAAGTTCGACGGTCGGATCCTCTACCTACTCGACGACGCCGAGCTGGTCAAAGGCCAGCTGTACGACGGTCAGGACGTCGAACTGACGGACGAGCTGAAGGCCAACCTGCGCGATCAGATCTCTACGGACGAGATCACGCCCGCCTACATCTGCTTCTTCTACGACGAGACTCTGGGTGACTTCCCCTACCTGGGTCTTCGCACGACAAACCAGTCCACCGGTGAGACGGAGTATCCCGTCGAACGCAATGCGGTTCGCAACGGTGGCTTCGTGTGCTCGGTTGCCGGGAAGCGGCGAGGGAAGGGGAGCAGCCGCGAGGCGAGCCCGTACGCGGAGTTGCACGCAGGCATCCAGGTCGTGGTCGCGGAGAGCATCGAGCGGATCTACAACGAGAACTGTCAGAATCTCGGGGTCCTGACGACGAACGACTTTGGTATCATCGACCGCATCAAGGCTGGGGAGGAGATCCAGCTCTCCGACTTCACGGACGGTAAGGACGAGATCACTCGACAGATCATCGAGTACGGCGGTCTGTTCGAGTTCAACGTGGCCCGCCTTCAGGGCAAGGTTTCGATCCCCCTGACCGCCGCGCAGGGCGGGGCTCCCGACGACGGGGCTGCGACGATGGAGGCGCCGGCGAAGACGCGTCCGATGACGCTGGCAGAGAAGATCTTCGCCAGCCACCTGGTGACCGATGCCACGGCCGGCGAGACGGGCGTGAACTGGGTTCGGCCCGGCGATGCGGGCTTCTTCCGCACCGACATCCGGTTCAGCCATGAATACGTGACGCCGATGGCCTCGATCTTCTTCGAGGACAAGGTCGGCGCAGATGCGAAGGTGGTCGACAAGGACTCGATCCTCTTCTTCAGGGACCACCTCACGTTCCTCGACAAGGTCATGAGCCAGGAGCGTATCGAGCAGGGCCTGCTCGACGTCGCCAATGAGCTCGAGGTCAAGCAGCGTACCTTCGCTGAGAAGCAGGGCGTGAAGCTGTACGGTGAGCAGATGGGACAACGGCTGGGCTCTCAGGCCATCTGCCACTCGAAAATCCTCGAGGAGTATGCCGAGCCCGGGATGCTCATCATCGGGACCGACTCCCACACACCGCATGCCGGGGCGATCGGTGCCGTGGCGTTCGGGGTCGGTACGACGGCGATCTTCAACTCATGGATCACGAAGGACGTCCGCGTGAAGGTCCCACAGTCGTTCAAGGTGGTGATCAGCGGAGAGCCGGCGCCCAATGTCACGGCGAAGGATTACATGCTCGAAATCCTTCGCCACCCGTACATCCGGGACGGCGAGGCGATCGGGCAGATCATCGAATACGCCGGTCCGGCCGTGGAGGCGCTCTCCGTCGACGAGCGAGCCACGATGACCAACATGGCCGCCGAGGTCGGGGCCTTCACGGGGATCATCGCGGCGGACGGGAAGTCGGTCGAATTCCTGGTCAACGAGCGCGGCATGAGCCGCGAGCGCGCCGAGTCGCTGATTTCCGGCATGTATTCCGACCCGGATGCCGAGTATGTGAAGGTCATCGAGATCGACGCGTCGACCATTCGTCCGATGGCTGCACTTCCGAACGATCCGGGCAACGGCGTCTTCATCGACGAGCTGGGCGACGCACCCATCCGGATCGATATCGCCTACGCCGGATCCTGCACGGCCGGAAAGAAGGAAGACATGGACATGTACGCCCGTGTCTTCGCCGAAGCCGATCAGCAGGGTCTTCGGGTGCACCCGGACGTACAGGTCTTCATTCAGTGCGGGTCGACCGAGGTCCGTGAGTACTGCCGCGAGCAGGGCTACCTCGAGCTTTTCGAGAAGATGGGTGCGGAGTTCATCGAGCCCGGATGCGGGGCGTGCATCGCGGCGGGTCCGGGTGTCACGAGCTCGCCGGACGAGGTTTCGATCTCGTCACAGAACCGCAATTTCCCCGGCCGCTCCGGTCCCGGAAACCTCTATCTCGGCTCCCCCTATTCGGTGGCTGCGAGTGCGGTGTGCGGGTACGTGACGAGCTGGACCCCGGGTCAGCACTTCGAGCCGGTCGACGCGAGGAAGCTCGCAACGGTGTGATGACGGCGTGGCGGCGTCCATGGGGCACGAGGCTGCCGCGCGAGAGGACCGTCCGCCGTGTCTTGCCGGCTTCGGGGTCGAGATCTACGATCGCTCGCCACACCCGGATGAAGGCAGGATACCATGACGCGACGGATCGGTAGCGCTCTTCCCCTCGCCCTGTGCACGCTGATGGTCGCGTGCGGTGGCGAATCGGATGTCGACCAGGCTTCGGAGTCGTCCTCGCCGGAGATGACGGCGGCGACGCACCTAAATCCGCTGGTGACCCTGCACGAGACTGACCAGGCTCTTTTCGGTCTGTATGCCCCGAGTCCCGGGGGGCGGGGTCGTCCCGGTGCACCACCTCCGCCGACCAAGACCCCGGATGAGCGAGCCGCCGAGACGTTGGCCTACGGGATGAGCGATTACGTCTTCGACGGAAGTATGGAAGGGGGTGTGGAGCGGGGACTGCCGGCGTTCATCGACTTTCGTGATGCCTTGCTCTCCGCGGGTGCCCGAGCGTCGTCCAATCCGCTCGTCGTGAAGATGGACAAGATCGAGAGCCAGGAGCAGGCGATCCGTGAGGTGGGGATGCAGCTCGACGCTGGAGTGAGTGGCATCATGTTCGTGGAGGTCGAGAGCGCCGAGGAGGCCCGATGGGGGCTCGAGGCGATGCGTTACGCCGCGAATGGTGGCACACGACCGGAGGGGGTCGGGTCCGCGCCGTCGTATTGGGGTGTGAGCGAGGCCGAGTACATCGAGCGCGCGGACCTGTGGCCACTCGATCCGGATGGAGAACTGATCAGCTGGGTCATCGTGGAAAGCCATGAGGGTTTAGCGAACGTTCGAGAGATTGCCGCGGTTCCCGGCGTAGGCGTCCTGTGGCCTGGAGCTGGGACGCTGCGCCGCCTCTTCTCCAGCGTCGGTGAAGACGGTCAGCGCGTCCTCGACGAGGAGGGTTGGGAAAACGCGATCCAGTCCGTTCTCGCGGCGTGCAAGGAATTCGACATTCCGTGCGGATATCCTGCGAATGCGAGCGACATCGAGATGCGGATGGATCAGGGCTTCAGCGTATTCGTGATGGGCTGGGGCGAGAGCGGCTTCGAGACCGTCGAGATGGGTCGTCAGCTGGCAGGTCGCTGACAACTCGAGCGCACGTTTCCCGCTCATGCGATGCTGATGAGAGCCCTTCCCGAGTGTGGCTGGTCAGGACGATATTCGTCCGCCTTGAACCAACATCTCGATGAACCCTCAGACCGCTACCTCCGCGAGCCGGGACTCGGCTGACGCGATCCGCATGTCCGCACGTCCGGAGTGGACTCCGGCCGATGCCGCAGAGTTGTACGGCGTCGACAACTGGGGCGGTGGATACTTCGGAGTCTCGGATCGAGGAACGCTGTTGGCGTATCCGGACACGATACCCGAGGCGGGAATCGACCTGTACGATGTCGCGCTCGGGCTGGCGAGTCGTGAGATCGGTTCGCCCGTTATCGTGCGGTTACCCGGCGTCCTTCAGCACCGGATGCAGGACCTGCGGCGAGCCTTCGACGACGCGATTGCCGCCCTGGATTACCGGGCGGGCTACTCGTGCGTCTACCCGATCAAGGTCAATCAGGAGCGCCACGTCTGCGAGGCGGTGCGCGACTTTGGCGCCGAGCTCGGTTTCGGGCTGGAAGTCGGCTCGAAGCCCGAGCTCATCGCCGGCCTGGCGCTGACACGCGGATTCGATGAAATGCCGCTGGTGTGCAACGGCTTCAAGGATGCCGAGTACATCGAAACGGTGGTGCTCGCTGCGAAGATGGGGCGCAACATGCTCCCGGTGGCAGAACAGGCCTACGAGTTGCGGCTGATTCGCGACGCAGCCCTCGCCCACAACGTACGGCCCGGCTTTGGTATCCGGGCTAAGCTCGCGGCTCCGGGAGTAGGCCGCTGGGCGGGCTCCTCTGGAATCCGGGGCAAGTTCGGACTCACCGTCGGGGAGATCCTTCACGCGGTGGAGTACCTGAAGGAGGTTGACCTGCTCGACGGCTTCCGGATGCTCCATTGCCACGTCGGATCCCAGATCTTCGACATTCGCGCCGTGAAATACACCGTGAGTGAACTGGCGCATCTCTACGTGGAACTGGTCCGCGCGGGTGCGCCCATCGAGATCCTCGATCTCGGTGGGGGCCTCGGTGTCGACTACGACGGATCCCAGTCGGCGACAGACTCGTCGGTCAACTACACGCTCGACCAGTACGCGTCGGACGTGGTCCATCGGATCAAGACCGTCTGCGACGAAGCAGGTGTCGATCACCCGACCATCATGACGGAGTCGGGACGTGCACTGGTCGCTCATTCGAGTGTCCTGATCACCGACGTGATCGGTGCGAGGAGCTTCCGAGTGGAGCCAGACCAGGATCTGGTACAACGGTCGCTTGCGGTGGATGAACCGCCGCAGCCTCTGCTGGACGTACACGAAGCGTATGAACGTCGGAACTCAGGACCGGACGAGATGCTTGAGGTCTACGCCGACGCCGAGCACGCTCTCTCGGAGGCGATTCATCTATTCAACCTCGGATACATGGACCTTCGCACCCGGGCGGCGTGCGAGGAGCTCTTCTGGGCAGTAGGCAGCGCTGCCCTCGAAACGTACGGAGACGATCTTCCGGAGTCGCTCAGCCACCTGCCCGACCGGCTTGCGGACCTGTACTTCGTGAATGTGAGCGTCTTCCAGTCGCTCCTGGACTCATGGGGTATCGACCAGGTCTTCCCGATCATGCCCATTCATCGGCTCGATGAGGAGCCGACGCGTCGGGGCATTCTCGCTGATATCACGTGCGACTCGGACGGGCGTGTCGACCGGTTTCCCGGAGAGGGTGGGCACAAGACGACGCTCGAACTCCACGACGTGCCGTCTCCCGGCGCGGATGTCGCCGGTCAGGAGCCGTACTACCTCGGGATTTTCCTGACCGGTGCGTACCAGGAGACGCTGGGTGATCTGCACAACCTTCTGGGCGACACCAACGCCGTACACGTGCGACGTGGCGCCAACGGTCGCTGGCGGATCGAAACGGTCGTTGAGGGAGAGACGGTGCGTGACGTACTCAGCTACGTGCAGTTCGAGCCCGAGGAGATGCGGCGTCAGCTCCGTCTCGATGTCGAGGCCGCGATCGAGGTCGACCGACTCACCCCGGCCGAGGGCGCGAGTCTGCGGCGATTCCTCGACGAAGGGCTTCAGGGCTACACCTACCTGGAGTAGCTGGCTAAACGTCCCTGCACTGTAAGGGATTCGAGCGTGTCCTCGTTTGTGGCACCCTTCCTGCAACACAGGTCCTTCGTCCGGGGGATCCCCGCATCCCCCACCGTGAATCGCCATCCGCACCAACCGAAGGGAGCTCATCATGGGCACGCTCAAACTCAACTCGAAGCTCGGTCTGTTCGCCGCGCTCGCCGTCGCTGGCTCGGCCGGGGCGTGCAAGACGGTCAGCCCCGAAGACATGGATGCCAGCCTCGCCGCCCTTCGCGCCGAGATGCAGGACGAGATGGCTGCGGGCGACGACGCAGTCCGTTCCGACATGGACGGTCGCTTCGCCGACATGGACCGCCGCTTCGCGGCTCTGGAGCAGGATCTCCAGCAGATGGAGCGGGACTTCGAAGTGTCGATCGCCCGTCTCGAGGACGAGCTGCGCTTCAATGTGCCGGTCTACTTCGGGTTCGATGACGCCACGGTCGAGGCTGAGGACGAAGAAGTTCTCGCCCGCTTCGGATCCGTTGCCCAGAAGTACTACCCGGACGCTGAGATCACCGTCGAAGGCTTCACGGATCCTGCCGGTGACGAGAACTACAACCTCTGGCTCGGTGAGCAGCGCGCGAAGGCCGTCGCGACCTACCTCGTTGAGAGCACGGCGATGACGGAGGATCGTGTGAAGGCCGTGAGCTACGGTGAGGACACACGCCGCCTGGTCTCGGACGGCTGGGGACCCGGCGTGGCAGGCTGGGAGAACCGGCGTGTCGTGCTCGTCATCGACCATGATGGTGAGCCGCCGATGATGGCGGTCGAAACCGAAGACGAGGGTCCGTCCACGGAGGGCTGATCCCGGGCAGAGTCAGGGCGGAGGTGGCCCAGCCGGGCTCTCCAGGGAGAGGGTCGTCGGGTTCTGCCCGGCGGCCCTCTTCGTTCTGCCTGTCAGTAGAGGTATCCGAGGCCGATGTAGATCGGCGCGGTGGTCTCCGTTGATGTGCCCGCATCGAAGGCCACGACGAAGTTCTCCCCCATCGCGACCCGCAGGCCACCTCCGAACCCGCGGTGCAGATCGCTCGCGATCTCGCTCAGGTCCACACCGTCGCGCCACACACGGCCATGGTCGACGAAGCCGCTGAGGACCGCCGTGAAATTCCTGCCCAGCATGTCGAAGCGGGCGGCCCGCCAGCGCAGCTCGGCGTTCCACAGCGCCATTCCGCGACCGGCGTACCTGTTTCGTTGCACGCCCCGGAGACTCTTGGCGCCGCCCAGGCCCTCCTGGTCCTTGAACGAGGACTGGATCCAGGAGAGTTCGTGCTCGGGAATCCCTGAGCTCGCGTGCTGGACGATGATTCGTTGGGCCAGGACGAGACCCTCGGAGAGCGACACGTAGTGACGCCCCGTCGCCGTGACGCGGGTGAAGTCGTAATCGGCACCGAGTGCGTCGTCGGACCGTTGAACGAGTAGCTCGGCCCATACGCCCCGGGTCGGTCCTGTCTCACGATCGCGGGTGTCGTAGACGAGTCCGGCCTGGAGGAAGTTGGTCCAGGTGGAGGACGCCTCCGGTGCTACTTGTTGTGCGTAGACCGTCGTCCCCTCGCCTTCCGGCACGGGCAGAATGTGCGTCTGTTGTGCGCCGGCGCCGAAGAGGAGGCGAACCGGGGCGGACGACAGCCGCCTCTGGAGCTTGGCCGTCACGCCGTCTCGTGTTCGACCGTACCGGTAGAAGTAGGGGTCCGGCCCGTCGTCGGCGTCGAGGCTCTCGTCATATTGCGAGTCGTTCCCGAGACCGTAATACGGCGTAGCGATCTGCTTCTCCGTGCCGCCGAACGCTGTGAGACGCCACGCTCCGCCGAACAGGTCGGGCGCGTCGAAGAAGACCGTCACGTCACGGCGACCCTCGGTCGTGAGAAAGACGCGTGGCTGCACGGTCCACGCGTAGGGTAGCGGGGAGCCGTCGCCGTACTGGTAGAACTCGGTGATGACGCCGTACCCGAAGCCTTCGTCCGAGTCGAAGTTGATCGCGGGAAGGCCGCCGAATTCGAGCCCTGTACGGGCCCCCTGCTGGGCCCAGAGGCCGGGCGGCGCGAGACCGACGATCGCTGCCGTGCAGAGCGCCGAGAGTTTCGCGTAACGGGTCATGACCCACTGATCTTCGTTGAGGACTTGCCGAGATGCTCCAGTAATGTGGCATCGGGACGGTCGGGCCGCCCTACGTCGTTCGACGTACCACGTCTTTCCCGACGCAGGCTGCAGGGCGATCGTAGGCGGCAATGTTTCGCCCGTGAGATCCTGCCTTGTCCCACGTACCTCCCTTCACGCCCGATCCGCGTCTCTTCCCCTTCGAGTCGAAGTGGTTCGAAAGCAGCGCGGGAGCCGTTCACTACCTCGACGAGGGCGAGGGCGATCCGATCCTCCTGCTGCACGGGAATCCCACGTGGAGCTTCCTGTACCGGGGCATCATCATCCGGCTTCGGAAGAAATACCGGTGCATCGCCATCGACTACCCTGGCTTCGGCCTCTCGGCGCGCCCTGAGAACTACGGCTATACCCCCGGCGAGCATGCCGAGGTGGTCCGTGACCTCGTTCGCCACCTCGACCTGTCCAATCTCACGATCATGGGTCAGGACTGGGGAGGCCCGATCGGACTCCGGGTCGCGGTGGACGAGATCACCCGGCTGCGAGCCCTGGTGATGGGCAACACGTGGTTCTGGCCGCTCGACTCGTGGCAGGGCAAGACGTTTGCCTACGTGATGTCGATGGCTCCGATGCAGACGCAGGTCATCAGCCACAACTTCTTCGTCGAGAAGATCATCCCGTTCGGCGTGAAGCATCGGCTCCCCGACGAAGTGATGCATCACTATCGGGAGGCGATGCCCACACCGAAGAGTCGTGTTGGCGCCGCGGAATTTCCGATTCAGCTGGTGCATGCGACGTCCTGGCTCGCGGAGCTCGAGCGCGATGTGCAGGACGTACTTCCGAACGTGCCGCTTCTGCTCACCTGGGGGCTGCACGACCCGATGTTCACCCGGCGCTTCATGGAGCGCTTCCGGGAGGTCTTCACTCACTCGCAGATCTTTCGACTGGACGCGAAGCACTACATCCAGGAGGACTCGCCCAAGGAGATCGCCGAGGCGATCGACTCGTTTCTGTCGTCTCCGGTCGGGTCCGCGGCGCGTCCATGACGCCGCTCGTCGTGGGAGCTGGTGGCGCGATCGGGGCTCTCGCGCGCTACTACGTGTCCGACTGGATGCGTCTCGCCCTGGGGGAGTCGATGCCGTGGGGAACGTTCACGGTCAACGTGCTGGGCTCCTTCGCGCTGGGCTTTCTCCTGGTATGGCTGCAGGCGTTCGCGCCCAATGATCAGCTCCGCCAGTTCGCCGCGATCGGTGTCCTTGGGTCCTTCACGACGTTCAGCACGTTCAGCTACGAGACCGTGACCCTCGCTCGCGCGGGCGAGATCACCCGCGCTGCCAGCTACGCGGCGGGTTCCATCGTGGTCGGGATCATCGCGGTCGTGGCTGGCATCGGCCTGGCGACGTTCTTGACGAGTGCCCGTGCCTGAGCGTTCGGCGCGTCTGTCTGGGTTCCGGCGATCCATGTGTGCCACGTTGTCCGTGGGCCTGGCGTTCGCGGCTGCCTGCATGTCCGATCGGGGCGAATCCGAGGCCACGGAGCTCGCGCCGGACCCCGCTGACCCGTTCGAGCTTCAGGTGGGTGACTGCTTCGACGATACCGCCATGGGTGTGAACGAGGTGACCGAGGTCCCGGGACTCCCGTGTTCTACGCCGCACGACAACGAGGTGTTTGCGCTGTTCGATCTGCCCTCGGGGCCGTTTCCCGGGGACGAGGCGATCGATGCCATGGCGGGACAGGGCTGCTACGACCGCTTCGAATCAGCCATCGGTCGGCGGTATGAGGAGTCCGAACTCGCCTTCGTGTCCATGTATCCGACGGAGGGGTCGTGGACGCAGATCGGTGATCGAGAGGTGGTCTGTATCGCGTACGATATGGAGTACGCGAAGCTCATTGGGTCGGTACTCGGCAGCGGTCGCTAGGGGCCCTGGATTATCGTCAGGGGCGTCACTTCGACGCTGACGACAGCGTAGGTTGGCGCAACGGCATAACGCTGATTAGTGGCCGCTTCGAAGCGTTCGTACGCAGAGCATGCCCACCCTTTTTCCCGGGACAGCTGTGCCAACGACTTCAGAGGTCCGTCTCGTTCCACATCGATGGGTCGGTGTTCCCCGTTGTCCTGGGACTCGGTGCGGCCAGAACCGAGTGTCATTGAAACGACCGTGTGACCCTCCCTCCCCTCCGTAGCCAGACTGAGTCTGGGCTTCATGTCGGAGTGGTGACGCAGGAACTCGCTTCCGCTGGTCAGCAGCGTGTACATGAGCCGAGTGCCCACGAGAAGATCCACGGGCAAGCGAGCATCTGGTGGAATTCGATCGCGATCGACGTCGAGGCTCGTGTACCCGACCCTTGTAAGCGCCAGCGCTCGAACGTGGTCGAGGCATTCTGCAACACTGCAGTCCGACGACGTCACGTCCGGGTCCGTACCGGTGAGCGAGTCCAGTTGGCGAACGACCGATGTCAGCTCGGCCATGGCCACGGAGGCGGATCGAAGGTGTTGTTCGACTCGTTCCGGATCCTGTGATCCGGCCATCTGCTCCTTCGCCATTTCCACGTTGAAGGATGCGACCTGAAGAGGGTGGGCCAGCGCATGACGGACACCCGAGGCGACCTGTCCCAGCTCTGCGACGCGAAGGAGGTGCTCGATCTCGACACTCTGCCGGACCCTCTCAGCCAGGACGCCCGCATTCGTCCTCTGATACCAGACCAGGAGGACGAGCACGATCAAGGGGAACGCCGAGAAGGTGGCGACTCGCAGCAGCCAAATCGCGAAGGGTGTCTCGACGACATAATTGTCGGCGAACCAGAGCCCCGTTGCGGTGATCCATGCCGATCCGAGGGCGAGACGCGTGAGCCAGTTGCGACTGTCGATGAGCAGCACATGACCAAGAATCACCAGGGCCCACGCTACCAGTCCAGTGCCGCCCCGACCGCCTCCGATCGTCCACTCGAAGAAGACGGTGTAGCAGAGGGTCCAGAGGATTCCGACGGCCACGCTTGTATCGATCGGCACGCGGCGGTGCTGAGCGAACAGCAAGCCGCCGAGTACAACGAAGTGAATCAGGACTACGGCCGATGTCGCTGGCGGACCGATTCCCCGAGTGCCGATCAAGAACAGGGGGATGTTCGGCAGAAAGCCGAAGATCAGGACTGCATTGAAAAGCCGTCGCCGCCCGGCCGACAGGGCGGGATCTCCTGGAGAGACACCGATGTCGAAGAGGTTCATCGCTGTAGAGACAGAGAGTTCCGGCGGTACGATGAATCGGTGAGGTGGCAGCTCAGCCGGCGGGCCTGTGTCCGGTGAACCGTCCAACGTCCCTGCTGTACGTAGTCGATTCACCCATTCTACGTCTTTCCCTGCGGGTGCGACATAAAAAACCCGTGCCCGATTGCTTGGCAACAGGACACGGGATTTGTGCAGTGGTCGCTGCAGGACTCGAACCTGCGACATCTACGATGTGAACGTAGCGCTCTACCAGCTGAGCTAAGCGACCCTTCAGACGACTGAGGCCCGGGCGTTGTGCCCGGACCTCGGTCTCATACCCCTACGGGGACTCGAACCCCGGTCTTCGCCGTGAGAGGGCGATATCCTAGGCCACTAGACGATAGGGGCATGCAAAACCCTCCATATTCTGAAGGGGCAAAATTCTAAAAGAGGCAGGGAAGAGGCTCAACCCCTCTCAACGTTTTGGGAAACGTATGAGTCTTGATCAATACAGTTGTGCGCTAAATCGGTCGTCGACCGGCGATCACGGTCACTTCCAACCAGTTCGATTGCAGGGAGTTGAGGGATGCAGGTAGCGGGAGCGGTATCGAAGCTGAATACGGAATCCGTCCGCGGGTGGATGGACAGTCGCAAGGGTTGGAGACGACGTGCGAACCGGCTCACGAAGGAGTTCGTCTTCTCGAACTTCCGGGACTCCATCGTCTTCGTGAACCGGGTCGCCACGATCGCGGACAGCAAGAAGCATCACCCGAACATGGACGTCCGGGGCGGTACCGTGACGTTGTCGCTTTCCACGGAAGAGGTTGGTGGGATCAGCGAAAGGGACCTCGATCTGGCTGAGCAGATCGACTTCGCGACCTCGTGGAACGCCGGGAACTGATCAACGCGGAATCCTGAACAAGCCACAATTTCGGAAGCGTGGCCGAGACCTCCTCAACCGGGCGAAGCTGAAGGTTTGACCGCCAGCACATCCTTCAGTTGATGGACGAAGAAGTCCGGTTGCTCCGCTTCCAAAACACGGCGGTCGATGGGTGCCCAACCCACGGCCGCCGTTCTTGTACCCGCCGACCGCCCTGCGCGGACGTCGTGAGGTGAGTCTCCCACGAAGAGTACGGAGCCCGGGTCGCCCGAGAGATCGAGGGCTTCGAGAGCCTTGAGCACCGGCTCGGGGTGGGGCTTCGCTCGTTTGACCTGGTCCCCGAATACGACGTACTCGACCTCCTCGCTCAGGCCACATACCTCCAGGGTACGTCGCCCGATACGGTGGCCTTTGCTCGTCACGACGCCCACGCGGGTGCCTTGCTTACGCAGCGCTCGGAGGGTCGACACCGCACCTGGAAAGGAGGTCACCATCTCGTCGTGGATACTCCGTTGGTACGCGACGTAGGTATCGCGCATCGCCAGCCGTTCGGTCTCGGAGCGGGCGTAATCGTAGAGCTGAATCGGCAGCGGCTTCCCCATCGACGCGAGGAAGGCGTCGGTGGCCGGCTCTGTCCCCAGATGTTGCCTCATCGTATGGCGGAAACTTTGCAGGATGAGGTCCAGCGTGTCGGCCAGGGTGCCGTCCAGGTCGAAGAGGACGCCGCGCCAGTTCACTCGATGCCCTCCAGGAA
Source organism: uncultured Gemmatimonadaceae bacterium (assembly GCA_964492085.1). Lineage (GTDB taxonomy): Bacteria > Gemmatimonadota > Gemmatimonadetes > Longimicrobiales > Gaopeijiaceae > UBA2589. Next base: position 118,863 of record CAZBHZ010000003.1, on the reverse strand, counting down.
GGCCAGCACGAGATCAAACACCTCATCGTCGCGGAGTAGGCCTGCATGGGTTGGGCAGCAAAGCTCGTAATTCGGCACGCCCGGGAGCGTCGCGCTTTCTCCAGGGACGATTCGGGTGTCGACGATCGTGCGAATCGTGATGGCGTCCACCCCCAACGGCGTGGGTTGAGCCGTGTTGAGGGAATCCAGAAACGGGCTGTCCGGCATCATCTCGCCACGTCCACCACCCCACGCCAGATGGGCCACGAGTGTTCCGCGATGGGGGGACCCCAGAAACACGGTGCGACGCAGTCCGTGGTCGGGGTGCGTCAGGATGTACCAGCGTGTGGCCAGACCACCCATGGAGTGCGCGACGACATCGATTTCGTGCTCGCCTGTGCGGGTGCGTAGCTCCTCGAGGGCATCGAGGATCTCGAGCGCATGATCTCGACTGCTGCCGGTCGGCTCGTCGAAGGTGACCGATGCGACCCGATCACTCGGCCAGCCTGCACCGAGCAGTCGAATCTTCAGGGCGGCCATGTCGCGTTCCGTGTCGAACCATCCGGGCACCAGAAGCACCGGCACCTGCGCCGCCACCCGAAGCGGTGTGACCGTGAGCAGGAGGCCCCCTACGACGAGGGCCACGAGACTGGCCCGCAGGACGCTCAAGGTGTTCTCTCCGCGACGTCCCCGATGGTACCGATCGCATGCTCGACCTGCGCTTCCGTGAGCGTGACCGGTGGTGTCAGTTCGAGGACGTGGCCATGGTCTCCGCCTGGCAGGAGGATGAGGCCTTCGGGCAATGCGGCCTCTGCGACTCGCGCGCCCCGGCCATGCGCCGGGCCGCCATCCTCGTCCACGAATTCGATGCCGAGCAGCAGCCCGAGACCTCGAACGTCTCCGACCCCGGGCACCCCGTGCAGTCGATCGCGGAGACCTCCGAGCAGTGTCTTCCCGAGCTCGAGGGCGCGCGCCGGTATGTCGTCACTCTGAATCACATCCAGTACGGCACAGGCGGCGGTGCAGGACAGGGGATGGCCCAGGAACGTACTGGTGTGCATCGCCTCACCGTCACTGGCTGGCCAAGCGTCCATGACGCGGGCGGGTGCGATGCAGGCGGAGATCGGCATGCCGCCGCCCAGCGCTTTCCCGACGACCACGAGATCCGGATCGAGCCCGAGAGAAGGAGACGCGAGCGGTGCACCGCAACGGCCCATCCCGGTCATGATCTCGTCCGCGATGACGAGCGTGTCATGGGCTCTGGCGAGCTTCGAGAGCTTGGCGAGGAAGCCGTCAGGCGGGATTCGGGCACCACCGCGCGCCTGCACCGGCTCGATGATGATCGTCCCGATGGGATCGCCGTTCGGGGCTCCGTCGATCAATGCGGCTCGCACCGCGTCGAGAGCGTCCGACCCATCCGGCGTCGGATCGCGCATGGGGTCGGGGAACGGAGCGAACGCGACTCCACCATAGAGCTGGTTCTCAAAAGGGGCGCGGAAGTGCGACCGCGGTGTCGCGGAGAGGGATCCAGCCGTCAGGCCGTGGTAGGCACCCTCGAACGCGAGCACGCCGGGTCGACCACTCGCAAGCGCACCCGTCTTGAGTGCGCCCTCCACCGCTTCCGATCCTCCGGTGGAGAGGATGACCTTGGCATCCGCCCACGGGCTGAACGAGGCCAGCCGCTCGAGTAGCTCCAGCTTCGGTGCGGGCGGATGGATGTCCCCCATCCCGTGAATCAGCGTGGCTCCGGCGCGCAGCGCGGCGCGGACCGGTGGGCTTGCGTGGCCCAGGAGTGCTACGCCGAAGGCGGAGGTCAGATCGACGAAGACGTTCCCGTCTACATCGAGAACATTGGCGCCGACGGCCTCAGCCCAGAACACCGGCCAGTGGTCGGCCACGAAGGTGACGTTGCGGGACTCGACTCGATGAAGCCGCGCTCCGAGGGCAGCCGACGCCGGGCCGGGAGGCTGGCTTCGGATCAACGGGAGCTCGCGCCCGGACAGTGTCCGCGCGTCACTCATCGGCCGGCCCCCGTCGCCAGAGGTGCGCCCGCCGGCTCAGTCCTCCGAGAGCTGGGTCTCGGCCTGCATCCCCATCGCATGGTAGCCCTTGTCCACGTGCAGCGTTTCGCCGGTGATGCCGGACGCCAGAGGGGAGCAGAGGAAGGCAGCGGCGGTGCCGACTTCCTCTGCCGAGTTGGCTTCGGGCAACGCGGCGTTCTGCTCGTAGTACTCGACCATCTTCTGGATGGTGCCGATCGCCTTCGCGGCACGACTCGCGAGCGGGCCCGCACTGATGGTGTTCACCCGAATCCCGAAGCGCCGGCCCGCTTCGAATGCGAGGGTCCGGGTATCCCCTTCAAGTGCAGCCTTCGCGGAGCTCATTCCGCCGCCGTACCCGGGGATCACACGCTCGGCGGCGAGATACGAAAGCGATACGACCGAGCCGCCCGGACGCATGAGTGGCCCCAGGCGCTGGACCATGCTCACGAGCGAGTATGCGCTCGCACTGACAGCCGCGAGGTAGCCCGAGCGGCTCGTGTCGATCAGAGCGTTCTGGACTTCGGGTCCGTTGGCCAGGGAGTGTACGACGATGTCCAGGCAGTCGTCGCCGAAGTCGTTGCGCATGGCGTCGGCCACGCCCTGGATCGTGTACCCCTGCAGATCCACATACCGCTTGTCCTGTCGGACGTCGTCGGGGACGTCGTCGGGTGTGTCGAAGACCGCGTCCAGCGGGTAGATGCGCTCGAATTCGATCGCGCCTCCCCCGGGGAGCGACATGTCGAGCTTCCCGCGCTCGAGGCTCTTCGTGAAGATCCTCATCGTCGGTGGCCAGGTCCCGACACAGACGGATGCACCGGCCTGGGCGAGCGCCCGCACGATGGCCCATCCGTATCCCTTGTCGTCCGCGATTCCGGCGACGAGCGCCCGCTTGCCGGTCAGGTCGATCGAAAGCATGAACCCACTCCTCGAAGGTGTCGGCGAGGAAAGGTAGACCATCAAGGAGTCGTGGCCGACCCCCTGCGTCCCGCGGCTACGAAGAGGAGCGTGGCCGTCAGGGCCAGCGCTGCGATCCCGCCCAGGGCACCTGCCGCTTCGACCGCCCAGATCCAGATCGGGACTACGAACGCGACGGCCGCTGCCAGAAGGAGCTCGTTGAGGCCTCGGCGATCAGCATAGACGAAGGCGGCTACTGCGACGCCCGAGACGAGCAGTGTCGTGAGACCGAAGCCTCTGTCGAAGGTTTCCGTCACGGTTGTGATCCCCAATCCGATCCACGCGAGCATCTCGACGGCGATCAGCACTCCGAGGCCGCTGCGGTCGGCCAGTCGGCCACCTCGCTCCAACCCCCAGATCGTGAGGGCCGTCGTCAGGGCCCACCAGGCATCGAGCGCGAGGAAGACCTCGACCCCCATATCGAGGGGCCCAGAGGCCGTGTAGGCGACGAGTACGAAGCCCGCTCCCATGGCCGCGATGAATGTGTTGAGCGCCCAGGGATGCTCTTCGCGGCCGGGGTCTGAGGCGAGGATGCGACCGAGTCCTGCGATTGTGCACAGCAGCACGAGGTCGAGAACCCAGATGATCGCGTCGCTGGACAGTACGGTCGTGCGGTCGAAGAACACCGCGAGGAACCCGAGGCCGGCGGCGAAGTGAGCGGCCGGCATGTAGGCGTCCCGACTCCGGAGTGCCCGCCATCCGAGGACCACTGGGACGATAAGGGCTGACCCTCCGAACACCGTGGCGGGAAGCGACAGGTCGGGCCACGCCCGTTCCGACCACACGTACGCGCTGAGCAACAGGCCCAACCCGGCCAACTGGAGAGCGTACGACGTCGGGGTCCATCGGCCTCGGGCCTCGAGGACGATCCCCCCCGTGCTGACGACGACCCCGATCAGCGCAAGGGTCACCGTGCGGCCGACGTCATCCAGAGTCGGCCATGCCCACTCCAGGAAGACCCCTCCGGCGATCATAAGCACGGCAGCCCCGGAGATGGCCAGGACGTATTGACTCAGGCGGGCCGATGCCGAGACGGCGTGTTGCTCCTCGGCGGCGCGCAGTCGGTCTGCGGTCTCTGCATCGATGATCGATGCGCTGACCCATCGGTCGATGGCCGCGAGGACCGCGTTCCGTCGAATACTCACGTCACAGGAGGAAGATGAACGCGGTCACGTAGCCGATCAGGAGCAGGGTGCCCTCCCACCGGCGGATCAGCCACCCGCTACGCAGCACCGGAAGCAGCAGCATGGACAGGAACATCACGGCGACCAACTCGCCTTCGATGAGTCCTGCAGGGATCGCGATCGGCTTCAGCGTGGACGTCACGCCGAGGACGGCCGCAACGTTGAAGATGTTCGATCCGATCACGTTACCCACCGCGATATCGGCCTCGTTCCGGACCGCAGCCACGAGAGACGTCGCGAGTTCGGGTAGCGACGTGCCGACCGCGACGACGGTGAGGCCGATGACGACCTGGGAGATGCCCAACGCGGACGCGACTTCCACCGCCCCCTCGACGATGCAGTACCCACCGAGCACGAGGGATGCGGACCCTGCGACGATAAGTAGAAGGTCGGGCAGGTGTACCGTCGTCGACCGGGCCGTGGACGCCTTCATGAAGTCCTCGTACTCGCCGAGGATCTCCGGAGCCTCGTCTCCCACGGTCTGGAACACGAAGACGAGATACCAGACGAGCGCGATCAGAAGAATGATCCCGTCACCGCGGGACAGCATGCCATCCCATGCGAGTGGAATCACGGAGGCGGTAACGAGAAGCATGATCGGCGCCTCTCGCCACACGACGCGGGCGTGTACCTCGAGCGGTCGGATGATCGATGTGAGCCCGAGGATCAATCCGATGTTGGCGAGGTTCGACCCCATGACATTCCCGAGGGCGAGGTTCGGACTCCCGCCGAATGCCGCGACCGTGCTTACGACGAGCTCGGGTGCCGACGTGCCGAACGACACGACCGTCAGGCCCACGACAATCGGACTTACCCCGAGCGTGGCGGAGAGTCGTGCTGATCCGCGCACGAGCCATTCGGCCCCGTAGTACAGCACGCCGACGCCGAGCGTCAGGAGTGCGATATCGAGAGCGAGATCAGGCACGGCGGTTCAACCAGGCACGGAAGTCTGACAGGGATCGTGTGTTGAGGACGTCGTCCGGCCCGAGCCACCCTCGGCGCGCCTGGTCCACGCCGAAGCGCATGTCAGCCAGGCCTCGCGGAGCGTGCGCGTCGGTGCTGATCACCACCGGGACACCGAGCTCTCGAGCCCGGTACACATGGGTATCCCTGAGATCGAGGCGGTTGGGGTTTGCGTTCAACTCGACCGCGATGTCGAGGTCGGCCGCGGCTTCGAGGATCGCCTCGACGTCCATTTCGAAGGGCTCCCGTCGGTTGATTCGCCGGCCCGTGGGATGGGCGAGGATGTCGACCGTAGGGTGCGCCATCGCCTTGAGGACGCGGTCCGTCATCGTCGATCGGTCCATATCCATGAAGGAGTGAACCGAGATGACGACCACGTCCAGCCCTTCGAGAATGTCGTCGGGCATGTCGAGTGATCCGTCCTTCAGGATGTCGATCTCGACGCTCTTGAAAATCTCGATGCCGTCGATGCGCGCCCGGACCTCGTCGATCTCGGTCCACTGCTCCCGGGCGCGCTCGGGCGTGAGCCCCTGGACCATCGCCATCGCCTGGCTGTGGTCGGTCACCGCGATGTACTCGTACCCCAGGTCACGGGAGGCGAGCGCCATCTCCTCGAGGGACACCGCGCCGTCGCTCCACGTCGAATGCATCTGGAGGTCGCCCCTGATCTGGTCGAGACTCACGAGCTCCGGGAGTTCTCCCGAGACTGCCGCCTCGACTTCCCCCCGGTTCTCACGGAGGACGGGTGGCACCCAGGCCATGCCGAGGGCGGCGTAGACGTCGTCCTCGGTATCGCCGGCCACGCGCTCCCCGTCTTCCTTTCCCAGCTCGCGCCCCTCCGCGTCGTCCGGCACACGGAACACGCCCCATTCGTTCACGCGGAGTCCCTGGCGCACGGCCCGGGTCCGCACCGCGACGTTGTGCTCCTTCGATCCCGTGAAATACTGGAGTGCGGCGCCAAAGGAGCGCCCGGGGATGACGCGCAGGTCGACCTGGAGGCCCGAGTGAAGGAGGACCGAACCCTTTGTCTCGCCGGCACCCAGAATCCGCGCGACGCCATGGAACGACACGAAGTGTTCGACGACCGGGGTTCCGTCTCCTTCGCACCGGGCCAGAATGTCGACGTCGCCGATCGTCTCCTTCCGTCGTCGCAGGCTACCCGCGACGACTGCCTCATCGACGCCGGGTGCACTCCGAACATGCTCGAACAGCCCCGCGATCAGCTGCTCCGCTTCGTGGATCTGGAAGCGCCCGGTGTGCTTGCGATGGTCTTCGATAGCGATGCGGATCTTCTCGGCGCTCCTGGTACCGAAACCGTCGAGTTGCTGCACCGTACCCGCATCGAGGGCGGCTGCGAGGTCATCGACGGTCCTCACGTCGAGCTCGTCGAAGAGCTTCTTTGCCTTCTTTGGTCCGACCCCGTCCAGCCGTACGAGCTCCACTAGGGTGATCGGCACATCCGCCGAAACTTCCTCGAGTCGGGTGATACGACCCGTCTTCAGCAGCTCGGTGACGTGCTTTGCGACGCTTGTGCCGACGCCCGGTAGCTCCGTGAGATCCTCGCCGTTCTCGATCATGGACTCGAGCGTCCGGGTGAGGCTGTCGATGGTCGCGACGGCGTTCCGGTATGCGCGGATGCGGAAGGGGCTCGCACCCTGGATCTCGAGGAGGTCCGCGAGGGTGGTCAGCGTCCGGGCGACGTCGAGATTCTCCATCAGCCTCGTTCGGGCCTGGCCGTCGGCGTCATGCGGTGCCCCCGTCGATGGAGCCACCGTACACCTCGAGGCGCGCGACGAACTGATCGAAGTCGAGGACCTCGACCCCGAGCTTCTCGGCCTTGGCCAACTTGGATCCTGCCTTATCACCCGCGACAACGAAGGCCGTCTTCCTCGACACGGAGCCAGAGGTGCTGCCCCCGACGGAGCGCCACGCCGTCTCGGCGACGACCCGCGGGATGGGGATCGCACCGGTAAACACGGCCGTGCCCAGCTCGGGAAGGTCGAGCGACGCGACTTCGACCTTGGCGGGCTCCACCCCCCGAGCCAGCAAAGCGTCGACAGCCGCCGCGTTTCGCTCGTCGGCGAAAAAGCCGGTGATCGCTTCCGACATACGAGGCCCGATGCCATCGATCTCGACGAGCTGCTCCGCGGTCGCGGAGCGGATGGCATGGAACGACCCGAATCGCTCCGCGAGCGTCCGCGCGACTGTGACCCCGACTTCGGGGATGCCCAGGGCGATCAGGAACCGGTTGAGATCCGGCGTCCTCTTCGACGCGATGGCCTCCACCAGAGCGACGGCGGACTTCTCCCCGAAGCCGTCGAGCGCCATCAATTGATCGGGTGTCACGTCGAAGAGCTCGGCGAGCTGCGTCACCAGCGCTCGGTCGACCATGAGGTTGGCGGTCTCCTCACCGAGCCCTTCGATGTCGAGCGCGGAGCGTGACCCGAAGTGGATGATGCGACCCTTTAGCTGAGCGCTGCATCCGAAGCGATTGGGACACACCGTGCGCGGCCCATCCTGATACACCTCGGTGTCACACACCGGGCAACGACTCGGCATCTCGAAAGGCTCTGCCCGATTGTCATGGTGCTCGATGACTTCGACGACCTGGGGGATGACGTCACCGGCTCGCTGGATGCGGACTGTGTCGCCTTCTCGAAGGTCCTTTCGGCGAAGCTCCTCGCGGTTGTGTAGTGACGCCCGGGAGACGGTCACGCCACCGACCACCACCGGACGAAGCCAGGCCACGGGTGTGAGCACACCCGTGCGCCCGACCTGAATGTCGATCTTTTCGATGACTGTGACTTCCTGGCGGGGCGCAAACTTGAGCGCCATCGCCCAGCGCGGGTGATGCGATGTCGATCCCATCGCGCGCCGTGCCGCGAGGTCGTCCAGCTTGATGACGACGCCGTCGATCTCGTAATCGAGCTCGTCGCGCTCCGCCTCGTACCGTGCGTGGTACTGGAGGACCTCTTCGACCGTGCCTGCCGTCTGGATCCTCTCCGGCACGCGAAAGCCCCACTCCCGAATCGCCTCCACGCCCGCGATGTCCGAATCGAACGACGCGCCCTCGACAGCGAGTACGTCGTATACGAGCACGTCGAGCTTACGAGACGCCGTGACGCGGGAGTCCAGCTGGCGGATCGATCCGGCGGCCGAGTTCCGGGGCGATGCGTACGGCTCCACGCCCGCCTCGGCGAGTCGTGCGTTGAAGTCGGCAAAGTCGGAGATGTACATCATGACTTCGCCACGGAGCGCGAGCAGCGAGGGCGCGGGTCGTGTGTCGGTCCGCAGCCGGAGTGGCACCGTGGGAATGGTTCGGATGTTCTGCGTCACGCCCTCACCCTGTTGGCCGTTGCCACGGGTGACCGCACGAGCCAGAACGCCGTCCTCGTACACGAGCTCGATCGATGCCCCGTCGAGCTTCGGCTCCAGGATGTATCGGGGCATTACGCCTTCTCCGAGCGCCCGGCACACCCGGTCATGAAAGCGAACGAAGTCGTCCGACTTCTCCGACGAGTCGAGGGAGAGCAGAGGGGCGACGTGCTCGACGGTTTCGAATTTATCCTGCGGTGGCGCACCGACGCGCTTGGTCGGGGAGTCGGCTGACTCGAGGGCGGGATACCGCTCCTCCAGGGCCTGGAGCTGACGAAAGAGGTCGTCGTACTCGGCGTCGCCGATCTCGGGACGGGCCTCGTGGTAGTACAGATATGCGTGACGCCTCAACTCTGCGCGTAAGCGCTCGACGTCGTCGAGTACCTGGGGCGGGATGTCGTTGGCAGCGTCGATCACGGGCAGCACTCGTGTGGGTTCAGAGTGACCGAAAATATCGCGCCTTCACCGCTCGAGGGGCACCGAACGAACCCCGCGAACGGGCATCGTCGCGGACGGACCGTAGCGCGATCTGCCGGACCCGCTGATCTTGTCGGCTCTCTGCGCCGACCCGGCTGGGTGGACGGTGCATGTACGATGGGTATCTGGAGGAACCATGAAGAGGCTTCATCCGTTGGGTCGACTGTTTGGCGCGGTCGCCGCGGTTCTGGTCATGAGTACGGGCTTGGCGGCCCAACAGGGCGGCATGGAGGAGACCAACCCGCGTCGGGCCGATGAGGGTGACGGTCCGCACGATCGGCTGATTCTCCGTGGCGGCACCTACATCGATGGTGCGGGGAGTCCGCCGCTGGGCCCCGTCGACATCGTGGTCGAGAACGATCGGATCGTGGAAATCCGGACCGTCGGGTACCCGGGTGTGGCCATCAACGAGAGCAGGCGTCCGGATGGCGCGACGCGCGAGATCGATGTCTCCGGCATGTACATTCTGCCGGGCCTCGTGGACATGCACGTCCACACCGGAGGTGCCGGGAAGGCACCTCAAGCGGAATACACGCACAAGCTCTGGATGGGCAACGGGATCACGACGGCCCGAGGTGTAGGGTTCGGCCCGATGATGTGGTCGCTCGAGCAGAAGGCGCTTTCCGAGGCGAACGACATCGTCGCTCCGCGGATGTTCGTCTATGCCCGACCGGGTGAGGCGTGGGATCGGGGTCCGGTGACCTCGCCGGAGATGGCTCGGGAGTGGGTGCGCTGGGCCGCGAACGTCGACGTTGATGGTGCGCGAATCGACGGCCTGAAGCTGACGTCCTATCCACCGGCGATCATGGAAGCGCTCATTGACGAGGCGCACCAGCACGGCCTGGGCACCGTGGCCCACCTCGCGCAGACCGGGGTCGCTCGCATGAACGCGCTCGACGCAGCCGAGCTGGGTCTCGACATGATGACCCATTACTACGGTCTCTTCGAGGCGCTCTTCGAGGACCGCACGATCCAGGACTTTCCGGTCGACTACAACTACCAGAACGAGCAGCACCGCTTCGGGCAGGTGGGCCGCCTCTGGAGTCAGTCGGCCGAGCCTGGCTCTGAGACGTGGAACGATCTCATCGAGCGCTTTCTGGAGCTCGACTTCGGTATCGATCCGACGATGACGATCTATGAGGCGAGCCGGGACGTGATGCGCGCGCGCGAGGCGGAGTGGCACGAGGAGTACACGCTCCCCAGCCAGTGGGACTTCTACCAGCCCAGTCGTGAAGCGCACGGCTCATACTGGTTCTACTGGACCACCGAAGACGAGTACCACTGGCAGCAGTTCTATCGGAAGTGGATGACGTTCCTCAACGATTACAAGAACGCTGGCGGTATCGTCACGACCGGGTCTGACTCGGGCTTCATCTACAAGCTCTACGGCTTCGACTACATCCGTGAGCTGGAGCTTCTCCGAGAGGCAGGCTTCAATCCGCTCGAGGTCATTCGTGCCGCCACCTATCACGGTGCGCTCCAGCTGCACAAGCCGAAGGGCATGGAGAACGATCTGCAGTTCGGTGTTCTGGAGGTCGGTGCCAAGGCCGACATGATCGTGGTGCCTGAGAACCCACTCGCGAACCTCAAGGTGCTCTACGGCACAGGCACGCCGAGGCTGAATGACGACACGGGCGAGGTCGAACGTGTCGGCGGGATCACGTACACGATTAAGGACGGCATCGTCTACGATGCCCGGCAGCTGCTCGAGGACGTTCGAGAGATGGTTCGACAGGCCCGGGAGAACGCGGTGTCCGAGCAGGGCGCCGGCTGAGGGACGCCGGCTGTCGTTCGACGGCAAAGGCAGACGCGCAGGCCCCCGTCCGGTTCACCGGGCGGGGGCGTTCGCTTGGTGCGTACCTCCGGCCCGCGTATTGTGCTCGCCTCCGTAGAACGCACGGTCAAAAAGGGATGACGATATGAGGGGTTTCGCGACGGCTCTGATTCGGCTTACGCCGCCGTTCGTCGTCAGGCCAACACTGGCGTCGGATGTGGTGCTCCCCGATGTGCTCGCGGTCCCGTGCACCGGGGCCTCGGGCCAAGCCCCGGCTTCCACCTCGAATCGGGCAGGTGGGCGATGACGCCGCTATCTGATCGGGCTGGCTCGAACGTCGAGCCCTTTTCCGATGAGGAGATTCATGCGCTTCGAGAGGACACACCCGGCTTGACGCATCGCGTCCACCTGAATAATGCGGGCGCTTCATTGATGCCCAATCCGGTTATAGAGGCCATTACCGGTTACATAGGGCTTGAAGCGGAGATCGGTGGATACGAAGCGGAAGATGCCGAGGCGGAGGCGATTGCTCGAGCGTATGAGGACACGGCCTCGATCGTCGGGGCTCCGGCGGATCGCATCGCCATGACCGAGCACGCCACGGCCTCCTTCGTTTCTGCGCTGTCTTCCGTTCCGTTCCGGCCCGGGGATGTGCTCGCGACGACGCGGCACGACTACGTGTCGAACCAGATCCAGTACCTGGCCCTGGCTGATCGTTTCGGGGTGGAGGTCGTTCGCGCTCCGGACGCACCGGAGGGAGGCGTCGATCTGCAAGGTATGGAGGAAATCATCCACCGTCGCCGTCCCAGGTTGGTGGCTGTCACGCACATCCCCACCAACTCCGGGCTCGTGCAGGACGTGTACTCGATTGGAGCGATGTGCCGAGCTCGAGATATCCTGTACCTCGTCGATGGCTGCCAATCGGCAGGTCAGATGCCGGTCGACGTCGAGGCCATGGGTTGTGACTTCTTCTCGGCCACGTCTCGCAAGTATCTGCGCGGCCCGCGCGGAGCCGGATTCCTTTACGTGTCCGATCGTGTCCTCGATGCCGGTCTCGAGCCTCTGTTCCCCGACATGCGAGGTGCGGACTGGATCGCGGACGATCTGTATCAGCCCGCGCCCGATGCGCGGCGCTTCGAAACGTGGGAGTACGCCTGGGCGCTGGTTCTGGGAACCGGAGCCGCCGCACGGTATGCCGATACCGTCGGGATCGACCGGATTCGTGACCGGGCCCGCGGTCTGGCAACCAACCTGAGGGCGCGGCTTGCGGGCCTCGACGGAGCGAAGGTGCTGGATCGAGGCGAAGAGCTCGGTGCCACGGTCACGGCCTCCTTCGACGGCCATGGTCCAGCCGATCTTGTCCACGAACTGCGCCGTCGCGGCATCAACACGTCGTCCCAGACCAGGATCGATGCGGTCATCGACTACGACGAAAAGGGGGTCGACGGGGCACTCCGGATGTCTCCGCATTACTTCAACACCGACGCGGATCTCGAGGTACTCGAAGGCGCGCTACGCGAGATTCTCCATGGCTGACATCCTTCACCACGCCGGGTGCGGGCATCGGTGAAGAATTTCCCGGCAGAGACCGTACCCACTCGTACGAGCATGAAGCTCGTGAAGGAGTAAGGGTGCAACGCCAGTTGGAAATCGAACTGATACGGAAGTGCAAAGCCGGGCAGTCCCGGTTCTATGAGCCGTTGGTTCGTGCCTACGAGCCGTCGGGCATGCGTCTCGCGGTGGCGATGATGGGGAATGCAGAGGACGCGAAGGACGCCCTGCAGCTCGCCTTCATCAAGACGTACGACACGCTCCCGCGCTTCGACCTGCGCCGCCCCTTCGGACCGTGGTTCTTCCAGATCCTTCGGAACCAGTGCCGCGACATGCTCCGGAGCCGAAAGGCGAAGTTCAACTTCGAGGCCCTCGATGAGCGTCTCGAGCAGCGGCCGGGCGATGCGGAGCGAGGGCCCGAGCGAGTGCAGGAACGGACCGCGGCCAAGGAGTTGCTCTGGAAGGGCCTTGAGTCCATTGGCGCGGAGCATCGCGAAATTCTCGTCCTCAAGGAACTCGAGGGCTTCAGATACGCAGAAATCGCCCAGATCCTGGACATTCCGGAGGGCACCGTCGCCAGCCGGCTTTATCATGCTCGGAGTGCGCTGAAGGGCGCGCTCAGCGAGATGAATGCGGAGTACCCGTAGGTATGGAACAGCACCCATCCCCCGATGCCGGCGCGATCGGTCCGGACGAGCTCATGCGCTATCTCGATGGAGAGATGACGCCGGAGCAGAGACGCCTGGTGGAGTCCGCTCTGGAGCAGTCCACGGAACTCCAGCGTGACCTCGCGGTGTTTCGCGCCCTGAAAGAAGACGTGCAGGGCCTGACCTTCCGTTCTGGTCCTGTGCAGCGGTCCGTCTGGGACGACGTAAACGGAAGCCTGAATCGGCCGATGGGCTTCGCCTTCCTGACCGTGGGGCTGGTGATCTGGCTCACGTACGGCACCTACCTGTTCGCTACGTCGACCGCGTCACCGTGGGAGAAGCTGGGCACCGCGGCGATCGCGATCGGCATGCTGCAGCTGCTGGCTTCGGTGATCTGGGATCGCTATCGCGACTGGCAGACCGACCCCTACAGGAACGTCAACCGATGATCGTCGTCACGACCCCCACCGTCTCCGGCTCGGAGATATCCGAGGTTCTCGGCCTCGTACGGGGCAGTTCCATCCGGAGCAAGCACGCTGGAAAGGACATCATCGCAGCCATGCGCAACCTCGCCGGCGGTGAGATCTACGAGTACACGAAGATGCTCGCGCAGGCGCGTGAGCAGGCGGTCGATCGCATGATCGAGGAGGCTCAACTCCTCGACGCGGATGCCGTTGTCTCCGTGCGTTTTCAGACGTCCATGGTGATGCGTGGCGCGGCCGAGATGCTGTGCTACGGCACTGCAGTCAGGCTGGCGCGCGGCAACGACCCGTAGACATCTTCGGTCTCCCTCTCCCGGATCGGAGTTCACTTGGCTCTACTGGCGATCTTCGAGCGCCATCTGTGCGCCGTCGCACAACGTGTGAGTACGCTGTCCGGTGACGCGTGCCCGGCCCTGCGGCTCGGTGGCCCGTCCATTGTTCGCGCCGCGGCCTTGCTGCTCACGACCTCGGTGCTGACCGGGTGCGCCCTGCTCGGAGGACGGGGAGTGGACGGTTCGGCGATTCGTGGCGTACTGGAAGCCGAGCCGATCGATCAGCTACATGTGGGCGTCTATGCGATCGATCTTTCGTCAGGTCGCACGCTCTTCTCGCACAATGCGCATCGAAAGTTCATACCGGCGTCGAATCAGAAGATCCTGGTGACCGCCACGGCGATGTCTCTGTTCGGACCCGACTATCGATTCGAGACCGACGTATGGGTTTCGGGCGAGACGGTCGGCTCGTTCGTGGAGGGAGACGTGGTCGTGGTCGGCTCGGGTGATCCGACGTTCTCCGACCGGTACTGGAGCTCTGGGTCCGAGGCGTTGGGTGCTATTGCCGATAGCCTGTATGCGCGAGGGATTCGCCACGTGGGTGGCAGTCTCGTGGTGGACGTCGCAGCATGGGATTCGGCAACGGTCGGACCCACCTGGGAGGTCGAGGATCTCCGGTACGGGTACGGGTCGACGGGAGGCGCCTTCGCCGTCGACGAAGGTGAGCTCGAGTTGATCGTATCGGGCGGACCCTCCGTGGGTGACCCAGCGAGCGTGGCGTGGTCCCCGCTGGGGACGAGCGACTTCGTGAGGTCTGAGGTTACGACGTCCCCTGCCGACAGCTCCACGCGGGTTCGGCCCGACTACCTCCCGGAGTCACGCGTCCTCGTTCTCGAGGGTCGAGCCGAGGTGGGCACGGTCGACACCGTGTCGATCGCGATGCGCGATCCGGTGCGACAGTCGGCCGCCGCCCTGGCCCGGGCTGTTCACGAGGTGGGGATCGAGGTCGAGGGTGGGTGGCGGGTCGAATGGACACGTCATGAACCCGACGAGGAGACGTGCAGGCAGGACAACCAGGTCAGTTGCTCGATGCGTCGGCGGCTGTTCCGTATGCAGTCCCCACCGGTGTCGGAGATCGCAGCAGGGATCCTCGAGCCGAGTCAGAACTGGATGACCGAGCAGACCGTCCGTGCGCTCGGGGCGCGGTTCGGAGATGAGGGGTCGTGGTCCGAGGGCATCGACGTGGTCGAAGCGTTTCTCGTCAACGAAGTCGGGGTTCGGGCATCCGATATTTCGGCTCGGGACGGTTCTGGCCTCTCGTTCTACAACCTCGTCACTCCGCGTGCGATCGTGACGATTCTGACCGAGATGCACCGCATGCCCTGGGCTGGAGAGTACCGGGATGCGATGGCTGAACCCGGTGAGGAGGGCTCGACCCTCGCGAACCGGCTGGCCGGGCTCGAAGGGCGTGTCTTCGCGAAGACGGGTACGATTTCGAACGTGAACTCCCTGTCCGGTTATCTCGTACGGGAAGATGGTCAGGAGGTCGCCTTCTCGATCCTGTCGAACGGATCAGGCATGCCTGCATCACGGGTCAGGCGAGCCATCGACGACATCGTCCGTGCTCTGGCACGCTGACTGAACGCCGACAGCCGGATCAAACGATGAGTGATTTCGAGTTTCCCGACCTTCCATCCGATGAAGAGTTGGGGATCACCGACGAAGACCGAAAAGCCTACGAGGAGGAGTTCGGGGGCGAATCTACGGACACGGGCGACCCCGAGCTGGCAGAGCTCCTGGGTGACTCCGCGACCACGCCGAAGCCGGGTGATCCGTCGGGCTCTTCACCGTCGCCGAAGGACGCGAAACGGACCGAGAAGCAGCTCGCGAGGGAGGCCAGGAAGGCCGAGAAAGCAGCCAGGGCCGAGGCCCGACGAGTGAAGAAAGAGCAGGAGAAAGAGGCGCGGGCACGAGCCAAAGCCGGCGCAAAGGCGGGCGCACTCGGCGGTAATGTCGGCCATGAGGGCTCGGAGGAAGGGCGGTCAGGCGGCTCCCCGGAGGGCCACCTCGCCGCCAGGGGGGCAGCGTCGGCGAGTGACGATGGTGTGAAGCGGACGTGGCGCGGCCCGGTCACGCTCGTTGCGCTGCTTCTGGTGTCGGCGTTCGCGAGCACCCGCACGGGCCTGCCGCGACCGGTGCCCGCGAATGCTCCCGACTCGGTGTTCTCATCGTCGCGCGCGATGTCGACGCTCGTCGAAATGGCACGTCGACCACATCCACCGGGCTCGCCGGAACACGCGCGGGTCCGGAACTTCCTTGTCTCGGAACTGGCCGAACTCGGGATGGAAGCGGAGATCCAGACCACGACGAGTCTCGTGCAGTTCGGCGCGCGTGCCCGGGCGGCAACGGTTCGCAACATCGTGGCGCGGATCCCGGGGAGTGCCCCGTCGGGGGGCGTCTTGATCACGGCTCATTACGACAGCCGTGAGATCGCAGTGGGTGCAGGGGACGACGCATCCGGTGTCGTTACGGCGCTCGAGGCGATCCGAGCGCTCAGGACCGGACCACCGCTCCAGAATGATCTGATCGTCGTCTTCACGGACGCCGAGGAGCTGGGTCTCATGGGCGCGCGGGCATTCGTGGCCGAGCACGCCCTGATGGCGGACGTCGACATCGTCCTCTCCTTCGAGATGAGAGGGGCCGGCGGCCCGTCCATCATGTTCGAGACCGCGGATCAGAATGGGTGGGTCGTGCGAACGATGAAGGAGTGGGACACGCACCCGTTCGCCAATTCGATGTCGTACGAGGTCTATCGGCGCATGCCGAACGGGACGGACTTCACGCCGTTTGTCGATGCAGGCGCTCAGGGGCTCAATTTCGCGGCGATCGACAACGCCCACGTCTACCATCAGGTCTTCGACACACCCGACAACCTCTCCGAGGCCACCCTCCAACATCACGGGATACACGCACTCGGTGCGTTGGCGTATTACGGCAATGCGGACCTCTCTGAGGTAAACGACGACAACGTGGTGTATTTCTCGCTGCCTGGTCTCGGGCTCGTCGTGTACGGTCAAGCCTGGGTGCTCCCCGTCTCGGGACTGCTTCTGGCACTCCTCGCCGTCGCGGTGGTGGTGGTTCGGCGGGCCGGAGCCGGGCTTCGCGGCGTGGCACTGGGCGTCGTGGGCTCGCTGTTCGTTCTGGGTTCAGCGTACGCGCTCGGCTACGGTCTCATGCAGTGGCTTCCGGGCATGCACGGTGAGGACGGGATGCTGCACGGGTCGGTCTTCCACAGTGAAGGCTGGTACATGCTCACGCTCGCCTTCGGTACGCTGTCTGTCGTCACGCTCATGATGCATCTCCTGGGCCGCTGGGCGTCGATCGTGGAGCTCGCTCTCGGGGCTCTGATTGTCCCCATGGGACTGGGCGTCGTGGTCAGCGTCGTGGCTCCGCTGGCTGCCATGAACCTGCAGTGGCCGACCGTGGCTGCCGCGCTGTCGATCGTCGCGCTCTCTCTGCTCGGTGCGCGACGTGAAGGTGTGGTAGGGTGGCTGACGACACTCGCTCTTGCCGGGATCGTCATCCTCATGCTGCAGCAGATCGTCGAGCTGATCTGGCTGGCTCTGACGTTCCGGTTGGCCGGCGTGATCGGCGTACTGATTGGAGTGATGCTGCTCCTCTGCCTCCCCGCGCTGAACGGGCTTCGTCACCCGAACCGTTGGTGGGCCCCGCTTACCGCGGCCGCGCTCGCAGGGGCCTCACTCGGGGTGGGTCTTCTGGGCGCGCGCGCGAACGCCGATCGTCCTGCGCCGAGTACTCTGGTATACGCGTACGAGCATGGGAGTGGGGACGCAGTGTGGGCGACGTCCCCGGGGGAGGAGGATCGACCGGGCCTGTCGTGGGCCGCCTCGGCTGCCGGGGTGTCGTTTGACGAGACCCGCGACCTGTCGGCATTCGGACTCCCAGCTGTTGAGGTGCCTGCCGCGGCCGCGCCGATCTTCGATGCTCAGCCGCCGGAGGCCTACGTGACAGCGGACACTGTCGTGAATGGTGCGCGTCTGGTGGAGCTTCGACTGCGATCGCGCATCGGTGCCGAGGCGATGTACCTGCGGATGACCGACGGAGTCGTGCTGCAGTCCATCAATGGTGTTCCGCTTGCCGAGCCCGGTACGATACGCACCGCCGAACATTGGGGTGACCCAGACGGCTTCGCCGTCCTCGAGCTTCGCATGCCGTCCGACGCGCCCATCGGCGTGCACGTGGTCGAACACCTGCTCCGTGCCGACGAGATCGTCGGAGAGGGGCGCTTCGACCGACCTGGACGTCTTGCGGCCAACGTGAACTGGATGAGTGACCGGGCGATGTTCCGCTTCTCCGTCGCGGAGCTGGCAGATCCCCGCCACGCGATCGTACCCGCTCCGACACCCCCATCCGGGTTGTTCGACGGTGGGGACCCGACCATCGATACGACCGTCGTCGACACCATGCGCATAGGGAGTGACAGATGAGGCCACGAACCGGGCTGACTGGCGTATTGACCCCGATCGCCGTGCTCTCGGCGCTGGTCCTTGCGGGGTGCGACCCGGCTGAAGACCCGGCGGACTCGTTCGCCGGCGATCCGGTGTTCGATATTCCCGACTGGTCAGGTCGCTGGTACAGGGGCAACACACACGCGCACACGACGAATAGCGATGGGGACTCGTCCCCCGAGTACGTTGCGCAGTGGTACAAGGACCACGGATATGCGTTTCTGGTGCTGTCCGACCATAACGTATTCACTGATCCGGCCACGCTGAGCGATCTCGTCGACGACTCGTTCCTGCTCATTCCGGGGGAGGAGGTCACGTCGAGCTTCGAGGAAGCCCAGGTGCACGTGAACGGCCTCAATCTTCCTCACGTCGTCGAAGCTCGCCGGGCGGAGACGCTCGTTGCGACGATCCAGGCCAATGTCGACGCCATCCGGGAAGTCGAGGGTGTCCCGCACATCAACCATCCGAACTTCCGCTGGTCGTTCGGTGCTGAGGAGCTGGCTCAGATCGAGAACGACAGACTCCTGGAGATCTGGAATGGGCACCCAACCGTGCACAATGACGGGGGTGGTGGCGCGCCGTCTCTGGAAGAGATCTGGGACATCCTGCTGACGGGCGGGAAGACAATCTTCGGCATCGCGGTCGACGACGCCCATCACTTCCAGGGCGAGTTCAATGCGGATCGCGCGAATCCCGGTCGAGGGTGGATCTCGGTGCGCTCGGATACGCTGGAGGCCGTGGCGCTCATGGAGAGTCTGGAGGCCGGGCATTTCTATGCGAGTACCGGTGTGGAGCTGACCGAGATCGCGGTTCGGCCGCGGACGCTGGAGCTTCATATCGCCGAGGATGGAGACTTCAGGTACGCCACGACGTTCATCGGTTCGGCCGGCGAGGTCCTGTTGGAGACGGAAGAGAACCCGGCCGTCTTTCAGTTGACCGAGGACGTAGGGTATGTGCGCGCCCGCGTGCGCAATTCGCGGTCCGACTACGCGTGGACCCAGCCGGTGTTCGTCACTCGACGCTGAAGCGGTCTCGTGATTCGAGCGTGTGCGCCTGCCCGGAGAACTGTCGGAGCGTCATCTGGCGAGCGGGATCTGTTTTCATAATTCTTCAGATCGAGGCCGGGATCACCGAGTCGTTGGTCGCCCCGGTCCGGCGGTATCTCGCGGCGACGTGCCACTGGCCGCTGCGGATGAACATCGATTTTAACGATCCAGGAGCCCACGCACTCTGTTCTTCCACAACCGTGCGCGAACAACCTCCTGGCGGAGCATGAAACAATGACGAAGACGATGCGATGGCTTTCACGATCGGCGTTGGTCGTGGGTGTGGTCGGTGTAGCTGCGTGTGACGATGCGACCTCGATCGAGAACTTCGATGACGCGCTTATGATCGATGCCGCAATGGTGGCGGCCGATGCGACGATCGAAGTGGTCCGAATGTGGGGTGAGCCTTTGCTGTTTGGTTCCGTGCCCGGGGTGGCGGCGTCCAGCCCACACGTGCGGCCGTCCGCCCGCCAAGGTCGTCACGGGAGCTTGAGCTCTTCGCTCGAACGGAGCCGAAGCGTCGTCTTCTACGACGAGGATGGAGTCGAGCAGGATGCCTACGATCCGCTGACGACAGACGAGATTCATATCGATCATGCCGTCTCGGGCCTGATCGAGCGAGACCGCTTCACCGCTGAGGTCGACAGGGAGCGCAGCATGGTGGTCAGTGGCCTCGCCGGCGAGGAGTCGACGCGCACGTGGAATGGTTCCGCGGAGAACTTCATGGCACGAAGTGGTGTGCTGGAAGACGGGACGGAGCGCTCGCACTCCATGGAGGGCGAGGCCAC
Source organism: uncultured Gemmatimonadaceae bacterium (assembly GCA_964492085.1). Lineage (GTDB taxonomy): Bacteria > Gemmatimonadota > Gemmatimonadetes > Longimicrobiales > Gaopeijiaceae > UBA2589. Next base: position 98,800 of record CAZBHZ010000003.1, on the reverse strand, counting down.
GTACTCGAACATCACGGTGCCGATCCCGGGGACCGAGCCCCGTTACCCGCTTTCAGGGACCATCGAGCGCTCGATGGTCGTGACTCGTACGAATGCCGAGGGTACCACGACGCGCGAAGTGACCGTCGTCATCACCTTCAACGGCTCGCAGTATGCGGACGCGACCGTGAACGGCGAGGCGATCGAGATCGACCTCGCGGCCGAGGACGGACAACGGCCGTTCCGCCGCAAGCGGGGCGGATGATCGACCGAATCAGAACATAGATTCTGAAAAAGTGAGGGGGTGGCGGATCATCGGTCCGCCACCCCTTTTGCCGTCGAAGTCTCGTCCTGGCCTGAGGTAGAACGCGGTCAGGTCGGCTCGAAGAACCCCATGTGCTCGAGCATGTAGGCGCGAATGACGCGTGCCAGGACTGCCGCGTATGCCCGCCGATTGGCGTCCGTGTCCCGAATACCTGGGAAGTGGTGCTCGAGCTGGATACCGCTCACCAGTTCGGTGTCGAGAAGCGATCCGTGCTCCCGGGTGCTGTACCCACCGGTAAAGTAGGGATCGTCACCCGGCATGGGGCTGGAGGGACTCGGTACGGCTGGAATACCTTCCGCCTCGAGCAGGCCCCCGAAACTCACGGCGCCGCGAACTACCTCGGCGAACGGAAGCGGAGAGTCCCGTCCGATTTCACGGATGCTGGAGCGGAGTACGTATCGAAGAGCGCTGACCGAGGCGTCCGAACGATTCAGGTCGTCCCGGGTCAGGAGGTACCCCAATTCGACTCTGGGAATCGCGTGGCCGTGCCCGTGAATGTCCAGGTACATGCCCTCGCCATCCCTCGCGATCTCGGAGCGTGCGGACCGGATGAAGTCGTGGTATTCCGTCCAGGCACGTTCGGCGAAAGGGTTCCCCTCGGCTGCCTCGACGATTTCGCGATTGGCGTCGAGTTTCGCACGCTCCAGGTGCAGGAGTACGAGGTGCGGAGCGAGTCCCGTCAGGTCCACGAGGGCGTCGCGGACAGCGTGGGTGAGCTGAAGCGTGTTCTCGTCGGTGACCAGAGTTCCACCCTGCCGGTTCGGAATCTCCGGAGGCCCGAGTCGCCCTCCGTGCGGTGCCGATAGAATGACGGGCAACTCACCCGGGATGTATTCCACATAACCGCGCCGCCCGAGGTAGCTCACGCCCGGCTCGAAGGCCCCGAAGTCGGGCGGATCGTACACCTTTACGACCGCCGTGTCGGCGGTCCCCGACAGCTGCGTGACGAGGATCGTCTCTCCTTCCCCCACCGCGCGCAGGAGCCCATCATCGCCAACCGTCGCGATCGACCGGTCGGCGGTCGACCACTGAACTCCGGCCGCCGACGCCGTGACTCCTTCGCTTCCGAACGCCTCGACCGAGAAGATCTCCGTATCCCCCAGGAGCACGAGTGCCACCTCGGGCTCGACGCGAAGCTGGCGGACCTCGACGGCCGCGGGGTTGTCGCAGGCGATCGAATGTCCGGCGACGAAGATTGTCACCGCGACCCGGCCGACCCCACGACGCAGACGACCCGGCCCCCGGGTACGCATTGCGGTAGCTGTGTCCATCGATCGCATGTCGGCAATGTACGGCACCGTGGATCGCACCCCCAAAAAGAGTCCTCCCGTCCCCGTGACAGGGCGAACGTACGGGGTCATTGTGATGCCACTGCCCGTGGGCACGAGGAGATTATTCAGATGCTTTCGGAGGCGGGATGAAGATGCGTCGGTTGCTGATTTCCTTTCTTGTTGCTTCAGTCGGTGCCCTGAGTGCTCAGGGGCTCTCCGCGCAGATGCCGGTCGCCTCACCGGACACGGCGGAGGCGCTGTCACGACGCGTCGAAGTGATCCGTACCGACTTCGGGATCCCGCACATCCTTGCCGAGGATTGGAAGGCGTTCGGCTTCGCCATGGGATGGGTTCAGTCCGAGGATTACGGTGATCAGATCGCCGTCGGCATCGTTCGGCGCCGTGGCGTCTACGGGCGGTTCACTGGACGTGACTCGGTCGCGGGGGACTTCGCCGGTCGGGAGGCGTATGCCGTCGCCGTGGCGAGATACGGGTCGCTCGAGCCCAGAGCCCGTGCGGTCTACGAAGGCTTCGCGGAGGGTGTGAACGAGTACGCTCGCCAGCACCCCGACCTCTTCCCGGAATGGCTGGTTCCGGATTTCACCGGTGTCGACGCGTTGACCAACGACGTCTACACGTGGAGCCGGAGCGATGCGGCTGCGTTCGTGAGGGCGGAGAGCAGGCGCGCGCAGGAGGCGTCGGGTGGATCGGGCGATGCGCCGTCGGACGTACCCGGATCCTGGCGTCGGGCGGAATACGACGCGGCGACCTTCGATCCCGCGCATGATGGATCCAACGCGTGGGCTCTTCACGGCTCCCGCACGACCTCCGGGCGGACCATCCTGCTGCGGAATCCTCATCTCTCGTGGTCAGCGGGGTACTACGAGGCGCATGTTCGGATCGGGAATGAAGTCGAGTTCTATGGTGACTTCCGCATCGGTGGTGCATTCGGGATCATTGGCGGCTTCAATCGTCACCTCGGCTGGGCGACGACGAACAACTCTCCCCGCTATTCCCAGGTGTACGCGGTGCCGCTTCACCCCTCGAGGGACGGCTACCTGATCATGGATGAGGGGGCCGTCGCGCTGACGGACTCGACGATCACCGTCGACTGGACTGATCCGGACGGAACCTCGGGACGTGAATCCGAGGTCACGCCGTGGACCCCGTGGGGCCCGGTGGTTCACCAGGACGACGACTTCGTCTACGTGCTCACCGATCCCCGAGACGGTCAGTATCGCCGCGGTGAGCAACTCGTCCGCATGATGACCGCCGAATCGTTGGAAGAGTGGCTCGAGGTCATGCGCATGCGAGCCCACGCGAGCTCGAACTTCACGTACGCGGACGCGGCCGGGAATATCGCGCTCTACTACAACGCACGCATTCCGGATCTGCCGCACCAGTCGACGGGCGACTCGGCTGCGGTCGCCCGTTCACGCTCGGACATGTGGAGCAGGGTCGCACCGTGGGAGAGCCTCCCGCTGTATGTGAATCCACCAGGTGGGTACGTACAGCAGGCCAACGACACCCCGGACTTCATCAATCTCAACGTGGAACTGGACCGGGACACGGTCGCGCATAACCTGCCGGAGCCACGCCTCCGCATGCGCAGTCAGCTGTCCTTTGCGCTGATTCACGGAGAGGACAGGCTGAGCCTGGAAGACGTCGTGGAGCGCAAACACTCCCCCCGCATGCTCGCGGCAGAGAGGATGCTCGACGACCTGCTCAGCGCGATCGATGCCGCCGAGCCTTCTCCCCAACTCGCCCGCGCGCGTGCGATTCTCGGACGCTGGGACCGCTCCGCCGCCGCCGTCAGTCGTGGCGGTGTGCTCTTCAAGGCGTGGTTCAACACCTATATGCAGGTCACCGACACCATGGAGCACCGAGTCGAGTGGAACGAGACCGCCCCGGCCGAGACGCCGGTCGGCGTCGGCAAGCCCGGTCGTGCGCTCGCTGCGTTGCGCATGGCCATGGAGGATCTAGCGGAAGAAGGCATAGAACCCGACGCGCGGTGGGGTGACGTGCATCGAGTGGTGCACGGGGACGTCGACGAGCCGGTCTCCGGCTGCGACGGCGGCCTCGGCTGCTTTCGAACGTTGTCCTTCACGACGTTGGATGATGGCCGACGTGCGGTGAATCGCGGAGATGGCTGGGTGTTCGCCGTGGAGTTCGGAGACGTCCCGAGGGGCTATTCGATTCTGGCGTACGGACAGAGCCGGCTGGAGACGTCCCCCCACCACGCCGATCAGGCGGCAATGTTCGCGCGGGGGGAGATGAAGTCGATGCTCTGGCGTCAGGACGAGATCGATGCGGCGACCATCAGGAGATACAGGCCGGGTACCCGCTGAGCTCCGACCGACCCACGGCCCGAGGTAGCGCTGCGGGATTCAAATCCCCATCGTGCCAGCCTGATCGGTCCGCACGGGATTCGCGATGACGAACGACCACATGGAGCTCGGGGCCTTTTCGATCAGCCTCGCGGTCAAAGACCTTGGCACGTCACGGTCTTTCTATGAAACGCTGGGCTTCGAGAAGCTGGGTGGAGATGGCGAGCATTACCTGATCATGGCGAACGGCACTGCGGTCATCGGGCTGTTCCAGCAGATGTTCGAGAAGAACATCCTGACCTTCAACCCGGGGCTCACCCAGAACAAAGAGCAGCTCTCTGACTTCACGGACGTCCGTGAGCTGCGTGACCGACTCGTCGAGGCCGGCGTAGAGATGGTCACGGACCTGGACCCGGATGGCGCCGGTCCGGCGTCCATCTCGTTCACCGACCCGGACGGAAATCCGATCCTGATCGACCAGTTCTTCCCGAAACCGGGAAGCTGACTTCGCCCGGTCGCTTCGCTACCACGAGGCTGAACCTGAACGACGACGACGCACAGCGATCCGGCACCAGGTGGTTCGATGGGCCCTGGCTGGCCCTCGTCCTGGCACTGCTTGCGCACGTATCCCTCTTTCCGGCCGTGGCGGACCTCGATTCGTTCTATCACGTCGGACACGCCGTGGCTTATCTCGAGGGCTCGGTGTTCGACACGTCCCTTCCGTGGGCGACGCGCTCCATCATCGGGGAGATCGGAGGCGATCTGTGGTGGGGACTTCACGTTCTCCTGATTCCCTTCGCCGCCCTCTTCGATGTCCCCTGGGCGATCCGGAGCGCGGCTCTGTCGGTCACCGCACTTCTGGTGACGACGGTGTGGTGGATCCTGCGGCGCCACGGGGTCCCGTACCCCGGCGGCTGGGCGGCCCTCTTCCTGGTCGTGTCGCCGAACCTGCTGTTCCGTGAGTTGATGCTGCGGCCGCATGTGCTCTCGCTCGCCGCCGGCCTGGCGCTCCTCTCGTGTCTGGTGCGGGGGCGATGGTGGCAGATTCTCGGCCTGAGTGCGCTGATCTCCTGGCTACATCTGAGTCTCTCCTGGCTGGCCCCCGGTATCGCGATCGCCTACGGCATGGCCCGCATCCCCGTCACCGTGGCGGTGGGGCGTGACCATCCCGACACGGGGATCCCGATTCGTATCGCCGTGCCAATCTCGATCCTCGGGGCGCTGGCCGGGTGGCTTCTTCGGCCCGAGGCGATGGCGACTGCGACGCTCCTAAGCACTCAGATCGTCGAGCTCTTCGCGCAGAAGGCGGCCGGATTACCCCTTACGTTCGCGGCGGAGCTCTCACCGGTCGGTCTGCTCGAACTGATTCGCACGACGTGGTTCTTTGCCGGCGCCTGGCTGATCGCGTGCAGTCTCCTCGTACGTGAAGGGGTCGCGACGCAGCTTCGCGCCTTCGGTCAGGCCCGTGGAACCTTGCTCGTGGCGGCGTGCCTCATCTCGCTTGCGTTCGGCGTTCTCGCGCTGGTTTCGGCGCGTCGGGCGATGGAGCAGTGGGCTGCGTTTGGCTTCCTCATGATTCCACTAATTGCGGCGGGGCGCCTCGCGCGCGCGTCCGGGGACACCCGGCCCGGCGCTCTGAACACGTGGCTTCGGGGGGCCGTGGGGGTGGTGTTCGTCGCGCACCTCGGATGGTCGGCATACCGGCACCAGCTCAACATCGACCTCGTCGCCTTCCCTGGGGAGAGCCTCAGAGACGCTGCCCTGTTCATGGCTCAGGAATCCGAGCCCGGGGAGGTCGTGTTTCATGCCCGGTGGGACAACTTCGGGCCGTTACTCGCGTTCAACCGGACGAATCATTATCTGGGCGGGATGGATCCGATCTTCCAGTTTGCTCGAGACCGGCCCGCGTTCTGGGAGTTCTTCTATCTGTCGACCGACGCGACCAGCGAGTGGACGTGTGACGCGTACCCGTGTGTCGATGGAACCGCCACGGACACCTACGTTGCGCTTCGTGACCATTTCAACGCCCGGTGGGTGCTGGTCGAGCCGCGTCGCAACCCGCGGCTGACGCTTTTTCTTCTCAACGACGAGCGCTTCCGACTTGCACTCGAGACGCAGAGGGAAGCGGTGTTCGAGGTCCTCGAGGTGACACCGTGAAGGTCGCCCTCTTCGTCACGTGCCTGGGCGACCATTTCTTTGCCGATGCCTGTGCAGACGCGGTGCGGCTCCTGCGTCACGTCGGTGCGGAGGTCTCATTCCCACCGGACCAGACGTGTTGCGGCCAGCCTGCCTACAACTCAGGCCACCGTCCGGAAGCACTGAGGATGATGCGGCATACGATGCAGGTCTTTGCCGCCGCCGAGTATGTCGTACTGCCGTCTGGTAGCTGTGCGGGTATGATGCGCTCTCTCTATACGGAGTTGGCCGATTCGGATGAGGAACGAGCCGCCGTGGAGGATCTCGCCGCGCGCACGTATGAGCTGTCCGAATTCCTCGTATCGATCGCGGGTGTCGAACACCTTGGCGAAGGGCTGAGCGAACATCGCGTGGCGTATCACCACGGATGCCACGCGCTGCGGGAACTCGGCGTTTCAGACGAGCCGGTGACACTGCTTCGATCGTGCGGGGCCGAAGTGATCGAATGGTCCGCGGACAGGGAGTGTTGCGGCTTCGGCGGAACGTTCTCCGCGAAGCTGCCGGAGGTCTCCGCGGCCATGGCCGATCACAAGCTCGACACGTTGCCGGAGGTCGACTTCGTGACGTCTGCTGATGGCGGCTGCCTTCTTCAGCTGTCAGGACGCGCGGGGCGACGTGAACTCCCGGTTCCCTTCCGGCATCTGGCGAGTCTGCTCTGGCAGGGTGTCGTGGGTACGGACGCGTCAGGAGGTACCTCGTGACGGGTTCGTCGACGGACTACCGCCCGGGAGCGTACCGGGAAGCGGCGGCGCGCAGTCTGCGCGACACGCCGGCGGTACGGGAGTCCGTGGGATCCGCGACACGGACCTTTGATTCGCTGCGCGCGAGCGCCTACGCGGACGTCGATTCGGAGCGCTGGCGCGATTGGGCGCGAGACGTGAAGGGGCACGCGCTGACCCATCTGGACGAGTACCTGGAGGAGGCGGAACGCAGCCTCGTCGAGAACGGGGTGCACGTGCACTGGGCCGCTTCCGCCGCTGACGTGCACCGTGTGATCGCGGATGTCGTGTCGGCCCATGGCATCCGTACCGTGGTGAAGAGCAAGAGCATGCTCAGTGAGGAGCTCGAGGTGAACGCTCATCTCGAGTCGCTCGGGGTTCGTCCCGTGGAAACGGATCTTGGCGAGTACATCATCCAGCTCCTCGACGAGCCACCGAGTCACATCGTGGGGCCGGCGATTCATCGGTCCCTGGAGGACTGTAGGGCGCTGTTCCACGAGCGGCTCGGCACGCCACTCGATGCCGAGCCCGACGAGCTCGCCGCGGCGGCTCGGGAGGCGCTCCGCGAAGACTTCCTCGCGGCGGATCTCGGGATCTCGGGAGGCAACTTTCTCGCGGCCGACACGGGCACCGTGGCGCTCATCGAAAACGAGGGAAACATCCGACTGACGACGTCCGTGCCGCGGGTGCACATCGCGCTCGTGGGTATCGAGAAGGTCGTGCCCCGGTTCGAGGACCTGGCGGGTCTCCTCCAACTCACGGCCCGGGCGGCTACCGGTCAGCCGATCGGTCTCTTCGTCTCCCTGATCCAGGGACCGAGGGCCGAGGCCGAGGTCGATGGCCCCGAGGAGGTCCACGTCGTCCTCGTCGACAATGGGCGGACAGCGCTCTTCGAGGACGATGTCGCGTGGGAAGCGCTTCGCTGTGTTCGCTGTGGAGCGTGTCTCAACATTTGCCCGGTCTACCGGCAGACCGGTGGGCACGCCTATGGGTGGACGTACTCCGGTCCGATCGGAGCGATCATCTCTCCGGGCCTGCTCGGCCTCGACCGGGCCCTGCCCCTTCCCCATGCCTCGAGCCTGTGCGGGGCGTGCGCGGACGTATGTCCGGTGCGTATCCCCATCCCCGAACTGCTCATCCACTGGCGAGAACGGACCGTGGAAGAGGGGCGAAACCCCGCCGGAGAGCGTTTCGGCATGAAAGCCTATGCCAGTCTCGCTGAGCGTCCTGGGGCGTTTTCGGCGGCTGGGGGGACGCTCCGGTGGACACCGTGGCGCGCGGCGGGGCGGGTGCTTCCGGTGCTGAATGGATGGGTTCAGGAACGAAATGCGCCGGTACCGAGCCCCAGATCCTTCCGGGATCTCTGGCGCGAGGGTATCGAATGAACCCGCGTGATCGGATCCTTACCGCGCTTCGGGCCGCACGTGAACGCCGGGCCCCGGTCGCACATCCGGGCCGATTCGGTGCGTGGAGACCGGTCGAGGCTCCACCACCCGTGGCGGGGTTCGAGGCGATGTTCACTCAGGCGGGTGGAGAAGTCGTTCAGGTATCCGGCCCTGCGGAACGGGACGAATGGCTGAGGACGTTTCTTCGAGGGTTCAAACACCTCTCCATGGGGGTGGGCGTTCCCCCTGAGATTGCCCAGCTCGGGCCGGCGTCCATCGATCGGGGCGCCGAGCACACTGCCGATGTGGGCGTCTCCGTGGCGCGCGCAGCGATCGCGGAGACCGGGTCTCTGATGATGGACGCACGAGATGGTCGCCGTGCGCAGCTCCTCCCACCGGTTCTGGTCGTGCTCGTGGACCGGTCGACGGTGCACGCCACCGTTGCGGATGCGCTCGAGTCGGCCCGAGGTGATCTGCCCGCTGCGATTGGGTTGCACTCCGGTCCATCGAAGTCGGCGGATATCGGTCAGGTGATGGTGAGAGGAGTGCACGGGCCGGGTCGGGTGATCGCCCTGTTGGCCTAGTCCGGGGTCTGGACGTACCGTCACGGGCCCGTCCTCGCCCTTTCGATCCGGAGTCATGCCTTGAGCGATTCGAGCCACCCGCAGCTGAACCGCGTTCTGCGAGTCCGCGACGGCCTTGCCGTCACGGTCGGGATCGTCATCGGCGCGGGCATCCTCGGCACCCCGGGGCTGATCGCCGGCTACCTCGGCGACCCGGTCGTCATCCTGGCGATGTGGTTCTTCGGCGGCGTCATGGCCGGACTAAGCACACTGATGCTCGCAGAAATGGCTGCGGCGCTCCCGGAGGCCGGCGGCAAGTACGTGTACGCCCGGCACGCCTGGGGCGACACGATGGGCTTCGTCGCCGGCTGGTCCGAGATCTTCGTGACGCGTGGCTTCAGCGGGGCATCCAAGGCCGTTCTGATCTCGGGATACCTCTTCATGCTCGTGGCCGGGACGACGGCGGTACCGGACACGGTCTTCTTCGTCCTCGAAGGACCGTCCTGGCTGGGTGATATCAGGTTGTCGTGGGTTGGCGTCGTGGCACTCTCGGTGGTCCTGGCCTACTTCCTCCTGCACACCCGGGGGCTGAAGGCCAGCACCACCTTCCAGAACATCACAACGGCCATCAAGGTGGTGATCGTGCTGGCGATCGCGGCCGTCGGGATCGTAGGGGGGACGGCGTCGGCCGGAGCCGAAACCACGCCGCTCATTTCCGGCGAAGCCACGGCCGGGCTCCTCGGCTACGCCCTCGCGTACCAGTCGATCTCTTTCGCCTATTACGGGTGGGAAGACGCGGCAAAGATGTCGGAGGAGGTCGTCGATCCGGCGAAGTCGCTGCCGAGGATCCTCCTGGGTGGTGCGATCGCCGTGATGGTGCTCTACCTCCTCATGAACATCTCCTTCCTTTCGGCAATGACTCCGGCGGAGATGGCGGGGGCCGACCTCGTGGCGCGTGAAGCGACGGCAGCGGTCTTCGGGGAGACGGCGGGACTGATCGTGCTCGTCGCGAGCCTGCTGATCCTCATCAGCAGTGCGAATGTGAACTTCCTGGGCCTTCCCCGTGTCGCGTTCGGCCTCGCCCGCGAGGGGCTGGCCCCGCGGTCTCTCGCGGACGTGGATGCGAGGGGCACCCCGAGGAACGCTCTGGTCATGATCACGGTCTGGATCGGTGCCCTCGCGCTCACAGCCAGCTTCGAGACGCTGATCCGCTTCATGATGACCGTCGCGATCACGGTCGACACGATGGTCCTCCTCGGGTACTTCAAACTACGGATCTCTCGCCCGGATCTCGTGCGTCCATTCCGTATGCCGGGACATCCGGTGCTGCCCGCGATCACGCTCGTCCTCTACGTGGCGATTCTCGGCATTCTGATCTACACGCAGCCCGAGCTCGCCCAGGGTGCCGGCGCGATGATCGGTGCCATGCTCGTCGCCGGGATTATCACCACCCGCAGGAACGCCACGGGGTAGGGATGGCGCGACGGACGGTCGACGGACTCGAACGGGCTGCGATCACGCACGTCGTCGGCATCCCGGACAACACCTCGGGGCCCCTCTTCGACGCCGTGGCCCGACACCCTCGGATCCGGCTGCTGACGGTCACGCGGGAAGGAGAGGCCTTCGCGGTCGCCTCCGGACTCTGGCTCGGTGGCGCCTCGCCGCTGGTCGTGATCCAGAATACGGGCCTGTTGGAGGCGGGCGACGCGATCCGCGGAACCGCCCAGCGCATGGGTGCCCCCATTCCCTTCATCGTCACGGGACGAGGCTACGCGAAGATGGAGCGGGCGGAGATCACGCGGTCGGATGAGCGGACGCGAGCACTTCTGACGCGGGCGGACGTGGACTCCACCGCACTTCTCACCGAGCCGACGCTCGATGCCTGGGGCATTCCGTTCGAGCGGTGTGACGCAGCCGATGATCCCGTCGAACGTGTCGAGGACCTGCTCGTGCGAGCGGCCCGAACCGCGCTGCCGACCGCGCTGGTTCTCACCCGACCGCTGGACTGATGCTGACCGTCGCGCAACTCCTGGAGCCGCTCGCCCGGCACCGGACGAACGAGGTGGTCGTGACGACGATGAGTGCCGTTCGGCCGTGGGGGCTGCTGTCGAACAGCGACCTGGACTTCGCTTCTGCGGACAGTGCGATGGGGCATGCGGCCGACCTGGCGCTGGGTATCGCGCTCGCCCAGCCCGGTCGTCGCGTTGTCTGCCTGAACGGCGACGGCAGCATGTTGATGTGTCTGGGGACGCTCGCGACGGCCGTCGGTGCAGCCGCCGCGAACTTCGTGCTCGTGGTGTGCGACAACGGTGAGTATGAGATCACCGGCCACCAACCGGTCGCTGCCTCGGGACGGGTGAATTACGCGGGTATGGCCGAGGCTGCGGGCTTCAGGGCCGTGTACCGATTCGATGACGCGCGCGCCTGGTCAGAGGCGGTGGCGGAGGTGCTCTCGTGTCCGGGTCCTACCTTCGTGCACGTCGTGACCGAGCCGGGTCACCAGGGCCCGATCGGACGCTCGGACGATGAGCAGGCCCGGTACCTCCAGCACTCTCTGGCGGAGTGGTCCGAGATCATGCGTTCGGCTCTCGCCGGCCGGGTTTAACGAAGGCGCGCCGAGCCGACTCCAATACGCACATACAACACGGAGCCTGCAGTGGGACATGGCTCTTCCCTTGGTTGGTGCGCGGGAGTTCGAACGATGAACCGCAAGCAGAAGTTGAGCCTGGCGCTGGCTGCCGTCCTCACCGTCGGGGTGAGCGACGTGGCCGGACAGGATGAGGAACGCCGACGCGGTCCGCGCGGCGGGATAGATGTCGAGGACATCATGTCGCTTCGTGAGCGACTCGAACTGAACGAGGCGCAGATCGATCAGCTCGAGGCGTGGCGGAGTGAGCGGCTCTCACGCCGCAGCGAAGAGCGCGCCCGAATGGACGACATGCGGTCCCGGCTTCGTGCCGGTCAGATCGAGCGCAGCGAGATGAGGACGCTCATGGAGGAGCGCCGTGACGCGATCCTGCGTTTGCGCGATGACTCGCGCGCTCGGCTCGAAGGCATCTTGAACGAGCGTCAGCTCGAGACGCTCGATGGTGTGGTCCGTGAGCGAAGAGCGTTTGCTCGTGGCCGTGCGAGTGCGGCGCGCGGGGGTCGTCCGGGCATGAGAGGTGGACGCGGCGCGGGCCGTTCAGGGCGCGACGGCGCTCGGGGTGCACGTCCGGGGATGCTTGGTCGTCGTCCAGGCATGCGGCCGGATCGTCCCGGTCTCCGAGGGCGACCCGGAATGCGCTGGGAGAACCGAGGTCAGTGGGGTGGCCCGGGTGAGCGGGGGCGATCGAGGTGGTGGGGCTCTGGTTCCGGGAACGAAGCCGCCCCCGGTGCGCTGACCGACCCCCGCAATGGTATGGATTCGAGCGGAAGGATCGAGTCGACCTGACGCCAGCGCACCTCGTCAGGGAGGCTAAAACGCCCCACCCGGTCCCGGCCGGGTGGGGCGTTTTCACTCGGATGCTGCCGGGTTGGCGGACCTAGAAGTCGTTCGCCCGAAGCCACTTCCTGAGGTCGCCCACGTCGAATCGACCGTTGCTGTTGCCGACATCGTCGAGATACGAACGCTCGCCGTCGGTCAGGGGATCACTCGCCGGAGACAGGAAGCCTTCGATCAGGTCCGCAGGGGGCACCTGCCACTCACTCGACGCGTTGACGGTCACAGTGATGTTTGGCGACGTGTTGCCCAGGCGATCACGGACTGCGACAGAGTATGCGTTCTCTCCGGCCTCGCGAAGAGAGCCGATCAGAAAGAGCTCGTCCCCGATGTTCTGAAAAGAGAACCCTTCAGGAAGGGTACCGACGCCCTCATACGGACCGTGTCCCCCGGCGATTCGCACCGGTACCGCGAAGTTTCGGACCTGCATCACCTCGGCGGTCTCGGTCCGCTCGACAAGTCGTGGTGTCTGACCCGTCGAGATGACGAGGCGCGCGACATCTCCCTCGACGGAGACCTCGTGAACGGTCACGGGGGACCAGGATCCGTCACGAAGCCTCAGGGGCGGGTTGGTTTCGGCATTCAGCGTTCCCACCACGCCATCCACGCCCCACGCGTCACCTGCCTCGCCGCGGTTTCCCCCCTCGGGTGTGATGCGAAGAAGACCACGGTTTCCGTCCTGCTCCAGCATTGTGAGATAGTACGGCGCGTCGGTGGTCGGATCCGGCCGCAGGCTTGCGTAGGAGTCCTGCTTGTAGAGGAGGACTCCCGCCGCCGGCAGGCCATGGTCGAAGCCGATCTGAGCACGGAATTCGGCGAAGAGGAATTCGGTCGCAGAGGCGTCGAGCGGGATCCGGATCACGTCACCGTCGAACTGGGCGGGGTCGAGCAGGAACTCCTGGTTCCACACTTCACCCGGATCCAGATATTCGAGCCATCCCAGCGTCCCCTTGGAGTGGCCAATCATGTGGGCGGGACCATACGGCTCCCGGCTCGATCCCACCGGGCCGCAACCCCACGATCCGGCCGCCATCAGAGCCCAGCAGCCGAGTACCCAACGACGCCCTTCCGGACCCAGGTCACGGTCGACCCAGTGGTAGTAGTCGGGAAGGCCGAGTGCGTGACCGAACTCGTGCGCGATCACGCCAGCGTCCTGCACCACGTCACCGCTGCAGTCGGCGGCACTCTGCGTGATGTAGTCCTGCACGAGGATCGGATCTCCACTGATGCCCACGTCGTTCGTCTCGAACGGAGCGCCCGCCTGTGCCTGAACCGTCCAGCGGTGCGGCCAGATCGCCGGTCCTCCGCACGACGCCGAGACTTCGAGGAACTCGACGGTGATCACATCCACGAAGCCGTCGTCGTCCCCGCTGTTCGGCTGGCCGTCCGGACCGTCGTTGTCGTACTGGCGGAAGTCGACGTCATCGTCGACCTGACCGAGCATGTCGACGATCCACTCCCCGACACGTGCATCCGGGCCGAGGGCGAAGTTCGACCCGACCACCTCGCTGATCGTCAGAGCCGTACGCACCCAGCCAATGACGTCGCCTGTGACGGTCAGCCCGCCGCGGGACATCTCGAGGTACGAGTCGGTGACCGTGCCCCGTTGCGAGGGACCGTCGAAGAGCGACTGCTGCACCATTTCGGTGGTAATGCGCGGCTCCGCCTCGGAATCGGCGAAGAGGCCGAGTACGACCGGCAGCCGCACTTCTCCAAACGCCGCCGTGCCCGCTGGGCTCGATCGACGGAAGAGCGCCCGCTGGAACTCGAATGCCTTCGGGTCCTGCTGGATCCGCTGGTAGTACACTGCGGGTAGCTCGATGCCCTGAGCTCGGGCCGCGGCTTCGATGTCCTGAGCGGCAAGGTCGAACGAGCCCACGGCCGAACCCAGAGCGACGGTGGCGGCCATCGCGGCACACATCATCCGGGGGGTCATCGGGTAAACTCCACGGTGTAGGCATTCGTATCGGTACGCAGCTCGTCGTCCGGTGCCGCGACCTCGATAATGAGGACGTCGGGCTTCTGGAGGGTGTCGGCGAGCGCCACCTGGAATTCGAGCAGTCCTCCTCCCTGGTTGATCAGGACGACCCGGGCGCCGTCGTCGTCCAGTCGCGGGTAGGCCTCCGTGGGCGTGACGGCCGAGATCGATTGAATGCCGTCACCGAAGAGTGCGACGATCGCTGCGCCTTCATCACCGTTGGGACTCACGAGCGTCGCAGTGAGCGTGCCCGGGCCGGGCACGGGAGGGTCTTCGCCGCATGCGGCGAACGCGGCGAGTGCGGCCAGAGCCGCAAGGCGGAACGTCAGGGCGCAGGATCGAGTCATCGATGTTGAAGTTCGGGGCAGGCAGCCGACGAAGTATCGGTCATGACACAGGTCGCTCACCGGGCCGCATCTGAACGGCCCACATTCCGGAGTTGATGTCCGCGAAAAAGATATTGCCCTTCCAGGGCATGACCCCCCAGGCGGCTGCGGAGTTCGGAATGTACCCGAGGGGATCGAAGGCCTTGAACACGGAGAGTTCGCGGCCCTGAGTGTACAGGTTGCCCATGAGATCCCCGGAGATATCGACCATCCGGACTCCTCCCTCATAGTACGCCTGATACAGCACGTCGTTTTCGACCCACATGTTGTGCGTGCCGTACTCGCTCACCTCGTATCGAGCGAGTTGGACCGGGTTCATCGGATCCGAGAAGTCCACGATCTGGGTATAGCCGGACGTAGCACGGGGGTACCCGCCCTTCCCGGTTTGGGGGTCATACTGCTGACGGTGGTCAGGTCCGGTTCCTTCCCAGGCGAGACCATTTCTCTGCACGCGCTCGTCGCCGACGATGAGCAGGAAGCGCCCTGTCGACTCCTGGTAATAGGGGAAGACGGCGTGCGTGGAGCCGGTGGTCAACGGGAAAGAGGTCACGAAGACGGGGTTCTCGATGGATCCGCCCCACCGGCCATTTCCGACGTCGACGACCACGACGCCGGTCTCCCACTCCGCCGAGTACGCCAGGCCGTCGTGGACCCACACGTCGTGCACCCGCGAGTTGGGGTGATTGTATTCGCTGACATACCGCGGATGCTCGAGGTCTCGCATGTCGAGGATGACGTACTTGTCACCTCCGGCGAGCGCGAAGAGATACTCGTTGGTCGCGAACATGTTGTGCACGCCACCCGTGACCCCGTTGCCTTCGAAGGTGGATGCGATCCGCGGGTGCGCCGGATCGGCAAGGTCGAGGATGACCACGCCGTTTCTCCGGTCCGAGGCGCCCTCTCGGGAGATCGCACCATACCGGCCGTCGGGAGACACCTTCACGTCATTCGTCGTCCGGGCGTCCACCTGGATGGAGTCGGTCTTGAAGATGTTCGAGGGGTCCGTGACGTCCCACACCATGCTGATGCCGTCGCCGAACTTGGATCCGGTCAGGGCGTAGTCACGCCCATCCACACCCTCCCAGATCCACAGGTCGGTGGTGAACACGCGCGATTCCCGACCCTGCCCGACGACATCCAACGTCCGAACCGCGTCTCGAGATACGACACGGAAGGAAAACTCGGCACGGGCCGTTCCGGTCGAGGCCACGGCGGTGTAGACACCCGGGACGTCCGCGACCATCCGTCCCTCTTCGATCTGGGCCGGACCCGCTGGTGCCCGAATCGAGTCGTCCGGTTGGTACAGGTAGCTCCAGGAGATCGGAGCGTCGTCAATCCGAGTTCCGGTTCCGTCGTACGCGACGACCTGGAAGCTCTGAACGTCACCCGTACGGACCTGGAGCTGGCCTCCGCCGAGCTCCAGGCGATCGACGGGGCTCGACGTCACCTCATGCATGATGGTTCCCGGGATCCCGTCGACCGAAGCGGTGATCGTCACGGAGCCCGACCCGACGCCTCGGACGTTTCCGAAGGGGTCGACGGTGGCCACCGATTCGTCGCTCGACAGCCAGGTGACCGTGGGGTACGGACGCGTCGAGCCATCCTCGTGGGCGGCGGACGCCGAATGCGTGAGGCGGCCTCCCAGGAAGAGTCGACCCGCCTCCGCGGTCACGTCGACCCGTGCCACGGCAGGCCACCCGACGGTCACGGGGATCCTCAGCTGAACAGGAGGCGCACCAGCTTCGGGAATGCTGGCTACGAAGATCTCGAACTCACCGGCCGTGATCCCCGTGACGACCCCGTCCGCGATCCGCACGGCGGACCGTGGTCCACCGATCCGCAGTGGGGCATCGACGGTCTGACCATCCGGGCCGATCGCACGGATCGAAATGGGCACGGACTGGCCCGCGATGACGTCGATCCGCTCCGGCTCGGCGACGATACGTGTCACGGTCTGAGCGGAAAGTGGGCTTGCGAGCGCGACGATGGCGATGATGGCGAGCAGACGCTTCATGATCCCTCCACAGCGATGTCCGGGCACCCACCCCGCCTGGGCGCCTGCCGAACGACTGTGTTAACCGGGAACGATTCGAGTCGCAATGCATGAGCGGAGGCGGTGCGAGTCGCGGCCTCGGAATCACGACGATGAACCTGGTCCGCAGGAAGCCTTTAAGCGACAGTCGGTCTTATGGTTACGACATTTCGCCGGCCGACTGACGCAGGACTGTTACCTATCGTCGTAAGTATAAGTCGGACCGTGTGTTAGGGGTGAGCGACAGGGTTGTGCGCCTTCATGGCGTACCTGGCTCAGCGGAGTGGATCTCGGCCCCCGGGATGAGTCGATTTATCCGCTGACCGCAGGTGATTCCGGCCGTTCAATTCTGGTTGACCCGCACCATTGACGCGTCTAGTTTTCGGGCTCTGAAATAAGAATCATTCTTGATAAGCGGCGCCCTTCACGGGCACCGCTTCAATTGTCTGAGGGCATCGATGAGCGACGCACCCATTCTCAAGATCGAGGGTCTAGAGGCCAAGGTCGCCGAAGAGGATCTCGCGATTCTGAACGGCCTGGACCTCCAGATCGGCAAGGGCGAGATCCACGCCATCATGGGTCCGAACGGCTCCGGTAAGAGTACGCTGGCCAAGGTGCTCGCGGGGCACCCGGGTTACGAGGCGACGTCCGGCTCGGTGAACTTCATGGGGGAGGATCTGCTTGATCTCGAGGCAGACGAGCGCTCCCAGGCGGGTGTGTTCCTCGCCTTCCAGTATCCGGTCGAAATCCCGGGCGTCTCGATCGCGAATTTCCTCCGTACGGCGGTTCAGGCCCACATGCCCGAGGGTGAGGAGCTCGACATCTTCGATTTCTCGGACATGCTCACCGAGCGCATGGAGATGCTCGAGATGGATGTCCAGTTCGCCGAGCGACACGTGAACGACGGATTCTCGGGTGGCGAGAAGAAGCGGAACGAGATCCTTCAGATGGCGATGCTCAAGCCCAAGCTCGCCGTGATGGACGAGACCGACTCCGGCCTCGACATCGATGCGCTCAAGATTGTCGCGAACGGAGTGAACAAGCTGGCTGAGGAAGACCCGGAGATGTCGGTGCTCCTCATCACGCACTACCAGCGCCTGCTCGATTACATCAAGCCCGACCACGTTCACGTCATGGTGGACGGCCGGATCGTGAAGTCCGGCGGCCCCGAGGTGGCCCTCGAGCTCGAAGCTGACGGGTACAGTGAGTACGAAGCGGCCGAGGCGGCCGCGGCGTCCTGATCGCGTTTCTCTGACAGGGGACATCGACCATGCCACAGAACGAAACGATTCAGGATCTCGGCCTCGACGAGTACAAGTACGACTTCGTCACCGAGGCCGAGCCCGTCTACAGGGCTCAAAAAGGGTTGTCAGAAGAGGTCGTCCGGCAGATTTCGGCGCATAAGGACGAGCCGGAGTGGATGCTCGACTTCCGTCTCAAGGCGCTCGAGATCTACGAGTCGAAGCCGATGCCGAAGTGGGGAGGGGATCTCGACGGCCTCGAAGAGGTGCTCGACGAGATCTACTTCTACGTGCGTCCCCAGGATCGCATGCAGCACTCCTGGGACGACGTTCCCGACGAGATCAAGGACACGTTCGAGAAGCTCGGGATTCCCGAAGCCGAACGTGAGATCCTCGCCGGCGTCGGTGCGCAGTACGAGTCGGAGATGGTGTACCACTCCCTGCGCGAAGAGTGGGAACAGCAGGGTGTGATCTTCGACTCCATCGAAGACGGTCTCAAGAACCACCCCGAGCTGTTCCGTGAACACTTCGGAACGATCATCCCTACGGCGGACAACAAGTTCTCTGCGATGAACTCGGCCGTGTGGTCCGGTGGCTCCTTCGTGTACATCCCGAAGGGCGTCTCACTCGACACGCCGCTCCAGGCGTACTTCCGGGTGAACCAGGAGCGCATGGGTCAGTTCGAGCGGACGCTCATCATCGTCGATGAGGGCGCGCAGGCTCACTACATCGAGGGATGCACGGCTCCTGTCTACTCGACCGAGTCGTTTCACTCCGGCGTCATCGAGATCATCGTCAAAAAGAACGCCCGGTTCCGGTACACCACGATCCAGAACTGGTCGAACAACATGTACAACCTGGTCACTCAGCGTGCGATCGTCGAAGAGGGCGCGCACATGGAGTGGCTGGACGGGAACCTCGGGTCGAAGCTGACCATGAAGTATCCGTCCTGCTACTTGATGGGTGAGGGTGCGCACGGGGAGATCCTTTCCATTGCCTATTCGGGCGACGGGCAGCACCAGGACACGGGTGGGAAGGTCATCCACGCCGCGCCGCACACGACCTCGTCGATCGTGTCCAAGTCGATTTCCAAGGGGCACGGCCGTTCGACGTATCGCGGCCTGCTGAAAGTGTACGAGGGAGCTCACCACGCGCGCTCGAACGTCGAGTGTGACGCGCTGCTCATCAACGACACGTCCCGGACCGATACGTACCCGTACATCGAGATCGAAGAGAACGATGCCAACGTGGGTCACGAAGCCTCGGTTTCGAAGATCGGCGAAGAGCAGCTCTTCTACCTCACGAGCCGTGGAATTCCCGAGGACGAAGCCATGGCGATGATCGTGCGCGGTTTCATCGAGCCGATCGCCAAGGAGCTACCACTCGAATACGCAGTGGAGCTGAATCGTCTCATCGAGCTCGAGATGGAAGGGTCGGTGGGCTGATGGGCGACACTGCACTGAACGAAACGGAAGCCATGGAAGGCGTCACGGACGCGCTCAACGCGGCAGCGGTCGAACGGCTCGCCATCGGAGAGCCGGAGTGGCTCCGGGAGCGGCGCGAGCACGCCTGGTCGATTTACCAGGCCACCCCGATGCCTACGACCCGTCTCGAAGAGTGGCGGTATACGGATCTGAGGAAGGTCCTCGACCTGGGCGGGCTCAGCCTCTCCACGGCGGAAACCGCACTGGACGATCCGTCGGTGTGGCCTGCCCGTCTTCGCGAGACGATGGAGCAGGACCGGGAAGCTGCCGGACATATCGTGCTGATCGACGGCCATGTCGTGCACACCGATATCGACCCGGGGCTCGCCGAGCAGGGGGTCGTTCTGGACTCGCTGCACGATGCGCTGGAGCGCCACCCCGAGGTCGTACAGCAGCATCTCGGGAGCGTGGTGCCCGCAGAGGACGGCAAGTTCGAGGCGCTCAACATGGCGCTGTGGGCGGACGGGATCTTCGTCCACGTCCCCTCGAACGTGCGGCTCGACATGCCGATCCGCGTGACGCGTTGGATCAGCGAGCCGGGGGCGGCCTACTTCAGCCGCGTACTCATCGTAGCCGACCCGCACAGTCAGGTCTCGTATGTCGACGAGGTCGTCTCCGATGATTTCGACGTCCAGACGTTCAAATCCTCTGCGGTCGAGCTGGTCGCGGGTGACGGCGCGGTCGTGCAGTACCTGAACGTGCAGCGGGCCGGGCGTGGTACGTTCGTCCACTCCGCGCAGCGCACGCTCGCGCAGCGCGACGCTCGCATCGACACGCTCAACGTGGGGCTTGGCGGCTCCGTGCACCGGGTAGACCTGAACGCGAAGCTGCTCGGACCGGGCGCCAACTCGGAGATGCTCGGCCTGTACTTCGGCGATGGTGATCAGCACTTCGATTTCAACACCAGTCAGGACCATACCGAGCCGAACACCGGTAGTGATCTCCTCTACAAGGGAGCACTGGACGGCGATAGCCGGGCGGTGTTCCGAGGCATCATCCGCGTCTTCCCCGGCGCTCAGCGGACCGATGCCTACCAGACGAACCGTAATCTCCTGCTTTCACCCGGTGCTCGTGCGGACTCGTTGCCGAACCTCGAAATCGAGGCCGACGACGTGAAGTGCTCGCACGGCGCGACGATCGGTGAGCTCGACGCCGAGGCGAAGTTCTACCTCATGAGCCGCGGCCTCGACCGCGTCCAGGCTGAGCGCCTCGTCGTGCTCGGCTTCCTCGGCGAGGTGCTCTCGAAGCTCCCTCTGGGTGGCGTGGTCGAGAAGGTCTCCGGAGTGATCGAGGAGAAACTCGCCCAGCACGGATGAAGGACGAAGAATGCCCCACTGGGTGAAGGTCGCGAGCGAAGGCGAGTGCCCTGTCGGAATGCTCAAGGGAGTCATGGCCGACGGGGTGGCTGTCGTCCTCGCGAACGTGGAGGGTTCGATCTGCGCGCTGAGGGATCAGTGCTCGCACGAGGATTACCCGCTCTCTGATGGAGAGCTCGAGGGGAACGACATCGTCTGTTTGTACCACGGCGCTAGATTCGATGCGTGCTCGGGTGCCCGAAAGACCCTTCCAGCCATCCGACCTGTTCAATCGTTCCCGGTGGAGATCCGGGACGGAGAGATCTACGTCGACGTCGGGTAGGGGCCTGCCGCCTACCGCTCGGACGCGACGACCAAGGACCTTTTGATGACTCCCGCGGACTTCGATCCGGTACGGATCCGGAAGGATTTCCCGACGCTCGATCAGATGGTGAACGGCAAGCCGCTCACGTATCTCGACAACGCAGCGACCTCTCAGAAGCCGCGGGCCGTGCTCGACGCGATCGACTCGTACTACGAGCAGGACAACGCGAACGTTCACCGGGGTATCCACGAACTCTCGCGTCGCGCGACGATCTCGTACGAGGACGCTCGCGGGAAGGTGGCGGGGTGGATCAATGCTCCTGACCCATCGGAATGCATCTGGACCAGGGGCACGACCGAGGCCATTAACCTGGTCGCTGCCTCGTGGGGTCTCGACAACGTGGGCGAGGGTGACGAGATCCTGATCTCCGTC
Source organism: uncultured Gemmatimonadaceae bacterium (assembly GCA_964492085.1). GTDB lineage: Bacteria > Gemmatimonadota > Gemmatimonadetes > Longimicrobiales > Gaopeijiaceae > UBA2589. The sequence continues at coordinate 77,381 of CAZBHZ010000003.1, read as the reverse complement.
ATGGAGCACCACTCGAATATCGTTCCGTGGCAGATCCTCGCGTCGCGGACCGGTGCGACGCTGCGGTACATCGAGATCGATGACGAGGGGCGGCTCGTTCTGGACGACCTCGACACCCTCCTTACGGAGCGCACGAGGGTGGTGGCGATCTCGCATGTCTCGAACAGCCTCGGCACGATCAATCCCGTGAAGAGGATCGCGGAGGCCGCGCACGCTGTCGGAGCCGTCGTCATGGTGGATGGTGCGCAGGGCGCCGTGCACACGAGGGTCGATGTGCAGGAGCTGGGCTGCGACTTCTATGCGTTCAGCGGCCACAAGATGTGTGGGCCGACCGGGATCGGTGTCCTGTGGGGACGCAAGGAACTCCTCGACGCCATGTCGCCCTTCCAGGGCGGCGGTGAGATGATCCACATCGTCGGACGAGACGAGAGCAGCTGGGCTGCCGTGCCTCACAAGTTCGAGGCGGGCACGCCGAACATCGCGGGCGCCATTGGCCTGGGCGCCGCGGTCGACTACCTGTCGGACATCGGGATCGAACACATCGAGACTCACGAGCGCGAGATCATGGCGTACGCCATGGAGAAGCTCAGCGCGGTCCCCGGCATCAGGATCTACGGTCCGAAGTCTCTGGATGAACACTCGGCCGTGATCTCGTTCACGATGGGTGACGCGCATCCGCACGACATCTCGACGATCCTGGACTCCGACGGCGTGGCCGTTCGCGCGGGTCACCACTGCGCACAGCTCGTGATGAAACACTTCGGCGTATCGGCGACGGCCAGAGCGTCCTTCTATCTGTACAGCACGAAAGAGGACGTAGACCGGCTGGTCGAAGGGTTGGGCCAGGTCGCCGCGATTTTCGGCTGACGGATCCTACTCGTCGCGCACCGCTCGCGGCCGACGGGGTCCCGGCAACGTGCCCCCGGAACGACCACACCGTATATTGCCACCCCGTGAAACCGCGTAGGCCGTGATGGACACTCCTCAGCTCAGCTCACTCTACCAGCAGCTCATCCTCGAGCACTATCGCAATCCGCGAAACAAGGCGGAGCTCGATGAGAAGACGGTCGAGATCCACATGGCGAATCCGGTCTGTGGTGACGAGATCCGACTCCAGCTGCGGATCGAGGGGGACGAGATTGCCGAAGCGAAGTTCATCGGCTCGGGCTGCTCGATTTCCCAGGCGGCCGTCAGCATGATGACCACGAGGTTGCAGGGCGCGAATCTCGAGGAAGCGGATGCTCTCGCGAAGCGGTTCACCGAAATGATGCACGGTGACGAGTCCGCGGCGAAGGACAAGACACTCGGTGATCTGCGGGCACTTCAGGGTGTCTCCAAGTTCCCTGTGCGCATCAAATGCGCACTACTCGGCTTCGATGCGCTGCAGGAAGCGCTGAAGAAGGAAGTCGACGAAGTCGGGGGGGAGCCGAACTGACCTCGCCGGTCGAGGTTCACTCGGCCCACCTGCCCGAGACTCGGGTCGGGGCTGTCACCATCTGGACGTCACCCCGTGGAGTGCGCCGGATCGAGTTCGGTCCACTTCCTCGGGACCGGCACACGGATTCCGAGGATGCATGGCCGCCGGAGCTGCGCGACGCCGTCGAGCAGTTGCACGCGTACTTCGCCAAGGAGCGGACCTCCTTCGATGTACCGCTCGACTTCTCCGGTGTGACGTCGGCCTTCCAGCGCGAGGTCTACGACCAGCTGCTCAAGCTGCAGCATGGCCATGTGACCTCGTACGGTCAGATCGCTCGAGAGATTGGGAAGCCGGACCAGGCCCGGGCGGTGGGTCAGGCCGTCGGTGCGAATCCGATTCCGATCATGGTGCCCTGCCACCGGGTGATCGCGTCCGATGGTCGACTGACCGGCTTCTCTGGGGGACTGAAGCGGAAGGTCGCGCTCCTGACGCTCGAGGGCGTTGCCGTCGATGGTTCGTCGCCGAGCAGCAGGGTTCACCCGGAGGTGATTCCGCTGGATCTGTGAGCCCCGGTCGGTCAGTGAGGTCGGCAGGCTCCGGACGACGAGATGATACGCGTGATGATCTTCGCCGGGGCGAGCGTCCTAGACGAAGCGCTCCGGGAGCAGTCCATCGGCTCTCGCGTCCGATCCCGAGAGGATCTGGTTCGCTACGATCTCGCCGGTGATCGGGCCAAGTGTGAGACCGAGCATCCCGTGGCCGGTCGCGACGAAGAGGCCCTCGACGTCCGGTACGGGGCCGACGATCGGGAGCCCGTCCATCGACATCGGCCTCAATCCACACCACTGGGACCGGGGGCGTGCCGTGCCCATGTCGGGGAATGCCGCGCGGGCCGCTGTGGTGAGCTGACGCAGGCGTTCCGGTCGCATGACCTCATTCTCACCCGAGAATTCCATCGTGCCGGCGAAGCGGACCGCGGTGTCCATGGGCGTACAGAACACGGAGTGCTCCGCGAGGACGCATGCGATCCGCAGTGGCGGTGCACCGTTCGGCCCGATGTCCACGTCTCGGTGGTAGCCTTTGCCGGGCTGAACAGGAACGCGGAGGCCAAGGGGCTGTGCGAGCGTTCTGCTGTACGCACCGGTGGCGAGCACCACTGCGTCGCCCGCTATTGTATCCCCCGAGGAGAGCGCCACGCCGGTCACGCGACCGCTACCGTGAGTTACAGCTACGACCTCCATCCTGGATCGTAGCTGCGCGCCGTGCCGCTCGGCCGCGGCGGCCAGTCGCTCGAGGAAGAGGGACGGAATGAGCGTGGCCGACTCGGGATAGTGAACCGCCCCGATGCGATCCGGGCCCAGCGCGGGTTCACGGCGACGCACCTCGTCGCCGTCGATGAGCTCAGGTCGGTACCCGTGTCCTTCGATGATCTCGGCCTCGTGACGAACGCCCTCCAGCCCGGCTTCGGTCGAGCAGACCTCGAGGTAGCCTCCCGGCGTGTATCCGCACTCGATTCGCTCCTCCTCGAGTACGCGGTCGAACGCGGAAAGGGCGTGGCGACCGAGCGGAGCCATGACGTCCATGCAGTGCTGAACGTGGGCATCGGTACAGTATCGGGCGAAGCCGAGCAGCCACCGCCACAGACCGGGATCCACCCGCGGCTTCACATAGAGGGGGCTCGATGAATCGGTCATCTGTCGAACGGCCTGAGCGACACGTCCGGGCCGGTTCAGAGGCGGGTGGCCCACGGCAATCGTCCCGGCGTTTCCGCTCGAGGCGCCCGCCCCGACCCGATCGCGCTCGAGGAGGGTGACGGCGGCACCGGCGCGAGCGAGTTCGTACGCGGCGCTGATCCCGATGACCCCGCCCCCGACGACGATCACGTGCGCCTGGGCCGTCATGGCCGTGACCGATCGACGAACGTCATCGAAACCTTCGCGCGGTTAGCCGCGGGGGTCCAGCAGAACCTTGACCGAGCCCGTCTTCCTCCGATTCACGGCGGTCGACAGCGCGTCCCGATACTGCTGTAGCGGGTAAACGTGTGTGACCATCTGCTCGACGGGGGCGCCCGTCTCCAGAAGCATGTCGTGCGTAATTTGGAACGTGTGTTCTGTTTTACCTTGCCACGACTCGTCGCCGTAGCACTGGTATCCCTGGATCTGCAGCTCGTTCGCCCACACGAAGGTCAGGTCTAGCTTCGGAATCTGTGCAGCACACCCGAGCAGGACGATACGCCCTCGCACGGTGGCGTATCGGAGCGCCTGCTTGACGGTCTGCTCGCTGCCGACGCAATCGAAGATCAGGGGAAACCCACCGCCTGCGTATACCTCGTCTCCGACGATCGGCATGTACGCGCTCGCTCCTGTGCCGATCATCGCGTCACGGGCCTCGTCCCCCGGTGCGATCGTCGAGGATGCGCCGAATGCACGGGCCATGTCTGCCTCGTGTTTCCGGCGTACCTGCGCAATGAGCTCGCCCTGATAGCCCACGGCCCTCAGCGCCCAGACCACGCCGAGGGCAATGGGGCCGCTACCGAGTACGAGAATCGGGCCGGCCCCCAGCGGACGTGAACGGAGCGCGGCGTGCATGCCCACAGCCAGTGGCTCCATCAGAGCGGCCGTCCGATCCGTCATCCGATCGTCGACCGGGAAGAGTTGTGACTCGTGGGCGACCATGCGCTCGCCCCACCCACCGGGAAGGCTACCGTGATACCCGATCGTCATCCCGCGCTGGATGGGCGCGCCATCGATCAGCGTCTGGCCTTCCTCCCCTGCGCGGGTACACGTCGCTGCCAGACCCTCCAGGCAAGACGGACACTGGTCCGTGCCGTGAAAGCCCCGGACCACGCAGGAGACCCCCGGGTCGACCGCGACTCTCTGGCCCGGCTCCACCCGTGTGACGGCAGGACCAACGCCGACTACACGCGCCAGAATCTCATGCCCGAGGACCGCGGGAAAGGAGCCGAACGGCTCCATCGCCGGGCTCGCCTTGAGCGTCAGATTCCCGATGTCGGAACCGCAGATGCCGGCGAGCAGGATCTCCAGCTTCACCCAGTGGTCCCCGGGCAGAGCGGGCTCGGACACGTCAGTGAAACGGACCCCGCTCAGGCCCCCGAATACCGCGGCTTCGGTAATCTTCCCGAGCGCCTTTCCCACGATGTAGCTCGGGATGGAAACGTTGAACGTTACGGCCTTCATCAGACGATCGCGGTCGACAGTGAGAGGTGAGGGAGTAGAAGAAGATGCGCCCCGCTGCCCGGAGCAAGGTCGGAGGCGATCAGGGCGCACTCCCTGAGAGTGCGAGCAGGAGCTCACGCAGAACTCGAGGGCCCCAGCCAACCACTCCGACGATGACGAGCACGGATGCCCCGACGGCAATGGCAACATTCAGCCCGGGTGCGGAGGCGTGGGGAAGGATCGCCTGGCCCGCACCGATGAGCCCCACGCCACCCAGAACGGAAAGCGCTCGAGCTCGAAACGGAAGCGTCGAACGCGCCCTGCCGTGCTCGAGCCGGATGGGCGCGTACTCGGCGGCGATCGCCGCTCCCGGGTCCGCGCTGGGAGGGTGTGCGGCCTTCGGTGGTGCAGGGTGATTCACGGATCGCCGCGTCGACAGCCGTGGGGCGTGCTGCTCGTTGATGTCGAGGACGTCTCGAGCGCGCGCCTCGTCCGCACCGACGACCCAGAGCGTCGCGGCTGCGGATACCGAGATGCCGAGCGCGGGATCGTCGATCTGGAGTCGGTACGGGATACCCGCGTCCTCCAGGAAGCCGGCCGCGAACTCCGCCTCATGCCGCCACGAGTACCGCGCGACCACCACCTCCTGCAGCTTGCGTTCGACGCGACGTTCCAGCGTCAGAGCTCCTTTCCGTGCGCCACCCGGCGCACCGGCTCGATCGATCCGATCAACCCATGGAAGCCGTTCGTCATGGCGTCTCTCGTCGCTCCGTCAGCGGCATCGGACCTCGCCTACCGGCCGGGCCCCAGCAGGACCGCATTCATGAACAGGAGTTGAGTTGCCTCGGTGTACGCCCGGTAATTGGGGTCTTCCGCGAACGAGATGATCTGACCGCTCCCGTATCGCTCGAGCATGAGGAACGTCTTGCTGGCGAGTTGAGGTCGCGCCTCTTCCCACACGATTCCGCTGAGGACGAGGTCGTCGAGCGTCCCGTAGCGCCCGACGTTCACACCGTCATCCAGGGTCATGGGACTGAACACCCGTGATCCCTCCACAAGGGCCCCGATCTCCCCATCCGTTCCGGACGACATCCAGTGACTCCGATCCAGGACCACTCGGAGAATGGCTCCCGGCACCCCTTCGGGCGCCTCGTCCTCCGGTACGATCTCGTCGAGGTACTCGATGGGCTGGTCCGGCGTCCCGTCGCTCGGCGCGTCAGTTCCGGCGGCCCGCCCGCCGCGGCGCTCCGTTGCCGTGGACAGCAGGCCGGCACGTGTCGCCCACGACGTCGAGTTCGCCATCGTGATCAGGGTCCCGCCGTCGGACATCCAGTTCCTCAACTGCTCCACCAGACCTGTTCCGATCACGCTCGAGTAGTTCCCGCTCGGCAGGACGATGACGTCGTAGTCGGAGAGGTTCGCGCGGCCGAGGCTGCGACCCCGGACGGCGGTCACGGGCACTCCGTAACGCTGTTCGAGGATGTACCGAGCCCATCCCGTCGAGTAGCTCGACGCGGGCTGATCGTAGGCCAGGAGGATTCTGGGCGCGCGCAGAGCTCGGACGCTATTCGCCCCTAGCGAGGCACCGGCGCTCACGTACGAATCATCGATCGGTACGACCTCGGCACCGTGTCGACCGGCGATCTCCCCCAGTGTCGCACGTAGGCCCGAGTCGTTCTCGGAGACGCGAACGATGGCGGTTCCCGAACCATAGTCGCGGCCACCCAGGGTGAAGGCCTCACCCGATGCGCGCACCCGTATCCCCTGCCGCATCGCCTCGGCGACGGCCGAGGCGGTCGCAGTTCCCCACGGCATCAGGTACCCCACGGTAGCCTCAGGCAGCGCCACACCCGGAGCGGCTTCAGTATCGGGGTCCATCAGCGGACCGGCGGCACCCGTCGCTCGGCTCGCCTCGATGACCTCCACGTCCCAGAGCAGGGACTGACTCCACGCGGTCAGGTCGTAGATCTCGTCACCTTCTCGCCGTGCCCGACGCTCGATCTGTCGTTGGATAAAAGCCTCATCCATCGGCACGTGATCATCCAGCAGGTTACGCGCCATCCGGCTGGCAGGCTGGTCAAGGGGCACGATGTACGTGCCCGCCGCGGACAGCTCTCGTCCGTCGACAGAGACCGATCCGGTGACTTCGTGAACGTCGATCCCGTTGGAGGCGAGCATTCGGGCGAGGCGCCTCGCCATGGCAGGATCGTGCGCCGAATGAAGGACGAGCTCAGCCGTTCCGTTGCCGGCCATCTCGACGCCCTGGCGGCGGTACTCGAAGTAGTCCCGCAGGATGCGCTCCCGGTTCGCAGCCGCCGTGGCGGCTGTCGTGATGGCCGCTGTGAAATGATGCAGCACACCGTCACCGTACGTCATGACGTCGCCGTCCGCCTTCTTGAGTACGAGTGCGCGGGCCGATGCCTGCTCGTACGTCATCCCGAGTGCGCCCTGGTTCATCGGCCACATGTCGACGTAGCCCGGATAGAAGAGGTCGTACACGTCCCGGTTGAAGTATGAGAAGCCGCGTTCGTCGAACGCCGTGGCGTTGGCACGACCGAAGACATCCATCAGCGCGATCTGGCGCTCACCGTACCACGGGTTTTCGGGTGGGGCCGTGGGCGGGAAGAAGTAGGTCGAGTTACCGCCCATTTCGTGAAGGTCCGCGACGATGTTCGGACGAAACTCGAGAAAGAGGTCGACCTTTCCGCGTGTCTCCGGCTGACTCTGGATGAAGAGGTCGCGGTTCAGGTCGAAGAGGTAGTGGTTTCCGCGTCCACCTGGCCACGGTTCGTCGTGTTCGGCGGAGTACGTCGCCTGATTGGGCCATCGAGCGCGCGACATCGTCGTGTGCTGGACGAATCGGGCGCGTCCGTCCGGGTTCTCGGCGGGGTCGATGAGGACCAGAGATTCCCTCAGGATCATGTCCACGGTGGCATCGCCCTCGGCCGCGAGCAGATGGTACGCTTCGGCCATGGCGGCCCCGTTCGAGCTGATCTCATTGCCGTGTACCCCATGCATGAGTGCTGTCACGACCGGGAGCTGGGCAACGAGCTGATCGACGTCGTCCTCGGAGAGTCCTTTCACGGCCGAAAACCGAGCGAGGTCGGCCTTGATTTCGTCGAGCCGCGCGATGCGCTCGGGTGAGCCGATCACCATGGCGTGCAGTGGGCGCCCTTCCCAGCTCTCGGCGTATCGAATCAGCCGGGTACGGTCGGGGGCCGCGTCGGCGAGTGCCCGGAAGTAGGTCACGATCTCGTCCGGGTGGGTGATCTCTTCGCGGAAGTCGTGCCCCACCACGTCTTCGAGCGTTGGGATCGTGCTGTCGTAGCGGGTCCCGGGAGCCAGCTCCTGCGTGGGAGCGGGCACCTGGATCAGAGCGGCGAAGAGGAGAGGGCCGAGCATCGGAGCTCCTGTCAGTCGGGAAGACCCGCCAGCCGGTCGGCTGCCGGAGGGTGGGCAATATAGCCCGTGGGTCTGGAGGAGGGCATGCAGCGGCGATACTGTCGAGGCATGACTATTCTGACTTCCCCTGGCGGCTGTGGCCGCGGCATTCGACGTCGCGAGCGGCTCGCGGTGTGTCTGCTCACTGCAACGCTGTGGGCGTGTGGTGGAGCGGAGCCGCAAGCCGATGCGGCAGGCGACGGTCGCGCGGACCCCGAGAGTGATCCGCAGCTCGTCTTCTGGTCGCACCTCGAATCGCTTTGCGGGCAGGCATTCGAGGGACGGGTGACCGAGAGCGTTCCGCCGGACCCGGCGTTCGACAACGCCCGCATGGTCATGCACGTACGATCGTGTGACCTCGCAGAGATTCGGATTCCCTTCCACGTAGGAGAGAATCGATCACGAACCTGGGTCGTGACGCCCACGGCCGTGGGTCTCCGGCTCAAACACGATCATCGACACGAGGACGGCACCGAGGACGAGGTGACGCAGTACGGTGGTGACTCACGCGGCCAGGGGGACGCCAACGTCCAGGACTTCTTTGCCGACTCGTTCACCGCGGAGCTCGTGCCCGAGGCGGTCACCAACGTCTGGACGCTGGAGGTGAGGCCGGGCGAGTTGTTCGTCTACGCGTTGCGCCGTGAAGGGTCGGACCGCCGGTTCCGGGTCGAGTTCGACCTCATGCGTCCAATCGACGCTCCTCCTCCCCCGTGGGGAGGCTGAGCCGGGCGGTCCGGCCCATATTCCCATCCGCACCGCCTCGACGCCGGTGCGGCCTCGTCGGCCATCCGCCGTGCAGGGTGGTCATTACGGCTAATTCGAGCGTATAGATGGGTCGGCAGGCGATCCTTTTGGCGCCCTCGTGGTATCATGGGACGACTCGAGTTGGATATATTCGAGGCTCAGATGAAATACAGTGCCTGGAGGCTGGTGGTATGAAGTACGGACGCGATCGCGCGTTCGGTGCGTGGTGGTTCGCCATGGCGATGGTGTTGTTCGGCACGATGGCGGCGCCCGCGTACGCGCAGACGATCGATGGAACGCTCATGGAGGTGGAGACGGGTCAGCCGATCTCCCTCGGCCTCGTGATCATGATGACCGAGTCGGGCGATTCGGTCACCTCCGGGGTTTCCAACGGCCAGGGACGTTTTTCATTGACCGCGCCGGAAGCCGGTTCGTTCATCCTCGTGGCCTCGGCCTTCGGCTTCAAGGAGACCGCTGCGGGGGTCTTCGAGCTCGGGCCGGACGGTGAGATGGACGTCGAATTCCGGATCGCTGCGGCACCGATGCCGATCGATGGGATCCTGGTTTCTCTTCAGCGTCCCGCGCTCGAGCACCAGCTGGTGAAGAATGGCTTCGTCCGTCGCGTGACCCGCGGTCTGGGTCGCTTCATCACGCCGATCATGATCGAAGAATCCGCGGCGATTTCGGCCGAAGAGCTTTTCCGGGGCATTCCCGGCGTGGGACTCGTGTATCCGCAGGGAGGCATCAACTCCTTCCAGGGAGCAACGGTGCGACTCATCGGAACGGGTCAGTATTGCACCCCGACCATCTACCTCGACGGCACGAGGCTGTCTGTCGAGATGACGGCGTCGATGCCGATCGAGGTGATCGCTCCTCTGGCGACGATCGATGCGGTCGAGATCTATCGTCGGCCTGCCGAGATTCCTGTCGAATACGGCATGACCCAGTCGGGATCGAGTCAGGGCGGAAACTGCGGGGTCATCGTGCTCTGGACGAGGACCCGATAGGGCGCAACCGGAGCGTGAGGAAGGCGGCGTCGGTCGCCGGCCTTCTTCTGGTCGGGTCTGCGGCGGGGTGTGCCGGCGATCGACCGCTGCAGTCTGAGCCCGGTCTTGTGGCTGCCGACTCCCTCGTTGCGCTATGGGTCGACGAGGCGCGCATTCCGGGAGCTGTCCTTCTGGTCTCGAGAGACGGGGAGGTTCTGCATCGGGCGTCGCACGGACTCGCGTCCGTGGAGGAAGGAATCCCGATGACGGAGTCGACCATCTTCGACCTGGCGTCGGTCACCAAGGTGATGGCCACCACGTTCGCCCTGATGCTTCTGGTCGATCGGGGACAGGTGGATATCGATGCGACCGTCTCCACGTATCTGCCCGACTTCGTGAACGACGGCCGCGAACGCATCACCGTCCGTCATCTCCTGACCCATCGGGCCGGGGTGCCCCAATGGGTGCCGACGTACTACCACGCCGAAGACCCGGACGCAGCATACGCCTACATACGATCGCTTCCGCTTTCATGGCCGGTCGGGGAAGAACGGCACTACAGTGACCTTGGCTTCATGCTTCTCGGGCGGATCGTGGAGGAGGTGAGTGGTCGACCCCTCGATGACTTTACCCGCACCGAGATCTACGACGCCCTCGGATTGGAATCGACCGGGTTTCGCGCGGTCCCTGGCCGGGATCCGGGCTCGAGCTGGGCCGACGCCCCCGAGACAGCTACCGGGGGGCCTGGTGCGAGAGCGTTCGCCCGAACGTCTCTCGGGAATCCGTTTGAGCGCCGGATGGTCCATGACGAGGACTTCGGATACCGAATCGACGGAGACGCAGCGGCGTGGTCCGGCTGGCGAAGTGATTGGTTGAACGGTGAGGTGAACGACGGCAACGCATTCCATGCGTTCCGAGGCGTCGCCGGCCATGCCGGTCTCTTCTCTACGGCGGATGAGCTGAATGTCCTGCTCCAGGTCATGCTCCGGGGTGGCGAGCACGACGGTCAGAGGCTCTTCGCTCCCGAGACCATCACGACCTTCCTCGAGCCGACCGGCGACCGGCAGGCGCTTGGCTGGCAGCTGCCAGGCTACGGCCCGGCCGGCTCGTTCGGCCATACGGGCTTCACGGGCACCTTCGTACTCGGAGTCCCGGAAGAACGGCTGGCGCTTGTCCTTCTGACAAATCGGCAGAACTTCGGCGTCGACGAGAACACGCAATACCCGGACGTCGGCCCGCTCCAGAGGGCGGTGACGGCGGCCGTTACGGGCATCGACTGAACGGGTCCGCCCGAACCCGGCTATCAACCGACGAATGAAATCCATGATCCGTCAGAGAACTTCGATCCTCCTCGGTCTCGCGGCCGCGGTCAGCCTGCTCTCCTTCATGCTTCCGGGGCGGGCTCATGCGCAGAGCTCCGTCCAGATCAACGCGCCAGTGGGTTTCAGCGCGGACAACGCCGCGCGACAGGCCTTCTGTGAAGCCCGCTTCACGGAGCTCCCGTCCGGAGACGCGTTTCGTGAGCACCTGCGGATCATCACGTCCACACCTCATCCGACCGGGTCGGCCGCGCAGGTGGAGGTGGGGCATTACCTCGGCCGGGCGATGAAAGCCGCGGGGATGACGGTGAGAGAGCACCCGTACGACGTCTACCTGCCGCAGCTCACGGACGACGTCGAGGCGCACATCGTGACGCCCGTGGCCATGCAGCTGAACAACCGGGAAGCCGCTCTTCCGGAGGATCGTTTCTCCGGTCACCCGGATCTGCTGAATGGATGGAATGCCTTCTCCGGCAGCGGAGACGTCACGGGTGAGGTCGTGTACGCGAATTACGGTACTCGGGCCGATTACCGGGCACTCGACTCCATGGGTATTTCGCTGGAGGACAAGATCGTCGTGGCCCGATACGGTGGGAATTTCCGGGGCTTCAAGGTCCTCTTCGCCGAGGAACGTGGCGCCGCGGGGGTCATCATGTTCAACGACGCGCCAGAGGTCGAGGAGGACCCCTACCCCGAAGGCCCGATGCTCAACGGCGAGATCATTCAGCGGGGGTCGGTGCTGACGCTTAACTGGACGGGTGACCCGCTCACCCCGTTCGTTCCCGCCCTTCCCATCGATGGTCCGGTTCAGGTCGAGCGGTTGAATCCCGATGAAGTCGGACTCCACACGATTCCCGTGCTCCCCATCGGCTACAACGCCGCGTCCGAGATCCTGTCCCGCATGGGTGGTGAGTCGGCGCCGGAGGAGTGGCAGGGTGGTCTGGATCTTCGGTACCGGCTCACCGGTGGACCGGATCTCACCGTGCGCGTTCGGGTGAATCAGCCGAAGGCACTGACGCGAGCGACGAACGTCGTGGGCACCTTCGAAGGAAGTGACTTCCCTGACGAGTGGATCATCCTCGGGGCGCACTACGACCCATGGGGCTTCGGGGCCGTCGATCCGAACGGTGGGACCGCGATGCTCCTCACGTTGGCCGAAGCACTCGGTCAGCTCGCCGAGGAAGGGTGCCGACCGCGCCGCTCGATCCTGATCGCGCACTGGGACGCCGAGGAGTACGGCGTGATCGGGTCCTCCGAGTGGGTGGAGGAATTCCTGGAGCCACTGACGGAAGGCGCGGTCGCGTACATCAACGCGGATGCCGCCGTTTCGGGCCCGAACTTCGGGTCGTCGTCGTCACCGTCGTTGAAGCAGCCCATTCTCGATGCGATTCGCGATACGCCCTATCCGAAGGAAGGGCGGAGCATCTACGACTGGTGGGCCGAACGAGCCGAGGACGGGATTCCGGTGATGGGGAATCTTGGAGGTGGGTCGGACCACATTGCCTTCTACACCCATGCGGGCATCCCCTCGGCGGGGCTCAGCTCCGGCGGTCGCAGCGGGATCTACCACTCCAACTACGACAACTTCGCGTGGTTCGAGCGCTTCGGTGACCCCGAGTGGATCTACGGGCCCATGCTCGCCACGGCGGACGGACTCCTCGCGCTGCGTCTCGCGAATGCGGATCTGCTGCCATACGACGTGACGCGCTACGCGGTCGACACGCGCACGCACGTGAACACGCTGTTCGAGGTCGCAGAGTTCCGCAGAATCGAGGTGAACCTCGATCGCCTTGTGGCGTCGACGACCGACCTCGAGCGTGCCGCCGCCGAGCTGGATGCGGTCCGTTCGGCGCGGGTCGCTGCAGGTGGTGTTTCGGTGGCAGACGCAGCAGCGATCAACGAGGGTTTCATCGGGCTCGAGAAGGCGTGGCTCGATGAGCGGGGGCTGCAGGACCGCCCCTGGAGTCGTTCGTTGTACGTCTCACCCGATCCGTTTAGCGGGTATGCTTCGTGGATGCTTCCGGGACTTCGGTACGAAATCGAAACCGACGATCCGGATGACGTTCCGGAGTGGGAGACCCGGTACGTCGACGCCATCGATCGCCTGACCGCGCGCATGGATGCGTTGACTGCCCTGATCGAGGCGGGCCTGTGACGGCGCGGACTCTGCTCGAGGGTGATGAACTGCAGGCGGCGGTTGCCGTCCTCGACGGTTGGAGCGTCGAGGACGGCAAGCTGCACAAGGAATATCGCTTCGCCGACTTCGTTGCTGCTTTCGGCTTCATGTCGGCGGCAGCCCTCTGCGCCGAGCGCAAGAACCATCATCCTGAGTGGTTCAACGTCTACAACACGGTTCGGGTGGACCTGTGCACGCATGACGCCGGCGGCATTACCACGTGGGATGTGGAGTTGGCCGAGGAGTTCGACGTGATCGCGAACGGCTGACGCCGCCTCAGTGACCCGCAAACTCGCAGAGCGCGAAGACGTCGCAGCCGCGTGCGCGTAGTCTGTCCGCACCGCCGAGCTCGGGAAGGTCGATGACGAAGCAGGCTTCGTGGACGCGCCCTCCGGCTCGTTCGATCAGTTCGATTCCAGCCTCGGCCGTGCCGCCCGTCGCGATCAGATCGTCGATCAGCAGTACGTCCGCGTCCACCGGCACCGCGTTGGTATGCATTTCCATGCGGTCGGAGCCGTACTCGAGCTCGTAGTCGATCCCGATGACTTCGCCGGGCAGCTTGCCGGCCTTTCGCAGCGGGACGAAGCCGACCCCCAGCTCGTAGGCTACGGCGGTGCCGAAAATGAAGCCCCGTGCCTCAATGCCGGCGACGACGTCGATCGTACGATCGATGTACCGGTGCACGATTAGATCGACCGCCATCCGCAGGCCTCGAGGATCCTCCAGAAGGCCGGTCACGTCGCGAAAGAGGATGCCCGGCTTCGGATAGTCCGGGATGGTCCGGATGAAGGAGGAGATGGTCGGGCTCACGCCCCCGGGCCCTGCAGCTCCAGGCGATAGCGATCGGCCCCGAAGGCTTCCGGGGTTCCGTCGTCGACTCTCGCGGCTCCGTCGGGCTGGAAGCCCAGTGACGCGTAGAAGGCCCGGGCACGCTCGTTGATCTCGAGGACCCATAACACGAGGGACTCGAAACCGAGTTCACGGGCTCGCTCCAGCGCGGCGTGGCACAGCACGGTGCCAAGGCCCGACCGCCAGTGCTCCGGAGCGATGTAGAGGGTCGGCATTTCTGCGACGAGTTCGGGGGACAGATTACGGTCCGTGGCACCGCGAACTGTAACGAAGCCGACAATCTCACCGCTTCGTTCGGCCACGATGCAGTGAATGTCCTCATCCGCGAGCCAACGGGCCCATCGGGCCACACGCTCAGCCCGGCCGGGCCCCTCGGGTGGCCATTGTGAAACGTGCGACCGATATGCCGCTTCTCGGGACGCGGAATGCACGGCCTCGATCGATGCCGCGTCCTCGGTACTGGCGTCACGAAGTCGTTCGGCGGTCATGACATGCCCGCCCAGATCGGTAGCACTCGAACTCATGGTGCAAACATGTGTTCCTACCGTCTCCGGGATCAAGCGAAAACCCCCGGAGCCCGGATCCGCAGGGGTTCTTCGCAGGCTCAGGCTCGCCAGAGCTCATCGAAAAGGCGAGCCCAGTTACCTCCTATGACCTTCTCGATCCGGGCATCAGAGTGGCCCCGCATCGAGAGTCCGTCGGCGATCAGTTCCATGCGCCGGTGAGAGTTCAGGTCTTCCACGGTGAAGAGGATCTCGGGGTCCTCGTTCGGTGCAGCCACACCCCGCTCGATCCGACCGGCGACGAACTCCCGATGTCGAGACCAGTACTCGTCCGAACCGTCGATCGGGGTCGTGGACAGGTCACTGCCGATCCCGACGTGATCCTCGCCACAGACCTGAATGGCATGCTCGATGTGATCCAGGACGTCCGCGCGCATGGATACGCGACCGGGTGTGAGGAACGGCATCAGATAGATGCCGATCACGCCACCACCCTCCGCCATGGCGCGAAGCTCGGCATCGTCCTTGGATCGCGGGTGCCGAGCTACCGCGTTGCATCCGCTGTGTGTGATGGCCACGGGGCGCGAAGATGCGGCGATGCCATCGGCGGTCGTCTGCTGACCGCAATGACTCAGGTCGACCATCATGCCGACCTCGTTCATGCGCTCGACGACCTGGTAGCCAAAGCGTGTCAGTCCCCCGTTCGCGGGCTCGAGACATCCGTCACCGACGAGGTTGCGGACGTTGTACGTCAGCTGCGTCACCTTCACCCCGAGGTGCAGAAAGGTGTCCACGTTCGACACGTCCCGCTCGAAGGGCGTCGTGTCCTGAAATCCGAGCACGATGCCGAGCCTGCCCGTGCTCTTCGCGTCGCGCAGATCTGCGATTGTCCGCACCTGACGGAACGCGTCAGGATATTGCTCGATCCGGTCCAGCCAGCCGGCGATCCGCTGGACCGAGGATGTGAAGTCACTCCCGCTGCACGTCAGGTTCACTGCCGTGATGCCGGACTCCACCGCAAACCGGATCATGTCTGCGTCGAGGGGAGGGTTGAGCGGATAATTGAAGTATCCCGGAGAGGCGAGGAAGTCGACGACAATCGCCTCCGAGTACGGGGGCCACGGCGAGACGGATTCGCGGGTCGAGGCGGCGCGTCCGGATCGGTGCGCCACCCCGGGCGTCAGCGCTGCGAGCGAGCCGTGCGGGCCAGCCACGGACAGGGCGGCCGCAGCCCCCAGAAACGAGCGGCGGGAAAGCGAGTCGGGTTGCATGTTGAACTCCCAGGCGCGGGTACGAACGAAGAGGCAAAGTATGCACCGCCGGATATGACCAGCTAGCTGAAGCTCTTCGCTTGCATGGGTTTGCCGTTACCTCGACGTTGGTGCGGCCCTTCAGCCTGTCGACTCCACTCCGCGCGGCTCGCTGAACCGACCTGCCTCGACCCCCAACCCCTCCGATATGTCTCATCATTCAACGCGACCCGAAGGAGGTCCCGCTCAGAAGATCGGTTTCTGGCTCGGGATCGCGGCGTTCGTGTTCCTGATGATCGTTCCGGTCGACACGACGAACGAGCCCGCGAGCAATCTGGCCGCCGTAGCAATCCTGATGGCGATCTGGTGGGTGACCGATGCGATCCCGCTCTTCGCGACCGCATTGCTTCCCCTCTTCCTGTATCCCTTGTTGGGGATTCTGGGGGCTCGCGAGACCGCGCCGATCTACTTCAACAGCACGATCGTGTTGTACATCGGCGGCTTCATGATCGCGCTCACGATGCAGAAGTGGAATCTGCACAAGCGGATAGCCCTCAGCATCATCCATGCCGTCGGTGGGGGTCCAGCACGCATCGTACTCGGCTTCATGATCGCGGCCGGGTTTCTGTCGATGTGGATCTCGAATACGGCGACGGCCGTCATGATGGTCCCGATCGGGTTGGCCATCGTGCTGAAGATCGAGGATTCGTTCGGTGTCGAGCGGAGTCACGCATTCACCGTCTCACTCATGCTCGGCATCGCGTACGGCTGTTCGGTCGGAGGGCTGAGCACTCTCGTCGGTACACCGCCCAACCTGTCCTTTGTTCGGATCTTCGAGATCCTGTTCCCGGAGGCGCCCCCAATCGCCTTCGGGCAGTGGCTGATCATGGCGTTTCCGATCGGCGTCCTGATGACCGGACTCGTCTGGTTCTTTCTCACCAAGGTTTTCTACAGAACACCCGAGGAGGTCACGGTCGATCACGACGTGATCGTAGAAGAAAAGCTGGATCTCGGGCCGATCTCGTACGAGGAACGATGGATTGCGGTGGTCTTTGCCACGACGGCCTTGCTGTGGGTGTTCCGGGCCGACCTGAACCTCGGCTTCGTCTCGATTCCAGGATGGTCACGTCTGCTCGAAAACCCCGGAATGATCGACGATGGCGCGGTGGCGATCGGCATGGCGTCACTGCTCTTTATCATTCCAGCTCGTGACAGGTCGAAGGGCGCGTCACGCATCATGGGTCCGGATGTGGTGCCCCAGCTGCCCTGGGACATCGTCCTCCTGTTCGGCGGAGGTTTCGCGCTCGCGGCCGGTCTGCAGCGCACTGGATTGGCTCAGCTGCTGGGAGAGCAATTCGAGTTGATCGGAGCGTTGCCGACCTTCGCGATGATCATCCTGGTCTGTCTCGGCATCACCTTCCTCACCGAGTTGACGAGCAATCTGGCGACGACCGAGATGATCCTTCCGATCCTCGCGGCGGTCGCGGTCGCGACCGAGACGCACCCTCTCATTCTCATGATCCCGGCGACGCTGTCTGCGTCCTGCGCGTTCATGATGCCGGTCGCCACGCCGCCGAATGCGATCGTGTTCGGAAGCGGTCGACTCTCGGTCGGGGAGATGGCCCGCATCGGGGTGTTCCTGAACCTGATCGGGGCCGTCGTCATCAGCGTGATCGTCTTCACCATCGGTACTGTCGTCTTTGACATCGATCCGTCGGTGGTCCCGGAATGGGCCCGTTCCATCGCCGAGGGAGGGGAGGGGTAGTCAGGGACATGAAGACTGCAATCGTCGCAGGCAGCCGCACGCCCTTCGCTCGGTCGGGCTCGGTGTTCGCGGACCTGTCCGCGATCGAGCTCGGCAAGGCCGCGGTGCGGGACGCGCTCACCCGTAGCGGACTTTCCGGTGACCGGGTCGACCATCTCGTATACGGCACCGTCGTGCACGACACGCAGGCGCCGAACATCGCGCGCGAGGTGGGGCTGGCGGTATTGCCCAAGCACGTTCCGGCCGTATCCGTCTCCAGAGCGTGCACGTCGGCGAATCAGGCGATCACGGACGCCGCGCAGATGATCGAGGTCGGGCACGCTGATATCGTGATCGCCGGCGGCGCGGAGTCTCTCTCTCGGATTCCCATCACCGTCAGCGAGACGCTATCCAGGAGTCTCGTAGGTGCGTCGAAGGGAAAGACGCTCGGGCAGCGGATTTCATCGTTTCGCGGGATTCGTCCCAGGCACCTGATACCGGTAACGCCCGCCATCGCCGAACCCAGCACGGGCGAGTCGATGGGCGAATCGGCCGAGCGCATGGCCAAGGAAAACGGCATATCGCGGGAGGATCAGGATGCGTGGGCTCTTCGCTCGCACAAGCTCGCTGCGGCGGGCACGAACGACGGTCGGCTGACCGCAGAGATCTCCCCCGTGTACGTGCCGCCGGACTACGGTACGGTGGTCACCAGCGACAACGGCATCCGGACCGACACGTCCGCGGAGCGTCTCGCGAAGCTCCGCCCGGTCTTCGACCGGAAGCACGGCTCGGTTACCGCCGGCAACGCCTCCCCACTCACCGACGGCGCCTCTGCGGTGGTGTTGATGAATGGTGTGAAGGCGGTCGCGGATGGCCTGAGTCCCCTCGGCTGGATTCGGAGCTGGGCGTGGACGGCGATCGATCCGGCGGGGCAGCTCCTTCAGGGGCCGGCCTATGCAGCACCGATCGCGCTGGATCGAGCGGGACTGTCGATGAAGGACATCGGGCTGATGGAGATGCACGAGGCGTTTGCTTCGCAGGTTCTCTCGAATCTTCAGGCACTGTCATCGAGGACGTTCGCCGAAAAAGAGCTCGGACGGACGGAGCCTGTCGGTCATCCGGATGTGGATCGGATCAACGTCATGGGTGGATCCATCTCTATCGGGCATCCCTTCGGTGCAACCGGAGGTCGACTCACGATGACGCTACTCAGCGAGATGGCACGGCGTGACGTTCAGTTCGGGCTGATCACGGTGTGTGCTGCCGGCGGCATGGGGTTCGCGATGGTGCTCGAGCGGCGCTGAGGTCGACCGCCCCCTTGAGCGACGATCCATGTTGAACACGAGAGAGGCCCCGGCGATGGTCCGCCGGGGCCTCATCCTCGTCAGTCAGTTGCGGAGCTGATCTCAGTTCTGCGCCGGGCCTCCGGCTTCACCGGCCCACGTCACCGCGTTTCGGAACAGGGCGTCTACGTCCCCACTCGCGGCGTCCGCGACAGCGGGGAAGAGGCTGACACCCACCATCCGCTGACCACCCGGAAGAACACGATATGCCACCAGTGGTGAACTGTCCGCCCAGGTCGCGGCAACGACGGCACCGTCCCCGGTCCGCGCCGCCGCACCACCCCAGAAGGTCGACGCCGTGAGGGTGGTCAGACCGGTGGTGAGGGGATGAGGCACCACGGTCCCGAGGGCACCCACTGAGTAGTTGGCACCACCGGTACTGGTCATCGCATCCACCTGCTCGAGCGAACCCCAACCTGTAGACCCGAGGCCGGAATCCTGCCGGTTTTGCCAATAGAACGACGCGGTGACGACGTTCCCGCCGATCGCAACGTACTCCCGGATTGCACTGCCGAGGGCGACGGACTCGTCGAATAGACCGTTGGAGAAGAGAAGGATGACGTCGTGCTGATTGAGGAGTTCCTGCGCAGGGAGCTGATTGAGGTAGAAGAACGTGGAGACGGACAGGTTCGGGTCCCCACCGAGCAGCGCAGCGACGTCTCCCGTGTCGTCGAAGTCCCCACCCGACACGATCAGGAGCTCGATGCCGCACGGGTCGGCTTCGACTCGGAAGTTCGCGATGATGGCTTCTGTCGCGGACGGGACAGTTACGTCTCGCCCGGCCGGGCAGATGAACCCGGTCTGGACCTCGGGAACGACCTGATAGCTCTCACCAACCGGAAGATCGACGAAGAGGTACGTGCCATCGGCCTCCGTCGTCGTCGACGTGAGGGTCGTCTCTACATTATCGAGCAGATCGACGCGAACTCCACCAACGGGATTGTCACTTTCGTCGAGGATCACGCCTCGGATTCCCGGTCCTGTGTACCGGATCTCCAGCTGGAGCGCGATCTGACCGAGATCCTCCCCGAGGACCAGCGTCTGCGTGGATCGGTAGAGCTCGAGCCCGCCGGAGAAGGCGATGAGGTCGATGGTGACCGAGCGACCGAGTGCATTGTCGTGCACGTTGACGTCCAGGGAATGAACGGCCCCACCCGGTGTGATGCCGATCACCGTGTCGGCGATGGCTTCGAGCGTCAGGGCGTCTACGATGACCACGGAGTATTGGTCTACCGCATCGAAGGCGTCTCCGAGTGCGGCGGTTTCTTCCGCCGAAACGCTTTGCGGCTCGACGATGGAGATCTGGAGCCACTCACCCGACTGCTGGAGTGGGCCCGTGGTGTCATCCACACAGGCGCCGAGTCCGAAGAGCACCGTGACTGTCAGAAGCGAACGAAGTCTGCGCATCACTGGCCACCTGCCCTGATCTGAAGGCCGACGGTGCCGAAGTAGCCATCCCACGGCGCCGAATCGAGACGCTCTCCGCTGAATTTCCCGCCCCCGGCGTCGAGGTGTACGGGGCCCAGCCTGAGGCCCAGGCCGCCCGTGACCTGCGTAATGCCGTTCTGGGAGAACCCGTACCCGCCTCGGAGAGTCAGAAGTGGCAGCTTCTGCTCCAGGCCGACGGAGACACGCTCGTCCCACGCCGAGGCGTATCGTCCGCGTGGTGCCACCTTGATGCCGACTGCCTCGAGCGTCGTGCCGCCCGACCTCCATCCCAGACCGGCTCGGAAGACCTGCGGGAAGTACGAACCCTCGAGGAAGCCTTCGGACGCCTGGTAGACCGCGAGGCTCACGGAATTCGGATCGATGATCTCACCCGACGAGAACCGGTCCAGGTAGTCCTCGATTCCGAGCCCGAGATCGTTATCGAAGTCACTGTCGGTGTAGCGCGCCGAGTATCCGGTGATCTGATTCTCGTCCCACTCCATGCGCTGAACGACGTTGGTCCCCGATGCGGCGACGCGGAAGCCCATTGGGAGCTCGAGTGAGGCTCCGAAGTCGAGCCCGTACCCGGTGCCGTCGCGCGCTTCGACGGATGCAGTCTGAAGCACCATGATGTCGCACGTGGGATCACCGCCAAAGCAGGACAAGTCGATCTGCGGTTCGAAGAACCGACCCTGGGTCATGCCGTGGCCCATGACGTACCGTCCGCCCACGCCGAGCGAGAGCGCCCCGCCGATGGTGGTCCCGTACGATACCGTGACCTCCGAGGTCGAGACCGAACTCCAGCCCGTGTTCCCGACGGCATAGTTCTGGACGTTCGCAAGCTCGAAGCCATTGCCGATCAGGTCGGCGAGCTCCTTACTGAGCGTGAAGTCCTGACGGACCCGGCTTCGGACCCGAACCGCTACGGGGCCCAGGGCCAGTCCGACCGACGGGAGCGGGCTCCCGATCGCGAGCGGGGCTGTATTGGCACCGCTCGGCAGCTCGTCGAGCGCGTCGAGCAGATAGGCTGTTCCAAACCCCTCGGTGATGAGGGCGAGCGTGATTCCGTCGGCTGGTAGTGCCGCGATCAAGGAAGGCGCGTCTGTACCCCCTTCCATGATCGAGTAGAAGTCGAGCATCGTCGTCCCCGATCCGATTCCGACAGCGCCCAACTCGAACAGGGAGACGTTCCAGCCGCCGCCCCATGCGAGGTTGGCCGGGTTCCACTCGACTGCGTCGACCCCTGTCGCGAAGACCATCCCTCCCCCGCCCATGGCGACGGACCGGGCTCCAGGAGACATCTGGGCGGTCAGCCCCTGAGTGCATGCCAGCAGGATAACCATGGTGGGGAAGAGAGACCGTCTCATGATTCCGGCACCCTCAGTCTGACATGCGCCGTGATGTACCCGTACGTCACAGTATTGTCGTCGTTCTCGAATTCGACTTCGGCTTCCAGTTCGGCAACCATCATCTGAGTGGTCCCGATACCCACGATGGAGAAGGCTACGTCTTCGTCGAACTCGACCACGCCGCTCGCCGACGTGGTCTGCCCGATCGTCATGACGGAGCCGGAGACGTTGACCGTCGTGGGAGAGGGTGTCGTTCCCGGTCCGGTCGTGACCCCCTCTTCCAGGTCGTAGCCCGTCACCGTGCTGTTGAAGCGCGCTCGCAGGTCTCCGCCAATCGCGATCTCACCGACGACCTCGGTCGGCAAGCCGAACTGATCGAAGGTCAAGAAGTCGAGACGGACCCTGACAGCCGGGTTGACCAGGAAGATCTCGTTCCCCATGCGCTCGACGATGACATCGTCCGCCCAGAGACGGATGAGCCCCGTGGTGAAACATGGGCGGCTCGCGGGGGAGCAGTTGGCCTGGAAGACCAGCGTACCCGGCGCACCCGCCGAGCCGGACGGAGCCGGCGTCGGCGCCGGTGGCGGGAAGGTTCCCCCGAGCAAGCTCGGAGGAGCCTCCGAGAGCACGGCGATGGCGTCCACCGAAACCACCGCGGCCATCGGACCGAGTTCGTCGACCTCAGCCACGAGCACACCGTTCGTGAGGTCGTACGTGCTCTCGAACGTGGACACCTCACCCGTCGCGCGCTGGACGGCGATGGAGAGGAGGACGTCCTCGCCGAGTTCGAGCAACGTCGGATCGACCGCCATTTCGACCCGCGCTGGCTCGCCGAGCGTGGTGCCGACCGGACCGACGTCGAAGGCCGTGCCCGGAACCGGACCGCCCGCGTCCTGTGGGAAGGGGTCCGTGATCAGCGGCATCGCCGAGACCGACGTCGACGTCGGGAGAGAACCGGTCGGGAACTCGAGGGAAAAGGATGGCGGGACGCTCAGCGTTCCACCCGCGGGACCAATCGAGAGCGTGGCACCTTCGCCTTCCGCCAGTTCGAACGGAAGTTGCTGATCCGTTTGCTGACATCCCGTGACGAGGAATGCCGCCACCGCGACGGACCAGAGGCGCTCAAGGTTTGAATATTTGCGCATACTAAGAAACTTGGGGCCTGTTCGGACGACGTCGCAATGATTCTCTCGGTCGACACTTGGGTCGACACTTCGCAGGTCTTGTGCGGGATTTCAGGTGTTTGCCCGCCCCCGGCTATGAAGAGCTGTTCCCTAGTCCTGTAACTCGCGGTCCAACTCTTCGCGTACTTCCCGCCGGCGTTGGCCTTCTCGGGCGCGGCGGGCGTCTTCGGCGTCCGAGAGGTCCAGCTGGGGAACGGGACACGGACGATGGTTCGAGTCGATCGCCACGAACGTCAGAATGCACGTATTGGTGTGGCGTTTTTCGCCATTGAGCAGGTTCTCCGCCACGACTCGGACCCCGACCTCCATCGACGTACGGCCGACGAAGTTCACGCGTGCCGTGCATGTCACCAGCTCGCCGGTGTAGATGGGCTCTACGAAGTCGACTCGATCGATGGAGACCGTGACGCACGGGCCACCCGCGTGTCGCATGGCGGACACAGCGGCCGCTCGGTCGACCATGGAGAGGATTTCGCCTCCGAAGACGTGTCCCAGGTTGTTCACCTGGTGCGGCATCATCAACTCGGATACCACGGCGACGGAGTCTTCGGGCTTCCGGGGAACCTCATGTCGTTCACTCATGCTCGATGATACTCCCGAGGGCCCGGATCCGCTCCTGGATTCGAGCCGAGTGAGCGCTTCGCTCCCGATGGCTTCGCCCGAGCGGGGTGCAATCGGTCTGCATGTTCTATCTTCCGCGTCATGACGGTGGTTTCTGATTGCTGACGGACAGACAACGGGAATGAGGTGATGAGGATGAGGCCGACGAGGTTGGGTGGCGCGATGCCGACGCTTCTGATCACGCTGGCGATCACCGCACCGACCGGCGTCGCTGCCCAGGATGCGTTGGGTGCGCGGGCCGCGGTTGAGCAGCTCTTCGAAGGGATGAGGACGGCTGACCCTGACCGGGTTCGGACGGTCCTCGCGGCCGACGCGCGCTTCGCCCTGCTTGACGAACGAGAGGGCCCCCGCACCGTTCGCGCCCAGTCCGTCGACGGTTGGGTCGGTGCGATCGGTACGTCCGGTGGAAGCTGGGACGAGCAGATCTACGACCTCGACGTGAGGGTCGACGGGATGATGGCGTCGATCTGGGCACCGTACACCTTCTACGTGGACGGTCAGATTTCGCACTGCGGGATCAACTCGATCGAGCTTCTGTACGACGCCACGGGGTGGAAGATTACGCAGATCTCCGACACGCGCCGCCGGGACGATTGCCCGGACCCCCACGGGGTCTGAGCAAGCCTTCGATGAGGGCTTAGACGTCCTCCAGGAACTCGAGGACGAAACGCAGGGTCAGAGGGTCACCGAGCACATCCGTATGCTCCCGATCAGGGATGAGGCGGTATTCGATGCCTGCGGCCGCGGCGAGGCGATCCGCGTGTTCTCTGGCGACCCTCAGGTCGTGCTCGGGCTGGATCAGCAGAAGGGGGATGTCCAGCTCGCGGATACGGCGACTCGGGGTGAGCGGGCGGAAGGTGCTCCCGATCCTGCGCCACCAGAACGGTCGGAACACATTCACCAGAACGTGCCCGGGCAGCCCTTTGTCCGTGAGATATTCCGCCGTCACCTTGATGATGTCGGAGGGTGCTGCGACCAGAACGAGACCATCGATGGGTGCGCCTTCAGCCGCGGCGAGCACGCCGGCTGCACCCCCCATCGAGTGACCGATCACCACCAGCTGGCGATCGGGGAATCGTGTGGCAGCGTAGCGGGTGACCGCCATCAGGTCGTCGCGGAAGGATCGCACGGAGACGTAGGGCTCGGGTGCGTTCCGACCATGTCCGCGAACGTCGAAGAGGAGCACATCGTGACCGGTTTCGGCCAGCGGGCCTGCCAGTGTGAGGACGGTCGAGTAGTTCGCGCTCCACCCGTGTGCCACGAGAACGAGGGGTTCGAATGGCTGCGCCTCGGGAGGCTGGATCAGCCAGGCGGCGAGCTCGTGATCACCCGACTGGATTCGAAGGTCCTCGTGGGCAAGTCCCAATTCCGGCACCGTCCGTTCGACGGAGCGAGGCGCCGGCTGAATGACCAGACTGGAAAGCCGGTCGAGCCCGATCAGGACCAGAAGGGTCGCGCCCAGGACGATCCAGACGGTCAGGCTCAACGTTGTGCTACCTGCTCCAGGGCGCGCTTTACGAACACGGGCACCATCGCACGCCGCCAGTCGGGGTCGACGATGATGTTCTCGAGCGGGTGGCATTGGCGATGGGCCCGCTCCGCCAGCTCGTCGATGAGCTCGGCATCGAGCAGTCGTCCCTCGGCTACGTCGCTCCACTTGGAGAGGGCCCTCGGTCGCGAGCCCAGGCCGGTGACGACTCCGTCCAGCGACTGGACCAGACCCCTGTCATCGACCTGCGCCGCGACCGCCACGGTCAGCAGAGGAAAATCGATTGACTTCCTCTGGCGCAGCTTCACGTACGCCTGGCGGCGGCTCGCGGAGGCGAGAGGGACACGAATCTCCGTGAGGATCTCATCCGCAGCCCGCCGCGTGTTGGCGATGCCGTCTGCGACGAAGAAATCGGCGACGGGGATTTCACGGGCGCCGTCCGGGCCGACGAGGACCGTGGTCGCACCCAGCGTCATCAGGACCGGGGGCGTGTCGGCCGAGTGGGCGGCGACGCACTTCTTCCCTGTGCGGGTGACATGGCACACGTCACCGTCTTTCTTGAGGCAGAAACCAAGAGCCTCTCGCCAGAAGTGCGTCTGGTTGTAATAGGTGCACCTCGTGTCGAGGCAGACGTTGCCCCCGATCGTGCCCGCGTTCCTGAGCTGAGGTCCAGCCACGTGGGCCGCCGCTTCGGCCAGAGCCGGAAAGAGTTCTTGCACTCGGGCGTTGGTCGAGACTGTGGCAAGGGTCTCCGCCGCTCCGATGCGCAGTACGTCCCCAGTGTCGTGCGGGGCATCCTCGATTCCATGGAGCTCGCCCAGGCCCTTCAGTGCGATCAGGTGGCCTGGCTCGAACAGACGGTGCTTCATGTTCGGGACGAGGTCCGTACCGCCCGCCACGAACATGGCGTCGTCGCCATGCTTCACCTTCAATGCGATTGCCTCCGCAACTGAGGTCGGACGATGGTACCTGTACGTGGGCAGGCGCAGCATATCAGCGGCCCTCGCTGTCGGTGTCGGACAATGTGGCGGCACCCGGCTCGTGCGGGCGCGCGACGATGATGCCATCCTGACTGTCGATCGACTGGATACGCTCGGCGAGCGAGCGTTCGCTGATCTGCACTGACTCACCGACCAACGGAGCGTGGAGGAGGTGCAACTCGCCGTCCATCCAGAGGGCCAGACCCGTGTGGGCGACGTCGAGCCCGTCGACGGTGCTGGTCGCGGCGATAATGTCACCGTTCTGGATTTGATCGACGACATCGGCGATGCGGCTCTGCGGCACGAAGTATCGCCCTCGTTGACTGATTCGACGCTCGACGTTCCCGATGTCCTCGAGCACCCGCGGGTCGGATAGCTGGCGGTAGGCATCGGCATGCGTGGACATGAAGTCGATTACGCTCCGGTCCAGGAGGCCACCCAGTTCCTGAGAGATGTCAGTGATCAGTCGCCTGCGATCGTTGTCGTAGATCCACTCGCTGAAGTAGTGGAGCCGACTCTCGTACCCGTTGAGAAACCCGTTACGGTATCGGAGCGCCTGCACGACCTGCTCGTACTCCGTTTCCACGGAGGCCCGGTCATCCAGTCGATCGGCTGCTCCGTTCTTGAGCACCACCGAAAGCGCGTGCACGGTTTCGACGAAGGTCACGCAATCGAGGCCTCGGAAGTTGATCACGAGCCGCTCCGCGCCTTCGGCCTCGAGCGTGCCCGGGACGTAGGCTGTTCCCACGAAGCTCTTGCCGATGACGGCCATCAGCTCGCCCATCGGCAACGCATCCAGTCCCCCTTCGGCGGCTCCCGCGATCACGCTCGAGAAGATGTCCCAATCGTGATCGTTCCATGAGATTACGCCCGTGGGGGAGCCGGACGGATCCGCGGGCGGTGGGTGAGGCTCGAACGGTGACCAGCGGGTTCCGATGAGGAACAGGACGACCACCGCGATGGGCCCGAAGACAGCGCGATACTGAACCATTAATCGGCCTGCACCGGCTGGCTCGGCCTCACATGCCTCTCTTCGAGGTTCGCGGCCTGGGGTGCCTGTGGCTTACGCAGCGTTCCCGCTTCACGGGCTTCCTGGATGGCACGCCAAACGTTCGGGGGGGTGAAGGGCAGGTGATCCATCCGCACACCGATTGCGTCGTAAATGGCGTTGGCGATCGCGGGTATCGATGGATGCAGAGGCCCCTCGCCCGCCTCCTTCGCACCGTACGGACCTTCCGGGTCGATCGACTCGACGATGAGCGATTCGAGCTCCGGCGTGTCGAGACTCGTGGGAATCCGGTAATCGAGGAGTGATGGAGCGTTGTGCAACCCCGCGCGACCGTGATCCGCGTCCTTGAAGATCTGTTCTTCCATGATGGCTTCGGCCGCGCCCATATACGCGGAACCCTCCATCTGACCCTCGACGAGCACCGGATTGAGGGCTCTACCGCAGTCGTGCGCGATCCAGATCTTCTTCACGTCGACGAAGCCCGTATCTACGTCCACCTCCACTTCGGCGACGTGTGATGTGAAGGAGTAGGCTGGCGAAGCACCGATCGTCCCGCCTCGGTACTCGCCATGCACATCCTTCGGCGTGTTGTACCAGCCGGTGGCCCCCAGCGTCCCGTGCTCGGCTTCGGCGAGATGGAATGCCTCGATGATCGACATCTGCCGGGCCGTGTCCTGCGCCCACATGGCGACGCCACCCGCGAGGAGTACCTCGGACGGCTTCACGTCCCAGTTCTTCGCCACCGAAGATTGTACGCGCTTCTTCAGGCGCGTGGCGGCATCGATGGCTGCGTTTCCGAGCATGAAGGTGACCCGGCTCGAATAGGCGCCCAGGTCCACCGGAGTGAAGTCGGTGTCGCCGCGAAGCACCCGAACCCAATCCAGTGGCACGCCGAGCTCTTCTGCGGCGATATACGCGACGACCGAGTCACAGCCCTGGCCGATTTCGCTCGCGCCACTGAAAACGGCCACGCGCCCGCTCCGATCGATCTGCATCTGTACCGCGGATTGCGGCATGTCATTCGGGTAGATCGGGTAATTCGTACCGGAGATGTACGTGGAGCCTGCGATCCCGATGCCACGGCCGAACGGCATCGCCCTGAACTTCTCGGTCCAGCCACTCGCCGACTCCACCGACGACAGGCACTCAAGGAAGCCATTGGACGTCACCCGGAGTTCGTTGACCGTCCTGGTGTTTTCACCAATGAAGTTCCGACGTCGGAACTCGATCGGGTCCAGGGCGACGTGCTCTGCGAGCTTGTCGATCTGAACCTCGAATGCGAACCGGGGCTGAACGGAGCCGTGTCCACGCTTTGGCCCGCAGGCGGGCTTGTTGGTGTAGACGCGGGTCGAGTCGAAGCGGTACGCCGGCATGTCGTAGGGCGCGCAGAGCAGCTGACCCGAGTAGTACGTAGTCACGAGCCCGAAGGACGCGTAGGCGCCTCCGTCCAGCAGAATCTTGGCGTCGACCGAGGTCAGCTTGCCGTCAAGAGTCGCCCCGGTCCGGTAGCGCATATGAAATGGGTGACGACCACGATGCGAGTAGAAGACCTCCTCCCGCGTGTAGAGGATCTTCACTGGCCGGCCGGTCTGCATCGCGAGCTTCGCAACACAGAACTCCAGGTCGAAGGGCTCACTCTTCCCCCCGAAGGCACCCCCCACGAGTGGTTGCAGAACCCTGACCTGCGCCTGGTTCAATTCGAGCACGCGAGCGAGCTCCCGGTGCAGATAGTGCGGGACCTGGGTCGCAGACCACACGGTCAGCCGCCCGACTCCATCCCACTGCCCGATCGCGCAGTGCGGCTCGATGGGGGCGTGAGTCGTGCCCTCGAAGAAGTAATCTCCCTCCACGACGACGTCAGCGGACTCCATTCCGCCTTCGATGTCACCGAACTCGAGCTTGACCATCTTGGTGACGTTCCCGTTCCACCCGTCCTTCCTGGCATCGTGGATGTACGGGGTCGAACCGTCCGCCTCGACGGATCGGTGCGGGTCCAGGAAGGCCGGGAGCTGTTCATACTCGACGTCGATCAGAGCGAGCGCCTCGTTCGCCGTGTCTTCGTCCACGGCGGCCACGGCGGCTACGCCGTCGCCGATGTACCGCACACGGTCCACGCAGAGCGGGTATTCATCCGGCGTCCAGGGAATGATTCCGTACAGGACCGGCATGTCGCGCCCGGTGATCACGGCGTGCACGCCGTCGAGCGCCTCAGCTCGGGTCGTGTCGATGGAAACGATTCGGGCGTGCGGGTGCGGGCTTCGCAGAATCTTGCCGTGCAACATGCCCGGAAGGGCGACGTCGTCCGTGTAGACTGCACGCCCCGTGGACTTGGCCAAACCCTCGACCTTCCGCATCGGAGTCCCGATCAAGATGTTGTCGGACTTGGTGTTAGGGCGATCGGCGCTCATCGTGCCATTCTCGCGGTTCTTGACCACGTATTTCTGCCATAATCCCACAACAGCAAGTCGGACAACGAAATAGGTCGATAGATCATGTTCCGGATCCGTGATTCGCCTGGATTCGTTCGGCAGCAGCTTCTACGGCGTCGTAGATCTTCGCGTATCCCGTGCAGCGGCAGAGGTTGCCTGCCAACGCTTCCCGGATCGCCTCGCGCGTCGGGGCGGATTGCCGATCAAGCAGAGCGGCTGCAGAGCAGAGGATGCCCGGGGTGCAGAAGCCGCACTGGGCGGCCCCATTGAGGTCGAATGCGTCCTGGAGCGGGTGCGGTCCCTCCGGCCCCGCGAGCCCCTCTACGGTCACGACGTTACGCCCCTCCGCCTCCCAGACGGGTGTCAGGCACGACAACGTCGGTGCACCGTCCACGATCACGGTACACGCGCCGCAGTCACCCTTGTCACATCCCTGTTTGGTGCCGGTCAGGGACAGCACGTACCGGAGGGCCTCGAGGAGGGTGTAGTGGGTCGGTACTCCGACCTCGTGAGCATCCCCGTTGACACAGAGCCGAACGATTTCAGTGGTCTTTGACATGGTCGAACAAGGTCGCCCGCGTCGCGTCGTGTTGGCAACGGCACTTTTCCCGAAAGGTGCGGTAGACAGTGTTCAATCTTCAGATATCATTCGATTCACTAGTCGGTATTCGACGCGAAATGGCGTCGGATTTGGAGCCGGAGAAAGAATGCCCTATCCCGAGATGATGGTCGCCCCAATGCGCGAGGATCTGGTGCGCGTGGGCTTTACTGAGATGCGGACGCCCGACGATGTCGATGCGCTTCTCGGCGCGGAGAAGCGGACGACGCTCGTCGCCGTAAATTCGGTGTGCGGGTGCGCAGCAGCGATGATGCGGCCCGCGGTCTGGATGTCGCTTCAGGGCGACAAGAAGCCGGAGGTCCTGACGACAGTGTTCGCGGGACAGGATATGGAGGCGACCGATCGGACCCGTGACTACATCACGGGCTATCCGCCCTCGTCGCCTTCGGTCGCGCTGTTCAAGGATGGTGAACTCGTCTACTTCATGGAGCGTCACCAGATCGAAGGTCGGCATCCGGAGGATATCGCTGCCGACCTCCGGACGGCCTACGAGGATCACTGCTGACGTAGGCGCCTCAAGGAAGGAACGTCGAAAACGGGGTCCGGCTGAAACGCTGGGCCCCGTTCTTCGTATGTCACTCTACGTGCGAAGAGCTGACGTGCTGGATGCAACGTTCTTGGGCGTCGAGTCGTCCTATGAGTTGCAAGCGGGATCCCTGGCAGGAACTCGCACCGGGCGTTCGAATTTTCCGAGTTCGACGCACGCACGATACGGGGCCACGGGGCTCCGTAACCACTCTGGTGAGGAGGATGATGATGAAGGGGATGTATCGAGTGGCTCTGATGCTGGGCCTCGTCGCAATCAGCGCCGTGAATCTCCAGGCTGCTGAGTACCAGGGATCCAACGACGAGATCACGACTGAGATTTACGTCATGAACAACTACCTCTCAGACGTGAGCGTCTATGCGGAGGACGACGAGGGTCGGCTGCACCGTCTCGGCCGCGTCATGCGTGGCGATCTCGGCACCTTCGAAGTGCCGGAACAGCTTGCTGACGAAGAGTTTCGGATCAAGATC
This sequence comes from uncultured Gemmatimonadaceae bacterium, assembly GCA_964492085.1. Classification (GTDB taxonomy): domain Bacteria; phylum Gemmatimonadota; class Gemmatimonadetes; order Longimicrobiales; family Gaopeijiaceae; genus UBA2589. The sequence goes on along the minus strand of CAZBHZ010000003.1, from coordinate 46,308 downwards.
TACCCGAGTACGCCGGCGTGGTCGCCGATCTCCGATGACTTCGGAGTGAAGACGAACCCTCTGGTGGCGGACCGCGACCGTCAGGTCCGGCTCTGGCTCGAGTCTGATCTGTCCCAGTCGATTGTGGAGATCGATCGGGGCTGATTGAGCGGACGGGCGAAAGGTGTCGGCCGCGGGGGTGTTTGCCTCCGCGGCCCTCCTGACCTTTGGGCGAGGATGATGCCTGCGTGTACGTGGCCAACGACGAACGCCTCTAGCATCCCTTAGGCTTGAAGGTATTTTGCGTAGGCTGGCAGAAGCATTGCCTCGAATCCCACTGTCGTCCGACGTTGCGCAAGACTGAGCCTGAGACGCGCCCTGAGATCGACCGACCGGAGCTGGAACCAGTTCCGGTGTATTTGCGGGACACCGAGGAACCATTGCTGGGTCTGCTGCTTCTCCTTGGTGTGATGAGCCATTCGATCCGTGCGGTCGCGTGGGTGGTCGATCCGCCGGACCAGGGTGGACCTTACTTGGCTGCTGTGTCGGCGTCACTCGCGCTGTTGACTCTGGCGCTCCGGCATCTGATCGCCCGAGTTCGCGCGGAGGGGTCGTCATTCTGGCTGCCGTCTCTCGCAATCGGCATCGTAGCCGGGAGCACTCAGGCCACCTTCTCGGCAAGCGGAGACGTGGGTGCGCTGGCCCTGCTCATCGCGTTCCTTCTCGTCCTGCGGAATGACTCGGGCAGGTCGTTGGCTTGCTTGGTCGCACTGGCCTTACCGGTTTGGTATCTCGACTTGTCTGATGCGGAGGTGCTCTCCTCGCTCTTGGCCGCCGTCGCCGTAGCGATCGCCGGATCCGGCTTGGTTCATCGGCGGACGGAGGCTGCGGACATGCGACTGGCCGTCCGCAGTCGGCTCGCTGACGTTATTCGTACGACGAACGAGTGGTCCCAGCGACGAACCGCCATGATCGCAGGGTTGGCGCATGATATTCGCGGCCCGCTCTCTGGGGCGGCCTTGGCTATTCAGGCCGCCGAGGTCAAGTTCGGAGAAGACTTGGCGCTGGTATTGCGGGAGGCCGGGGAGCGACTCGAGCGTCAGTGCTTCGATCTTGCCGAGCGAATGACCGCCATCATCCCGGAAATTCTAGGTCGAGCAGGACCGATGTCGGACTTTGAAGCTGCGGATCCTGGCCCGTTACTACGGAAATGGCACGCTGCGGAACAGGTCGATCTCCCGATCTTCATGCTTACGCTCACGGGCTTGCTGTTCGTCTTTTTCGGCCTCCAAACCGGGGCGTGGTTCGGACGCGACGGGTTGGTCCTCTTGGCTTTGGCGGTGCTTTATGCGGCGGCATTCGCCGGAGTGCGGGCAGCACACCACTTGTCGGGCTCGGATGCCCTGACGTGGATGGTCCTCGCGCCAGGCTTGCTTTGGTTCGGTTCCCAAGCCGCTGTCCTGAAGGAACCCTACGACCTGGCGTTGGCGCTAACGATCTTCTGGCTGGGGATCGTCTCGTCGCGGTCCCTTCGGACGGTGTTCATCGCCGGCGCCCTGATGCTCGCCTTCGTCGTGGTGCCGACTACGACATCCGATCAGTTAGTCGTGTTCCTCGCGATCTGGATGGTGGGCCTCGGCTATCGACGCGCCGTGAGCACACTGGCAGCCGATGCGGCCGAGTGGTCGCTCCGCCTCGAGCGTCGACAAACACAGGTTCAGAGAGATGCGGATGCCCTCGATCGTACCATCGACAGGCATGTTCAAGAGGTCAGAGACGGGGCGACGCAAATCGTGGAGGACAGTCGGTCGCTTCTTGACCTCGCTCGTGAACAAGACCGCGTCGGGGCCGTGGAATTGTACGAGCGCGCCTGCGACTCGCTTGGCGGGCTCGATGCGCTGCTGACGGTGGATCAGCGGTCGGGCGCGTCGGTCAAGACGACGACGAGGGTTAGAGATGTCACGAACTGGCTCTCGAGCGTATTCACTGATCGAATCGAGGCGAAGGGCGGAACTCTGGTCGTCCGCGTTCCACCCGATGTTGAAGTGCCGATGCCTGAAGGTGCACTGAAGAAGATCTTGATCAATCTCGTCGACAACGCGATCAAGTTTTCGCCCCAGGGTGGGCGCGTCGCCGTCGAAGCACGACGCCTTCCAACTGATGGTCGCGTGGCTCTTACGATTGTCGACCAGGGCCAGGGGATTCCGGAAACAGAGATCGATCGGCTGTTCGGTTGGTTAGAGCAGGGAGGCGAAAGGGCTGATACGGGATTCGGTATCGGGCTGGCCGTGGTGAGCAAGCTGGTGAGCGACTTTGGCGGTCAGATCGATGTCGAATCGCAGCCGGGCTCCACTTGTATGCGAGTCAGCTTTTCAGCCTGACCGCCAGTTTTCAGTCCCAGTGCGCGCCGGCGGTTGGGGTCAGCGTCCGCGGATTCGCGACCGCTGCCTCGCCGCAATCTCGACGAGCCGCCGCAGTTCCTGGATCGGCTCCTCGGCGTCATCGACCTGTAAGCGCATGACGACGTCGTTGTTGAGCCAGACCCCGCCGTCCTCTTTCACAATCAGGATTGCTGCGGACTGCATCCCGCGCGTATCACCGCCTGCCGCCTGCCCCGCCTCGAGTGCCGCGAGAAGCCGGAACGAGAGATGTCCTTCCGTCGTTTCAAAAGCCTCAACCATGTCCTCGACAACGTCGGGGCCCGCCAGGATGTTGCCCTGCGCAGACACATGCTCGCCGAGTCGATGCCCGGCCCAGTCGCTGGCCCGTGGGCCCGTGTGAGTTGCGACGTTTCCGGTTGCGTCCATGACCGAGAACTGCCGACCCTCGATGGTCCATCGCTCAGGTCGCGGATTGGGGTCGTTAGCAAGGATGGTTTCCACGACGTCTGCGGGTGCCATCCCCGAACGGAGCAGCTCGATGCCCTGGGGGCCATAGCTGACGTCGACGATGGCCTGTGTCGCGACGACCCCGACGTTGGCCTCGGCCCAGAGTACGCCGTTGCCCACGGAGAACACACGCGACTGCACGGCACCGCCCACTTCGCCCGTCTCGGGGTCATATCCCAGGATCGAAAAGGTCGCGACCGGCGGCCAGGGCGCGTCGGCAGTGCCGGTCTGGATGGCAAAGTCGTTGGCCTCCAACTGGATCGAGCCAACCGAATCCGTCTGTCGCGTTTGGTGCCACGCCAGCAGGGCCGCCACGACGGCAAGCGCTCCGACGGTTCGCGCGGGTCGCATCACCGATACTCCTCACGCATCGGCGAGAAGACGTCGAGGATCCGGCAGTTCGTTCGCGCTGAGCCGTAGTGTGTGGCGTCACCCGGAATGACCAGGACGTCTCCGGCCTCGAGGACGTACGAGGTCCCGTCCACGACCAGTTCGTACGTGCCCTCGAGGACGTTTACGATCTGCTCATGGTGATGGCTGTGCTCCGGCAGCTGTGCTCCCTCGTCGATCTCCCAATAGACGTGGGTCGTATGCTCGGAATGTACGAAGCGACCACGATGGCCAGGGATTAGTTCACGTGGCTCGAGCGACGCGAGGTGGTAATGGTCAGCCATCAGAATTCTTCCAGAGGAGCAGGGTGACGGGGCGTGGGCCGAGCGTGTGAGGTGTTATCCAGTACCTCGGCGATGACTTGCTGCAGGCTGTCCTTCGTGAAGGGCTTGGCGAGGATGCCCGCGTACTCGTAGTGCGCCTGCCGGGCGAAGACAGGATCAGCCGAATAACCACTCATGACGATGACGGGTATATCGATCTGCTCGTCCCTCACAGTACGCATGACCTCGACGCCTCCGCATCCGCCACGGACGACAAGGTCCGTTAGAATGAGGTTGCAGGGGGTGGAGCATTCGGAGTCCCTTTTCAGGGCGTCGAGCAGTGCCTCTCCCGAGGTGAAGAGCTCGGTCGTATGGCCCATCGAAACAAGAAACATGTCGACGAGCTCGAGAATGGCGGGTTCATCTTCGAGCACAAAGATGTGGCACTTTCCTTCGGCGCTTCGCACAGGGGGGGGCGGCCCTCCTGCAGTGACCTCCTCGGTCAAAAGGCAGGCGGGGAGGAGCAGTTCGAACTCGGCCCCGAGCCCAAGTCTGGAGCGTGCCGTCAGCGTACCCCCGTGGCGCCGCGCAATCGCATGAGCTGTAGTGAGGCCAAGCCCGCTTCCAGACTCTTTCGTCGAGAAGAACGGATGGAAGATCTGGTCGATTTGGTCGGGGGGGATCCCGGGCCCGTTATCCTCGATCGTCACAGCCACGCAGGCCGCCGCGTCGTCACCGAATACAGAGTTCCGGATACGCACGACGATCTGACCCTGATCCCCCATCCCCTGCTGGGCGTTCTTCAGCAGGTTGTGAAGCAGGCTGCTGATCTGTGTCTCATCAAACTTCGCGGGGAGCAGGTCGGACTCGATGTCCATCGAAACGTCGAAGCGTCGGGAATCAACCATGACGTCGATCGCTCGCTGAACGACCGGGACGATCGATACCGGCGAACCGAGAATGGGCTCGCCGCCTTTAGACAGTGAGATGAGCTGCTTCGGCAGCATGGCTGCTTCATCACAGGCCAGAAGGGCGCGTCCAAGGGCCTCGCTCGAATCGGTGCTCTCAAGGTCAAGGGCGATGACCTCGATACTGCCTCGTACCACAGCCAGCAGGTTGTTGAAGTCGTGCGCGATGCCTCCCGCGAGGACTCCCAAGGACTCGAGCCTTCGGCTGCGCTCAATTTCGTCCATCAGGGCTCGGCGCTCAGTTTCGTCACGTATGACGAGCACGTCGCCCAGCTTCTTGCCCGCAGGGGTCAGCACTGGAGCCCGAGTTTGCTGCACTCGAAGTTCCGAGCCATCGCGGCGTCGCAATCGGCGGTCATCTCTGTCGCCCGCGTGCAGGAACGTTTCGGTCCACGCCGCGTCGTCGACTGCCTCCTCCGAATGGTCGGCAGAGAAATCGGCATCGATCGGGGCCGTTCGCACGAGTTGGTCGACGTACTGACCCAGGGCATCCGACTCGCTCCACCCTGTGATCGCCTCGGCTGCCTTGTTGAACAGCAGGATCCGACCGTACGGGTCAACAGCGATGACGCCCTCGGTCATCGACTGGAGCGTTGCCTGAGCTCTCTGTCTCTCGGTCTCGAGTGCCCGCTCCATACGCTCGCGCTCTTCGATCTCGTTCTCGAGCCGGACGATCGCGTTCGAAAGATCCCGAGTTCGCTCAGCAACCCGTTGCTCCAGACGCTGGTTCGCGTGGCGCAGTTCCTGTTCCGCAGCCCTCAGCCTCTGCTCGCGTTGCGCGGATACGATCCGGGGCGCAGCGATATTCGCGAGCCATTGGAGTGCTTGCTGATCCTGCTTTGAGTACGCTCCGACTTCGTCGGCCTCTGAGTCCAGAACACCGATGACTCGATCCTCGAAGATGATCGGGACAGCGAGTTCGGACATTCCCGGAAACTGGTCGGAGATGTAGGTCGGGTCGTTTCGCACGTCACGAACCATTTGTGCGATGCCGAGCTGAGCGACCCTGCCGACGATCCCGTCGCCAAGCGGGATCGTGATCGGTTCGAAGATTTCTCGCCCGACCGGGTTTTTGACGCCGAACGCCGCTTTTTGAACGAGGATGTCGTCCTCGATCAGATAGATGACGCAATCATCGAAGCAGAGGAGTGTTCCGATGCGCTCCGCGAGGCTCCACAGGAGATCGTCGAGCGACTGCTCCCTCAGCACGGCTTCGGCGAAGGCGGTCAGGATGGAGACATCGCGATCCGCTCGCGAGCCATCCAGGTTCAGGTTGTCGTGGAAATCTTGCACGGTTGTCGATCCAACCCAGGTGGTGCTCTGGTCAGAGGTCGTCCATGACAGGGCGTGTGGCGGCGAAGCGTTCCAGAATCTTGAGGGTCATGGCAACGCCCCGGCGAACGTTCAGTTCAGTGACGCGCTCGTCGTTTCCGTGCACGCCCCCGGAATCTTCCGCCGGCGTGGCCGTCGCGGTGTAGCCGTAGGAGGTGATGTCCAAGTCACGGAAAAAGTGGCTATCCGTGAAGCCTCCGACGACCTGAGGGACGAAGCCGGCGTCCGGAAACTCCTCGAGGGTAACATCCCGAACGGTTCGGTAGAGATCCGTATCCGTCGAGGAAACCGCAGGCGTGAAGCCCATCAACACCTCGACGTCGATCTCCGGGCCAAGTACCGAACGCACCTCTGCCAGCCACGCATCGGGATCCTGATCCGGGAGCAAGCGGCAATCGATTTCCGCAGCGACCTCGGGTGACACGACGTTGATCTTGTTGCTGCCCTCGAATCGAGTGATCGAACAGGTGTTACGGGTCAGTGCGTGGAGGCCGGGATCGTAGATCTGGAACTCCCGCATCACATCCGGATCATCGACGTGGGCTGCCATGTCGGAGAATCGGCTGCGCCAGGGCTCGGGGTGACGATCCGCGATACCGCTGAGATGGACGTCCACAGCCGGGATGACCCGTGCCTCGAACTGGTGGAGTCGAAACCGTTCCAGTGCGGCGATCATCTCCGTCGAGGCGTAGCTGACCAGCGGCCGAGATCCATGGCCCGGCTCGCCCGTAGCGGTAAGACGGAGCCAGTACGGCACCTTCTGCGTCACCTCCAGGCCGAAGTTGACGGTGCCGTCCACGTCGGACCCACCGCCCCCTTCGTTGAGAAGGAAGCCGACATTTTCGAAGAGCTCGGGTCGATTCTCGACGAGCCACCCGGCGCCGAAGAACCCACCCGCCTCCTCGTCGGCGGTAGCCATGAAGATCACGTCACGATTCAGCGGCGTTTCTGTGCGTGCCAGCGCCAGGAAGGTCGCGAGGTGAAGAATTCCGCTGGTCTTCGTGTCCAGTGCTCCACGCCCGTACACGTATCCGTCCCGGAGGTCCCCTGAGAGTGGGTCGGTAGTCCAGAAGCGTTCGTCGGCCGGGACTACGTCGATGTGGTGCAGAAGAACGATCCCGGGTTCGTCGCCTCCCTTCAGGCGGGCCCAGATGTTGCCGCGTCCCGGCGCGGACTCGGCCATCTCGTACTCGACACCTTCTGCGTCGAAGATTCGAGCGAAGAACTCCGCGCCGGCCGTCTCGTTACCTGGCGGGTTGATGGTGTTGATTCGGATGTATTCCTGGAGCCACGTGACTGCCTCGTCCTGGAGCTCCTCCAGGTTGAGCTGTGCGTTCACTCGCGACGGAGTCCAGCTCGCAGCGACGAGGGCGATCGTCAGGGGGACAAGCAGGAGACGGCGAGTGTTCGTCGATCGAGGCATGCGCACGAGTGGGCTGTCTGTGAGTGTGTGGTCTGCTGGCGTGGAGGCAGGGCGCCAAAGTGCGGGGCGGCGTCTGAGACGGCAATCCAGCGCCGCAACGGGGAAACCGATTTCGCGACCCCGGCGGGTGTCGTCCGACTAACGCGTCGGAGCCCGAACCGCCCGCCCGGGCCGAGCTGCGGTCACCTCACCGCGATCCACGACAATCACTCCGTTCACGATCACGTAGGGAATACCCGAGGAGGGGATGGTCGCGTCCACGTAGGTCGACTGATCCAGAACTGTCGCCGGGTCGAAAACCGTGATGTCTGCGTCCATTCCCACCTTGAGACGTCCTTTGCGGGCCAGCATCGGAGCGCGGCCCTCGAGCCGCTGCGCAGGCATGATCGTCATCTTAGCAACCGCCTCCTCCAGGCTGAGCAGCCCTTCGTCGCGGACGTAGCGGCCCAGAACCTTGGCGTAGCTGCCTGAGGTGCGCGGGTGTCCGCGACCGTTCTCCATCCCGCCATCGCTCGCGATCATGGTGATCGGGCTCGCCACTGCGGCGCGGGTCATCTCCTCCGTTCGGCTGTGAATGATGACCAGACCTCCCGCCTCTCTCGCTGCCTGAAACGATGCTCGGTCGAGTCGCTCGCCCGTCGAGACCAGCTGGTGCCTCGCGTATCGGCCGTCGTCCCAGGAGGCCCAGTCATCGAAGAGCGCCGAGGTGATTTCGGTCATCCCTGCGCCGTATGGATACGTTTCGGTGGTGACGTCTTGGCCGGATGCCTGCGCATCCTGGATGGCTGAGAGGAACTCCGAAATCGCGGCGCCCGAGCTGGAGTTGACGTGCACGATGTGCAGAGGAGCGTTCTCCAAGCGTGCGGCGGTCAGGGTGGAGTCGAGGCCCGCAAGACCGCCACGCATGTGGATGTGTGACGGGGCTTCGTATTCTGCTCCAACTGCGAAGAGTCGCTGGATTTCGGACATCTCGGCGCCGGGTGTGTAGGCGCTTCCGAAGCCGACGGCCAGTGCACCCTGGTCCAGCCCAAGTCGGACCCGTCGCTCGATCTCATCGAGCTGCGCCTCGGTCGCCGATCCGAACCCACCGATGCCCGCGGGTACGAGCCCGGTGCCCGGATCGTCCATGACGTCCATGCGCACCTGGACGTGCCCGATGCTCACCCCGTAGTTCACGATCTGTCCGCCGTCGCGCTCGGCGTACCACTGGTCGATGTCACTCGTCCCGACCTCGAGCTCGAGCGCCGTGGTGACGCCGTCCCGCACCATGAGCGCGTACGATTCTTCGTTCTGACCATGCTCGTGCAGGTCGACGAAGCCGGGCGCCACCACGTGACCGGACGCATCGATCTCGCGAACACCGTTCAGAGCTTCGTCGGAGATGGTGGCGATGATCCCGTCCCGGACTCCCACGTTCGCGGTTTCGAAGAATCCGGTCTCCGGGTCGATGACCCGGCCGTTGGCGATGACCACGTCGTACGGCTCCGGTGTCGAGCATGCTGCCGTGGAGCAGCAGAGTGCGAAGACGACGAGTGACGGACGAATCCTCATGGTCATTCTCCTCTCCACCGGTGGGTCACTGCCTCGGTCCGAACTCGGACTCGAACAGCGTCTTCACGTTGGGATCCAGGGTCACATTCGTGGGCTGGTTGTCGACCGGGATCACGAATCGATGGAAGCGCTCGTCGACGGAGAGGGTTTCGATCATGGTGGGCAGGGTCGCGCCGTCGAAGTGAATCCCGACCTCGAGAGGCAGGTCGAACGTCGGGCCTGCAGTCTGGGTCTGATTGATCTCGATGCGGACTGCCTGGGCGTCAGGGTCGTAGGTCCACCAGCCCTCGATCCTGGGGTTTCCGCCATTGTAGAGCCACTGCTCGAAATAGAGCTCCAGATCCAGCCCCGACGCCTCTTCCATCACGGTCCTGAATTCCGCCGTCGTCGCGTTGGCGTTCATGTAACGGGCGTAATAGGCGCGGATGCCTTCCCAGAATGCCTCGTCACCCATGCGGTTGCGGAGCATGTGCAGGATCCAGGATCCCTTCTGGTACGTTGCACCACTGGTGACCCGTCTCATATCCGAGAGATCGTCGTGGACGATTCGGTATTCGGGGTCGGTCTCGTACTGGGCGAACACACGCTCCGCCGAACTCCGGAGCCCCGCGACGAACTCGTCTCTTCCGTAGGCGTGCTCGATGAAGAGGAGGGTGAAGTACGTCGCGAATCCCTCGCTCAGCCAGATGTCGTCCCAGTCGGACTCGGTTACGGCGTTTCCGAACCACTGATGCGCGACTTCGTGGATGATCACGTTGCGCCACCGTACCGATCGGTTCCCGGTCACTGAGCTCTCGTGATACATGATGGCCGTCGCTGCCTCCATCCCGCCGCCCGTCACCGGCGAGGTGATGTTCGCGAGCCTCTCGTAGGCAAAGGGTCCCACGTAATCGTCGTAGAAGTCCATCGCCGCTTTCGTGGGCACTGCGAAGTCATAGAAGCCCGGGTCCCGGTCCTGTCGGTAGACCCATGTTTCGATCGGGCGACCGTCGAAGTCGTCCACGTGCTGCACCGCGAACTCGGCTACGCCGAGAACGTAGAGCCACGTTGCGACTGGCACCGAGTTCTTCCAATGCGTCATCCGGGTGCCGTTGCCCTGATCGGTCTGCTCGATCAGAACACCGTTGGAGACCACCTGGTAGTGAGCCGGCGCGGTGACCACCATCTCGCTCATTGCCTTGTCGTAGGGATGATCGATGGTCGGCAGCCAGTTTCGAGCACGGTTCGGCCAGTTGTCGCTGAAAAAGGTTCGGTCGCCGTACTTGTTCGGACCGGCGACAAGGCCCGAGGCCGGCACGCCGGAATACTCGACAACGACGTCGACCCGGAGCCCGGACCGTCCAGCTTCTGCGAGGCTGATGGTGAGCAGGTCGGCTTCGTGCACCCAGTCCAGTTCGGCACCCTGCGCCGATACTCGTTGAACGGACATGCCCCGATCGTCCTCGCCCACTCCGATCAGGTCGAGCGGAAGTTCGGTGACTCCGTTGTTCGTGAACCGGAGAGACACCGTCGTGCGGCCGAGGACGACGTCCGTCTCGTCGGATAGGGTCAGCTCGAAACGATAGTTTTCGATGTCGATCCCGGTCCGGCGGGGATAGTCGTCGAGAACGGGCGCCTCGGGGCTTCCGGTTAGGAGGGCGCTAAGGAGTAGAAGGTTTAGCATGCGCGGGCGTGTCTCCAGTATTCGGGGGGACGCCAACATGGAGTGTTGCGCAGTTTACGGGCAAACGGCGTCGGAACTTCTCTCCAGGACCTGTGGCAGACGCACCGCCGAGGGGCATCGCTCAACACAATTCGAGCGACAGGTGATATCATTGCGTAGGTTGAGCTTACGTGACCAGCGGTCCCGCCGCCTCCTGCTTGTCGCGTAGGACACGTATCGACGAAAACGAACGGTGTAGATGACCGAGTATCTGGAACGAGAATCAGCGAACGAAGCTGGTGGGGTGGATGAGCTCGCCTCGGACACGAATGCCGGTGAGGGCCGGCGAAGCTTTCTGACCGGGGTGTCGGCGCTCGCCGTCGGCGCGCTTGCCACGTTGGCGCCGGTCGGCGCAGCGATCGCTGCGATCTTCGATCCCCTTCGAAGAGCGTCCGACGAGCGTGATCTGGTGCTGGTGGCTCGACTCTCCGCCGTCCCCGAAGACGGCTCACCCCGCAAGTTCACCGTCACGGCCGATCGCACCGACGCATGGGCGACGTATTCCGAGACTCCTGTGGGTGCGGTCTATCTTCGCCGGGTAGGCGAGGACATCCGCGCGCTCAACGTGGTCTGTCCGCACGCCGGCTGTTTCGTCGGTATCGCGCCGGACAGATCTCGCTTCGCGTGCCCCTGCCACCGTAGCAGTTTCGACCTCGACGGTGTCGTCAATGATCCGTCCAGTCCGAGTCCGCGCGACATGGACACTCTGGACGTCGAGATTCGGAACGAGGACGAGGTGTGGGTCCAGTTCCAGAATTTCCTGCCGGGCCGCAAAGACAAGACGCCCGTCTGATGCGCGACCTCCTCGACTGGCTCGATCACCGAACGGGGTACCGCGCCCTCCTGCGAGGTGCTCTGTACGAGCGGATTCCCGGAGGTGCTCGCTGGCGCTACATCTGGGGGAGTACGCTCGTCTTCGCGATGGTCGTGCAGCTGATCACCGGCCTGGTTCTTTGGTCCGCGTACAGCGCGAATGCGCAGGGCGCATGGGAGAGCGTCTGGTTCATTCAGAACCAGATGACGGGTGGGTGGCTTCTCCGCGGCATTCACCACTACATGGCCCAGGTCACGATCGTGCTCCTGGTCCTGCACCTCATGCAGGTGCTCATCGATGGTGCCTATCGGGCACCGAGAGAGGTCAATTTCTGGTTCGGCCTCATTCTGCTACAGCTGGTCCTGGCCCTTTCACTGACCGGTTATCTCCTGCCCTGGGACCAGAAGGGGTACTGGGCGACGAAGGTGGCGACGAGCATCGCGTCCATGACCCCGGTGGTGGGCCCATCGCTCCAGCAACTCCTGGTGGGCGGCTCGGAATACGGACATCACACGCTGACCCGCTTCTTCGTTCTGCACGCGGGGGTGCTTCCCGCCGGCGTGGCGCTGCTCATCGTCGGCCACATCTATCTGTTCCGCCGCCACGGGGTCACGGTGCCGAAGAACGCGGCCGAAAAGCCGGACGGATACTTCTGGCCTGAACAGGTCCTCAAGGACAGTGTCGCTTCCTTGATCGTGATGGCCACCGTGCTCGGCCTCGTCCTGTGGAGTGGTGGAGCTCACCTGGGCGCTCCAGCGGATCCGGCCGAACCGTATGCGGCGGCGCGTCCTGACTGGTACTTCCTCTTCCTGTTCCAGTGGTTGAAGTACTTCCCCGCCGGTTGGGAGGTCGTGGGCGCGCAAGTCATCCCGGGGCTGGTTCTGGCGCTCGTCGCCGCCATGCCCATCATCGGCGGATGGAGATACGGGCATCGCTTCAATCTGGGCGTGGGTGCGGCACTCCTGGCCGGGGTGGTGATGCTGACCTGGCAGGCACGGGTCGAGGATGCGGCCGATCCGGACTTCGCCGTGGCCAAGGCCGAGGCGGACGCCCTGGCACATCGAGCATCGGAGCTGGCAGGCGCTTCGACAGGCATCCCGGCGGCGGGTGGGCTTGCGATGATGCGCTCCGATCCTCTGACCCAGGGTCCGAAGATCTTCGAGGCGAATTGCGCTCAGTGCCATCGCTTCGACGGACACGACGGGCTGGGAGGTCAGCCGTCCGAAGCCGCGTCGGCATCCGACCTCGCCGGCTTCGGGAGCCGTGCCTGGCTCGCAGGGCTGCTCGACCCGGCCCGTGTGGCCACCGATGAATACTTCGGTGGAACCGCTCACGATCGTGGCCGGATGGTCCGCTTCGTCCAGCGCGGGGTGGCCGGGTTCACGCCCGAGGTTCGCGATGACCTCGACAAGGTGATCATGGCTGTATCGGCGGAGGCGGCCCTGCCGGGCCAGGCTGAGCTGGACGCGGCGCAGGAGGCCGAGATCCTGGAAGGCCGAGCACTGATCGCCAGTGAGGCGATCAACTGCGTCCGGTGTCATACGTTCCGGGATATGACGGAGGGAGACGTCGGTCCGGTCCTGACCGGTTGGGGTTCACGCGCGTGGATGCTGGGGATGCTGCATGACCCGACAGACGAGCGATACTACGGGGAAGACAACGACCGGATGCCGTCGTTCGGGGCCGACGAGAGTCTGACGTCTGCGGAGATGGGACTGGTCGTAGATTGGCTCCGGGGCGACTGGACCAGCCAGCACACCCCGGAGCCCTAACCGCGACCGTCAGGCAGTCAGCGTCGTGTAGCGAGCCGCCGCTTCAGCGGTGCTCCGATGGGCTCAGTTGTTCAGAGCTCCCTCGGCGACCCATGCCTTGATCACGTCGATTTCTTCGGCCGGCACGGGATCTCCACCGTCGGGCATATCGCCGGAAACCATCATATCCACGAGAAGGCTGCCGTCGGCATCTCCGGCCTCTACGACCGTGCCGTAGTCCGACCCGGCCATAACACCCTCGTACGTGTCCAGCTTGAGGCCGAGTTCAGCGCTGTCCTCGCTGTGACACTCCCAGCAGTGCCGCTCGAGGATGGGCATGACCTCCGTGGCAAAGCTGACCTCGAGGTGAGCGTCTGGCGCGATCGTCGTGGCCCTCAGCGGGGCATCGGCGCCGCTCTGTACGGCCAGACCGATGCCCGCAGTCACGGCGAGAGCCGCAATCAAGTCGGAGCGGAGAAGCATGGAACGTATCCCTTCGGCGATCGAACGGTCGCCTCTTGTGTCGTGAGTACCCCGGATTCTACTGGCTTCGGGCGAGAGCTGTTCCCGCCATCATTCCGTTTCGGAGTGGAACAGGTCCGTCGATATGTAGCGTTCCGCGAAGCTTGGCAAGACCGCGACGATGGTCTTCCCGGCCATGCCGTCGCGCTTTCCGACCTGGAGAGCAGCCCAGATCGCGGCCCCGCCGGAGATACCACAGGGAAGCCCCTCGGTACGCGCTGCGTCTCTGGCCATGGCGAATGCGTCGTCGTTCTCGATCGCCATCACCTCATCAACGAGGTCCATATCGAGGACCTCGGGAATGAAGCCGGCACCGATACCCTGGATCATGTTTCCGGGACCCGGCTCTCCTCCCCCCATGACCGGGCTTGTCGCCGGCTCCAGCGCGACGGAGTGGAGTTCCGGGTTACGCTGCTTGAGCACGTCGGATACGCCGGTGATCGTCCCTCCGGTCCCCACGCCGGCCACGAACACGTCGACCCTCCCGGTGGTGTCACGCCAGATCTCCTCGGCAGTCGTACGTCTGTGCACGTCGGGGTTGGCGGGGTTCACGAACTGCCCGGCCTGGACGGCGCCGTCGATCTCCTCGGTGAGGCGATCCGCGGCTGTGAACGCCCCGCCGATCCCCTCCTCTTTTGGGGTCAGCACCACCTCGGCCCCCAGATGCTCGAGCATCCGCACGCGCTCGACCGACATCGTCTCGGGCATCGTGAGGATGCAGCGATACCCGCGGGACGCGGCCATGAATGCGAGGGCAATTCCCGTATTCCCGGACGTGGGTTCCACGAGCGTCTTGCCCGGTCCGAGGACGCCCCTGGCTTCCATCTCCTCGACCATGGCGATCCCGATGCGGTCCTTGACCGAGGACATCGGGTTGAAGAATTCGCACTTGAGAAGGATGTCGGCCTGCGCGCCGTGCTTCTCGGCGAGCCGGGGAATCCGCACCAACGGCGTATCACCCATCGTCGCTGCGAAGTTGTCGTAGATCCGGCCGCGGCCAGGCTGCTGCTCACTCATCGTCGTCCTCCTCGTGGGATACAGGTGCGCACCATATGGGCACCGAGTCCTATCGCAAAGCCTGTTGGGCGCGGCGGTCCGCTCGACCTATCATGTGTGCCGATCCACCCGAACCCCGAGCTGTCATGTACCGTCCCTCTCGTCTCGCCGGAATGTCGCTGGCCGCGCTGGCCTCCCTCGCCCCTCTCGGCTGCGCTGCACCCGCCGAGGATGATTCGAGTGGCGCTGTGTCGGAGATGACCGCTGCCGCCGAGTCACGCGTGCCACTCGCGCCGACCGGTCCCGGGGAAATGCCGCCTGCCATTCTAGGGAATGGAGGCGAGCTGCTCGGGATGGATGTTCATTACGTCGAGGGAGACGTTGCGACGATGGGTTACCTCGCCGTGCCCGAGGGTGACGGCCCGTTCCCCGCGCTGGTGATCATTCACGAGTGGAACGGTCTCGTGGACCGGGTCCGTCAGGTCGCAGACGACTTCGCAGCCGAAGGATACGTGACGCTGGCGGTAGATCTCTATCAGGGTCGTACCGGGGCGAATCCGGAGCAGAACATGGCGCTGGTGCAGGAGGCCATGGCCGACATGCCGTCGGTCGTAGCCAACCTGAACACGGCCGTGGCCTTCCTGAACGCACGCCCTGACGTCACGGGGCGGGTCGGTGCAATGGGGTGGTGCTTTGGCGGGGGAATCGCCCTCTCCTTCGGTCTCGACGGCGAAGACCATGACGCGACCGCGATCTTCTACGGCCGCCTCGTGGATGACCCCGCGGTGCTCGCGAACATGGATCACGAGGTCTATGGCACGTTTGCGCGGGAGGACTCGGGTCCTTCGCCCGAACAGGTGGAGGCCTTCGAGGCCGCACTCCGGTCGGCGGGAATCGAGAACGACCTCCACATCTACGACGAGGTCAACCACGGATTCTGGCTTCGGGTCGACGGGAACCCCGAGCTCCGCAGCTCGGCAGGCCTGGACGCGTGGGAGCGCCTGAAGGCCTATCTGGACCGGACGCTGCGGTAAGCTCAGCCGCCCCTGAGTCGGCGTCGCTGTTCCCGGCGGAGCTGTTTTCTGCGGCGTCGTGCGTCTCGGGCCGACTCGCCGGGGTACCGGGTGTTCACGTCGACGCCGCCCATGCACGCGACGCCGGTGATACGGAGGGTCGGTGCCGTGGGGTCGTGTTGTACTGATTCGTCGGTCTGGTGATCGAAGCCACCCATGAGGGCAAGACCGTTGACCTCGACGTTCATGCCGGGTGGCACGATGACCTCCGTTCCACCGAAGAGGGCGAAGACCTGGACCTCGGTGACGCCCGGGCCCAGCACTGCCTCACGGAAGTCGAGCTCGGCACCCCCCATGATGGTCACGACGGTGTTCTTTCTGGCTGGCCGCCATCGCCCCCGACGGCTCCCCCCGCCCATCATGGCCAGGATGAACTCCTTCTCCTTGACGTTCGCGGCCGTGGTTACCTGGTAGCTCGGAATCCGGGCCTCGGCGGGGAGCGTCTCCCCTCCTGGTACGGCGGGCAGGTTGCGGTTCCCAGGAAGGTCGTGCAGAAGAGCCTTGAGCTCTTCGCTCGTGCGCGCAGCGTGTGCCGCCCCGACACGACGCTCGAACTCGTCGACGTCCATGACGTCGTTCGCGAAGTGTTCCATCAATGCGTCGATGGTCACGTCCCGTGTGTGCTTCAGCGGGGCTGATCCGCCCGTCATCCCCTCGGTCATCGTGGGTTGCCCCCGTCTCGAGTCACCACGCCGGCAAGAATGTACAGCTGTGAGCGTACGACCTGGTACCGGGTGCCTTTGGTCTCACACCGACTACGTCTGGCGGTGGCGTAACCATCAAGCGCCCTTCATCTTGTCGACCCATTTCTGAGAACGGGAAAGGAGCCCGCCCATGCGGTCACATAAGTCAAGAATCTCGATGGTGTTCGCACTCGCGCTCGCCTTCGGCCTGGTCGGCTGTGCGTCTGGCGGTGGTGGAAGCAGTCGTCCTGCCGGATCGTCCATGACGCGCATCGTCCGTGCCGAGCTCGCAGAGCTTCCCGAGATGAACGCTTTTCAGGCCATCGAGCGCCTGCGCCCGCGGTGGCTTCAGTCCCGCGCCGGCGATGCCGTACAGCTCTACGTCGACGGATCACGTCGCGGCAACGTCGGGGACCTGCAAGCGATTCGAGTCATCGAGATCGAGCAGATGGAGTACATGAGCGCGAGTGACGCCACGACCCGGTATGGGACGGGCCACGCCGGGGGTGCCATTCTGGTGTCGAGTCGCCGCTCCAGATAAGCGCTTCAGAATCACGACGACGCCGGGCTGCCATCGGGGTGGCCCGGCGTTCGCCGTGTGCAGAGGTCCGCGGCGTCTCGAAGGGGTGTCAGTTCACGAGATCTCGGGCGAACTGCTCGAGGACGTCCGCGCACGTGCCGATCTCGCGCACATCGACCCACTCAGCGTCGGTGTGCGCCTGCTCGATGCTTCCCGGGCCGTAACATACGGCCGGGATGCCTGCCTCGTTGAGGAATGCGGCATCAACCCAGGCGGTCATCCCTTCCACGATCGGCTCGACCCCGGATGCTTCTCCTGCGGCGAGCAAACCCTGGACGAGGCGGTGATCGCGTGCGACCTCCGTACCCGGTCGCTCGAGTGTCATGTCGAGGGTTGCGGAGAGCGTCGGATCTCTCCGTTCCAGCGTGTCCAGAGCGGCCTGGAACTCGGCGACGACCTCCTGGGGTGATTCGCCGGGCATGGTCCGGCGTTCCAGGAGCAGCTCACACCGGTCAGGGTACACGGACTCCGCACTACCTCCCCGAATCGTCCCCGCGTGAAATGACCCGTACTCGAGCAGCGGGTGCGCCGGACGTCGTCGAAGTTCTTCGGCATATCCCTCGAGCTCTGCCAGGTACAGAGCTGCATGCCGGATGGCATCGATGCCGATGTCAGGCCGCGATCCGTGCGCTGCGACCCCTTCGAACAGGGCGCGGATCCACACAAAGCCCTTATGGGCCGGCATGACGCGGAGACTCGTCGGCTCGCATACGACGGCGAGGTCCGCGCCCGGGCCACTCCCCGCGACGAGGTCTGCCATGCCAACGCTCGCATGCTCCTCGTCGGAGGTGAGAGCCACGATGAGCCCGGGCCGGGGGCCTTCGGTCGCGAGTCGATGAGCCGCCGCCAGCAACGCGGCATCCCCGGCCTTCATGTCGCACGAACCACGCCCGTACATCCGGTGACCATCCATATCGGCACCGAACGGATCAACCGTCATTCCGGCAACGCCGACCGTGTCGAGGTGGCCGTTCAGGAGCAGTGTAGGCCCACTTCCCTCCAGTCGCCCGATCACATTGGGTCGGCCCGGAGACGGCTCGGTAATCGTGGTCTCGAACCCCCACGCCTCGAGTAGTTCGGCGCAAGCTTCGGCGATCTGTACCTCCCCGGCGCCACCCTCCTCGAGTACGGGATTCACCGATGGGATCGAGACGAGCCACCCCGTGAGAGCGACGGGGTCCCCGTTTCGCGCGGCCTCAGTAAACCGAGCCCTTGCTTTGTCCATGTTGTTACACGCCAGGGTGAAACCAGAAACGGTTTCGATAGTATGTCTTTAGGAGCGTGCGCGCGTCGATTCCGATATCCCCCGGATACGATTCACCTGAAAGGAGGCGTCATGAAGCACTTCGTGGTCGGGCTGTTTAGTGCAGCCGCTATTGCCACGACGATCCTTCTGGTGCGCCAGCAGAAAGAGGAAGACATGAAGCTCCCGCGCCTCGTTCCGGCAGGTGAGACTCAGGCTCCGATTTCGCTCGAGCGTATCAGGGAGCTCGGCCTATAAAGCCGAACGTCGTCAGCATCAGGAAAGAAAGAGCGGCGGAGGCCTCGAGTGCCTCCGCCGCTTTTTTGTCGTCCTCGGTGTTCTTCCGCCGAGCGGGACCTTACTCGAAGTGCTCCGCGTTCTTGGCGACGTAGCTCGTCCACTCGCTGGGTACGTCGGTGTCGGGGAAGATGGCCTGAACCGGGCACTCAGGCTCGCATGCTCCGCAATCGATGCACTCGTCCGGGTGGATGTAGTATTGATCCTCGCCCTCGTATATGCAGTCGACGGGGCAAACCTCGACGCAGCTCGCGTCTTTCGTGTCGATGCAGGGCTCGACGATGATGTAGGTCATGGATCCTGTGCGTACGGATGAGTTCCTCGGGCGCCAAGAAGCTGTACAGTTGCGTCGGGCGTGGCAAGCATGTTCTGCCGGCCCTGCGTGACCTGTATGAAAGTGCCACGGGCCGCGTATGGTACGGTGTGCGCCTCGACCCATGAGGCCACTACCTCAGGAAGTTTCTTGCCCTACCGGATGCCCCGAATCTTCGTCGCTGTCGCGATCATGCTGCTCGGCCTGCCTGTGACGAGGGCAGACCATGCCGAGGTGCGCGCGCAGGAGAAGGCCGATGCTTCCACCGGGGTCGTAACGGGCTCTGTGTGGGACTCGATTTCCGGGGCGCCCCTGGAGGATGCGGCCGTCTTCCTCTGGGACACGCCGTACCGTGGAGTGTCAGACGCTCGGGGCGAGTACCGCATCGAGGGCGTGCCGGAGGGGGAGTACAGTCTCCTCTTCTTTCACACCCGCCTTGGTGAAATGGGCATATCTCCTGGCCCGGTGACGATCACGGTATCCGAGGTGCCGATCGAGGTCGATCTGGCGACGCCGTCGCGGGCGACGGTAGCCCAGTCACAGTGTTTGCTCGAGCGCCCATCCCCTGACGCGAGCATCTTTGCGGGTCGGGCATACGACGGAGAATCCAGAGTGCCGCTGGGCGGGGCACGCGTGACCCTCTCGTGGGAGACCGATGAGCGCGCCAGGTCGGCATCGACCTACGTGCGGACCGACTCCGACGGCTGGTTCCGGGCTTGCGATGTGCCTTCCGACCGGCCTGTTCTGGCTGGCGTGGACTACATCGGCCGGCAAAGCCGCAGGCGGGAACTCGACGGACACGAGGGCTATGTCGAGATCGACCTTCCTCTCTACTCCCTCTTCCCGACCCATATCACGGGCACGCTGAAGGACGCGACATCGGGGGGCGGTATCGAGGGCGCGGTTGTCTGGATTCGTGGAACGGCGTTCTCGGCGCTCAGCGATGGCGGTGGCCACTTCGAGTTCGATGATGTGCCACCTGGCACCTACATGCTCATGACCGAGCACATCGGGTACGGGACGAAGATGGACACGCTCGTCGTGCCGACGGGGCAGCGCCTTCTGGTCGACATGATACTGGACACCCGACCGATTCCCATCGCTCCGGTCACGGTATCGATCGAGGCTCCACCGGTGGAGATGGCGCGGCGCAGGGGAGGCATCGTGATCACTCGGGACCAAATCGACTCGGTACGTCAGACGTCCCGCGACGCGTCGGACGTCGTCCGCTCTCTCCGCGTTCCCGGAATCATCGTCCGTCATCAGTCCAATGGGGTGATCTGTGTCGGGTACACGACCGGACAGGTGAAGATGAACCGGGCGGGGTGTGTGGAGATGATGGTCTACGTCAACGACGTGCGCGCGACTGATCCCGATCTGGCCCTCCGCCTGCCTCCGGACGCCATTGAACGCATGGTGATCTACAAGCCGCTCGAGGCCGGGAACCTCTTTGGGCTCGGCGGCGGGAACGGCGTCTGGCTCATCTACACGAGAGGGAACTGAGCGACCTCCCCGACGGCCGGGCCTTTACAGTGTCGAGAAGCCGGCGCTCGTCAAACGCGCCGTGCGAACGTTCTCACCCAATGAGCGTAACGTCTCCCGAGCGTGCCGTCGGTCCTCGCCGCGAACGGGAGCCACGCTGTGGACACCTCCGTGTGGATGTCGGCCCAGTGTTCGATCACATCGTCCCGGAGGTGCAGGTGCCGAAGTTGATCGAGTCGTTCAGCCAGGGCGGCGAGGGCCAGCCCCGGGCCCAGGAGCAGAAGGCGCTCGACGAGTCGTTCGTCTCCCGGCATGGGAATCTGCCGGAGAGCCTGTGCCGTCGCGGAACCTACGTTGCGTTCGACCTCGGGCAGGGGTAGGCGGAGATGCGAATCCAGCGATTCGTGAAGGGCCGCCACGATCAAGACGGCGGGGTCTACGGGCTCGACGTCGTGCAGGAGGATCAGAGCGGAGCGGGCGGGGTGCAGCCAGGCTGGATGGTGATCGTCGTCCCACATGGCGAGGCGCGGTGCCATGGCGAGTGAGAAGACGCGCAGAACCGCGTCCTGCTCGTCGGGCACCATCCCCCGGGCGCGCAGGGCAGCGCGCAGAGAACGCGCCATCTGCTCCGCGCGTCCGGTCAGAGCTGGGGGTTCTTCTCCCACTCGACGTCGCCCGTGCCGTGTCGCTCATTCTCCAGTCTCGCGAGCGTGAATAGGAGATCCGACAGGCGATTCAGGTAGGTGAGGACGTCTGCGTCCACCGATTCGTCTGCAGCGAGATGCACCACGGCGCGCTCGGCACGGCGGCAGATGGTCCGTGCGACGTGAAGTGCAGCGGCCCCGGGCGTCCCTCCGGGCAGCACGAACGCACGAAGCTCGGGGAGTTCGGAGTCGGCGAGGTCCATCCACGCTTCCATCTCACCGATCCGCCCGATGGGCAGGAGAGGTACCTCCGGTCGAGTCCTGCCCTCCCGAGAGGGTGGCGTGGCCAGCTCCGAGCCGATCGTGAAGAGATCGTGCTGCAGGAGGGAGAGGCGTGCCCGGATGTCCGCATCGACCACCTGAGTGACCGCCCACCCGATCGAGGCGTTCAGCTCATCGACCGTGCCGTAGGTGGCAACGCGGATGTGGTCCTTTCCTACCCGACCGCCGCCGAAGAGGGCAGTCTCACCGGCATCGCCGGTCTTCGTGTAAATCTTCACGTCATCGGAGCTTGGTCAGCTTGCGAATGTTCTGTGCCTTCTCGAGGAGCGAGATCGTTCGATCGGCCGAATCTTCCGGCTCGGGGCTGAGCAGATCGCGGATGTCCAGGAGCACTTCCAGCTGCAGCTGATCTCGCTGGTACTCCAGATCGAGCGTCTCCATGCGCTCCGTGTCTCCAGCCCCCTCCGCAGCGTTGAACGCGGTGCGGTAGACGTTCTCGAGGCTCTGCAGGACGCGGTCCCGATTACGCATGTCCCCCTCCGGTCAGATGGCGGCCAGAAGCCTCGCTCCCGGGCCAGCATCATAGTATCCCCGAACAGCGGTCCGAAGTTCTTCCAGCTTCCCTTCGAAGTAGTGATCGGTGTCTGGAATTCGGACGGTGGTAATGTGGCTTCCGAGGGGAGCGAGGGTTCGAGCTACCTGCTCGCCCGAGCCGAACTCATCCTGCTCGCCCTGCACCACGAGGATCGGCTTCTCCGCCGTGGCGAGGTATCCGTAGTCATAGCGATCGTCCAGCTCGACCGGCAGGCCTATGCCGAGCATTCCGACGACCCGGTCGTCCGATGCCCCCACGGAGAGGCCCACCATCGAGCCGAAAGAAAAGCCTCCGACGACGAGCGGCAGGTGTGGGAACTTTCCCTCGAGCCAGTCGAGAACGGCCCTGAGGTCATCCTGCTCCCCGATGCCCTCGTCGTGGCTCCCCGTGCTCAGTCCCACACCACGAAAGTTGAAGCGGAGTGTCACCAGGCCGGCGTCGTTGAGCCCCTGAGCCGAGCGATACACGGCCTTCGTGTGCATCGTGCCCCCGTGGAGGGGATGCGGATGACACATGACTGCGGCGCCACGAATCGTGCCCTCCGGCTCTTTGACCAGAGCTTCGAGGTGACCGTGCGAGACAGGTATTCTTTGTGCGCCGAAGGCCAAGGCAGCGAAGGGGTTGCAGGCGGAACTGTGGGTCGGAAGCCGACTTACGGCCGTGCACCATGAGGCACCGGAGGTTATGTTCTCGTAACGAGCAAGACCGGTCAAGGCAGGAGAGAAGACACGATGCACGCCTCCGAGGTCACGCCAGAGATCGCTGCGAATGCGAATGAGCTGTACTGGGGCTCGACCCGCAGCGTCAACCAGATCGCAGAGGAGCTCGATCTCTCGAAAGGAGCGCTCTACGCGGCTCTCGTCCATCTTCCGAGTGGCATGGGATGCCCCCTGTGTGGAGACGAAGTCGGGTGGGCGAATCGGACGGCGAGAGACCGAGACCAACTCACGTGTCAGACGTGTGACTGGTCTGGAACATCCAGTCAGACCGTTAGTTACAGTGACGGGCACTCTGGCGAAGAGGGGATTGGCACAGGCGTAGACGTCACGGATTTCGGTGCAGAACCCGTGGTGCCCCCTGCCCCGTTGCTCACTCCGCGCATGAGCACGGTCGCGGGTGGAGCGATCATCGGAGCTGCAGTGGGGCTCGTACTCGTTTTCTGGGCCCGGCGCCGCTGAGCGAAGCTCGAATGGCTACGTCGACCCACGCTGACCCGCGCAGCATCATCACCCCTGATGCGTTCGAGGTGTCGGAAGAGCTGATCGGGATGCCACTCGCGTCACCTCGCCGCAGGGCGGTGGCGTTGTTGATCGACGGGGTGGTCATAGGGCTCATCACCGCGCTGACGAAAAGCTTTTCCCTGATTCTCGGCGTTGTGGCGGCAGCCTTCTTCATGCGGGCGGGCTTCAAACGGACGAAGGTGCGCAACAGCGTATTCGGGCGGGCGATGCGTTTTTCCGTGGGTTGCCTCGGAATCTTCATCGCCATGATCACGGCGTCTCTGTGGTTCGCCTTCGGACCCTCGTTCGGGCGGGGATCAGGGGAATCCCGGGCCGAAACGGTGTCGGGCGTCGTCACGTCGGCAGGCACCGTGTTCACAGGCCTCCAGGCGGCTGCACTCGCCGGGGAGCTGGGGGAGGCCCGCTCGATCGAAGAGGCCGAGGCGCTCGCGAGTCAGCTCGTTGGTCTGGCTCGGAGTCAGGGGTGGGACGAGGAGAACCTTCGCGCTGCGCTGCTCGCGCTCTCCCCGACAGACCGGGAATGGAGTGGACAGTGGGTCGCCACGGTCGAACGGCTGCTCGCCGAGGGAGAAGAGCGGGATCGGCTCGCCGCCGATCGGGTTGCCCTGGAGGATGCGGAGGCGCGTGTGACCGGTCTCTCCGATGAGGACGCGCTGACCGCGTACGCGGCTCTGCTGGGCGACGAGGGTTCGGATACGGTGTTCAGGGCAGCGTTGGAGCGCCGGCTGAGCTCCATGATCGCATCGGATACGCTGTCCGTTCTCGAGGCTCGATCCGAAGAGCTGGTTCGCCGCCTCGACGCTAACGAGGAGGCCCTTGCCGCCGCCGAGGACGACCTGGCCGAGGCCTCTGGGCGTGGCTTGTTCGGATGGCTTCGCGACCGGCTCGATGAGCTTGGCTTCGGCTTTGGCTGGGCGGCCCTGTATATGAGCGTGTTCCTGTCGTGGTGGAACGGGCAGACGGTTGGAAAGCGGGTGATGGGTGTACGCGTCGTGCGGTTGGACGGGGAGGCCATCACGTGGTGGACGGCCTTCGAACGCGCAGGAGGCTACGCGGCGGGGCTGGCGACGGGTCTGCTCGGCTTCGCCCAGGTGTGGTGGGACGCCAACCGTCAGGCCATTCATGATCGGATCGTAGGGACCGTGGTCGTTCGGGAAGGCGCGGAGAAGGTCGTGGACTGGGAGTCGGCGTTGTGACTGTGATTCCCGAGCTCAGGCTCCTGACTGGCTTCGGCGTCTAGGGCGAGCGTGGAGATCCAGATTTCGCTTCCGCTGGCCTTCCTGGCAGGCTTCGTCTCGTTCCTTTCGCCGTGCATTCTGCCGGTTGTGCCCAGCTATCTGTCCTTCGTGTCCGGCCTGACGCTCGGCGAGCTCTCCGATCATGCGACGAAAGAAGTGCGCAGGCGGGCCGCCATCCACTCCACCCTCTTCGTGCTCGGCTTTTCGCTGGTGTTCATGACGATGGGGCTTGTCGCGACGTCGTTCGGGACGGCCGTCGCTCAGGCGCTGCCCCTGGTGAATCGGATCGGCGGGGGCGTCATGATCCTTTTCGGTCTCTTCGTGCTCGGCGTTGTGAGGCTCCCTGCCCTGTACCGTGAGCTTCGGGTCCACGTGCGCTCACAGCCGGTCAGTGCGTTGGGCTCGCTCGTCGTCGGGGTGGCGTTCGGCGCAGGGTGGACGCCGTGCATCGGGCCGATCCTGGGGTCGATTCTTCTCTATGCGAGTCTGGAGACCACGATGATGGAGGGAACGATTCTCCTGGCGGCGTACGCGCTTGGACTCGGTATTCCTTTCGTGGTGGCGTCCGTCGCGCTCAACTGGTTTCTCGCAGGAAGTGAGCGGGCGCGGGCCTGGATGGTGCCGCTGCAACGCGCGGCGGGAACCGTGCTCATCGTAATCGGTTTACTTATGGTTACCGGTCGTTTCGCGAGCTTGACGGCATTCCTCGCCGGGATGGGTCAGCTCATCAACCTGGATCTCTGATGAACGCAGGACTCCGAGCGCTTCTCCTCTTCGCCCTGGTGGGCGCTGCTGCCTGTGCGTCCGGTGACGCCGAGGCCGATGGGACCGAGGACCTCACGCGCAGCCTGCTCGCCCAGCCCGCAGGCGATGGCATGTCCACTCCGCTGGCCGTGGATCCGTCCATGGCGTCTGAGGGGCCCCGCGTGTCCGTGGCTCAAGTCGGCTTCAACCGGGGTGACACGACCGCCCTGGTGAAGGTGGTCGAGATGTCGGACTACGGCTGCGGGTACTGCCGGCAATTCCATGAGGAAAGCTTTGGTGCGATCCGTGAGGAGTTCATCGAGACCGGAATGGTCGAGTGGAAGTTCGTGCCGTACATCACGGGAATGTTCGAGAATTCGCTCGTGGTGACCGAGGCCGTGGAGTGCGCATACGCTCAAAGCCCGGAGGCCTTCGAGGCCTTGAATGCTCGCCTCTGGACCGACCAGGCGGTCTGGAAACGCTCCTCCGATCCCGAGTCGGTCGTGCAAGGGTGGGCACGCGAACTCGACATCGACATGACCACGTTCAATGGATGTCTGGATGGTGACGAGCGCATCCCGCGGATCGCGTCCGCGACGACATTGGCGGGGCAGATCGGAGTTCGTGGCACCCCGACCTTCGTGGTTCTGGGATGGCCTCCGCTTCAGGGAGCATTGCCGCTGGACATGTTCCGTGACGTGCTGACGGCGGCGCACGCCCAGCTGGAGATCCTCGAGGCTGCGGAGGGCGATCCGGGCGAAGGCTGACCGGAGATTCCGCTCACATCAGACCGGAGAGACGCGTGGCGAGGTCCGCGGGCATCTGACGATCGTTCAGGTAGGTCGCGATGCGCTCGAGGGCAGCGTCGGGCTGACTCAACCCCAGGAAGCGGATCAGGTACGAGAGGTCCCGGTCGGTGGTCCTGGGTTGCCCCGAGCCCCAGGCGATCGTCAGGCACTTCATCGCGAGGACGTAGCCCGCCGGAGGCTCCAGGACGGAGAGGTTAGGGCCTGCGTAGAAGCGTGCTTCACTGATCCGTGTGACATGTAACGCCGCCCGATTCACCCACGTGGTGTCGAGTTCCGGGCAGGCCTGGTCTGTCGCCGCGGCAAGGTGTTCGCCGGATGCCAGCAGCGCACCGGGTCGACGGCTCTCAGGATTCGCATGGAAGACGAAGGGTATGACGGCCCCGCCCACCAGGCAGAGCTCCGCAGCCACGCCACGTCCGTGCAGCTCCTCGCCGAGGCGGGCAAGCCGCTCTTCATGCTCATTGCGGGGAGCCGGCGCCGGGTGCCGCGGCCGCGTGCGACCGTCGGGCGACCGCTCATCCCAGAGCATGAAGACGTTACGTCGCTTGAGCGCAGGAGGGGCTGCGCACAGGAGGTAGGGACGAAGGCTGGGGAGCCGTGGCCGGAATGAGGGGTCCTCCGCGACGGGCACCGAACGTGTCCAGGAGGGTGGCGCACACCCCCGAAGCTGGGCCTCATGCTCGAACGCGGCTGCGGCCAGAGCCTGCTGAAGGAGCGGAAGCCCGCGTACCTCTACGCCGGCCGCGGTTTCGTCGAACTCATGGGTCGGGATGCGGGAGAGGTCGGTACGAAGTTCGAGGAGCGCTTTGTGCCGATGCGTCATGTCCGGGAGGGCATCGACGTGTCGCTTCAGGGCCCCGCTCGCGCTCGGAAGGGCCGCGGCCAGCACGTACTCGGATACTGACATGCCGGATGCTCCAGCGAGCTTCTTCAGCAGCCCCTTCTGTTCAGGGCTGACACGGACCTGGAGCTGGCGCGTCTTCTGGCTCATGACCGCAAATCTGCCTGCGCCATAATGTCAATACAAGGTGTTGACATATGGGCAGTGTGCGGAGGCTCGCTCAGGTGTTCGAATCCTGTACCTTGACGCATGACGCGTGCGCTTCTGGTTATCGGATCCCTGCTGATCGCCGCGGCACTGACCTTTGCCGGTGCCGCCGAGGCACCCCCGTTGGAACCCGTGGTCGTGCTGATGGACCCGGAGATTTCCTGGGTGCCCGAATCACCCGATGAGGGCACGCTGTTCCGGTTACGTGTGACTGCATCCCCGCACACTCCCATCCTGGGTGTCCACGGGGAGGCCGCGGGAGAAGAGCTCCACTTCCGTTCGATCGGAGACGGTCTGTTCGAGACGTTCGCTGCAGCACCGGTCGGCGCGGGGGCGGAGATCGATGCCTCGGTTCGGGTCTTGTACGCTGCGGGCGGCGAAGAACGGTTTGCCGTCGCGATCCCGATCGCGCCCGGCTCGTACGACCACGAGCAACTCCGTGTGGCGCCCCGTTTTGGGGCACCCCCTAATGAAGAGGACCAGGCACAACTCGAGCAAGACCGGGCCCGGGCCCGCGAGGCTTCTGCGCGCGCCCACCGGACGCCTCCGTTGTGGGGTGACCGCGTCGTCATGCCCCGGGCCAGTCGCGTGACGAGTGGCTTCGGGCAGGGGCGGGTCTTCAATGGACGTGTGTCCAGCCGACATATGGGCCTGGACCTGCGCGGCGCCCCTGGTGACACCGTTGTTGCAGCGGCCGACGGGCACGTGCTCCTCGTCGAGCCGTTCCTCCTGGCCGGTAACGTCGTCTATCTGAACCACGGGGCGGGCCTCCTGAGCGCCTATTTCCACCTCAGCGAACAACTGGTCAAAGCGGGGGATCGAGTCTCCGCCGGTGACCCGGTCGGTCTCGTGGGAGCGACGGGCCGAGTCACGGGGCCGCATCTGCACTGGGTCGTCCGATATGGGCGGACCAGCGTCGATCCCCGGTCGCTCCTGGCGGTGATGGACGAGCTCGACCCGTCACGGTAAGCCGAAAAGCACACATGAGTTGACCACATCGAGCCCAAGAATAATAGTTGGTTATGCCAACTACTAATGTATCCGACGCCGAGCGTGGGCCGTCTTCTGCGTCGGGCGACGGCCGTTCGGTGTCAGATGCGAGGAGCCTTGCCGCCAACCTCAGCGAACTCATCAGGGTCGTGCAGTTCCGTGATCGTGACCGAGCCTGTTGCTACGATGTCAGTGTCAGCCAGTGTTACGCCCTGAAAGGCGTTGTCGAAGCCGGTGCGATGACCGTGAACGACCTGGCGGCCTTCCTGTATCTCGACAAGAGCACGGCGAGTCGCATTTCGAACGGCCTTGTGCAGAAGGGCCTGATCAGGCGGACGAGAGCTGCCACGGACGGTCGCATCGTCCTCCTCGCTCCCACCGAACGTGGCGCGGTCCTTCATCACGAGATCGAGGCTGATCTCCTGTCGGACTATGCGACCCTGCTCGGCGATTTCGATCCTGAGGTCCAGGCGGCCCTGACCACGCTTGTGGGCCGCCTGAGCCGTGCCTTCGCCGCTCGCGTCGACACCTCGAACGGCAGCTGCTGTGCCCTGCCGCCGAGGGCGACCACCCCCATGCTTCTTCCGTGAATCGTTGCGTGTCACAACCAAAAGAGGATATATGAGCCAACATCACTCAGCTTCGGACGTGAAGAAGGCGGTTCGTGACCGGTACGCACGCGCCGCCACCAGCGACGCCGGATGCTGCGAGCCGAGTTCCTGTGGTGACGGCGTCGCGAGCGCGGGTGAAATCAGCGAGTCGATCGGCTATTCAGCACGTCAACTGACGCAGGTACCCGAAGCGGCCAACCTGGGGCTCGGATGCGGAAACCCGACCGCGATCGCGTCCCTGTCGGAGGGTGAGGTCGTTCTGGACCTCGGGTCCGGTGCGGGTCTCGATTGCTTCCTGGCCTCGGCCGAGGTCGGCTCCTCGGGGAGGGTCATCGGCGTGGACATGACGCCCGAGATGCTGGAGCGCGCGAGGAGTAACGCCGAGACCGGCGGCTACGCGAACGTCGAATTCCGGCTGGGCGAGATCGAGGCCCTTCCGGTGGCCGATGGTTCCGTGGATGTCATCATCTCCAACTGCGTGCTGAATCTGTCGGCGGACAAGCCGAAAGTGCTCTCGGAGGCGTTCCGCGTCCTCAAGTCGGGTGGACGCATCGTCGTCTCGGACATGGTCTCGGACGTCGAGGTGCCCGATGTCATGGAGAAGCGGCTGGACTCGGTGGCCGCATGCCTGCCGACCTTCCGGGACGTCTACATTCAGCAGTTCAGAGACGCCGGCTTCGAAGAGGTCCGCATCTCGGACGAGCGCCCCTACCCTGCCGCGTTCATCCTGGAAGACCCCGGGGTGCGGGCGTACGTCACGCGCCACCCCGAGCAACAAGCGGAGATGGCGCGCTTCGCGGATTCCATATACGGTGCCCACTTCGAGGCGTCGAAGCCGTAGGGTCTTGCCCGGCTGACTTGCCTTAGGGGAGGGTGGGGCCTATCCCTGCTCGCCCCTTTCTCCTAGCCCCGGCTCGTGTCGACCGATCGGGCCAACAGGACGGTCCAGTCGCAAATGGTGCCGAAAGACCTTCGACGACGCGTGCCAGCGCGACTTCTCGCTGTCGTGGTGGGTGGAGGTTCTGCGTTCGCCTCTCAAGGTTGCGAGGCCACGCCCCCCGCGGAGTGGCTCACGGAGTCGGTCCCGCGCCCGGAGGTCTTTGCGCCCGACGTGGTCTCAACCCGGATGCGGGAGTACGGCATCACCTTCAGTCCCGATGGACGGGAGGCTTACTTCACCCGGCGTGGACGGAGAGGGCCTCCCCAGATCGTCGTCACCCGGTTCGAAGAGGGTGCCTGGACCGATGCGTCCCCCATTCCGTTCGCCGCGGAGTACGACGAGTCACCGAGCCTCTCGCATGATGGTGAGACGATGCTCTTCGCATCCCGCCGACTCATGCCCGGTTCGGGGGACCGAAGTGACAATCTGTGGGTCGTTCACCGAAACGGTGGGGAATGGGGGGCACCTCTTCCCGTGCCCGGTCGTGTCAATCAGCCACGCTCCGAGGTCGATGGCTTTACCATGGGCACGGAGCTGGGGCCCACGCTGCTGGCGGACAGCTCGCTTCTGTACTGGTCCCGCCTCGACCCCGACTGGGGTGCGGATATGGTCCGTGCGGAGGTCCAGTCCGACGGGAGGTACGGACCACCCGTCCCATTGAGGATCAACTCCACCGGTGATGAGACGAACGCGGTGCTGACACCCGACGAGGGATTCATCGTGTTTCAGGCCTATCGGGATGCGTCCGCCCCGGGCGGCCAGGATCTTTATGTTTCCAGGCGAAACGAATACGGCTGGGACGCCCCCGTCCTACTCCCCGAGCCGTTCAATTCTCCCGCCAACGATGGCTATCCGAGCTTCTCCCCCGACGGTCGCTTCTTCTTCTTCGCGACCGACCGCGACGATCAGAGTGGCTATTACGACATCTGGTACGTCGAAGCTGCCGCTCTCGACCTCGATGCCCTGGCCGACCGCCGTTAAGAGAAGCTCCGCGCCACGAGTCTCCCCCGACCTCTAGCGAACCAGTCCGGCGGCCTTCAGTCGCGCCCGCAGCTCTTCGACCCGGGCCCGGTTGACCCCCAGGTCACTGCGGCCGACGCGGGACGAGGAGCGGACGAGGACCTCGTTGCCGTCGCCGATCCCGATCTCGAGGTCGTCGACGAATCGCAGAATCAGACTCGTAACCTCCGCGTGCAGGTACGCACTGTTCTGCGTCATGACCTTCGTCCGTGGCATCTCCGAGACCACGCCGGCGATCCGCTCCATCAGCTCATCCAGCGGGACCCGCGCATCGGCGAACATCCCCTCCGTCCCGTCCGGGTGCCTCAAGCCAGTGTGGACGCAGTTCGGAGAGGAGGGGCAGGGTGCCAGCGTGCCGCCCTGCATACCCAGCGTGTGCTTCGGCCCCCCCCAGCAACCGGACATCATTATGGCTGCGAGCAGGAGACCCAAAGGTCGTGCGCCGTACGACATGGGCGTGCGGAGGTAGGGTTCGAGAGTGAGGTCAGCGTGTGTAGATGGCCACCACGCCGTTTCCGGCGGCGGTCCCGAACTGGAACTGTGCGTCGATCGGGCTGAGAATCTCGATCCGATCGATGATGTTCGGATCGAGGTCCTGAAGGAACTGTTCAGGGAAGGGAATCAGCACATCGTTGAGCGCCACCGCAGCGGGCTGACAGCCCTCGCCCCCCGCACGTCGGCTCACCTCGATACAGAGAGCCGGCACCATCACGCCCGTCAGCTGATCCATCTGGTAGACGTTCCGGATCCGCATGCCCGGCGTGTTCATGTTGCGGAGGAGGTCCTCCGTCGCTGTCACGCGGGGCAGTAGAGCCTCGATCTCCTCACGCGAGATGAAGTCGGCGCGCTTCGCGTCACCGGCCAGACTCGTTCTTCCGAATCGCGTGCGTGCGGTTACGACCAGCCCCTCCACCTCGAGCGCCTCCGTCGCCATACGGACCTCGATGTCGACCGTCTCCTCGCTGAAGATCGTGACCGAGTCCGTCCGCTCTTCGAACGCGATGTGATCCGTGGTAACGAGGTGTCGGCCCGGCGGAAGCCCGTCGAGAACAAAGCGCCCCGTGATGTCCGTCAGGGTCGAGCCTGTGGTCCCGGCTACGGAGACTACGGCGCCCGAGACCGGATCATTGGTCACATAGTCCCGGACATATCCCGACAGGGTGCCTTCCGCCGACATGAGCAGGACCAGGTCCTGCAGCCGGGCGGTACCAGAAGGAACGTAAACCTCCACGCTTCGGCCCGAACTCGTCCCGAACGACGCCTGCAACCTCACGTCGACGTCTCCCCGGACCGCGCACATGCGGAAGTATCCGGCGTCGTCCGTGCGCACCTCGACGGGCCGTAACCCGGGAATTCCGCCAATCCGCTCCGCGGTTACGATCGCCCGAGGCATCGGTACCCCGGTGATGGAGTCCGTGACGAAGCCGGCGATCGCGGCAGAACCGGCCGGGGGCTGTTCGGCTAGACACCATCCGAGCAACAGCGTCTCCTCGGACGGTACGGAAAGGATGGCATTCGCCGTACTACCCGCGGTCAGCTCGAGCTGGCGCGGGGGCGCGCTCACGCCGAGTTCCTGGAGGCGCGGATGGAAGAATGAGATCCAGTATTCACCCGTTGGCACGTCACGGAGCAGAAAGCGGCCGCCTTCGTCCGTGGTTCCGACGGCGCTCGTCCCCATTACGGCGACGCGGGCGCCAACGAGTGGCCGCATCGCGGTGCTGTCGAACACAAGACCTGCGACTGCGGCCGTCGGTGGATCCTGCGCGGCAGCGGCTGGCGCACCCAGTGCAATCGCGGACACCGCGATAGCGACTGCGCGCCATGCTGCTCGTGTAACGCCGAACTTCATGCTCACCCGTGTTGCCTTGATTCAATGAACCCGTCGATGAACGGTCACTCCGCTCGTCGGCAGGAAGTCATACGCCGGACTCTTCGAAGGGTTGCCGTCGGAGACGGCATCGCGACGAGATTCTCAAGATAAGACACTTGGGAATGAAAAAGGTTATTCCACGCCCTTGTCAGCCCCACACGTCGAAGAAGTCGACGCCCCCCGTACGCCCTTCACCGGCATCGCCGGTCAGGTACCCCATGAGCATGGAGCGGCACTCTTCGATCAGCACGTCGCGTGAAAGCCGGCCTCCAGTTGCACGGAACTCCGAGTCGACCACACCGAGCACCCCGCGCAGCCCAAGGCGTGCGGCAAGCTCGGGATCGTCATGTGCGATCTCGCTCCGGTGCTGCAGGATCAGGATCTGCAGGCCCAGGAGCAGCTCATTACGGAATGCCTCGTAGGCGTCACTCTGTCGTCCGGAGGCCCAGTCCAGGGCCTTGAGGTATGCGGACCGCGAACGCTGAGCGTCAATCAGCAGGCCCACCGCTCCTTCTACGACCTCAGCCAGATCCAGGGTCGACCAGTCCCTCGTTTGGAGTGCGGACTCCCAACGCTCGAGGGCTTCGGTCCACACGCGCTCCCCGAGATAGTCCAGCAGCTCGTCTTTTCCATCGAAGCGCGCGTAAAACGAGCCGATGGACGAGTTCGCCTTTGCGACGACCTTGTGCACGGTCAGGCCCGAGAGGCCTTCGGTGGCGAGAAGCTCCAGTGAAGCCTCCACGATTCTCTCGAGGGTTCGCCTCGAACGGGATTGCTTCGGTGGGCGAATCTGAGCGGGTTTCGGTGCAGCCACACATCCTCCTTGAAACAGAATTCTAGTTCTGCTTCAGAGAGTCGCAACCCTGAATGGTAAGCGAAATCAGGGGAGGTGATCGGGGCTGGCCGCCGCCGGACCACCGATCACCGTGGAACGCCGGACCGCGGATGGGCGCTCAGGGGCGGAATCGAAGGATTCCGCCCCCGGGCGCCCGGCCTCGATCAGCTGAAGTCGACTCCGAAAAAGAGCACCGCGATGATGATCGCGGCGACAGCCGCTGGAGAGACGAAGCGGATGAAGAACCGCCAGACGTCGTAGTTGAACCAGCCTGGGGTCGTCTCATCGACCAGCTCGGCCTGTGAGGACTCCTTCGTCATGAACCAACCGGCCGCGATCGTGATCGCGAGGCCTCCGGTCGGCAGCATCCAGTTGGAGACGAAGTGATCGGCCATCCCGAACCAGCTCGTCTTCCCGGCGAAGAAGAGATCGCCGACGAAGCCCCCCACGGAGAGGTTGCTCGCGAAGCTCGCGCCACCGAAGGAAAGCGCCGCGAGAATCGTGAAGACGAAGACCGCACCGCCGCACATGAGGGTCGCCTTGCCTCGCTCGATCCCGTGTTCGTCAATCACGTACGAGGCGACCACCTCGAGGAGCGACATCGTCGACGTCAGCGCGGCGAGGGCGACGAGCACGTAGAAGAGCGGCGCGAGCACGGTGCCGCCGGGCACGATCCCTTCGGCGAAGAAGAGTTGCGGCAGTGAAATGAAGAGCATGCCTACGGTTCCGGTCTCGCTGACCTGATCCTGCATGCCCGCCGTGAAGATCACGGTGAACATGATCACGGTGGCGACCAGGGCGATGACCGTATCGAGCAGAACGATCACGCCGGATGCCTTCACGATCGACTGGTTTCGGGCGATGTACGACCCATAGGTGATCATCGCGCCCATGCCGAGCGAGAGCGTGAAGAAGGCGTGGCCGAGCGCCTCGAGTACGCTGCTACCGTCCAGTTCGCTGAAGCTGGGTCGGAAGATGAAGCTCAGCGCTTCGCCCGAGCCCTCCATCGCGAACGAGACGAAGAAGAGCAGCGCGAGGATGCAAAAGAGGATTGGCAGGAAAAGCCGCGCGATCTTCTCGATGCCCTTCTGGACCCCGAAGTACACGACCGTGACCGTGGCGATGCTGAACCCGAGAGAGAGCCCCAGCTGAAGGCCACCATTCGCCGCCTGCTCCGTGAAGACGTCCCCGAGCGTCGTGCCCGCGGGGAAGCCTCCGACCATCCAGCCCGCAGTCTTCGCGAAAAAGAAGAGAGACCAGCCTGCGATGACCGTGTAGTAGCTCAGGAGTGTGAAGCCACACAGGACACCCCAGAGTCCAACCAGCCCCCAGGCGGGTCCGACGGCCTCTTTCAGCGCACCTACGGCGCTCTTCTGCGTCTTTCGACCGATGAGCAACTCGGCCATCATGATCGGCAGACCGACGGCTGCGATACACACCAGGTATACCAGGACGAACGCGCCGCCGTTGTTCTCCCACGTAATGAAGGGAAATTTCCACAGGTTGCCGAGCCCGATGGCGCTCCCTGTGGCGGCGAGGATGAAGCCTGCGCTGGAGGTCCAGTTTCCGCGCTGCTCAGTCATGCGGTCTCCGAGTAGTAACGGTGGCGTCACGCAACGGGTACGTTGTCCCCTGGCGGGGGGTGCGGCCCGAACATATCCGGCGGGCTGAACCTCCGACAGACACCGGTTTATTCAACCTCCTTCCACACCTTCTGCCGGGAAAGAACGGTCATGCAGCTCGTCACTGGGCGTCGTCGCCCCTGGCGGACCCGGTCCGCCGTCACCCTGCTGGCTGCAGGGCTACTCGCCGGGTGCGGCGCGGACGCGGGTGAGTCATCGACTTCACTTCGGGTCGCCCTCCTCACCTCCGGTCCCGTGAGCGACGCGGGTTGGTATGCGGGCGCGTATGACGGGCTCCTTCTGATCGAGGACTCACTCGGGGCGTCGGTGAGTCATCAGCAGACGGCGACCCCGGCCGAATTCGACGAGGCGTTCATCGCATACGCTTCATCAGGGTACGACATCATCTTCGCGCACGGGAACGAGTACCAGGACGCCGCGATCCGGGCGGGCGAACAGTTTCCGGACGTAACGATCGTCGTCTCGGGTGGCGGTCGGATCTCGGAGAATGTCGCCCCGTTGATCTTCCGGCTCGAGGAGGGGAGTTACCTGGCAGGTATGGCTGCCGCGTATATGACGGAGTCGAGGGTCGTCGGGATGGTCGGGGGCGTTGCGATCCCCCCGGCTCGTGGGACGTTCCTCGCGTTCGAGGCGGGCGTCCGTGCTGTCGATCCTGAGATCGAGGTTCTCGAGGTCTTCACCGGGGACTGGAACGACGTGGCGGCGGCGAAGGAGGCGACCGTCGCGCAACTCAGCCGGGGCGCGGATGTCATCATCCACAATCTCGATGCGGCATCCTTTGCCGTTTTTCAGGCCGTTCGAGAGGTCGTCGACGAGGGTGAGGTGGCATACGCGATCGGCATGAACAGTGATCAGAATGCGGTCGCGCCCGACGTGATTCTGGGGAGTGCGGTCATTCGCATCGCCGACGCATTCCTGACCACCGCGCGACTCTGGCAGGAGAATCGTGTCGGTGGAGCACCGATCTACGCCAACACGGAACAGGAGGTGATCGACTTCGTGTTCAATCCGGCGCTCGTCGATCGCGTACCCGCCGACGCGATCGAACGGATCGCATCCACCAAGGCGGCGATTCGTGCCGGTGACGTCGACATCCCGCGCGTGGTCTTCGTGGAGGGCGAGGACGAAGGCCGGTAGGTGAGCGATCCCCTCGTCCGGCTTCGCGATGTCCAGCGGCGGTTCGGGCACGTTCAGGCTCTCGCAGGCGCCGACCTGGACCTCTTCGCCGGTGAGGTGCACGGTGTGCTCGGAGCCAACGGCGCCGGGAAGTCGACGCTCTTCAATGTTCTCGGTGGGCTGCTGGCCCCGGACGGGGGCTCGATCCACGTCGACGGTTTGCCCGTCTCTCTGGAGAGCCCGCGCGACGCCTGGGCGCTGCGCATCGGGTTGGTCCACCAGCACTTCACCCTGGTGCCGGCCCTGTCGGTCCGTGAGAACCTGGCGCTGGGGACTCGGGGTCGCTCGCTCGAAGAGATCGATCGCGCGGTTGAGGCCACGATGGACCGGACGGGTCTCCGGGTGCCGCTCGACGACACCGTCGCCTCGATCGGAGTCGGCGACCGTCAGCGGACGGAAATCCTCAAAACGCTTCTTCGGAATCCGAAGGTGCTCGTTCTCGATGAGCCCACAGCGGTTCTGACACCCGAGGAGGTCGGCGGATTCTTCGAACTGTTGCGTGACCTGGCCGGAGAGGGTCGGGCTGTCGCCCTCGTCGCTCACAAGCTTGACGAGGTGCTCGCCGTGTCCGACCGCCTCACGGTCCTCCGGGACGGGCGGACCGTCCTGAGCGCGGATCGGGGCGACGTGTCTGAACGAAGGCTGGTGTCCGCCATGGTCGGTGATGGAATCGCCGATGCGATCGCCCTCGGAGTTCACGGGGATGCGACGACTGGGATCGGGGCGGAGACCCAGTCGGCCATGGGCACCGAACCCGATCCTGATGCACGCCCGGTCGTCGGGCAGCTGAGCCGCGTGTATGGGGAGCGGCTTGAGGACGTGACGCTCGAGGTGCGTGCCGGTGAGGTGCTCGGTGTGGCCGGCGTCGAAGGAAACGGGCAGCACGAGCTCGCGCTCGTGCTCGCCGGTCGTCGCCTCCCCGCCACGGGACGAGCGCAGGTGCCCCGAGAGGTTGCCTATATCCCCCAGGACCGGCGTACCGAGGGTCTCGTGTCGGACTTCGATCTGACGGAGAACATTGCCCTCGGGCTTGCTCGTCTCGACCGCTTCGGGTCGGGATGGCTGATGCCGTGGGATGAGATGCAGAAGGAAGCCGAGGGCATTCGGGCGCGTTTTCAGGTGGCCGCCCCGTCTACCGCCACGCTCGCGAGTGCTCTCTCGGGAGGAAATCAGCAGCGGGTCATCATCGGGAGAGAGCTCGCGTTGGGTGCACCGATGCTGGTGGCAGAGAACCCGACTCGTGGGCTCGACATAGCCGCCGCCTCATACGTCCATGGCGAGCTCGACCGCCTGGCCGGCGAGGGGGTGGCCATCGTGCTGATCTCGACCGACCTCGATGAGGTGCTGGGGCTGGCCGGCCGGGTCGTCGTCATGTCTCGCGGTCATGTGATCCAAGTGCCGGATCACGAGCGAACCCGCGAGGGAGTCGGGGCTCTCATGCTCTCCGGTGGGGGTGAGGTGGCGTGAGCGGTGGTATCGCTCCGGCCAGAGCGCGTGAGGTGGCCTTTTTGGGTGCTGGCGCGGTGCTTCTCACTCTGGGTGCCGGCGCGCTGCTCCTGCTCGCTGGAGGGTACGATCCGGTCGCGGCAGGAGCGGCTATGCTGCGGGGATCTATCGGGAGCTGGAACACCTTTGTCTCCATCACGCTCGTGCGCTCAGTTCCGCTGCTTTTCGCGGGACTCGCGGTGGCGCTGGCCTTCCGCGCGGGCGTTTGGAACATCGGCGCCGAGGGTCAGTTGTATGCGGGTGCGGTTGCCGGCGTCTGGGTGGCGCTGACGTTCAGTGGCCTTCCTCGCCCGATTCTGATCCCCGCGGTTCTCGGCGTCTCGTGTGTCGCAGGGGCCGCGTGGGCACTCGTGCCGACTCTGATGCGACTCAGACTCGGCATCGGTGAGGTGATCACGACGATCCTCATGAACTTCGTCGGGATCTACATGGCGGCGTGGATGGTGCACGGTCCTCTCCAAGAGGAGCGGGGCGTCTTTCCGCAGACGGACAGGATCGTCGAGGCGGCGCGTTTACCGACCCTCATCCCGGGTACGCGCCTCCACATCGGCTTCGCACTCGGCCTCGCAGTCGCGGTGGCGCTGGCCTTCATGATGCGTCGCACACGCTTCGGCTTTCACATCCGCGCGGTCGGTGCGGCTCCGGAAGCCGCCGCCGTGGCAGGTCGTATCGATCCGGCTCGCGTCATCTTCATCGCCTTCCTCACTTCGGGCGCGATCGCGGGGCTGGCCGGCGCCGTCGAGGTCTCTGGCCTCACCTATGCACTCTACGAGAATCTTTCCGAGGGCTGGGGCTACACCGCGATCGCGGTGGCTCTGCTCGCGGGGCTCCG
Source organism: uncultured Gemmatimonadaceae bacterium (assembly GCA_964492085.1). Lineage (GTDB taxonomy): Bacteria > Gemmatimonadota > Gemmatimonadetes > Longimicrobiales > Gaopeijiaceae > UBA2589. Next base: position 8,034 of record CAZBHZ010000003.1, on the reverse strand, counting down.
CCCGGGAGGGGTGGTGGTCACCGCGATATTCTTCGGCGCGCTGCGGGCCGGCGCGGGTGCGATGCAGCGGGACGCAGGCATCCCGGCGGCGTGGGTGGATGTTGTCGAGGCGCTCGTGATTCTCGCGGTGCTCGGTCTGGAGCGTGTGCGGGCCGCCCGCGTGGGCTCTGATCCCGGGGAGGGGGAGAGATGAGCCAGGTCGAACTCGTCCTCTTTCTCGAGTCGGCGGTCCGCCTCGGTATCCCCCTCGCGCTCGCCGCGATGGGTGAGACCATCACCGAGCGGAGTGGCGTGATCAACATCGGCCTGGAGGGATCGATCATTGCGGGAGCGCTGGGAGGAGCCCTGGGCGCGCTGGCCTTCGATGGAGCCGGTCTGGGTGTGATGGCGGGCGCCATGGCCGGCCTCGTGGTCGCGCTCGTGTTCGCGGTGTTCGCGATCGGTTTGGGGGCGGACCAGATCATCACGGGTACGGCCGTCACGATCGGTGGACTCGGTATGACGGGCGCCGTCTATCAGGCTCGGTTCGGGGTTACGGGCGCGGAGCTCTCTCTACCGACACTGGCTCCCTTGGCCATTCCAGGTCTCTCCGAGATCCCGATCATCGGGAGCGCGCTGTTCGCTCAGGCCCCGACCGCGTACGTGGCCTACCTGATGGCCCCCGTCGCCTGGTACGTCCTCTTCCACACTCCATGGGGACTCGAGCTGCGGGCGACCGGTGAGGCGCCGAGTGCGGCGGAAGCCGCAGGCGTCCGGGTACGCACGGTTCGCTTCGCAGCCACACTCTTCGGGGGTGCGATGGCCGGAATCGCCGGTGCCCATCTAGCGCTGGCCCATGCAGGCACGTTTGCGGAGAACATGAGTGCCGGTAAGGGATTCATCGCCATCGCCGTCGTCGTGCTGGGGCGCTGGAATCCGCTTCTGGTTCTCTTCGCCGCGCTCTTCTTCGGGGCTGCGTCCGCCCTCCAGTTCTTCCTCCAGGCCCTCGGCTTCGACTTGGCGTACCAGATCTTCCTGGCCTTCCCGTACGTGCTGACGCTTGCGGCCCTCGCGGGATGGGTCGGCAGGTCGCGCGCGCCCGCGGCACTCGCTCTCCCGTGGGAGCCCCACCGCTGAGACGCTCTGACCCTTCGGATGAGCGCACTGGGAGCGTGGGGTGTCCACGTTCAGGAGCGCCTCTACCTTTCGTGGCTGGACGGTGCGGATGTGACCCGTTGGAGTGCACAATGACGTCATTCAAGATCCGGGCGACGAGCTGGTCCGTGGCTGCCCTCGTTTTCGGCCTGTCGATATTCGTCACCCCTGCAGAGGCTCAACGCCTCGACGGCACAGGGACGGTGGCCACCGGCCTGCTGCTGCGGCAGATGGACGGGGTGAAGCGCGTTCTGATGATTGCCGCGCACCCGGACGACGAGGACACGAGCTTGCTGACCACGCTCGCACGGGGGCAGGGCGCCGAGACGGCATACCTGGCGCTGACGCGGGGAGATGGTGGGCAGAACCTTATCGGGCCCGAACTCTGGGAAGGACTCGGCATTGTCCGAACCGGCGAGCTCCTGGCGGCGCGTGACCTGGACGGCGGGCGGCAGTTCTTCACTCGAGCCTTCGACTACGGCTACTCGAAGAGTGCGGAGGAAGCGCTGTCGTTCTGGCCGCGTGACGAGCTCCTCGCGGACGTCGTCTGGGTCGTGCGGTCCTTTCGCCCGCACGTGATCGTGTCCGTGTTCAGCGGCACGCCGTCGGACGGTCACGGTCAGCATCAGGCCGCGGGCATCATGGCCCGGGAAGCGTTCGCGGCCGCGGGCGACCCCTCCCGTTTCCCGGAGCAGCTCGAGATGGGCGTCGAGGCTTGGGCTCCCTCGAAGCTGTACCAGTCGTCGCGGCGTCGCTTTTTCGCCCCTCAGGGGCGTGTGGACGACGGATCCCTCGATGTCCAGACCGGAGTGCACGACCCGTTGCTCGGGCGTTCGCTGCTCCAGCTATCCATGGAAAGTCGAAGCCAGCACCGTTCGCAGAACATGGGCGCCGGTCAGCCTCCGGGCCCGAGTCTGACCGGTGTGATCCTCGTCGAGAGCCGCGTCGGAGACGAAGCGGACGAGATCTTCGCGGGTATCGACACGACCCTGGTCGGCCTTACCGCCGGTGTCCGCGGGGCTGCGGCTGCTTCGGCGCGCGGGCATCTCGAGGCGTACCGGCGCTCCGTGCTGGCAGCGGTCGAGGAGTTCGGTCTGGATCCGATGCCGATCGCTCCGCACCTCCTCGAGGCGAGGACTCATTTGCGCATGGCCCTGGAGGCTGTCGAGGATGCCGGGGATGCCGAGTTCAACGGCGCAATCGCGGCGAGGTTGCAGATCACGGATCGTGCCGTCTTCGCAGCGACCGGAGTATCGTTCGATGTCCGGTCCGAGGACGATCTGCTGGTACCGGGGCAGCACGTGACCGTGCGTGCGCAGCTCTGGAACGGTGGGACGTACACCGTCGTGAATCCCGAAACGTCTCTGGCCCTCCCCGAGGGCTGGACGGCAACGCTCGTCGAATCGGACGGCGTGGCTGCGGACGGAGCACTCGCCCCTGGCCGACTCGCGGTCTTCACGTACGACCTGACGGTACCGGAGGACGCGGCGGCGTCCCGACCATACTTCCTGCGTGAGGCACGCGACGGAGCGCGGTACGTCTGGCCCGATGATCCCGGTCTGTGGGGCCTCGCCCGCGACCCGGAACTGGTACATGGCTCGGCGTCGTTCGGGTTCGTCTCGGACGATCCTGCGATCGCGAACACGATACAGAGCACGGGACGGGTCACGGTCAGCTCGGACTGGCGCTACGTCGGAGTGAACCCGGCACTCGGAGAGTTCGACAAGCCGGTACTCGTGGTTCCGGCGGTGTCGGTCTCGGTGGCCCCGGCGGGCGTCACGTGGCCCCAAAGCAAGTCGAGCGCTCAGGATGTGTCCGTGGTCGTCCGGACCGAGGCGGAGCAGGGCAGTCGTGGCTCGGTCACGATGTCGGCTCCGGCAGGCTGGACCGTCACGCCCGCCTCTCAGGCGTTCGCGCTGGACGAAGCAGGGGCTGAGAGGTCGATGACCTTTCAGGTCCGACCGGATGGGACCGCGTCCGCCGGCCGGCACACCTTCGACGTGAGCGCTCGTACGGACGATGGTCGGATCTACGGCGAGGGGTACGCGCTGATCGATTACGAGCATATCGAGCGGACTGCGCTGTATGCGGAGGCCGAGGCCACGGTGTCCGTCGTGCCGGTAGCCGTTCGGGAGGGTGTCCGGGTGGGGTACATCATGGGGTCGGGTGACGACGGGCCCGAGGCGATTCGCCAGATGGGCGCCGAGGTCGACCTGCTCGATGAAGCACGTGTCCGGGACGGCGACTTCGGCGACTTCACGACGATCGTCCTGGGTGTGCGCGCCTACGAGACGCGTCCCGACCTGCAGGCTGCATCCGCACAGCTGCTCGACTTCGCCCGCGCCGGCGGGACCGTGATCGTGCAGTACAACCGCGGTCCACTGGGAAGCCTTGCTCCCTGGGAGATGACGGTTGGACGTGGCTCACCCCGCGTTTCGGACGAGACCGCTCCGGTGCGCATGCTCGAGCCGGATGCTCCGGTCTTCACCTCACCGAATCGCATCGATGACGCAGACTTCGACGGTTGGGTTCAGGAGCGGGGACTGTACTTCGCATCCAACTGGGACGAGCGGTACACACCGCTGCTGGAGCTGAACGACCCTGGCGAAGAGCCGCGTCACGGCTCGATGCTGGCCACATCTGTCGGGGACGGTGTCTTCGTCTACTCGGCGCTTTCCTTCTTCCGGCAGTGGGCGGGGCAGGTTCCGGGAGCCTACCGGCTCTTCGCGAACCTGATTTCGCTCGATGCCGGAGCGTGGGCGGCGTTCTCGGCGAGGTAGTCGTGATGGTACGTCGGATCGCAGTTCTCGGAACGCTTCTCGCCGTCGCATGTGTGGGGGAGCGCCGCCCGATCGTTCTCGACGTACGGACCGATCTTCCGACGGGGCTGCGGGATTACGTCGAAGAGACGTTTGAGGCTGCCTACACGGACATCGACGTGCGTTTCAGCGACGGGACCGCCAGTGAGGCGCTCGAGGAGCTACGAGCCGCTGTCGGGGACGGGGCTGAACTCGCCGGCGAGCCCTTCGACGTCTGGTGGGGGGCGGACGTCGCGGTCCTGCACGCGGCCACCGAGGCCGACCTCCTGACACCCTACCGGCCTTCGTGGGTCGAGCGCCCCAGTCTGGTGGAGGCGCCGGGTCTGGAGGAGGCGACCGTCCAGGACGCGTGGCATCCGCTGTTGATCACGCCATGGGTCATCGCGTTCAGCAGAGACGACCTGGAGCTGAGCCGGGCACCGACGGACTGGAACGACCTTCGTCACTTCCGCTGGGTCGACGAGATCGAGGTCCTCGACCCCCAACGGTCCGAGGCTGGCTTGTGGTTCATGACGTCGATGCTTGCCTATCACGAGCGCGAGACGGAGGTGGAGGCGGGATTCGACTGGCTGATCGCACTCGACCAGCAGGTGGAGACCTACGCGGGGAGCGTGGCCGCCGCCGTCCGGGCCCTCGAGGCCGGTCGCTCCAGGCTCGCCCTACTTCCGCAAGCGGACGTGGAGTTGGCCCGAGCCGACGAGGCGCCGTGGCTCTACTACCGGGTGCCCGAGTCCGGATCACCGGTGCTCGCGCGAGGTGTGGCGGTGGTTGCGGGGACGGGGGAGCGTGAGAGCGCCCAGCTGTTCGTGGAGTATCTCGGCACGCAGGATATCGTCACCGCAGCGAAACTGGAGACGAGATGGCAGCCCGCGTTCGGTGACGCCGACCCAGCCCGCGTTCCCATGGATTTCGAGCTTGCACAGTCGTGGCGGCCGTATCCTCTGGACGTCGATCGGATCCAGCGCGAAGGAGCTGGCTGGCTCGATCGGTGGGAGCGTGAGGTCAGAGCGCGATAGAGAGCCGTCCGGTGGCAGAATCGCTCACGATGCGGCCGGGTCCTGAGCGCCACCGCTGAACACCACCCCGACAGCCAGGACCACGACGGCACCGATGACGTTCTGCCACAGGTAGGCGACGTCGGTCCCGAAGTTCACGATGCCGACGACGGTCATGCCCGCGATGAGCCCGATGAACGCACCGTTCCCTCTCGCCCTCGGGATCATGGCCAGCAGGAAGACGCCGAGGATCGAGCCGTAGAAGAACGAGCCGAAGCGGTTCACGACCTCGATCAGTGACCCGAGTGTCGCGGCATATGTGGCGACCACGCAGGCAAAGAACCCCCAGAACACGGTCGCCCCCTTCGACACGGCGAGATAGTGCGCGTCCGTGGCTTCGGGGCGCACCCAGCGCCGGTAGAAGTCGATCACACTCGTCGTTGCGAGTGAATTCAGCTCGGACGAGATGCTCGACATGGCCGCGGCGATGACGCCCGCGATGAACAGGCCGACGAGCCCGATCGGAAGCTCGTTCAGCACGAAGCGGGGGATGATGTAGTTCACATCTCTGGACGATTCACCCGTGACCTCCTCGGCCATCGAGAGGGCTTCGACTCGGATCGTCTGGATGTCGGCTTCACGGGCGAGGAAGACCTCCATTGCCGCAGCAGCACTCGCATCGTCGCTCGCATCCGCGACTTCGAGGGCCGCGGTTTCGCGGAGCGTGAATGCCGCCGTGTACTCGCTCTGCAGAGCATCGTATGCGAGACCGCGCTCGGCCATGACGGCCTCCTCGTGCGCGGGGTTGTACAGCAGAGGTGGCTGAACGAACTGGTAGTACACGAACACACCCACGCCGACGAAGAGCACGAGTGCCTGGAGCGGGATTTTCCAGTAGGCGCTCATGAGCAGCGAGGTCTTCGCCTGTTCCACGGAGCGGGCGGCGAGGTAGCGCTGGACCTGGCTCTGGTCTGTCCCGAAGTATGAGAGCATCAGAAAGGTCCCGCCGATGACGCCGGACCAGAAGGTGTATTGCTCGTTGATGTCGAAGCGGAAGTCGAACGTCTTGAGGCGTCCGGTCGATCCGGCGATCTGAAGCGCGTCATGCGGGTTCACCGGCATCTGCACCAGCAGGACGACCATGATCGCGAGAAGTGCCACGACGATGAGCACCATCTGCTTCACGTCGGCCCACGCGACGGCCTGCACGCCGCCGATCATCGTGTAGATCACGGTCGGGACGCCGATGAGCGCCACGGCCCACACCAGCGGAATTCCAAAGACGGCGCTGAACACCACGCCGGGTGCGGCCATGATGGTGCCCACGCTCATCCCTCGGGAGAGGAGGAAGAGGAAGGCGGTGAAGGACCGGGTCTTCGCGTCGAATCTACGCTCCAGATACTCGTACGCCGTGTAGACGCCGGAGCCGTGGAGCAGGGGTACCAGCGTGACGCCGAGAATCACCATGGCGAGCGGCAGCCCGAAGTAGAGCTGTACGAACCGCAGCCCGTCTGTCGCGCCCTGGCCCGTCGTTCCGATCATCGTGACCGCAGAAAGCTGCGTCGCCATGACGGAAAGACCGACGACCCACCAGGAGAGTGACTTGTTCGCCGCGAAGTAGCCGGAAATGGTGTCGGTATCCTTCGATTTCCGGATACCGTCGACGACGACGTAGGTCAGGTACGCAACGACGATCGCCCAGTTGATCCAGTGCATGGCCCGGTCCTCAGGAGTACAGGTACTGGAGCAGGCCGAGGGCGCTGAGCGCGATGACCTGGACGATGAGAACCTGAATCAGAGTCCGTCGGAATCGATCAGGCGTCGACTCTCCGTTCTGGGCGGGGTCGGTCATGCGATGCGGGGTCGATGCGAGTGGGGTTCGCAGGGAAGCTCCCGTTGCGGCCGTGGCCACGCAACAGGGCCACGCCGGGGCCTACGGCGCACGGTCCGTGGGTTGCGCGACACCGACACCGGCGATGGCCCATCCGCTACTCGTCGCCCAGGCAGATTCCGAGGGACCGCGCCGTCTGAATGATGTCCGAGTCGAGAGGTACGGTCTTGATGCGGGAGACCGCCTCGGCGAGCGGGACCGCGAGGACGTGCGGTGGGTCCAGCGCCACCATGGTCCCGAACCGACCCTGCTGGACCATACGGACCGCGGCGGCTCCGAAGCGGAGGGCCAGCAGGCGATCGTACGCATTGGGCCCGCCACCGCGCTGAAGGTGGCCGAGGACCAGCTCCCGTGTCTCCCGTCCCGTGAGCTCGTGGATCTGCTCGGAGATCATCTTTCCGATTCCTCCCAGACGGTGCTGACCCTCGGCGGTCTCCTTGTACTTCATCGAACCCTCGGCCGTGTGGGCGCCCTCGGCCACGACGACGATCGCGAACTGGGACCGCTGCGACGCATAGCGCTCCTCGATCTTTCGGCATACGACGTCCATGTCGTACGGGATCTCGGGAATAAGGATCACGTCGGCTGTGCCGGCGACGCCTGCGTGGAGCGCGATCCAGCCTGCGGTCCGCCCCATGAGTTCGACCACCATGGTGCGCTCGTGCGATTCCGCAGTGGAGTGGAGCCTTCCGATGGCATCGGTCGCGGTCTCGACAGCGGTCGTGAAGCCGAAGGTCAGATTCGTCGCAGCCAGGTCGTTGTCGATCGTCTTCGGAACACCGACGACCGGAAGCCCCAGCTCGGACAGCGCGTGGGCGATTCTCAGGGAGCCGTCACCGCCGATCGCGATCAGGGCGTCGACGTCGTGTTTCTCGATCAGGTCGACCACCTGTTGAGATCGGTCCTCGTGGGTGACGGTTCCGTCGGGAGCTTCGACCGGCCAGTTGAGGGGATCACCACGGTTTGTCGTCCCGAGGATCGTTCCCCCGAGGTGCGTGATCCCGCGGACCGAGCGACGGTCCAGCCGAACGACGCCATCCTCTTCGAACAACCCGTCGTAGCTGTCCTTGAAGCCGACCACTTCCCAGCCGAGTCGCTCGGCAGACAGGACCACGGCGCGGATGACGGCGTTGAGCCCGGGGGCGTCACCGCCTCCCGTGTTTACGGCGATACGTCGGATTTCGGACATGGCGGC
>CAZBHZ010000002.1:211320-225965 GCA_964492085.1 uncultured Gemmatimonadaceae bacterium | reverse complement strand
CTCTGGACACGCTCGCGACCGCGTTTGCTTCCGTCGGTGCGACCCAGAGTCGGGTGGACAGTGCACTGAACCAGGCACAGATCGCGCTGGAGAACACGGCTGCTGCCGAGTCGGTGATCCGGGATGCCGACTTCGCCGCGGAATTCACCGCGTTGACGAAGGCCCAGATTCTGTCCCAGACCGGCGTGTCAGTGCTTGCACAGTCGAACGCGCGGGCCCAGTCGGTGCTGGCGCTGCTGCAGTAGCGGGTCGTCGAGTAGCCATCGACCTCCGAGGCCAGAGCGCCCGGGGTCTCCTCCGAGGGACTCCGGGCGCTCTTGCTCTTCGAGGTCGATGGTGTCGCTCAAGAATTTGCGCCCGGCACCGAGACTAAAAGGGTAAGGAGGCGCGTTCGCGCCGGGACTCGCAGATCCGATCGTAACGGCAACCATGGAACCTCTCGCCACTGTAAGTGGGTTGGCCACCGGAATCGATTTCCGGGAGATCGTCGATCAGATCATCAAGATCGAGGACTCGCGCCTCAACTACTTGCGCCGATCAATTTCTGATCAGGAGGCCGACAAGGCGGCGTGGGAGAAAGTCCGTGAATTGATCGAGGCGATCGAGACGGCGAGTGACGGACTGTCCGAGGGTTCTGGACTCGATGCCTTCACAGCGGAAGTGCTCGGTGACTACGCTGACAACCTGTCCGCCACCGCGGACTCCAGTGCCAGCGAGGGGAGCTACTCTGTCCGCGTTCTGCAGGTCGCCGACCGTGAATCTCTCAGCACCGCGCAGGTCTCCTCCCGATCCGACGCACTCGGGCTTTCCGGCCAGATCGTGCTCGGCGGCTCGGTCATCGACGTGGATGCGGCGGACTCGCTGGTCTCGATCGCGAGTTCGATCAATCAGGCGAACACCGGAGACGACGCGACGGGCGTAAGCGCTACCATCGTGGGCTCCGCAGGAGCGTACCGCCTCATCTTGACCGCCGACGCCACGGGGGAAGCGGGTTTGGGGTACGCAGACGTCGACGGCATTATGGCCTCCCTCGGCCTGGTCGGTAGTTACGATTCGCTGAAGACTCGAACCGGGGGAGGCTTCGCTTCGAGCCAGTTCTCCTCCTCGTCGACCGAGGTGGGGACCCTCCTCGGCTTCAGCGCTGGAACACCCTCGGGGACGGTGACGCTCGCCGGTGTCGCGTTCGGCGTCGATCTCTCGACCGACTCGCTCGAGGACATTCGAGACAACTTCAACACTGCTGCGGGTCTCGCCGGGTCGTCTGCCTTTGCTTCGGTTGAGGAGGTGACGACGGGTCAGTACCGACTCTCCATCACCGGGACTGCTTCGGCGTCGGACGACGATGGAGTCCTTGCAGCCCTCGGTGTTCTCCAGGCCGATACCTCCAGCGTATCTCAGATCGTCCAGGGTGGTGTCCTGGCCTCGGATGCTGGTGGTACTCCGGCCGTCGCGAGCACACTGCTCTCGGGGCTCTTCAACGGAGCCTCCTCAGCCGCAGTCAATGCAGGCGACACGATTCAGTTCGAAGGCACGAAAGACGATGGTTCGGCCTTCTCCTTTGCAATGGCGTTGGACGGCACCGAGGCCCTGCAGGATGTCCTCGATGAACTCAATGGAGCTCAGGGCTTCAACGGAACCGCCACGGCAGCCATCACCGACGGTCGCTTGACGGTGACGTCGGGTGCGCCCGGCGTTTCTCTCCTCTCCCTCGATGTGTTCGCTGGCAATGAGGGCGGCGGCATTCTGGATTTCGGAAGTTTCTCCGCCACGACTCAGGGCCGAGATCGTCTCGTTTCCTCTGGTCAGGACGCCCTGGTGGAAATCGATGGTGTTCTCGTCACGAGTTCGACGAATGCGATCGACGACGCGGTCGAGGGCGTCACGTTCACGGCCATCGCGGCGGATGCGGGCAAGACGCTGTCGGTCGACGTCTCCAGAGATACCGAGTCCGCAAAAGAGGCGACCAAGGCTCTTGTGGACGCGGTGAACGGATTCTTCGGGTACGTGAGTGAGGGGATCGGCCAGGAGGGGGCTGCTCGTTCAGCGCTAGCCGGAAACAGTGTGTTGCGTGGTCTGAGGACTCAGATCGGAGACGCGCTGCGAAATGCAGAGGCAGCCGGCACGTCCGGGACCCTGAAGCTCTTCGATGTCGGGGTGGAGATCACCCGTGAGGGTACCTACTCCTTCGATTCGTCGGCCTTCACGGATCAGCTGCTGGCGGATCCGTCGGGTGTCGAGGCTTTGATCTCCGACCTCCTGGCGGACATCGACGTAATCGTTGACGCCGAGCTCACAACGGGCTCCGGTTCGATCAGTGGTCGCGTGGAGCGAATCGACGAATCCATCGACCGTGTCGAGAGCACGCTGTTCGATCGCGAGCAGCGACTTGAAGTCCGCAGAGAACAGCTGCTTCTCCAGTACACGAAGCTCGAGCAGAGCATTTCACTCCTTCAGGGCCAGCAAAGCAGCCTCGCCGCTGTATCAGCAACCTTGCCGAAGGCATCCAAATGACCATTTCCAGACGAGGCAGGGACCCGTACCGGGTCGTCGCCGAGAACTATCGCGAGTCGGAGGTACTCTCCGCGACGCCGACCGAGTTGACCGTGCTCCTCTACGAGCAGCTGCTCGCTGACCTCAAGTCCGCGGCGATCGCTCTCCGGGCAGATCAGCCTGAGATCGCGAGAAGCAAGACTCAGCACGCGTCCGACGTCCTTCTTGAACTCTTGAACTCATTGAACTTCGACCTCGGTGGGGAGGTCAGTGAGCGTCTCGACGCCATCTATCGCTACATGCTCGCCACGATGTCTCAGGCGGTGCGTTCCGGTAATGCTTCGTCGCTGGATCATGTCGGCGACCTCGTAGACGACCTTCTGGATGCGTGGCGGACGGTGCGAGACCGGTCGAAGGATATGGAGATGGAGGTTGCGACCCCGTGATTGGTCCGGTGAGCTCTGCGCGAGGACCGGCACGTACCTTCGGTGAACGCCGGCGTAGCACCTGGGCCGATGCACGAGAAGCCCTCGATCGGGGAGACTTCGATCGGGTGCTCGAGCTTGTTCAGCGGGAAGAGGACGAGACGTGGGTCAGGCGAGACGAATCCGATGTCGACAACCTCCAATCTCTCCTGGCCGACGGAGAAGCCTTGCTGACGGCGCTCGTCGATGCGCGAGACCAGGTGGCGTCTGAACTCGAGGTGGTGGGACGTCAGCTGGGCGCGAACAGGGCGCAGCAAGACACTCTGGACGTCCGGCCGTTCAAGCTCAATATTTACTGTTAACGGAGTGTACCTCGCATTCATCTCGATTGGCCTCTAAAGTTTTTCAGCGAGGTGCCGACACTCCTTAGCAGGAGGGTTCTCATATGGTCATTGATCCGAGCAAAGCGGTTGATCTGAAGGCGCGCGTCGAGGAAACCTCGACTCGGCCGAGAGGTCGCGTGCGAGACACTTCAGTGTCGAGTGAGCGATCAGAGGCGCGTCGGGATCAGGTTCAGATTTCGGACGAAGCCCGGGCGCTAGCTGCGGGCGGGTCTGAGACGCTCTCTGTTGGAGAATCCTCTAAGGTTGCGGAAGTGCAGAAGCGTCTGAGTGAAGCATTCTACGACGATCCCCAGATCGCGCAGGAGACGGTACAGAGGATACTCTCGGCTGGAATCCTCTAGAGTCCGTCATGGACGGTGACCGGCCTGCCGAGCCTGGCCGGGCGGACGTTCATCACTCGCGAGCGATCCCCTCCGAACTTCTGGCGAAAGCCGGGGAAGGGGCAAGCCGGGTAGAGCGGTTGTTACGCGGTCTTGCCGGCGAAGGCGAGGCAGACGATCGTTCGCCCGCCGATCTCGGATGGGCGATCCGCGCTGTAGAGGCGATTCCACACTCCTCAAATGATTCCCAGGAAGGGCTGTAGGACGAGTCTGTTTTGGACAAAGCATCGGTTTTTGGAGTGCTGGCAGGCACGTTCCTCGTTCTCGCCTCGATCATCGCGGGCAAGGGCGGCGTCGCTGGCCTGATCACGTTCGTCAACGTTCAGGGCATGCTGATCGTGATCGGTGGCACGTTCGCTGCCGTGTGCATTGCGTTTCCCGGCAATGAACTCAAGCTGATTGTCCCGGTGAGCAGCCACGTCTTTCGCGATCCGGGCGTCGAGAGCGACTCGATCACCGAGTTCTTGATGGAGTCGATGGCGACTCTCAAGCGTGAGGGAAGAGTTGCTCTGGAGCGGCGTGCAGGAGAGGCTCCGCTGGAGGCCCTGACGAAAGGTCTCATGCTGATCGCAGACGGAGCGAATGCTTCCACGATTCAGGAGATCCTCTCGACCGAGAAGAAGTACGTGGAAGAGCACCACAAGGTTGGGCAGAAGATCTTCTCTGAGTTGGGAAGATTCGCTCCTGCCTTCGGGATGATCGGAACGCTGATCGGTCTCGTGCAGATGCTAGCGGACTTAAACGACCCCGCCTCGCTCGGCCCTTCGATGGCGGTTGCTCTGCTCACGACCTTCTACGGTGCAGTCCTGGCCAACTTGATCTTTTTGCCAATGGTCTCGAAGCTCGATCGACGCGCCAAGATCGAGGTCGCTCAGATTGAGTTGGCGATGATCGGGCTTTCATCCATGACGAAGGGCGACACCGTCCAGATCATGCAGGAAAAGCTGGAGGTGTTCCGAGAGCGAGGTGTGAAGCCGAATGGAGACAAGGCCGGAGAGTCCGTGCCTCAGGCCGCCTAACGCGGTTTTGAGACGGATGATACTCGTCGATGAGTGAGGATTCGAACGGGACCGAATCCGTTGAGGTTGCGCCCGCCCTGGAGGCGTCGGTCGACGAGGTGGAGGAGGGTGCACCCGGGTGGGTCACGACCTTCGCGGACTTGATGAGTCTGCTGCTCACCTTCTTTGTGTTGCTTTACTCGATGTCGGAGTTGAAGGTCGAGAACTTCTTCATCGCTGCGGAATCTTTGCGAGAGGCGATGGGCTCGACGGCAGAGACCCCCCCGGACTCGATCGTCGGCCTCATGATGGAGTCAGCCGACCCTGAGACGATCATCAACCCGCTGAATTCTGAGTCTAATGAGGGCTCTGGTGTTGATGATGAGGTCGAGGATGTCGCGAGGGAATACCTCCTTCTGCTCGAACAGCAGTTACGCTCCTCCGTCGAGGAGGCAGGGCTGGACGAGTCGATGATCAACATCTCGCGAGACGACGACGGACTGTACTTACGGGTTCGAAATGCTGCCCTGTTCGAAAGCGCTCAGGTACAGGTGCGACCGGAGGCAGAGGCGCTGTTGGTGACCTTAGCCTCGATCACGAGTGAAATCACGATTCCGACGATTGTCGCGGGGCATGCTGATTCCCGGCCTATCTCGACTCCTGCGTTTGCCTCGAACTGGGAACTCTCGGCGGCTCGGGCCGCGGGAGTCGCGAGGCTTATGTTCGAGAGTGGGCATCCTGCGGCCCGGCTCGAGGTCCAATCCTACGGAGAGCACCGGCCCCTCGCTTCGAACGATTCGGAGGAGGGGCAGTCTGCGAATCGACGGGTAGAACTTTTCTTCTCCCGCGAATATGCGGAGCGACTTGCCCGAAGGCTCGAGGAGCAAGGCATTCCTCTGACGCTGGAGAACATGGTGCTCCGCTCGAATGGCGATCCTGCTCTCAATGAGCGCTGAGTCGGATGGAGCTAACGAATCGTCGGTGCTCGCCGAGGAGCATGGGTAGGTCGCCCTGTTTGAGGTCTCTGGTCCTCGGAGCACTAATCGTGCTATCGGGCTGCGGGCCAGAGGATGGCCCGTTTGAGACCTATTTCGAGTCGGGTGGGCTGTTGACTCGAGGTTCGTATCTCAACGGCCGCTTCGACGGGCTGTACGAGCGGTTCTACGAGTCCGGTGGGATTCAGCGGAGGGGCAACTATCAAAAGGGTGAGCGCCACGGCCTGTGGGAAACCTTCGGGGAAAACGGTGTTCTGTGGACTCGGGGATCGTACGAGGCAGGAGAGCGGCACGGCCCCTGGGAAGGCTACGCCCTGACTGGGCGACTTCTTGAGCAGGGCGTGTATGAGCGGGGTGAGCGGTGCGGACCATGGCTCGAGGCAGGTGAGACACTGAGCTATTCGGAGTGCGAGGGCTAGACCGCCCCAGGCTGACCCCCTGTGCGTGCTCTAGAGCGGGCACCTCGGTCTGGTCGCACGGGATCGTGCACCTCGGATCCTACTGGCAACTCTGGCAGTTGTCGTTGTTGTGGGCCCCGAGACGTTCCAGGAGTGCGATCGTGGCGGGGAAGGGCTGCACCCGCTGCCGCGGCCCGTTGGCCATGTCCACCGTGGTCTCTCCTCGTCGGCTGACGAAGGTCACGTCGGCGCCGTGCTCCACGAGGTAGTCGATCAGCTCGTTGTCGCCCCGGCTCGCAGCGTGGTGGACGGGGGAATACCCGTTCAGGTCGCGGGCGTTGACGTCCGCACCGTGTTCTTCGACGAGGTACCGCACGGCCGGGACCCAGCTGTCCGGAGCATGCGAGTGCTGGTTCGCGGCAAAGCCCTCGCCATACCCCACACCGGACGCCGCATGGATGGGATGAACGCCCGGTCCGCCCGTCGGAACAGGAGGTAATCCGGACTGGTCCTCCTGATTGCCGCGTCGTCCAAACCGCCGGGCTGGGACCTTTCGCGTCGGGATCGACGGGTCGGCGCCCCACGCGACGAGCAGGCGCATGGCGGCGAGGTCGGTGGCGTACGCCGCACGCCAGAACGCCGTCGCCCCGGAGAAGTTCACGCCGAGCATGTCGAAGTTGAACGAGGTGTACCAGATGTGACGACCGGCCCGGTGGTTCACGTCCGCTCCGGCCACCATCAGCGCTTCCATCAGCTCCAGGTAGTCCGTCTGCTGCTGGCGGAACGCCTGAGGTTGCGGGTACGCCGCCTTGGGACCCCAGCGCCGGTTCAGAACCGTGAATAACGGTGCCGCCCCGTCTTCCGCGGTCGCATTGGGGTCCGCTCCCTCGGACAGGAAGTGCATGGCGAGATCAAAATGCCCATTGATCGTCGCCATGAGCATCGGCGTGGTTCCGTCGCCCGCGGTGGGCTGGTCGAGCTCGGCCCCGTGGGCTAGAAGGAGTTCAGCGGCC
Organism: uncultured Gemmatimonadaceae bacterium; assembly: GCA_964492085.1. Lineage (GTDB taxonomy): Bacteria > Gemmatimonadota > Gemmatimonadetes > Longimicrobiales > Gaopeijiaceae > UBA2589. The sequence continues at coordinate 218,862 of CAZBHZ010000002.1, read as the reverse complement.
TGACGGAAGCCGTCCCGCGCCGCGAAGTGCAGCGCGGTGAAGCCGCCTTCCTTCCCGACCAGATCCGTGTACCCGAGTGGACGTTCCTCTTCCGCAGGGGGTTCGGGACGCTCCGGGCGCTCCCCGACGGCAGACGCCTCTTCGTCCCCGGACTCGTTTTCCGCGTTGTCTTGCTCCTCCGTGTCGTCTTCGTCTTCGTCGTTCTCGTTCTCGTTCTCGTTCTCGGTGCCCTCTTGCTCCTCGGGAGACTCCTCGTCTTCCTCCGACTCGTCGTCTTCTTCCGCTTCCTCTTCAGGTGGCGGAGGAGACTGAAGCTGACCCGTGCCCGATCGGGCGGCGGCGGGGGGAGGTCCTCCTCCACGCTCGGCATTCCGTCGAACCGAGGCCAACTGCGCACGGAGGCGGCGTTGCGGCATGTCCTCGGCCGCGATCTGTACGTAGTCGACAATGGACGTGGTCAGCGACGGGTCGGCACCAGCGTCGAGGAGGGTGCGCATGGCGTCGAGGCGATTCGACGCCGTCGCCCACATCAGGGGGGTCTGCGCGTCGCTCGTCGTTCCCGCATCGATATTGGCGCCATGGCGAATGAGGACTTCAATGGCGTCGGTGCGGCCGGAGGCCGAAGCGAAGTGGAGCGCCGTTACACCCGTAGAGGTGAGCGTCCCAGGGTCTGAACCACCCGAGAGCAGGGCCTCGAGTGCAGATGCGTTCCCGGCGCGGCCTGCCAGATGGAGCGGCGTATACCCGCCAAGTCGGGTCGTCGCGACCATGTTGGCGCCAGCGTACAGAAGGACCTCGATCACCGCCGCATCATCGTTTTGAGCCGCCCAATGCAGCGCGCTCATCCCGTCGTTCTGAGCGGCGTTGACGTCTGCTCCCTCGCGGAGAAGGACCCGAATGGTGTCGAGATCACCCCGCTGGGCCGCATCCGCGACCGGCGACTCGGCCACAGGGCCGGCGAGGAGCAAGGCCAGCAGGAGAGCCGGGAGACGGATCATCGCGAGGAACTTGTCGCCGAAGACGACCGGCCGACGGCGAGGGGGAAGGCATCCGTGCTGTCCCCGAACGACGCGACGTCGTCCATCCCGAGCATATGCATCGAGCTGAGGAGCACGTTGGCCATCGGTGTACCGTCCGGCGCCTTCACGTGCAGCCCACCCTTGGGCAGGCGGCCATTCGCACCACCGGCGAGGAAGAGCGGGCAACGCTTGTGGTTGTGCAGATTCGGATCACCCATCGGAGAGCCGCACACGATCAGCGTCTTGTCGAGCAGGTGCGTATCACCCTCCATGGTGTCCGCGAGCTTCTCGAGAAAGTACGGGATCAGGCTCATGTGATAGCGGTTGATCTTGTTGAACTCGAGCACCCGCTCCTCATTGCCGCCGTGATGCGACGCGGCATGGAAGCCGGCGGTCACCCCGGTTTCCGGGAAGACGCGGCCCGACACGTCCCGGCTGGTCTTGAACGTCACCACGCGGGTCAGATCCGACGCGAAGGCGAGAGCCTGGAGGTCGAACATGAGCCGGACGTGATCGCCGTAGTCGTCGGGCACACCGGCAGGGGCTTCGGCCAGCTCGCGCTGCTCACCGCTCATGTTGCGAGCTTCGATCTGTTGGATGCGGCGCTCGATCTCCCGGATGTTCGTCACGTACCGGTCCATCCGCTGCCGGTCGTCCGCACCCAGCTGCCGGTTCAGGCTGTTCAGGTCGCGGAGCACCCAGTCCAGAATGCTTCGCTCGGTCCGTCGGCGTTGGGCGCGCTCTTCTGCCGTGCCCCCGGCTCCGAAGAGCTGGTCGAAGGCGACCCGAGGGTCCCGGATCATCGGGAGCGGTTCGGTGGGGCTCTCCCAGCTCACGGTGTCGGTGTAGACGCACGCGTAGCCGTACGCGCATCCGCCGGCCTGGTCCACGTTTTCGATACACAGCTGCATCGACGGGATCGGCGTGTCCTGGCCGAACCGCCGTGCATAGATCTGATCCAACGAGGTCCCCACGAAAACGTCGGAGCCCTCGGTCTGCTTCGGATGTGCCTGGGTGAGGAAGACGGCACTCGACCGGAAGTGGTCACCACCGATCTCGCGCGGCAGCTCCGCTTCCGCGCCCCCGACGTCGGTATTGCTGACGATCGTCAGATACTCGCGCCACGGCTCCAGCGGCGAGAGAGCACTCGGCGTCAGGTCGAAGTTGGAGCCCTCGTCCTGAGGCGCCCAGAGATGCTGGGTCGCGCCCCACTCGTTGCACCCTGCTGCGCCGTGGACCATCTCGATGGCGACGAAACGGGTCACGTCGGTATCCGCGGCGGCGGCCGACATTCGACCGGCGGGGACCATCGCGTCGAGGAAGGGCAGGGCGACGCTGGCTCCCATGCCCTTGAGGAAGGTGCGTCGTTCGAGACTCGTCTGGCTCAAATGCATGATGTGCTCAGTGCTGCGGTGCGTCGTCCGTCATGGCCACGCCCCGGCTCATCCGGAACGCAGGGCTCATCACGACGCCCAGGATGTATGCCGACATGCGGTCGCCGTCGTCGGCGGCGTTCCGCTCCATGTCTCGGATCGTCGGCATGTCGTAGTACTCGACCCGGCGCCCAAGCGCGTAGGCCATAAGGTTCTTGGCGAGCGTCCGGCGGAAGACGGTCGGGCGCTTGAGGATGACCTCGCGGAGGCCAGCCGGGCCGGCGATGGGGCTTCCGTCGTAGAGCTCACCGCTTGGATCGATTTCGTTCAGGTTCTCCTTGATCCTCCACGCGCCGGTCACGTCAAAGTTGTCCAACGCGAGACCGATCGGATCGATGACCCGGTGGCACGACATGCACGCGGGGTTGTCGCGGTGCATCTCCATGCGCTCGCGGGTCGTGAGCTGACGTGAGCCGTCGGACTCCTTCGTCTCCTCGAGCGTGGGAACAGCGGGAGGCGGTGGCGGAGGCGGGCTGCCGAGCAGCACCTCCATGACCCACTTGCCGCGCAGCACCGGGGACGTCCGGTCACCCTCCGACGTCATCATCAGAATGCTGCCGTGCCCCAGCAGGCCCCGTCGATTCTCGTCGGGGAGCTGGACGCGCACGAAGTCCGACCCGGCGACACCCTCGATCCCGTAGTGGGCGGCGAGCTGCTCATTCACGAAGGTCCAGTCGGCCGTGAGGAGCTCGAGTACGCTGCGGTCTTCCTGCACGATAGTGTGGAAGAGGAGCTCCGTCTCACGATCCATCGCCGTCTTCAACTGGTGGTTGAAGTACGGGTACAGCTGCGCGTCGGGATTGATCTTCTCGAGATCCTGAAGGCGCAGCCACTGCGATGCGAAGCGGGTGGCCAGCGACTCGGCCCGTGGATCCGCGAGCATGCGGCGGGTCTGACGCTCGAGCTCGCGGGAGTCGGACAGGTCGCCGTCCCGCGCGACTCGGACCAGCTCTTCGTCGGGCGGGGCAGCCCAAAGGAAGAACGCCAGTCGGGACGCGAGATCCGCATCGTCGAGCTCGTACACCTCGCCGGCGTCGATCCGGTCAGGGGTGCGTTCGAGCCGAAAGATGAAGCGGGGGCTGGAGAGGACCGCCCAGATGGAATTGCGAATCCCGATCTCGAAGCCACCCTCGTCCCGTCCTTCCTCGAAGAAGAACATCAGCTCGTCGATTTCGTCGTCGTCGACCGGCCGTCGGAACGCCTGTGTCGCGATGCTGTGGATGATGTCACGCGCGCAGGGCTCCTCTTCGTCCGGCGCCGTGGGCCGACAGCTGAAGATCCGCTGCCGGGCCGGCGTGTCGGATACGCCGGTGATCGCAAAGGGCCCGCTGATCGACAGATCCCGAAGGTGGGGCAGGGTCGTCACGCCGTACCCGACGCCCATGTTCGGGTCGGCGAGTGTGAAATCGATCGGGGTGATGAGATCGGTGATCGGGCCCTCGCGCTCGAGGATGAACGACGCAGTCACGTGGTGCGGGCCTGCGCGCACATGGATTTCGGGCGTCTCGACGCGCAGTCCGGTCGGATCGCCTTCGCTCATCCAGCGATCGAGCACCAGAAGCGCCACTCGCTCGCCATCGATCGCGACTTCGATGTGGTGGATGCCCGAGGTCAGACCGAAGAGCTGCCCGTCGGGACTCGGGTGCATGTCGAGCTCGAAGACGTACTCCCCGTCCGCCGGGAAGTTGTGCGTGATCGAGATGCCACCGCGCGTACCGAGTGGCGTCCCCTCTACGTGCCCGACCTGAGACGTGGTCTTGGGAACCTTGTACACGGTCGTGGACGGCGAGGCATTAACGTCACCCACGGCGTCGCGGCTCACCTGTGCGGCGGCCCGCATATAACTCTCGAGCAGCGTAGCCGAGAGGATCTGCGTGTCCGCGATGTTGTCGAAGTTGTCGCTGATCGTCTCGGTGGGGAGGTACGCGGACGCATCGATCCGGATCTGGAAGAGATCGTGGATCGACGCTTCGTACTCCGCGCGGTTGAGTCGCTGGAAGGTGCGACGGCCGGGGTCCGGATTGTCGCGCGCGACGTCATCCAGTCGCTCCTCGAGACTCGCTGCCAGGTAGGCGAGGGAATCCTCGGGCGGACGCCGCACACCAGCGGGAGGCATCATGCCAGCCCGCAGCTTGTGGATCATGCGTTCCGCCACGGGAGCATTGGCTTCCGGGACGTTGGCATCGAAGCCCTCCAACGACAGATCCCCACGAAGGCGTCGTTCGTTGTGGCAGCGAACGCAGTACTCCTGCACCAGATCGTTGAGTTCCGAGGCCGCGCCGTCGGCGGAGAGATCCGGGGTGGAATGGGCCCAGGAGGGCCCGACCGAGACACCCACGGAAGGGGGTGGGGCCGGGAATGTCGTTCCGGTGAGTCCGAGCAGGACGAGTCCTGCGACGGCGAGGAGGGTGCTGGGGACGTTCATGCGCCGAATATGCAGGCGGTTTCAGGGGCCGGCCAGCATTCCGAGGCGAGCCCGGTCACCGCGCCTGCCCGGCCCGGAACGCCTGAATCGCCTCGACGGTTAGCCCGGTCCGGTACTCGATGATCTTCCGCCCCAGCTCCTGGAGTTCCGAAAGGGGCTCCAGCGAGATCCCGTTGATCGTCGCTCGGCCGGCCGCAACACGTTGCTCGAAGCGGATCGAGGAGGGGTCGATCACCGACATGATCGCGTCGATTGAAAGCTCTTCGTGGATCCCGTCGGACCCCGAACTCGCCTGATACTCCATCTCCTCGGGGATGCCCAGCTCTTCCTGCATGTACTGCCGGACTTTCGTGTGGTTGTAGAACTCCGGCACATGATGGAAGACGGCCGGCTCGCCGCCGTACCGCTCGTTGAGCGCGTCGGCCGCGGCCTGCATGCCCCGTAGATTCCCTCCGCTGTCGCCGAGGTAGTAGATCTCGGTGAACCCCATCGAACGCAGGCTGTCACCAATGTCGGTCAGCCACGCGATGTACGTCTGCTGCGAGACCATAGGCCCCGTATTGCCCGCCATCACGTCTCGCCCCGGGTTACCTGGCTCGAGGGTCACGAGGGGCGCGATCAGCGTGTGGCCGAGCGCAGCTGCCACCGAGGGGCCCATGAGGCGGTTGGAATAGTTGTGCTTGCCCGACGCGAGGTGCGGGCCGTTCGACTCCACCCCTCCGGTGAGCACCAGCGCCGTCGTATGACCGGCTTGAATCGCGTCGCGGAGCTCCATCCAGGTCAGTTCCTCGATCCACAGGCTCTCCATCGCCTCGATCGGTCGGGGCTCCGCCATCGCCTCACGACGGGCCGCCTCCCGGGCTGCGCGCTGCTCCGGCGTCATCTGCCGGCGTTGCTGCGCGTCGAGGGGTGCGGCGATCGCGAGGAGCGCGGACAGAAGGATCATCGATCGGATCTTCATGGGAGTTCCCTATGAGTTCGTGGGCTGTCGGTGAGGATAGCTAGCTTCCCGGCATGCTTCACATCGTGCTTCATTTCGTCGTGCCGGCGTTGATCGCCTTGGTTCTCGCCCCGGATCGCTGGCTGAAGACCTGGCTGATCCTGACGGCTACGATGCTCGTGGACGTCGACCACCTGCTCGCGAACCCGGTGTACGATCCGGAGCGGTGCTCGATCGGATTCCATCCCCTGCACACGGTTCCCGCCATGGCGACGTACGCCGCGCTGTTCGCGAGCCCGCTGGCGCTTCGGCGGATCGATGCCCTGCGAGATTCCTTCGTCGTGCGTACATCATCGCTCATCGGCCTCGGACTGCTCGTGCACATGGCGCTCGACGGAATCGACTGCGTGACCTGATCTGCGCGAACGTCACGCGGGCCGCCGTCAACCGGCCTGAGGCAGGCCTTCCACCAGCTCCACCATCCGGCGAAGGTGCTCTTCGGTCGGCATCCGGCCTTTTCCGCCCCCGAGGTTGTCGATCATGTGCTCGGGATCACCGGTGCCCGGGGCGGCCAGCGTCACCGCGGGGTGTGCCACGGCGAACTTCAGCATGAACTGCGCCCATGTATGTGCGTCGAACTCGCCGGCCCACTCGGGCAATTCACGGTCACCGATACGCTGCCACATCCGGCTGCGCCCGAAGGGCAGGTAGACCATCACGGCGATCCCGCGATCCTGCGCGAGCGGGAAGATCCGCTCCTCTGCCGAGCGATTGTCGATGGCGTAATCGATTCCGATGAAGTCGAGTGAGTAGCGATCGTCGCTCATCACCTGTTCGAGGTGGTCATATTGACCCTTGCTCGTCGTGGTGATTCCGATGTACCGAATGCGGCCCTGATCCTTGTACTCCTGGGCTACGCCGAGCTGGGTCGGCGGGTCGCCCATGTTGTGCACCTGATCCAGGTCGATGACGTCACGCTGCATACGCTCGAAGGAGCGCTCGATCTGGGCGACCACGTCCGCGCGGTCGACGGTGCCGCCGCCCCGACCCGCGACGTTCACCTTGGTGGCCCAGAAGATGTCGTCGCCGAACCCGTCTTCGGCCGCCCACTGTCCCGCGTACGATTCGGATCCGCCGCCGCCGTAGCCGGCCGCGCTGTCGAAACAGCACTTCGCGTCACCGATGCCGCCGCCCGCGAGCTCATGCAGGACGGCTCGATGGTCGGCGAGCTCTTCCGGGGTCGAACGATTGGAGATCCACCGGCCGCCGAGCCCGATCACAGGGATCTGCTCGCCGGAGGAGGGGATGGCTTTGGTAGCAATTGCCCCGTCCTGGAGCGCTGCGAGCAGGCGGGGCTGGAGTGCTAGGGCGGCGCTGGCGGAGGCACTGAGGCGCAGCCAGTCACGACGGGTGATCATCAGTGAGTCCTCAGCGTGGGTGGCTAGGAGGGGCGGACCGAAGCTTGCGATTATATAGACCACTGAGCGGGCTGTCGCGTTGAGGCCGACAGATCGCCTCGCGGAGGGCCGTCGACGCCGACCAGCCGAGCCCGCAGGGCAGACTGAAGCCGCTCCAGCCCGCGGACCACAGATCGCTTGGCCTCCCGAGCAAGTAGAGTCATGACACCACGGGGGACGTAGGATCGTGTAGACTCGGGCACCGGGCGCTCGTACCCTAGAGAGTCTGGTGACTCCGTTCGAACAAGGGCGGCTCGGTGTACGAACA
>CAZBHZ010000002.1:77715-211220 GCA_964492085.1 uncultured Gemmatimonadaceae bacterium | reverse complement strand
TACCCTAGAGAGTCTGGTGACTCCGTTCGAACAAGGGCGGCTCGGTGTACGAACAGCAGCTCGCAAACGGAGGACGGTCGCATTCCAAACTCTGCTCGCCCCCCGGAGCCGCCCGTCTCTCACGGATCTGTCGGGGCGGCGACGGTGCTGATCGCGTCCGGCGGCTAGCCACTCTGTCATGCGCCTGAGTCGAGTCTTCGTCCTGTCGACCGGCCGCTGCGGGTCCACGACCTTCGCACGGGCGTGCGAACACATGTCGAATTGGTCGGCCGCGCATGAGTCGCTGATCCACGAGGTCGGCGATGCTCGACTTGCCTATCCGGAGCGCCACATCGAGGCCGACAATCGACTCTCGTGGCTTCTCGGGCGCCTCGACGCGCAGTTCGACGACGAAGACACCCTCTACGTGCACCTGCGGCGCGATGACGAGAAGACCGCGCAGAGCTTTCTGCGCCGCTGGGGGAAGGGGATTATCAAGGGATACGCCCGCCGGATCCTTCCCGGGTCGACCCGGCACCATGATCGCATGGAGATTTGCCGAGATTACGTCCGGACGGTGAACACGAACATCACGCATTTCCTCTCGGGTCGCCCCAACCGGATGGCATTTCGGCTCGAGGCTGCAGCCTCACATTTCCCGGACTTCTGGGCGCGGATCGGCGCGGAAGGGGCGTACGACCAGGCGCTCGCCGAGTGGGAGGTGCGTCACAACGCGTCGTGAGCCACGACGCTGCGTTGACAACACTCGAGAGCCGGCGTCGCTTGAACTGGTCGCGGCCGACCCCGGCCGGTCGCGCGTTCCATGACCTTCGCCTCGGACCGTACCGTGAACCGAACGCCCTCTCTGCTGGCCGGCGCCCTCGCCGCCAGCGTCGCCGTCTTCGCCGTCTCGGTCGACGACGTGGCGGCTCAGTCTGCCCCACCCTCCGAGCCCCCGGCCGGCTGGACTGCGACCGCCATCGACTACTCGAACGTGCCGTACCCGTGGCCGGTCGACTACCTCGATGTGGAGCTGTTCGGGCTGGACTTGAAGATGGCGTACATGGACGTCGCCCCGACGGGGACACCCAACGGTCAGACCGTCGTCGTCTTCCATGGAATGAACTTCTTCGGTGCGCCGTACGAGCCGATGATCCGCGCGCTGACGGAGGCCGGTTTCCGGACCATCGCGGTGGATCGTCTGGGCTACGGCAGGTCGTCCAAGCCCGACATCCACTACAACCTCCACATCCCGGCGAGGAATACGAAGGCGCTGCTGGATCACCTCGGGATCGAGCGTGCCGCGATCGTGGGGCACTCGATGGGGGGGATGGTCGCGACGCGCTTCGCATCGACGTACCCGGAGACCACGACGCATGTGGTCATGGTGAATCAGATCGGTTTGACGGATACGCGGCCGGGTCGGGCGTGGCCTGATCCGCAGGGAGCGTATGAGGGTGCGCTAAATACCACGTACCAGTCGGTTCTGCGTGGTCACGTCCGATATTACCCGCGCGGCTGGAAGCCGGAATATCTCGAGTGGGTGAAGGTGCAGTACGGGCTCACGCTGAGTGGCGATTGGCCCCGTATGGCGAAGGTCCGCGCGGGGCAGCGGATGATCCTGTTCGAGGACCCGGTCGTGTACGAGTGGCAGCACATCGCGACGAAGGCCCTTGTGATCGGCGGCGCCGACGACAGGCTGGTTTCGGATTTTCCGCGTCTCGCACGAAACGTGGCTGAGCAGCTGCAGAACGCACAGCTGATCATTTACCCCGAGGTCGGACACTCACCGCACCTGGACAACCCGGAGGAGTTCCATCCGGATCTGATCGAGTTCCTGCGCTCGGACCCGGACGAGCCCGCGGACCAGAGCTGGGTGAGCAGCAGCGTGGGCCGTTCCGGGGGGTGATGTCGGCTACTGCCATCGAGCAATGATGGAGCGACCGGGGGCGTCGCGCCAACGAGGTCCATGAAAAACGCCCTCACCCCCGACAGGGAGGAGAGGGCGTTTCTCGTTGAGCCGGGACCGTTATTCGGTGACGCGCGCTCCACAGGTGGCGTAGTTGATCACCTGCGCACCCTCGATCCAGCGACCGCACGGATCTCCGTCGAACAGCATTCCCTTCATGGAGAGTTCACCGTCCGGAGAATACCGCTCGTAGATCCCCTCGATGATTCCGTTGCGATATGTGACGATCTCGACCAGCCGACCGTCCATGAACCAGCGGCGTGGGCCATCGAACTGTCCGCGACGGTACGTGCCTTCTTCGTAGAGATCCCCCGTCTCCCAGTAGGCGCGGTACGGGCCCTCGAGCCAACCATCGACATACGTGCCCTCCTCGAAGACCTCCCCGCTCTCGAAGTACCACTCATATGGCCCGTGGCGAATCCCGTCCTCGTACGACTCCTTCGAGCTGAGACGACGGTCTTCCGTCAGACGCTCGAAGGGACCCTCGTAGTGATCTCCGCTGATCCCGAGATGCTGAGCGATACGACTGGATTCGCCGGCGTATGTGGCGACGGCGACTCCGGTGAATGGCGTCAAGCTGCCCGGGTCGAGGTAGAGTTGGCCGTCGCGCACGAGTTCATCGAAGGCACGCTCCCCGGAAGAAAGGAAGGGGAGGGCACAGGCGATCAGAAGCGCAGCGTACTTCAGAACGGTCTTCGGAGAAGTGAAGAGAGACGTTCTGGCCGATTCCGGAGCGTTAGCAGACATGTCGCGCAGGGGCCGAGGGAAATTTTCGCCAAAGTACACCCGCGGTGACTTGTAAACAAATGTTTTTTTTCGTCGGAATCACCCATCAGGGCGCAGAATCCTGGCTATCGATCCGCCAGGGCGTGGTCCCAATCGTGACGATTGTGGGAGCCGTCGCAGAACGGCTTGTTCGACGAAAGCCCGCACCGGCAAAGGAAGAACGGCTTTCCCTCGCGTGTTTCGATCGGATTGCCCTCGTGGTCTTCAAGGGGGACTGGACCCTCGATCTTGTACGATCCCGTCTCGGAGACGGTAATTCGGAATTTCGGTTCGGACATGGGGCACTCCGTCTGAAGGGGTGAGAGGGCTGGGAAACCCCGCACCCTCTGGGCGGTTCCGCCTTGGTGGGGCAGGAGGACCCGGATAGATTTCTTCCGGTTTCGGCACCGAAACTCCAGCCGCGCGCGAGGGCGGGTGATGACCCCAGAACGCAGGAAGACCGTGGCCGTCGATGTGGGCGGCGTCCGAATCGGCGGCGATGCTCCCATCGTGGTCCAGTCGATGACGAACACGGACACGGCGGATGTGCAGTCGACGTACGACCAGATCCGGTTGCTGGCCGACGCCGGAAGTCAGCTGGTGCGCGTCACGGTGAACAACGACGAGGCGGCCCAGGCTCTTCCGGAGATCGTCTCCCGGCTTCGGGCCGCGGGGTACGGCACCCCCATCGTGGGAGACTTTCACTACAACGGGCACCTGCTGCTTACGAAGTACCCGGAGACTGCACGGGCTCTGGCCAAGCTGCGCATCAATCCCGGGAACGTGGGTACCAAGCATCGGGACGCGAATTTCACGCGGATCGTCGACGTCGCGATTGAATACGACAAGCCTGTACGCATCGGTGTGAACTGGGGCTCGCTCGACCAGCGTCTGCTCACCGAACTGATGGATGAGAATGCCGAGCGAGACGAACCGCTCGAGGCACAGGACGTCCTGCTGGAAGCCCTCGTGGAAAGTGCGCTGCGCTCTGCAGCGCTGGCGGAGGAGATCGGGCTCGCGCACGACCGGATCGTGCTCTCGACGAAAGTTTCTTCGGTCCCCGAACTGCATCGGGTCTATCGCATGCTGTCAGCCCGGTCCGACTACCCGCTCCACCTCGGGCTCACCGAGGCGGGGCTCGGGGCAAAGGGGATCGTGGCGACCACGGCCGGCTTGGCGCCTCTTCTCATGGAGGGGATCGGCGACACCATTCGCGTTTCACTCACGCCGAGCCCCGGAGGCGATCGCGCGGAGGAGGTCCGCGTCGCCCAGCAGGTCCTGCAGTCGCTCGGAATCCGTCATTTCGAACCCCAGGTGACTTCGTGCCCGGGGTGTGGTCGCACGACCAGCACGTTCTTTCAGGAAATGGCCGAGGACATCACGGCGTACATCCGCGAGATGATGCCCGAGTGGCGAAACACGTATCCGGGTGTCGAGCAGATGGATGTGGCCGTCATGGGTTGCGTGGTGAACGGCCCCGGAGAGTCAAAACATGCCAACATCGGCATCTCTCTGCCCGGCACGTTCGAGGAGCCGAAGGCTCCGGTGTACGTGGATGGAGCCCATACGGTGACCTTGAAGGGCGACGGGCTCGTCGACGAGTTCAAGGAAATCCTGCGGGACTACGTCGAGCGGACATACGGAGGCGGCGTGTCGGTCTGACGTCTGAACGCATGTCCGGACCGGGCGACCTGGTGCGAATTCGGGCCTGAACCCCTCTTCTCGGGGGCGAACCGGCTAGAATCAACGATCCTCTACAGCTGTTGGCGGCAACGCTGCGTGCGTGACTCGGTGTCTTAGAGTTGATCGAGCATGGACGGGCCGTGCCGACCGGGCGTTCAACCCACCCGTACGGGGGCTTCATGAGTCACTCCAGACGCACACTCAGTCTGGCTACTGTCGTCTTGATTTTCGTGTTGCTCGGGGCGGGCGTCGTGTGGCGCGTCGTGGGCGACGGCCTGTTAGGTGGTGAGGCCGACCCGGTCGCCGAGCCCGCGGGCAGCGCACTGCCAGAAGGCGAGGCCGCGCCACAGTTCTCCGCCGCCGTGGCACAGCCGGTGGGTGGAGCCGAGGTGATCCGGGACACGCTCTGGATTCGCGTTCGCGCCGCCGGTCAGGCAGAAGCCTACCGTCGGACGACACTCACCGCGCAGGTCGAGGGTATCGTGACGCGCATCCAAGTCCGCGAAAACGACGAGGCCGAGGCGGGGAACCCGCTTTTGCAGATCGACACGACCGAGCACGCTCTGGGGGTGGCTCAGGCACGCGCCGACCTGCTGGCGGCAGAGACCGACTACCGCCAGCAGATCCTGTTCGACGACGCGATCGAGGATGTGGCGGTCCGACGTGAGCGAGAGCGCATCGCCCGGTCGCGAAGTGGGTTGGACCAGGCCGAGGTGCGATTGAGGCAGGCGGAACTTCAGCTCGACCGCTCGAGGGTCGTGTCTCCGTTCGGGGGTCGTGTCGCGGACCTGGGCGTCGTGGAGGGGCAGTACGTGACCGTCGGAACCGAGCTGATGACGGTCGTCGATCTCGATCCCATCAAGGTCGAAGTGCAGGTGCTCGAGGCCGAGCTGGGGCTTCTAACGGCGGGTCGTCGAGCGGAAGTGACGTTCGCGGCGTTTCCGGGCGAGGTCTTCGCGGGCGCAATCGAGACGATCAATCCGGTCGTCGACCCAGAGAGCCGCACCGGGCGTGTCACCGTGTTTCTGCCCAACCGGGACGGGCGGATCAAGCCTGGCATGTACGCAGAGGTCTCGCTCGACGCTGAGGCACTGCCGGATCGGATCCTCGTTCCCCGGAGTGCAATTCTGGAACGGGGTACAGGGCAGCGGCGAACGATGCTCTTCGTTCACGAAGAGGGACCTACAGGAGCGCTCGCGAAATGGCGGTATGTGAACCCCGGGCGGGAGAACGATACCCACGTCGAGATCGTCCGGGATGGGGCGGAGCAGGGGATGGTCGAGCCGGGAGAGATCGTTCTGGTCGACGGGCACCACTATCTGGCGCACGACACGCCGATCCGCCTCGTAGACGATGTCGCAGCTGAGGGCGGGAGGCCGGGGCGATGATGGTGAGCTACGATATGAAGTGGGCGCGCGTATATGTATTCCAAGCAGTCATATACGGCGCTCTGTTGTTCGCCGGGGCTGCCTCGCTGGTAGCCCAGGAGCGCGAGCCGATCCAGCTCTCCCTCGGTCAGGCATTGGAATTGGCCGAGGGCAGTAGTCCGGCCCTTCGACGGGCAACCAACGCGACGCTGATCAATGGGAGTGAAATGCGGTCCACGTGGGCCGAGCAGCTGCTGCCCAGGGCCCAACTGACCCTGTTCAACACCGCATTCACGGGGAACCTGCAGCGCCGGGCCCTCGACAACTTCGGAAACCCCATCGCGAACCCCGGGGCCGAATGGAATTACTTCTCGCAAACGTCTCACAGCCTGGGGCTCTCGTGGAGCGTACAGGGCGCCTCGCTCTTCCAGAGCCACGAGCGCCAGCAGCTGACGAACGAGGACCGTGACGTGGCCCTGCTCAGGGCTCGTACCGACGTCGAAATCGAGGTCCAGCGGCTCTACATCGACGCCATGGAGCAGAAGGCGCTGACGCGAGCGGAGGAAGAGCTTGTAGCGGCCCGTCAGATCGATCTCGAGGTCGCGGAGCGTCTCTTCTCCCTGGCGCTCCGCACTCGCGTCGACATCCTGAATGCCGAGTTGGCCCTCGAGCAGCAGGCACTGACCCTTCAGCAGCAGGAGGCGACGTATCAGAGAGCACTCCTGGCCCTTCGGACCGCGATGGGCTTCACCGACGATCGGCCGCTGGAGGTCGGAGACGAGGAGCTGCCCCTCTTCGACCCGTCCGGCTTCGATGCGGCGGCGCTCATTTCCCGCGCGCTCGAGGTGAATCCTGCGCTCCTGCAGTCGGACGTTCAATTGCGTTCCGCGGAACTGACGCTCAGCGAACGGAAGACTGCCTGGTGGCCGGAGGTTCGCTTCGGATTGGACGTGTACCGGCAGTCGTACGAGCCCGAAACCGAAGCGCTGTTCGATCCGTCGATCGGAACCGATCTGGAAAGCCGGTTCTTTGTCGGCTTCTCGATCCCGGTGCTCAATGGACTCTTTCGTCAGAGGGCGCAGCAGCAGCAGGCCTCCATCGACCTTCGAAATCAGCGCGAACGGGACCGCGAAGCGCGACTGCAGCTGGACGAGGCGATCCGGGGTTCGCTTCTCGAACTAGAGAATCAGTGGGCGTCGGCTCAGCTCTCCGATCGATCGAGCGAGATCGCTCAGGAAGCGTTGGCTCTGGCGCGAGAGGAGTACCGGCTGGGGACTCGCTCGTTCGAGGAACTCAGGTCCGCGTTTCAGCAGGAGGCCGACACCCGCAGGCAGGTCATCACGGCTCGTCATGCATTCGTGGATGCACTCCTGACCCTGGAGGAGGCGGTCGGAGCTTCCGTGCGCGGAGAGGCGGGGACCGGCGCCTCCGGCGAGGGGAGCTGATCGGTGTCGGTCCCTCGCACCTCCACCGAGCGTCCGGTCGCCGTATGGATGCTTTTTCTGGCGATCGTTCTGCTCGGGGGTATTTCGTACGCTCGGCTGCCAATCGATCTGCTGCCGGACGTCAGCTACCCGAGGCTGGTGATCTACACGCTCTACGAAGAGGTCGCGCCCGCCGAGGTCGAGCGGCGAATCACCGAGCCGATCGAGGGTGCCGCGGCCGCCGTGCCCGGGGTCGAACGAGTCACGTCCACGTCGCGATACGGGGTCAGTCTCGTAACTCTGCGGTTCACGTGGGGAACCGACATGGACTTCGCCATGCTGAACGTCCGGGAGCGGATGGACAACGTGCGCGAATCACTTCCCGAGACCGTGAGTCGCCCCACGATCCTTCGGGTCGACCCGGAGTCCGATCCGATCATGACGTTGTCGGTGTCGGGCGGTGAGGATTTGTGGCAGACGAAGGAGCTCTCCGAGACGGTCATCCGACGTCGCCTCGAGCAGCTGGACGGCGTCGCCCAGGCTTCGGTGACCGGTGGGCTGGACCGCGAGATCCGGGTCGAAGTCGAGCCGAGGCTCCTCGATTCGTACGGGCTCACGATCGAGCAGATCTCTCGGGCGCTGGATCAGGCGAACGTCAGCGCGCCGGGGGGAACGATCCTGCAGGGGCGGTATCGCTATCCGCTGCGAACCCTGGGCGAGTTCCAGACGGTCGAAGAGATCGGGGACGTGGTCATCGCGCGGCAGACCGTGGAATCCGGGGTTCGTGTCGTCCGCCTCTCGGATGTCGGTCGCGTCGTCGACGGTTTCGCCGAGCGTGAGGCGATCGCGCGGTATGCGGGCGCCGAGTCCGTCGGCATTCTGGTCTTCAAGGAGTCGGGTGCGAACACGGTGACGGTGGCCGAGTCCGTAGGCGACGTCATCGACGAACTCGCGGAGGAATACCCCTCGATGCGCGTCGATGTCGCGGATGACCAGGCGGGCTTCATCGCCGACTCGATCTCCAATGTGGTTCAGGCACTGGTCTTCGGAGGGCTGCTCGCCTTCCTGGTGCTCTTCCTCTTCCTCCGAGACAGCCGATACCCCTTCGCGATCGCCCTGGCGATCCCGATTTCCGTCGTGGGGACCTTCGCCCTCATGGAGGCTGCCGGCGTCTCGCTGAACATCATGAGTCTGGGCGGCCTGGCCCTCGGCGTCGGGATGCTCGTTGACAACTCCATCGTGGTTCTGGAGAACATCTTCCGCCATCGAGAGGAACTCGGTGAGGGGGCGGTACAGGCCGCGGCTGCGGGTGCTGAAGAGGTGCAGAGCGCGATCACCGCATCGACCCTCACGACGATCTCCGTCTTCGGGCCGATCATCTATGTCGAGGGCGTGGCCGGGGAACTCTTCGAGGACCTTTCGCTGGCCGTCGCATTTTCCCTTCTGGCGTCTTTGCTCGTGGCTCTGACGCTGCTCCCGTCCCTTGCGGCCCGATTCGCCGGAACCACCCCGATCGAGTCCGCGGTCGAGCGTTCCGTGCCGCCGGAGGATGTGGCACGAGGGTCGGTGGCTCGAGCCCTCCACGCGGTCAGCGTCGTCTTCACGGCACCCTTCCGCGCGATTGCTTGGCTCGTTCGGCTCGCGCCCGAGCTGGCCGGATTCTGGTTCTCAGGCGTGGCCTCGGTGATCGGCACGGCCGCTGCACCACTCCTCCGCGCCTTCGATCGGGCGTTCGCGCGTTTCACGGGCATGTACCACAACGCTCTGCAGTGGTCGCTGGATCGCGCCGCAATCGTGTTGACGGCGTCGGTCGGTGCGCTCGCCGTCACGGTCCTTCTCGCCTGGGCCCTGCCCAGAGATCTCCTTCCAGACGTCGATCAGGGTGCGTTCGCCGTCTCTCTGGAGCTCCCCGAAGGCACGTCCCTGTCGGCGACGGCCGAGGCTGCACAGCGCATTGAATCGGCTTTGCTCGAGGACCCCGACGTCGACGCGGTCTTCGCCAGTGTGGGGCGTGACGTGCGCGCGTACGCCGAGGGCGAGCAGGCCTCCGGGCTGCATACCGCGACCTTCCAGGTGCGCGTGCGCGAGGGGGTCTCGTCGGGAGGCGTGGCGGAGCGCGCTCGGTCCCTGGGCTCGGAGTTCCCGGCGGGTGCGTTGTCGGTGGAGACCGGACAGGCGACCGCGCTGGGCTCCATGCTCGGAGGATCCGAGGCGGACATCGCCGTGAGGGTTCGAGGGGAGGACCTCGACGAGGTCTATGCGATGGCCGAGCGGATCGCGGGCCGCGTGACATCGGTGTCGTCCGTCGCAAACGTTCGTATCGGAACGGAGCGCGGGCAGCCGCAGATTCAGGTCGAGATCGACCGCGCGGCATGCGCCAGCTACGGCATCGACCCCGGTCTCGTCGCGTCGACGGTAGATCGGGCGATGCGAGGGGACGTGGCAACCGAGTTCGTCGACTTCGACCGCAAGATCGACGTGGTCGTCCGGTACCCGGAGGACCGCCGCTACTCTCGTGAGACGCTGGAGGGCATCCGGATCAACGGCGTTCCGATCCGGGAGCTCGTCACGATCCGTGACGCGGTCGGGCCGTCCGAGGTCCATCGTGAGGATCAGTCCCGTGTCATCCCCGTCTACGCCGATGTCGTCGACGGTGGCCTCGACCAGGCGATTTCCGACGTGAACGGGGTGCTTGCTTCGATCCCGCTGTCTCCCGCCGTCCGGTGGGAGGTGGGGGGAGAAAACGAAGAGATGCGCCGGTCCTTCCGCGACCTCGCCTTCGCCTTTGGGCTGGCCCTGATCCTCGTGTACATGATCCTGGCCGCCCAGTTCGAGTCCTTCGTTCACCCACTCACGATCCTGATGTCGGTTCCGCTCGCGCTCGTCGGCGCGGTAGCCGCGCTGGTAGTCGCGGGGCAGGGGTTGAACACGATGAGCTTGATCGGCGTCGTGATTCTGGTCGGGATCGTCGTGAATGACGCCATCGTGAAGGTCGATTTCATCAATCAGTCGCGGCGTGGCGGACGATCCCTCCGCGACGCGATCGTCGAAGCGGGTCGGGTCCGACTGCGGCCCATCGTGATGACCACCGTCACGACGGTGCTGGGCCTTCTTCCGATGGCCTTGGGGATCGGGCGCGGGTCGGATCTGCGCGCTCCGCTGGCGATCGCCGTGATTGGTGGCTTGATCGTCGCGACCGCGCTGACGCTCATCGTCGTCCCGGTGGTCTACCAGACCGTCGAAACAGCCCGCTCCCGGCTGGTCGGATGATCGGCGTGTCCCTCCGGCGGCCCGTCGCGGTCGCGATGACGTATGCGGCCGTGGCACTGCTCGGGGTGGCTGCGTGGCGGAACGTGCCCATCGAGTTGCTGCCGGACACGCAGTTGCCCCGACTTTCCGTGACCGGCACGTGGCCGGGGGCTTCACCGGAAACCGTCGAGGCCTTCCTGACCGCACCGCTCGAGTCCGCGGTCCAGCAGGTGCGGGGTGTCGAGCGGATCGTGTCGGAATCGTTCGAGGAGCAGGGGCGGGGAACGGCCCGGATCGAGATCGAGTTCCAGCGCGACACCGATATGGACTTCGCTCGCCTCGATCTGTCCGAGCGGATCGCGACGCTCGAGGAGACCCTGCCTGCAGGTGTGGGCCAGATCCAGGTAAGCCAGTACGTCCCGGAGGAGTTCGAAGAACAGAACGCACCGTTCCTGTTCTACACCTTCACGGGCCCCTACACGCTGGAGGCGCTCCGGGCCCACCTCGACGACGTGATCGCCCCGGAGTTGAATCAGGTCGAAGGCGTCTCGCGGATTCGCGTCTTCGGGGGACGAGATCGTCGCCTGGAGGTCGAGCTCGACGAGGAGGCTCTGGGCTCACTGGGGCTGGATCCGGTCACCGTGCAACGGGCCATCTCGGAACTGGACCTCGTCGGGGAGGCGGGCGTGATCCGGGAGGGAGATTCGGAGCGGACGATCACGATCATGAATCGCCCCGGGAGTGCGGAGGATGTTCGCAACGCCGTGATCACCGCCACCGCGGGGACTCCGATCCGTGTGGGTGATATCGCCACCGTGTTCGACACCTACGAAGAGGCCCGCCAGATCTCCCGGATCAACAGGCGCCCCTCGGTCGGCTTTGAGGTCTTGAAGGGAATCGGGGTCAACACGGTCGCGACCGCCGAGGCGGTGAAGGAGCGCATCGCCGAGCTCGAGCGCCTGAATCCGATCGGCACCGAGCTGATCCTCGAAGAGGACATGAGCGAGGAGATCGAACGGCAACTCACGGACCTTCGCACTCGTGCGCTGTTCAGTGCTCTCGTCATTTTCGGCGTCCTGCTGGCGTTCCTGCGCTCCTTTCGCTCCGCAGCGCTCGTGTTTACGACGATCGGGTTCAGCGTCCTGATTTCGCTGAATCTGATCTACTTCGGAGGGTTGACGCTCAACCTGCTGACCCTCATGGGGCTCGCCATGGGCTTCGGGTTGATCGTGGACAACTCGATCGTGGTGCTCGAGAACGTGTACCGGCGCTGGCAGGCTGGTGAGCCCGCGGGGTCGGCCGCCGAGGCGGGCGCACGAGAGGTCGTGCTCCCGATCCTGGCGTCGACGGCCACGACGTTGATCGTCTTCGTCCCCTTCGTGTATCTGCAGGGCGAACTGCGAGTTTTCTACGTCCCGCTGGCTATTGTCGTCGCCCTCACGCTGCTCGCGTCTCTTTTTGTCGCCTTCACGTTCATCCCCTCGATCGCGGCGCGACTCCTGGCGACCGGTCCGAGGGCGGAGGCAGTAGGGCCAATCAGAGGCGTCGGCTCGGCCGCTCGGGACCGGATGCCCCTGTACATGCGGTTCTACGCCGATCTGGTGGGCTTCACCGTGCGCAGGCCATGGCTGGCCATCACCGTCACCCTCCTCGTCTTCGGCGGGTCCTACACCCTCTTCGACCGCTATGTGAACACGTGGGCGATGTGGGGAGGGGGCGGAGGGCAGGACACGTACATCCTGGTCCAGATCCGGCTTCCGAGGGGCTCGAACCTCGAGCGGAGCGACCAGCTCATGGAGTATTTCGAGGAGCGGGTCGAGGCGATCCCCGAGGTCGAACGCTTTACCGCGGATATCAATCAGACGTTCGGGATCATGCGCATCACCTTCCCGGATTCCCTGGAAAACACTCAGGTGCCACCCGCAATCAAGCAGCAGATGGAGGCCTACAGCCACACGTTCACGGGGGCTGAGGTTCGCGTCTTCGGGTACGGACCCTCGTTCTACGGAGGAGGGGGTGGGGCCCCGACGTATGGCATTCAGGTGCTGGGCTACAACTACGAGCGGGTACGAGACATCGCGGAGGACCTGGGGCGACGTCTCGAGCGGCACAGTCGCGTGGTGGATGTCGACACGAATGCATCCTCAGGTCGTTTCACCCGTGATCGGGCATGGGAGTTTGTGGCGACCGTAGACCGAGAACGCATTGCCCAGTATGAGCTTACGGTCGAAGACCTGAGTGGGAGGATGAATGCTGCGGTGGCGGGAACGGCGGGGCTCGGATTCATCAAGCTGGGAGGCGAGGAAGTCCAGTTCCAGGTCAAGCTGGAAGACAATCTGGAGATCGACGTGCTGGCCCTGAGGGAGACTCTGATCGACACACCGAGTGGCAGGCGAATCCGGCTCGGCGATGTGGTGACGATCGAGTCCCGCGACGTGCTCTCTCGCATCCGCCGTGAGGACCAGCAGTACGAGCGCACGGTGGCATATGAGTTCCGCGGGCCGGCACGGCTGGGAGACCTCGTGCACGAGCAGGTGATCGCGACGGCCTCCGTGCCTCCCGGGTATACGGTCGAGGCCAGCGACACGGGCTTCTTCATCGATGATGAAGAGCGCCTTCAGATCTGGATGGTTCTGGGGGTGGCGCTCTTGCTGGTCTACATGGTCACGGCGGCGCTCTTCGAATCACTGCGTCAGCCGCTCTGCGTAATCTTCACCGTGCCGATGGCCCTGATCGGGGTGTATCTGATCTTCTTCTATGCTGATGCCTCCTTTACACGAGAGGCGTACGTGGGCGTGATCATGATGCTCGGTATCGTGGTCAACAACGCCATTCTGCTGGTCGACCACGTGAACGGGATCCGTCGTCGGGACCGTCATGTTGCTCTCGAAGACGCGATCGTCCGCGGGACGCTCGAGCGTGTCCGTCCGATCCTCATGACGACCACCACGACGGTTCTGGGCCTCCTGCCACTCGTGCTCTTTGGCGACCCCGCGGGAACGAACATCTGGGATGCGCTCGCGCTGGTTCTGATCGGTGGCCTGCTCTCTTCGACACTCTTCGTGTTGACCATCACGCCGGCGGCATATCAT
Organism: uncultured Gemmatimonadaceae bacterium; assembly: GCA_964492085.1. Taxonomy (GTDB): domain Bacteria; phylum Gemmatimonadota; class Gemmatimonadetes; order Longimicrobiales; family Gaopeijiaceae; genus UBA2589. Next base: position 197,692 of record CAZBHZ010000002.1, on the reverse strand, counting down.
CTGCTCGAACGTGGGCGTGGCGATCATGCCCCGAGGCTGTCCCCCGGAGGGGACGGGGCTGTCCTGGCGATGGGAGTTGCCGCACCGCGATGGGACGCAAAAACCTCGTAAATCCGCCATATTTCGGTGCGGGCGCGGTGGCATGGGGCTTGCGCATCACAAAAGTGGAGATTCAGCAGTGGGAATCGGGTCAGAGGACACCACCATGGCCAGACGCTTCACCGAGATCGTTTTCAGCCTCGCGATCTTCCTCGTCGTGCTCGTCGCGACGCCCCTCGGCGCCACTGCGCAGAGCGGGGACGGGTACCTGCTCAAGAAGCCCCGTGTCACGGTGAAGTTCGAGTCGGGATACGCGTTTCAGCAGACCAATAGCGACATCTTCGACTTCGTGATCGAGGAGCACACGCTCGAGGGAAGTGATTTCAACGCGCCGTATTTCGGTGCGGAACTCGGGATCCGAATGTCGGAACGGCTGGACCTCACTGTGTCTGTGGGCTTCCAGGAGTCGTCTCAGCAGTCCGAGTTCCGCGACTGGGTCGACCAGGACGACCTCCCGATCACTCAGGTGACCGGCCTGTCCCAGGTGCCCGCGAGCATCGGTGTGAAGTTCTACCCCCTCCCGCGGGGGCGGTCGATCGGGCGCCTGGCGTGGGTTCCGCGCACGGTATCGCCGTTCTTCGGCGGTTCCGTCGGTCTCGTGGCCTACGATTTCGAGCAATTCGGCGATTTCATCGACTACGATACGTTCGACATCTTCTACGACGACTTCTACAGCGAGGGGCAGGCGTTCCTCGCCCGAGCGTCGGCCGGCCTGAATATCTCGGTCGGTCCGCAGTTTCTTTTCTCGGTGGAGGGCCGCTACAACTGGGCCCACGCCAATATGGACGGCGATTACTTCGGCTTCGATCCGATCGATCTGGACGGCTTCCAGTTGATCGGCGGCCTCGCCGTCCGCTTCTAGGGGGAGTACCATGACCACCATGAATCGCACCCTGGGACTGTCCGTGGCGGCCGGAGCCCTGGCACTTGCGCTGGCCGCGCTGCCCGCCGCTGGACAGGTGGATACGGCTGATCTGGACAGCCGATGGCTGCCCTTCATCGGCTGCTGGCAGGCGGTCGGGGCCGAAGAGGACATCGGGCTCCTCTGCTTCAGCCCAGCTGGCGAGGGCGTCGAGGTCACGAACTACGTGGACGGAGAGATTTCGTCGATCGAGCTGCTCGTCGGTGATGGCCAGCGACGTGAGGTGAGTGCCGAAGGCTGTGAGGGCTGGGAGAGCCTCGTCTTTTCCGAGGATGGGCGTCGGGCCTTTACCAAGACCGAGTTCCTCTGCGGAGACTCCGAGACGCGAGCCGGCACGGGGGTCATGACGTTCCTGTCCACCACGGGGTGGGCGGACGTCCGTGCGCTGGAGATCGAGGGCGAGCCGTTCGCCTGGGTGCAGGAGTACGAACTCGCGAGCCTGGAGACGCTCCGCGAGCATGACATCGCGGATCCTTCATCGGATCTGGGCATGGTGGTTCGATCGGCCCGCATGGCGGCGTCGGCCTCGATCGACATCAGCGACGTGATGGAGGCCTCGGTGGCCATGGATGATAAGGCCGTGGAGACGTGGGTGATTCTTCAGGGCGAAGACCTCCGAGCCGATGCCGGAGACCTGATGGCCCTCGCGGACGCCGGCGCTTCCGACGACCTCATCGACGCCGTGGTCGCGGTGTCGAATCCAGAAGAGTTCATGGTGGAGGTCGGCCACGACGTTGAACGGTACGAGGTGCCCGCATACCCAGTTCACTATCGCGGGTACATGTCCGTGGCCCATTACTGGGGCCCACGGTGGGGTCCGGGTTTCTGGTACGGATACTCGCCCTACTCGCCCTTCTACGATGCCTATGGCTACTACGGGGGCTCCTACCGATACGGGTACTGGGGATATCGCCCTGGTTACGTGGTTGTGACCCCGAGGGGCAGCCGCGGTGGTGCCGTGTATCGTGACGGGTACCGCAGTGGCACCGACCGGGCCGGGCGCACGGCGAGGCCCCGCGGGTCAAATCCGGCGGCCACCGAATCCGGCGGCGCGTCGTCCCAGGGGAGTTCGGGGACGCCGCGGCGAGCGAAGCCGCGGCGCCGGACGAGTGGTGAGGTGACGCCTCAGGCAAGTGGCGTATCATCGCTGAAGGCTAGACCAGCCGCACCGAGTCGCTCGGGGGGGGCTCGGGGAGCGGGCGCGACCTCCCGTCGTGTCACGCCACGGGCGTCGGCGGCAAGCCCGTCCCGCACGGGCCGGACGATTCCCCGGGCTGCGGCGTCGGGTGGAGCCACGAGGATCGCGGCCCCGCGGCCTTCGTCGGGCCGGATGTCGCGTCCCTCGACGCCGGTCCGCTCGTCTCGTCCCTCTGCACCCGTCCGCTCGTCCCGTCCGGCGGTCCCGAGCCGAATCTCGCGGCCTTCGGGTCCGAACCGGGCTTCTGCTCCGCGGGTGTCGAGGCCGAGTCGCCCCTCGGGCGCGCGGCCCTCGACGTCACGTCCGTCCGCGAGTTCACGGCCTTCGGGTGCACGGCCGGCGCGACCGTCCGGAGTGGCGCGGAGACCATCCGGAAGGCGGTAGACCCGCGTATCGTCCGGCGAGAGAGCGGAGCAGGGGGCGCGAGCCTTCTGCTCCGCTCTTTTTTGCTCGTGCTTGTGCTAAATTCCCGGGCCTATGAGCGAGACGAACACGCCGCCCACCGAGGGCACGGACTTCATCCGGCAGCAGATCCGAGCCGACCTGGCCTCCGACCGATACGGGGGGCGTGTCGTGACGCGTTTCCCTCCCGAGCCCAACGGGTATCTGCACGTCGGCCATGCCACTGCGATCTGCCTGAATTTCGGGATCGCGGAGGAGTTCGGCGGCCGATTCCACCTCCGATTCGATGATACGAACCCCGAGAAGGAAAACGAGGAGTTCGTGCGCGGGATCAAGGAGGACATCCGGTGGTTGGGCGCGGATTGGGGTGAACACCTGTACTTCGCCTCCGACTACTTCGAGCGGATGTACGAGTGCGCCGTCCTCCTGATCCGGAAGGGGCTCGCGTACGTCGACTCACAGCCGCTGGAGGCCATTCGGGAGGGTCGCGGAACCGTCACGGAGCCTGGCACGCCCTCGCCGTACCGGGATCGGTCGGTGGAGGAAAACCTCGATCTGTTCGCGCGGATGCGGGACGGAGAGTTCGAAGACGGCGCGCATGTCCTTCGGGGCAGGATCGACATGGGTCACCCGAACATGCTCATGCGTGATCCGGTTCTGTACCGGATCCGACACGCCCACCATTACCGGCAGGGTGACGCGTGGTGCATCTATCCACTCTACGACTATGCGCATTGCCTCGAGGATGCGTTCGAGGACGTGACCCATTCGATCTGCACGATCGAGTTCGAGAACAACCGCGAACTGTATGACTGGGTGCTCGAGAGCACGGGTTTCGAGGAGCCCCGGCCGCATCAGTACGAGTGGGCTGGCCTCGATCTCGAGAATGCGGTGCTCTCCAAGCGCGCGATCGGTCCTCTGGTCGCGGCCGGGTTGGTGTCCGGGTGGGATGACCCGCGACTCGCGACGATATCGGCGTACCGGCGCCGCGGTGTTCCGCCCGAGGCCATACGGCTGTTCGCCCAACTCGTGGGCGTGTCTCGCTCGGGGGGGCGCACTGAGGAAGACAAGTTCGAGTACGCAATACGGGAGGTTCTCAACGCCGAGGCGCCGAGGGTCATGGCCGTCCTCGATCCGCTCAGGGTCGTCCTGACGAATCTCGCCGAGGGGCATGCCGAGTCGTTCGAGATCGATTCGTTCCCACCCGACGTGGACCGCACGGGTTCTCGACTCGTGCCGTTCGGGCGCGAGGTCTGGATCGAGCGATCCGACTTCGCCGAAGATCCGCCGGACGGGTTCCGCCGACTCGTGCCCGGAGGGGAAGTCCGGCTGCGCGGCGCGTACGTGATCCGGTGTGAGGAGGTCGTGAAGGATGGCGGCGGGGCGGTCGTGGAACTCCGCTGCTCCGTTGACCCGGACACCCGGGGCGGGGGAAGTCCCCGGGGGCGCAAGGTGAAAGGCACGATTCAGTGGGTTTCCGTCGCGGACGCACTCGAGGCTGAGGTTCGGCTCTTCTCGGCGCTCCTGCGTCCGGTCGATGCCGATGCCGCCGACGAGCCCGACATTATCGACCGAGTCGACCCGGATTCCCTTCAGGTCATCCAGCGGGCCAGGATCGAGCCGTCGATCGCTTCGGACGACCCTGAAACCCGATACCAGTTCGAGCGCACTGGCTACTTCTGGCGGGACCCGGCCGACGGGCGCGGAGAGCGTCTGGTCTTCAACCGCATCGTGGCTCTGAAGAGCACGTACAGGGCGGCCGTGGGCGCAGATCGCGCGGACCAGCGGGAGCGCGCGTCTGAAGAGAGAGTGACGGGCCCGTCGGTGAAGCCTCAGATCAGTGACGCTCGTCAGGCTGCGCGTGAGGCCGACCCGGCGCTGATGGCGCGATTCGAGTCGTTGCAGACGGATCATGGGCTCTCGACGGAGCACGCGGATCTTCTCACGGGGTCGGCCGCTATCGCCGCCTTCTTCGACTCGGCTCTCGGCGAACATGCGGATCCCGCGGATGTGGCGTCGTGGATCGTGACGGACGTCCGTAGCCTCCTGGGAGATGGAGGGCTGGCCGAGTTGCGGTTCTCCGGTGAGGCACTCGGGCGCCTCGTAGGTCTCGTCGCGGAAGGCGCCGTGAGTCGAAGAGCAGCGAAGGACGTCCTCGTGCGCATGGCCGCAGGTGGTGGGGATCCCGCCGAGCTGATTGAAGAGATGGGGCTCACTGCGGTGTCGGATGCCGATCAGCTCGGGGCCGTAATCGACAGCGTACTGTCGAATATGCCGGACAAAGTTGAAGCGTACCGGGGTGGAAAGACCAACCTGATCGGACTCTTCATCGGCGAAGTCATGAAGGCGACGAACGGTGCGGCCGACCCGAAGGCCGCCAGGACACTGCTCAGTGAGAGGCTCGACCCGTGACCATGCGACTTCGCTTTGCCCCGTCCCCGACGGGCTATCTGCACGTCGGTGGCGCGCGCACGGCCGTGTTCAACTGGCTCATTGCACGCCACGAGGGAGGCGTTTTCGTCCTTCGCATCGAGGATACGGACCGGGCGCGGTCCAGTGACGAGCACACGCAGGTCATTCTCGACGGCCTCACGTGGCTCGGTGTGGACTGGGACGAGGGTCCGTTCTTTCAGAGCGAGGGCCTGGAGCGCCACCGGGCGGATGCGTACCGCCTGCTCTCGGAGGGAAAGGCCTACCGCGACTTCTCCGATATGGAGACGGTCCGAGCCGAGGCCCAGGAACGGGGCATGCATCCGAGTCGGGTGGCGAGAGAGAAGATGGAGGAACTCGGGCTCGAGGAAGCCCGGCGCAAGGCAGAAGCGGGAGAACCGTTCGCCATTCGTCTGCTCGTTCCGGATGGGGAGACCGTGTTCGAGGACCTCGTCCACGGACCGATGCGGTTCGGCAACGAAGACATCGACGATCTCGTGATTCTTCGCAGTGATGGGACCCCTACGTACAACCTGGCTGTGGTGTCGGACGACGCTGACATGAGGATCACACACGTGCTTCGAGGGGATGACCATCTTTCGAACACGCCGAAGCAGGTACTCCTCTACCGTGCCCTGGGGTACCCCGAACCGGTCTTCGCCCACGTGCCCCTGATCCTTGGCGCAGACGGGAAGAAGCTATCGAAGAGGCATGGAGCTACGGCTGTCGGAGATTATTCCAAAGAGGGGATTCTCCCCGAGGCGATGGCGAACTTTCTCGCGCTCCTCGGCTGGAGCCCGGGCGATGACCGCGAGTTCATGAGCCGGGAGGAGCTGATCGAGGCCTTCAGCACCGATCGTTTGCTCAAGTCAGCCTCCGTCTTCGACACCGAGAAGCTCGCGTGGTTGAACGGCCGCCACCTCGCCGAGCACCCCGACGACGAGCTGGTCCAGCACATCCGGAGGCATCTGGACGGCGAGGAATCGTTCCGCCCGGACCTGCTCAACGATGAGATCTGGGTCGCTGAGCTCCTCGAGGTGATCAAGCCTCGCGCACGCACGCTCGACGAGCTTGGCGATCAGGCACGTCCGTTCCTGTGCGACGAACTCCACTTCGACGAGAAGGCCGTCGCAAAACACTGGGACAAGGATCCTGCATCTGCGATCGATCGAATCGACGCCCTGACGGATGCGTTCGACGGCGTGGTGTGGACCCGGGAAGACCTCGAGAGCGCGTTGCGCGCGCGGGCTGAATCGATGGAGGTCGGTGCAGGGAAGTTGATCCATCCGCTGCGTGTCGCACTGACCGGAAACATGGCCAGTCCTGGCATCTTCGACGTCCTGGTGCTGCTGGGTCGGGAGAGGGCGCTGAAACGCATGGAAGATGGCGTCACCCGGATCCGTGAGCGTTGAAAGAACTGCTTTCTTGACACCTTTCTCGGACGCACATTAGGATAGCTCCCGATCTCCCGCCGGGCGCACGATCGCCCCCCCCTCCAAGGTGTTGATTGTTGGCTAGAACGGACGCACTCGTGCAGCGCGAATCGCCGGCCGCCGGTCATCAGGCCGAGCCGCTCACTGAAATCGAGCGGAAGATCCTCGACTTCATGGTCCAGTACCTGCGCGCGAACACCTATCAGCCGTCGATCCGGGAGATTGGCGAACGCTTCGGAATCAAGAGCACGAAGACCGTGTCCGAACACCTTCAGGCCCTCGCCGAGAAGGGATGTCTCGAGCGCGATCCTTCGCGATCCCGCGGAGTGAAAATTCTCGGGGTCGATCTCAGCGCGGACACCGTCGCCGTACCGTGCTTCGCCGCGATGCCGTCGGACGGCTCGGCGGACGCCGACGCGTACGTCTCGGTGGATCGCCAGCTGGGGAGCCGTGACGGATCCTTCATGGTCCGAGCGAATGCAGGCGATCTCGCGGTCCTCGGGGTCGCGGAGGGCGACCTGGTTCTCGTCTCGCCGGCCACGATCGACGACATCGACGACGGTTCGGTCATCGTCGCCGAATTCGGGGACGACTCGGCGTTCCACCGCTTCTCTCGCAGCAGTGGCGGCGTCAAGCTCGAAGCACTGCAGCCTGGCGGCGGCATGACGCTCGTGGAAGACGCCGACACGCTCCAGGTGCTGGGGCGGGTCACCGGCTTCTACCGTCGGATGGACGAGGTGGGGTCCCTCAACCTGACCCAGCACTAGGGGTCTCCCGGCGAAGATGGCGTCCACGCCGTCTCCGTCGTCTTCCTCTCCCGTGGCGGACGTGTCTCAGGATGAGACGTGGATGGCGCGCGCCCTGGAGCTTGCGCGCGGGGCGGAGGCGCGCGGCGAGGTCCCCGTCGGTGCGGTGATCGTACGGGACGGCTTGGTCCTCGCCGAGGGCAGCAACCGCACGATCGGGGATTCCGACCCAACGGCCCACGCGGAGGTCGTGGCGATTCGAGCGGCGGCGGCGCTGGAGGGTGACTGGAGACTGCTCAACACGACGCTCTACGTGACACTCGAGCCCTGCGCGATGTGCGCGGGTGCGATCGTGCTCGCCCGAATCCCGCGGGTCGTGTTCGCTGCCCATGACCCGAAGGCGGGCATGGGGGGCTCGATCGAAAACCTTCTCAAGGACGACCGACTGAACCATCGTTGTGCGGTGACCCCCGGGATCATGGCGGAGGAGGCGAGTTCCATGCTGAAGGCGTTCTTCAAGGCAAGGCGATGAAGCGAGCGTTGTCGGCCCTGGTTCTCCCGTTCCTCCTGCTGGGTTGTCGCGTGGTGAGCGTGCCATCCAGTTATCCGATCCCAGCCGGGGCGCCCGCGCCCGCGCCCACATCGATGCCTGCGCCTGCGTCTGCGGACGATCGCACGCTGGAGGCGACTCAGACGGTCACGGTCGACCCGCTTCGAATCTTCGACGAAGTGCGGGCCGTATGGGTGGTCCGCTTCACGATGACATCCGAACAGGCCGTGCGAGACATGGTGGCCGACGCGGACCGGAACGGCATCAACACCCTGATCGTGCAGGTTCGTGGACGTGCCGACGCATTCTACAGCTCGTCGATCGAGCCGCGCGGAGAGTCCCTGCGCGACGCGGGTCCGTTCGATCCCCTGGAGCTGGTGATCCAGGAGGCGCACGCCCGCGGCATGGCGGTGCACGCATGGGTGAATACACATCTGGTCTGGGGCCCCGCCGCGCTGCCCGAGAGTCCAGCTCACATCCTCAATGCACACCCGGACTGGTTGTCGGTGCCTCGTGAGCTCGGACGTGAGATGGTCGGCATCGACCCGTTCGACGACCGGTTCGTGGGTGGCCTCATTCAGTACGCGAGGGACAACTCAACGACTGTGGAAGGGGTGTACACCAGCCCCTCGCATCCGGCGGTCCAGGACCGGGTACACGCCATCTGGCTCGATCTGGCGGCGCGGTATGACCTCGACGGGCTGCACTTCGACTACATCCGCTTTCCGTCTGCCCAGTACGACTACTCTATCGGCGCACTGGAGCGCTTCCGGTTGTGGGCTCGGGCGGGCCTCGATCCGGCCCGGTGGGATCACCTCGACGAGGCGTACGAGTCGGATCTATACGCCTTCGTGGACGGGGAACCCGAGCTCTGGGGCGACTTCCGCCGCGAACACGTGACCCGTCTCGTGGAGCGGATCCACCGAGACGTGAAGACGATCAAGCCGAGGATCACGATCTCGGCCGCCGTCATCGCCGACGCGGAGTTGGCCCTGAACGATCGTTTTCAAGAATGGCCGTCGTGGCTCGAGCGCGGGATTATCGACGTCGCTGTCCCGATGGCGTACACGCCCGACGCTGGCCGATTCCGGGCACTCGTCCGGACGGCGAGGACTGCTGCGGGGCACCCCGATCGTGTCTGGGCCGGCATCGGCGCGTACATGAACACCCCGGAAGGCACCCTCGGCATGATTGACATCGCGCGCGCCGAGGACTCGGGTGGCGTCGTCCTCTTTTCCTACGACTGGGCGGTGGGCGAAGGAATGGGTGATCCCCAACGCCCGTTCCTCCGCCAGATCGCAGAAGGACGGTTCGGACGCTAAGGGGTCGTGCGTGAAGCGCCGGTCCGCGCAGCCCTAGCCCTGCACCTCGGCGTTCTCCACGGGGGTCCCGATCACCCGAAGGATCACGGCGAGGATGGCCACGCCGATCAGAAGCCCGACGAGCGGCGGAAGACCGTACGCGGTTCCGACATTGCCGAGCAACATGGCCAGGATGCCCACGACCAGGGCGTAGGGAAGCTGAGTCTTCACGTGGTCGACGTGATCACACGCAGATGCCGTCGAGGACAGGACCGTCGTGTCCGAAATCGGAGAGCAGTGGTCGCCCCAGATCGCTCCGGCGAGCACAGACCCGATGCTTCCAAGAAGGACGGCTTCCAATGGCCCTCCCGGGAGTACGTCCACTCCACCCAATCCCACGACGAGCGGGATCGCGACAGGGAGCATGATCGCCATGGTGCCCCATGACGTCCCGGTCGCGAATGCCATTGCGCCCGAGGTCGCGAAGACGATGACCGGGATGAGCTGCACGGCGATGCGGTCCGAAAGGATGGTCTGAAGGAAGAGGGACGTCCCGATGACTTCGGTGACCGACCCGAGGGACCACGCCATCACGAGGATCACCATCGCGATCATCATCGACTTGAAGCCGCCAACGGCCGATTCGACACACTCGCGGAGGGTCAGAAGCCTCTGGCCAAGCGAGAGTGCGATCGCGACCACGGCACCCGAGAGGGAGCCCCAGAGCAGGGCGTTGTAGGACTCGGCCTCGCCGAAGACGTCACGCAGTCCAGCCTCGGGGCCCGCGCCGGCGCGGCCGGTCGTGTAGAGGGTGGCGAGCACGACGACGATCACGGTCAGGACCGGCAGGCCGGCATTCCACCAATTCTGTGGGGCCCCCTCCTTCGGCTGCATCTCTTCGGACGCGGTGTCCGTCGGCAAGGTGGCATCGGGCGCGTGCAGTCCACCCCCCGCGGCTGCCCTGAGCTCGGCTTTCGCCATCGGACCGAAGTCGCGTCCGCTGATTGACGTCATGAAGACGAACGCCAGCGCAAGGAGCGGATAGAAGAGATACGGAATAGTCTGAACGAAGATGGTGAAGGCGCTTGCGCCCATGAGGACGCCGGCCGCCTCCGGAGTTTGCGACGACGCGATCTCGAATCCATCACCGATGAGGCTGATTTCGTACCCGACCCACGTCGACACGGGGATCAGGGCGGCGACGGGGGCGGCCGTAGAGTCGACAAGGTAGGCCAGCTTCTCGCGAGATATCTTCAGGCGGTCCGTGATCGGCCGCATGGTGTTGCCGACGATCAGGGTGTTCGCGTAGTCATCGAAGAAGATTGCCATGCCCGCACCCCAGGTGGCGATTTTTCCACGCTTCTGAGTCCGGGCGAGGGGCTCCACGGCCTTCACGATGCCCTGCGTGCCCCCGTTCCGTGATACGATCCCGACCATGGCACCCAGAAAGAGGGTGAAGACCATGATGGCGGCATGATCGGCATCGGCGACCGCCGGGACGATGAACAGGTCCACGAGCCGGCCCGTCGCGGTCAACGGGTTGAAGCCGACCACGAAGAAGGCGCCCAGCCAGACGCCGGCGAACAGGGCCGTCACGACCTCCCGGAAGATGAGTGCGAGCGCGATCGCCAGCAGGGGAGGCAGGATCGATGCCCACCCCGGAATGACGGTCGCGTCCACGTCGAAGGATGCGTCGCCGACGAGCACCGTCAGGGGAAGGTCGTCACTCGACGAGATCACGACGCCAGTCGCGTACGCCGAATCGTGCGGGAGTACCGTGCCTCCAGCGAGCACATCTCCGCGCACGTTCTGCACTTCGAACCATGAAGATTCTTCCGTGCCTCCCTTCACTTTGATATCGAACGGAATGTTCGACAGCATCACGGGTGGAGCGTCCGCCACCTCCTGGCCTGCGAGGGGGACAGTCGGCAGGAGGCACAGCGCGGCGAGCAGAAGCGGGCGAAAGCGCATGGGCAGGTGCGTCGGGAGATCATTCCGGAGGCGTGCGTCGTGCACAGAATGGTGGATCTGCCCGCGGGATGACAGGGCGACCGTTGGGTCGTTGACCGTGGGCCGGCCAACGCCGAACTTTCCGCCGCCCTCGGGCGTCGGGGTGCCTCCTCGAGCCCGCGCGTTCCCCTGGACAGGATCAGATGCCGACACCGAATCGCATCCACGTCATGAGTGAGTCGGACGTTCGTCGGGCCGTCGCCCGGATGTCCAGGGAGGTGGTGGAGCGAAATGGTGGCACGGAGGATCTGGTTCTCATGGGCATCCACCGCCGCGGCACGCACGTGGCGGCGATGATCCGCGACGAGATCGAGCAGTCGGAGGGCGTGCAGATCGACAGCGGTTCGATCGATATCACGTTGTACCGCGACGATCTGGAGGTCGTCGGGCCCCGACCCATCGTCGGAGGCTCGGAGCTGCCCACGGGTGGTATCGACGACAAGTGCGTAGTCATCGTCGATGACGTCGCCTTCACGGGCCGAACCACGCGCGCGGCGCTCAACGAGCTGGGCGACTGGGGTCGCCCGAAGCGGATTCTGCTCTGTGTGCTCGTGGACCGCGGCGGCAGGGAGTTGCCCATCCATCCCGACATCACCGGACGGGACGTCCAGGTGCTCGAGGGCCAGCGTGTCGAAGTGCTGGTGCCCGAGCTGGACGGCCGCCTCGGTGTTGAACTCATCCAGACCGAGACGGAGGACGCGTGACCGAGACCGTCCCGCCCCTGGGCAAGGATCTCGTCGGCCTGGAGCGTCTGACCGCGGGTCAGATCCTTCAGATTCTGGACACGGCCGAGCCGTTCAAGGAGATCTCCGAGCGACGCATCAAGAAGGTGCCAGTCCTGCGCGGCAAGACGATCGTGAACCTCTTTTTCGAGGCGTCGACCCGGACGCGGATCTCGTTCGAGTTCGCCGAGAAGCGACTCAGCGCGGACACGGTGAACATCTCGTCGAGCGGTTCTTCCGTGGTGAAAGGAGAGACGCTCGTCGACACGGCCCGTAATCTCGAGGCCATGCGCATCGACATGGTGGTCATGCGACACGGTGCTTCGGGCGCTGCACGATTCCTCGCGGACCGTATCCCCTCGAACGTCATCAACGCGGGCGACGGTTGGCACGAGCATCCGACGCAGGGTCTCCTCGACCTGCTGACGATCCGAGACCACATGGGCAGCCTCGATGGTCTCAAGGTCTGTATCGTCGGAGACATTCTGCACTCGCGCGTGGCACGTTCGAACATCTACGGACTCCGCACGCTCGGCGCCGAGGTCGCCGTGTGCGGCCCGCGGACGTTGTTGCCTCCGATGGTCGAAGAGCTCGGGTGTCACGTATTTCCTCACATCGAGGACGCGATCCAGTGGGCGGACGTGCTCAACGTCCTGCGACTCCAGCTCGAGAGAATGGAATCCGGGTACGTACCGAGCTTGAGGGAGTACAACCGAATCTGGGGGGTGACGTCCGAGAGGTTGGACGCGGCGCCCAGGGATCTACTGATCCTGCATCCCGGGCCGATGAACCGCGGGGTCGAGATCGACTCGGATGTCGCGGACGGGTCGCACTCGGTCATCCTCAACCAGGTCACCAACGGGGTCGCCGTCCGAATGGCGGTCCTCTATCTGCTCGCAGGGGGTCGGCCCGAGAAGGCCGAAGCCGCGAAGCAGGGAGCCGAATCATGAGCGAGAAGCTCTTGCTGAAGGGCGGTCGTGTCGTTGATCCGAGCCAGAATCTGGACGACACGCGAGACGTGCTGCTCGTCGACGGGCAGATCGCGTCGGTCGCGGCGTCCGTCGATGCACCTGAAGACGCGCAGACGATCGACTGTTCGGGTCTGGTGGTGACGCCCGGCCTGATCGACGTGCATGTGCATCTGCGCGAGCCGGGGGAGGAGCACAAGGAAACGATCGCGACGGGGGCGGCGTCCGCCGCCGCCGGAGGCTTCACGTCGATCTGTGCGATGCCGAACACCGATCCACCGATCGATGACCCCGCGGGCGTCGGTTTCGTCGTCGCTCAGGGCAAGAAGGCCGGCAAGGCCCGGGTCTATCCTGTGGGCTGTATCTCGGTCGGCCGGGCGGGCGAGCGCCTGGCGCTGGTGGGTGAGATGGTCGACGCCGGGGCGGTCGCGATCACGGACGATGGCAGTCCCGTGATGGACTCGGGGCTCATGCGGCTGGCGCTGGAATACGCCCAGACGTTCGGAATTCCGGTCGCCGACCATCCCGAGGACATCACACTCTCCGCCAATGGGCATATGAACGAGGGTGTCATGTCGTCACGACTCGGGCTCGCGGGCAAGCCGAACGCCTCCGAGGATATCCACGTCGTGCGAGACCTCATGCTGGCCGAGCTGACGGGCGGACATATCCACCTTCAGCACTGCTCGACCCGGCACGGAGTGGAGATGATCCGGCAGGCGAAGGCGCGCGGAGTGCGGGTGACCGCGGAGGCGTCGCCTCACCACCTCGTCCTGACTGAAGCGGCGGTCGAGGGATACCGGACCGAGGCGAAGATGAATCCACCGCTCCGTACCCAGCAGGATGTGGACGCCGTACGGGCCGGGGTTGCGGACGGTACGCTCGACACGATCGCTACCGATCATGCGCCCCATCACTACGATGAAAAAGAGGCGGCCTTCGCCGATGCTCCGAACGGGATCGTCGGGCTAGAGACCGCACTCGGTGTGGTACTCACACGTGTGGTGAACGAGGGTGTGATCGACCTGCCGACGATGGTCGAGCGGATGAGCTGTCAGCCTGCCCGGGCGTTCAATCTCCCGGGGGGAACGCTTGTGGAAGGATCCGTCGCGGACGTGACCGTGTTTGATGCGAGGGAGACGTGGACGGTCGATCCGGCGGCCTTCCTGTCGAAGAGTCGCAATACCCCGTTCGCGGGCTGGGAACTGACGGGACGGCCGCGCGTCACGATCGTCGGGGGACGGATCGTCTGGAGCGCCTGACCCAGAGCGGAAGCACGATTTCAGCGGGTCGGGCGCGATCCGGCCCGTTGCCGGACAGGGAAACAGAAAGAGACCCGGGGGCTCGAAGCCTCCGGGTCTCGATCGTTGAAGACGGGAGCGTCAGCTCCCGCGATGGCTCAGCCCAGCGAGTTGACGTGCCGAGTGAGGCTACTCTTGATGCGTGCTACCCGATTGGGGTGATACAGGCGGCGAGTCGCGGCACGGTCGAGCAGAGCTACGGCGGCGGTCAGGCTGGCTGCACCGTCTGCGGCAGACTCCGCGGCACGAACGCTCTTGATGGCAGAGCGGATCCGGGAGCGCTCCGCTCGGTTCTTGAGACGTGCAGCGGCGCTGAGCTCCATCCGCTTCTTGGCACTCTTGATATTCGGCATTGCTGGGTGGTGGTGCGGTTCTTCGAAGAAATCGTAGCAGAGAAAGCTAGACGAGTCCGAGAACGGGATCAACGGGTACGGGCCGCAGGTGGGGGGCGATAGCTTAGTCGCCTTATGGAAGCTCTCCTTGTCATCGTCGTGCTGATCGGATCCATCGTCGTCCACGAGGTCGCCCACGCGTGGCAGGCCCGCCGGGAGGGTGATGACACCGCCGAAAAGCTGGGACGGATTACGCTGAACCCGATCCCCCACCTGGATCCGCTCGGCTCCTTTATCGTCCCGGCTCTTCTCTATTTGTCCGGGAGCGGAATCTTCTTCGGATGGGCGAGGCCCGTGCCGGTCAATCCCCTGAACTACAGGAATTATGTAGCAGGTGACATTCGAGTCTCGATGGCCGGAATTGTCTCGAACCTGGTCCTCGCAGCGATCTCCACGCTCGTCCTGGCCGTCCTGACGAAGGTGGACTCGTTGGGCGCGCTGCCGGCCGGTGTGGCGAACGTTCTGTTCCTGACGTTCCAAATGGCGATTCTGATCAATCTGGTGCTGGCGTTCTTCAATCTGCTGCCGATACCCCCACTCGACGGATCCCATGTGGTCGCGCACATCCTGCCTGAAGGGGTGGCGCGGCGGTATCGTGACTTCGGCCAGTACGGTATTCTCGCGCTCATGGGCATCATCTATTTCGTGCCGGGCGCCCTCGGAGTAGCGCTCTCTCCCGTGTACTTCCTGAGCAGCGCTGCAAACTGGTTCGTCGAACTGTGGATCTGACCGTCACCGAGGGTGCACCCGTCCGAGACGGATTCCTCGTCATCGACATTGAGCGCTTTCAGGGGCCGCTCGACCTCCTGCTGCATCTCATTCGCACGCAGGATATCGAGATCTTCGACATCCCGATCGCGAAGATCACCGACCAGTTTCTGCAGGCCATCAAGGGTTTGGAGGTCGACGACCTGGACGGCGCAGGGGAATTCCTGGAGATGGCGGCGACCCTCATCCACATCAAGGCGCAGATGCTGTTGCCGAGATCGGAGGACGAGGAGGACGAGGATCCGCGAGCCGAACTCGTGCGTCGACTCCTCGAGTACGAACAGATCCGGGATGTTTCCCAGCGACTTCGTGCGGCAGAGGCCGATCGCAGCCGTCGGCACGGGAAGGGGTATGTGCCACCACGGCCCAAGAGGCCCATCGAGGAGATCCCACTGGAGACCAAATGGGAGGATGTCTTCGCCGCGGCGCTCGAGGTGAAGATGCCGATCCCGGCAGAGCGCGAACACCGGATTTCGGCCCGCAAGGTGACGATGGAGGAGAAGGCGGTCCTGATTCTCGACGCCCTGAAGGCGAATACGCGGGTCGAGTTCGGAAAGCTCTTGTCCGGCTTCCGTGAGCGGTCACATGGCGTGATGACGTTTCTGGCTGGCCTCGAGTTGACGCGACGTCGGATCCTGTTCCTTCGTCAGACGAGCCCGTTTTCCGAGTTGTGGATCTATCGCCGTAATGAGCGGTTGGAGGCGGATGACGCTGGCCCGATCGACGACGCACCCGTCGAGCAGGACACCCCTGTCGACGACCCAACGACCTCGAACGACGACGAAGGAAGCGACACGTGAACGCGTACCAGATCGTCGAGGCGGTTCTCTTTGCCTCGGACGCACCCCTTACCGCGGACGAGATCGCTCGTGCCGACGAAATGCTCGACGAGGATCAGGTCGAGGAAGCGCTGCAGTTCCTGCGTGCCGAGTACGATGACGCGGCGCGGTCCTTCCAGATCCATGAGCTGGCAGAGGGATATCAGATCCTGACGCGACCGGAATACGCTCCATATCTGGAGCGGTTCGACAACGTGCCTCGGGCGTCTCGCCTCTCCGGCCCCTCGCTGGAAACCCTGGCGATCATCGCATATCGGCAGCCGATCGGCCGGCTGGAGGTCGAATACATCCGGGGTGTCAGTGCGTCGGGTGTGATTCGGACACTTCAAGACCGACGTCTGATCGATGTGGTCGGACGCGGGGAGGGCCTCGGGCGACCGCTGCTGTACGGAACCACGACGTTCTTCCTGGAGCACTTCGGTTTCGGATCCCTGGAAGACCTCCCACGACCGGAAGAACTCCCCGTCGTGCTGCGGGATCGATTGCCACTCGGACCGGAAGACCCCGAGGACGGGGAAGCGGCCGAGGGTGAGGAGTCCAGCGAGGGGGCAGACCAACAGGATCGCCTGGCGGCGGAGCCCGAAGCCGAGCCTGAGGCTGAGGCTGAGCCTGAGGCTGAGGCTGAGTCCGAGTCTGAGCCCCAGGCCGGGTCCGAGCTCGAGTCCGAAGCTGACGAACCTTCTCGGCCGGACTTGTGACCCGCTGTGGCTGAGCCGGTCCGTCTGCAGAAGTTCATCGCTCAGTCGGGACGCGCGTCAAGGCGAGAGGCCGAGCGCCTCATGGTGGCCGGGCGCGTCTCCGTGAACGGCTCGGTGGTCACCGAGCTTGGCGTGCGTGTGAACCCTGACGGTGACGTGGTCACGGTCGACGGTGAGCGTGTCGGAGTGGCAGCGAGGCGTTGGGTGGTCTTCCACAAGCCGCCCGGGGTGCTCACGACGCGCACTGATCCGCACGGAGGGACGACGATCTACGACGTCCTGCCCGAGGGCATGCACGGGTTGCGCTATGTCGGGAGGCTGGACCGGGACGCCGAAGGGCTGCTTCTGCTTACGAACGACGGAGAACTCGCCAACGCGCTCGCCCACCCGGGTGGAGAGGTCGAACGTGAATACTGGCTCGAGGTGGCCGGACAGGTCGATCGGGATACGGTCAACCGACTCACGGCAGGAGTGGACCTCGACGACGGGATGGCGCGCGCGGTGCGTGCGCGCCTCTTGAAGGTCGGCGATGTGAGCTCACGTCTCACACTGGTGCTGACCGAAGGCCGTAAGCGAGAGGTGCGCAGGATGCTGTCTGCAGTCGGGCACCCCGTCATGCGTCTGCGTCGCGAGCGATTCGGCCCGATCCGGCTCGGTCGGCTCGAGCGCGGCGCATGGAGAGACCTGCGCGATGACGAGATTCGAACGCTCACCCGGTAACAGCGACGAATCCGACGCGCCGTCGCGCTCGTAGGAGTAGGTTGTCCACACCCTATGCGCCGGCGCTCTCGGCTCCGCGCCGAGCCGGAAGCCCGAGGTGATCATGACAGCCAGCGAAACGGTGACCTGTCCATTCTGTCAGGCGGAGATCGGCGTCGCTGCCAAGAAGTGTCGCCACTGCGGTGAGTGGATTTCGAGGAGCTGCGAAGGCTGTGGTACAGCGGTCCGCGGGGAGTGGGCAGCCCGCGGACTGTGTGCAGAGTGTCAGCGCCGACCCTATCCGGCCCACGCTGGTGCGGTCCCCGTGGCCGTTGCGTCCGGTAAGAGCAGGGGGCTGGCCACGGTGCTCGCCGTCTTCACCGGAGGCATCGGACTGCATCGCTTCTATCTCGGCAATTGGATGGCCGGCTTTCTGTACCTGATTTTCTGCTGGACCCTCATCCCGACACTGGCCGGGTGGGTCGAGGGAGTCCGGTACATGCTCATGGACGACGCGGACTTCAAGGCTCGTTACTCGAGGTGACCGGAGTACCTCCTCGTCAGCGCACCTCGACGATCACGACGTCCACCTCCTCGTGGCCGGCGTTGAGAATGGAGTAGCGGTCCCCACGATCGAGGACCGCGGTTTGCCCGGCCATCTCAAGGGAAGTGACCCAACCGCCCGCTCGCTCGATCGCCACCCGGCCCTCCCGAGTCAGAACCAGGACCGTCGGAGACGCCGCTGTGTGGCTCCCGGATTCCTCCCCCGCGGCGAGCGAGATCCTCGCGTGACGAAACCACCGATTCTCGTTGACGACGTCGCCCGGTAGAGTGACCGTCGCCTCCGAATCGCTTCCCGGGCGGCGTGTAGGCACTGCGATCAGCCGGAAAAGCGTACCGCCGACATTGGTGACGCGGTGGGTGAGGGGCGTTTGGGCGTACGATTGGACTGCGCGCACCGCCCCCACGCGGCCGGGCGGAGGATTCCGAGGCCGGGTTCCGTTCCAGGCTGCCCCGAGTGCCATCTGATCCGTGCTCGATGTCCCGATCGTCACGTAGGTGATTGGCCCGTCATGTGTATGGAACAGCGTGGTGTCGCCTGGCTGGATCTGTACGTCGAGCACGCGAAGATCGGGCGTCTCGTGGATGAGCCGGTGCCGGGGCTCCTCGTGCACCAGTACCACCCGCTGGGCCGCGGCCGGTGCATGCCACAGGACGCCGACGAGGAGGAGGGCCAGAGGCCTAGTGGTACGCTCCCCGGGACTTCCACAGCTCGGGGTGGAAAAGAAGAACAACCGTATAGATCTCAAGTCGTCCTACCAGCATGAGAAAGGTCAGCACGCCCAAACCGGGACCTGACATCCACCCATAGTTGTCGGTCGGTCCGAGGCCGGCAAACGCAGGGCCCACGTTCCCGACCGATGCGATGCTGCCTCCGATTGCCGTGAGCGGATCGATGCCGGTAAGAGCCAGTGCGAGCGCCCCTGCCAGGCAGATCAGGAGGTACAGCACCACGAAGCCCACCACACGAGCGCCGACGTCCTCCCGGACGGGCTTTCGGCCGATCCGTGTCACCAGGATCGCCCTCGGATGCAGATGCTTGCGCAGCTCGTTCGCGGTCTGTTTCAGAATGAGCATGACCCTCAGCGCTTTCACACCGCCGCTCGTGCTTCCGGCCATGCCGCCCACGAAGAACAGCGCAAAGAGCACCATGCGCGAGCCAGGCACCCACAATTCATAGTCGGCCGAGACGTACCCGGTCGTGGTGGTGATCGCGAGCACCTGGAAGACGCCGTCCCGAATCCCCTGCGCACCGGTCGCGTCCCCTGCGAGAGAATTCAGCAAGATGATTGAACCGGCAGCGGCGAGAAGGACGATGGTGAAGAACTTCCACTCCTCGTCGCGGAAGTACCGGACATCCCCGGTCACGGCGCGGAAGTGGAGCGCGTAGTTCACGCCGGCCAGGTACATGAACACGATGGTCACCCACTGAATGAACGGTGACATCTCCGCCATCGAGGCATTTCTCGTCGAAAAGCCTCCGGTGGCGAGCGTGGAGAAGGAGTGGTTGACCGCGTCGAAGAGATTCAACCCTCCCACGAGGTAGAGCACGGTCAGAACCGCCGTCAGGCCGAAATAGACCAACCAGAGAAGCTTGGCCGTCTGCGTGATGCGCGGGCGCAGGCGCTCGGGCGTTGGCCCGGGGACCTCGGCCCGGAAGAGCTGCATCCCACCAACGCCGAGGTACGGCAGAACGGCAATCACCAGCACGATGATGCCCATGCCGCCGATCCAGTGTGTCATCGAACGCCACAGCAGGATCCCGTGCGGCAGTGCCTCGATATCGGAAAACACGGTGGCTCCGGTCGTGGTGAATCCGGACATCGCCTCGAATACGGCGCGTATTGGAGAGTCGAGCACACCACTGAACAGGTACGGCAGGCTGCCGAAGGCCGCCGTCGCTGCCCACGCCATCGTGACGATGGCGAAGCCTTCCCGTGTGGTGACGTCCTCGTCGAAGCGAGTGGCAAGGTAGATGCCCCAGCCGAAGATGAAGGTGACCGCGCCCGCCTGGAAGAAGGCCATCGCGTCACCTTCTCCGTAGAAGGCGGCGACGAGACCGGTCACGAACATGGAGAGGGCGATGAAGATCTGAAGCAGCCCCACGACGTTGGCGACTTTCGAGAGCGACATCAGTCGAACAGCGCCTCGACGGCGGGAATGGCGTCGGGCATGGCGAAGACGATCACGTCATCTCCGGGGTGCAGCACGTCCTCGCCACGGGGCAGGATGATCTCGTCACCCCGAAGGATGGTCCCGACGACCCCACGTCTTGGAAAGTCGACGTCCCGGAGTGCCTGTCCGGCGATCCGGGATTCCTGACGCACCTCGAACTCGATGGCCTCGGCCTCAATGCCGGAGAGTGTGGCCACGGTCATCACTCGTCCCCGGCGTACTCGGCGAAGGATCGCGTTCACCGTGGACATGCGGGGTGAGAGGCTGGAGTCGACGCCCACCGCCGGAACCAGGCTGAGATACTGGAACTTGTGGACGAGGCTGAGGACCTTCCGAGCCCCCGCCTGCTTGGCAAGCAGGCTTGAGAGCAGATTGGTCTCGTCGCTCCCCGTGGAGGAGACGAAGCCATCGCTTCCGCTCACGCCTTCCATCTCCAGAAGCTCGAGGTCGGTCGCATCAGCGTGAAGGATCAGCGATTTCGGCAGCAGTTCTGCCAACTCCAGGCAACGCCGACGATTTCGGTCGAGAATGGTGCACTCGACTCCGTGCCGTTCGAGGAGCTCCGCGATGTACTGACCTTCAAGACTCCCGCCCGCGATCATGACGCGACGGAGTTCGAATCGGTCGTACCCGGCCAGCGGAGGGACCTGATCGATCTCGGAGGAAGGAGAGAGAAGATAGATCCGGTCTCCCGCCTCGATGGTCGTCTCCGCCTTGGGGATGATCGTCTCGCCGTCTCGCACGATGGCCACCGTGACGTAGTGGTAGCCGACTGGAAGGAACTCCGAACGAAGCTCGCGGATGCTTCGTCCCGCGACCGGTGCTCCCTCGAGCACCTTGAGTCCGACCAACTGAACTCGACCGGCTGCGAACTCGGCAACCTCCGTGAAGGCCGCACTCTTGAGAAGCTGGAAGGCTTCCCTGGCGCACTCCCGCTCCGGGTTGACCATCAGGTCGATACCGACCTGATCGCTGGAGAGGACGGAGTCGGACTCGTAGTAGTCCGGATTCGAGATTCTGGCGACCGTGTAGGGGACGCCGAGCTTCTTCGCGGCGAGACAGGCAATCAGATTGACCTCGTCCGCGCTGGTGACCGCCAGGAGCATCTGGGCGTCTCTGACGGAAGCCCTTTCGAGCACGGAGATCGAGGCCCCGTTGCCGATGATCGTTTGAACGTCGAGCTGTTGCGCGGCCACTTCGGCTCGCTCGGGATCGCCCTCGATGATGACGACGTCCTGATGTTCTTCCGAGAGTCGTTGAGCGAGGTGGAAGCCAACTTCACCGGCGCCGACCACGAGCACTCTCATCGCGATGCAGACTCCGCGCATACTCTGTGTTCCCGACTCGAAGAGACCGGGAGCGGACGCGGAAAAGTTAGTTGCCGCGCCTCTTCGTCCATAGAGCGTCGACGCGGAGAGCCACACATGACGGGCTGCTCCCCAGTCGCTGCCGGGCACGCTATCTTCCGGACTTCGGGCCCGTAGCTCAGTTGGTTAGAGCAGCCGACTCATAATCGGTAGGTCCCAGGTTCAAGTCCTGGCGGGCCCACTTGCCGCTTCGCGGGAGGATGACGGGCGCTCAGCCGCCCGCCGGCAACGCGATGTGCGGCACGGGGTCCCCGGCCGGCACGGACTGGGTGAACTCGAAGTCGGGGGCGGGCTTTGCTGGCCCGGAGTCAGATCACTCATCGGGACCGGGGGGCTTCCGCATCCGTTTGGTGTCACTTCGTCTCTTCTTGGCGTCCCGTCTCTTCTTTTTCTGACTCCGGGGAACGCGGGTCTCGATCCGTGGCTTGTCTCGCTCGTTGAGCTCCTCCAGCCGCACACGAAGGCGCTTCAGAGCGAGAGCCCGATTTCGATGCTGGCTGCGCTCTTCACGCGCGGTGACGCGAACCTCCGTCGGAATATGCACGAGGCGCACGGCGGACTCCGTACGGTTCTGGTGTTGACCGCCCGGGCCTCCGGCCCGAAAAGTCTCGACGCGACACTCAGCCAGCAGGGCGTCGTCCCCCGCAGGGATCGAGATGAGAGGGGCATCGGACACGGCCGTCGCGAGCATACGGGAAGGCGGACGGGTCAAGCTATGGTACGTGTCGGAGTAACGCGCTAGTCTTCGGCAGCTTGCACGCTTCTCCATCCCCTCGCATGAATCTCGACCGATCCGACACCCCGGGGGCGCAGGTCCTCTTCAGCCTCGCGTGCGTCGTCGTCGTCGTATTCGGTCTGCGTGCGGCAGCCCCTATCCTGCTGCCGTCGGCGCTGGCCCTCTTTCTGGCCGTACTGAGCTCCCCGGTGATGTTCTGGCTACGGAAGCGTCGGGTTCCGAAGGCGTCCGCGATCGTGATCCCGGTGCTGCTGAATGTTGCCGTCGTCGGGCTCCTGATCATGTTCGCGTCACAGTCGGTGTCACAGCTCCAGCGTGAGCTGCCGACGTACCTGAACACGCTGACGCAACTGCAGACCGACTGGCTGCAGCAAATCGAAGCACGGACCGACCTGGTGCTCGAGGACTACCTGACGCTCGATCTGATCGATCCCGGAGCGGTGATCGGATTCGCTCGGGGCGCGGTCGGTCGGATTGCTCAGCTCCTCTCCATGACCTTCCTGGTTTTCCTGATCATGGCGTTCATGCTCAGCGAGGCGACGGTCTTTCCGGAGAAATTCCGGTTCCTGACGAGCAACTCGAGTCTGGAGGATGATCGGCTCGAAAAGATCGCGTCGGAGGTCCAGACGTATCTCGGCATCAAAACCGTCATTTCCATCACGACGGGACTCATCCTCGGAATCTGGGCGTATGCGATGGGGCTCGACTTTCCCGTGCTGCTCGGGCTGGCCGCGTTCCTGTTGAACTACATCCCGACGGTGGGGTCGATCATCGCTGCGATTCCCGCGGTGCTCCTCAGCATCATCCTCTACGGTACGCTGGGTCACGCTTTGTTGGTCACACTCGGCTACGTCACGGTGAACACCGTCTTCGGTAACATCATCGAGCCGAATCTGATGGGACGCCGGCTCGGTTTGTCGACGTTGGTCGTCATGTTGTCGCTGCTCTTCTGGGGCTGGGCGTGGGGACCGCTCGGGGCTCTACTTTCGGTACCCCTCACAGTGATCGTGAAGATCTGGCTCGAAAACACGACCGATCTGCGCTGGGTCGCGATCCTTCTCGACAAGTCCGCACCGGTCACGGCGACGAGCGAGGGGGCCGACTAGGATGCCGCGCGTCCCCTTCGACCAGCTACCAGACCATGGAAGGCTGTGGGTCTTCCCCTTGACGCGCGACCTGACCGAATCCGAGCGAGCGACCGTCCTCGCCGAGGTCGATGCTTTCCTCGCGCAGTGGGCCGCTCACGGGTCTCCGCTCCAATCCGGTCGAGAACTCCGGGACGGTCGGTTCCTTCTGGTCGGTGTCGACGAGGATGCCGAGTCCCCGTCAGGGTGCTCGATCGATGCCCTTGTAAACCGGCTTCGGGCGATTGGACAGGAGTTCGACGTGTCGTTCATCGATCATGCTCCGGTCTGGTATCGGAGCGCTGATGGCGTTCACTCGGTGTCGCGGCCGGAATTCAAGACGCTGGGTGCAGGCGGGCAGGTCACGCGCGATACGCACGTGTTCGATACGAGTCTGACTCGAGTGGCGGAGCTCAGAGCCGGCAAGCTCGAACGCCCAGCGGCCGAGACGTGGCACGGGCGCGCCTTCTTCAGAGAGCCCTTGAAGACCTGAGCCGGGTCGCCAGGAAGTCGGCGGCTTCGACCTCTCCCCAGAAGTTCGGTGCCCAGGGTGTCCCGCGGATGAAGCCGACGTGGCCGCCACGAGGTGAAAGACGCAGGGTAAGCACCTCGTTGTCCTCGGCCTCGGACCGTGGGATGGCGGCGGCCGGCAAGAACGGGTCGTCGATCGCGTGGAGCATGAGCGTCGGTACCCGAACCGAGGGCAGGAATCCGACACTGGAGCAGCGTGCATAGTAATCGGATGCATCCGCGAAGCCGTTGAGAGGCGCAGTCACCGCTTCGTCGAACCCCCGAATCGAGTGAGCCTCGTCCACCGCGCCCATGTCGAGAATCTCCGCCAGGCGCTCCCGCTTCCATTCCACCTTGCCTCGAAGCGAGCGCATGAAGTACGCGGAGTACATCCTGCCCATCCGGGTTTGCTGGAGAAGGGAGGCCCCGGCTGCGAGGTCGTAGGGGACGGACATGACGGCAGCTGCGTCCACGAGAGCCGCGCCTCCGTCGTCCCGTTCTCCGAGGGCCTTCATCACCACGTTGCCGCCGAGCGAGAAGCCCATCGCCCCGATGGCGGAGTCCGGATGGCGAGAGCGGACAAGCTGAACCAGGTAGTTCAGGTCCCGGGTGTCGCCGGAGTGATAGAAGGAAAGGGTCCGATTGGGCTCGCCCGAGCATCCACGAAAGTTCATGGCCACGGTGCCCACACCTCGCGCATTGAGCTCGCGGCAGACACTTCGGACGTACTTCCGCCGGGACGATCCCTCCAGACCGTGCAGGACCACGACAATCGGTGCACGGGCGTCGGGTAGTGGGCTCCAGTCGACGTCGATGAAGTCCGCGTCCGGGGTCTCGACGCGCTCCCGCGTTACCGAGGGTCCCGAGTCCGGCCGGAGCACGCGGGCAGTGAGGGTCTGCGCGTGAGGCCCGTTCGCCCACCAGGGCGCCTCGAACGAGGTCCCCGTCATCGCTGAGACCATCGCGGTCCGATCTCCATGATCCGGTCGTACACCGGGCAGGCCGGGTGATGCGCTCCTGGCAGATACCCGAGGCTCATCAGGAACTCGCCCGTGATCTCTCCGCCCGTGAAGCGGAAGGTGTTCTTGAACAGCTTGACCCATTCCGACTTCGGTCGCGGATGGTGCGCGTCCAGCCACGCTCCGAACGAGCCGAAGTCATCGCGAAGCTTGAGGATCGTGCGAGCGTTCGAGATCGCGGCGTCCACCTTGAGTCGATTCCGGATGATGCGGGCGTCCTCCAGCAGCCGTTGGCGGTCTCGGTCACCGTAGGCGGCGACTCGCTCGATCGAAAAATCATCGTACGCGGCACGAAAGCCCTCACGCTTTTTCAGAATGGTCAGCCAGCTCAGGCCAGCCTGATTGATCTCGAGGAGCAGCCGTTCGAAGAGGCGGTCGTCGTCGTCCACCGGAAAGCCGTATTCCAGATCGTGGTATGGCCCGTGGATGTCATGCCCCCGCGCGGCATGGCAGTACGTCTCGTGTGGAATCTCGTTCACGGTCGGCCGGGGATCGTTGAGGACACGAGCCCGTACAAAGGACGCGTCGAGTCGATCGATTGGACCCGTTCTCGCTACCCACGATCTGCGGCCCGGATCCTGAAACGGCCGCGCCCGCCCGTGCGTAGGGTGGCGTACGCAGCTCATGACCCGCACGGGAGTGACATGACCGGATTGGGAATCGGCCTTCTGTTGGCGTTGACCGTGTCCAGCGGAGGAGAGGGTGTCTGTTCCGAGACGGATCCCGATCGGCTGTACGGTCGTGTCGTGACGTCGGACGGTAGGGTCTTCGAGGGCTACCTACGCTGGGATCGCAACGAGGCTCACTGGACTGACGTCGTAGACGGACTGAAGGAAATTCCTCTCGAGTGGGAGCAGGAGGCGGAGCGGCTCGACCCGGAGTATGCAGCGGCCAAGCGACGCGAGCGTAGCCTGGTCGCGTTCGGCGTCCGTTTGACGTGGGACGTCGATGACGACGAGGACGCGCTGATGTCCGAGTCCGGTATCCGCTTCGCCCATGTGCGTCGCCTCTCACCCGTGGATTCTCGCACGGCGCGAATCACGCTGACGTCTGGAGAAGAGATCATGCTGCACTCGTCCTCGACCGACCTCGGGCGAGCCATGCGGGGGGTCGAGGTGGAGGTGCCCGGGGGCACGACCATTGAAGTGGAGTGGCAGGAGCTGGAGCGGGTCGACTTCCTGAGCGCGCCGGCCCGCATGCCCGCGCCGGTAGCTCGGCGACTGTTCGCCCGCGTGGAGACGTGGAGTGACGTCACGCTCACTGGCTACCTCGCGTGGGACCTCGACGAAATCTTCGACACGGACATCCTTGATGGCCGCGGAGGCGGCATCGACCACGAAATCGAATTCCGCGACATACGCCGGATCGAGTGGATTTCGGATCGCTCCGCCCGGGTGCTGCTCCGAAACGGCCAGGAGCTCGAACTGCGGGGAACGAACGACGTGGATCGAAGCAACCGGGGTATCGAGGTCGCCGATCCTGGATTCGGCCGTGTGATCGTGCGTTGGGAGGACTTCAAGTCCGCCGACTTCGATGTGTCCGTAGAGCCCGGCATGCGACCGGGTTTCAATCCGGGTGATCCGGTTCGGGGCCTCGTCATGGCCGTTGATGGACGGGCCATCGAGGGGGAGATTCGCTGGGGGAACGACGAGACACAGGCGTGGGAGTTTCTCGATGGCTGGTTCGGTGACCTCGCGTTCGATATCGAGTTCGGAGCGATCGCAGAGATTCGGAAGTCCGGTGAGAATCGTGTCGTGGTGACGCTTCGCGACGGTCGCCGCCTGGAGCTCGAGGACACCGAGGACGTCGATGCTCGTCACCGAGGGATTTTCGTGAAGCCCGAGGGGCGTGCTCGCCGGCTCGTTCGTTGGCGGGATTTCGATCGAATGGTCCTGGATCGATGAGGAACCGCCCGATCCGAGTGCGATGGTTCGGCGTCCTTGGCCTCGTGGCCCTGGTGGTGCCGACCTCCGCGGTGGGACAATCAGGGCCGGATGCTGATGCGGATCACGAATCGAGTTACCGCGATGGTGCTGCCCGACGGCTTCACGAATCAGCGATGGCGGCCCGGGAAAGACTCGACGAGTCGGTGCTGAACTACACCGCCGTCGTACGGCACAGGATTGGCGCGTCTCTGCGCATGCCGCTCAAGGACCGAACATTATACCGGTCTGAATCCTCCCATCGTCTCTGGTGGAACCGCGACCGGGAGAACCTGGTGCAGGTCCTCGCGTTTCGTGAGCAGACGCCGGCTGGCGTGGACATCGAAGACGTTCAGCTCGACCGCTTCGACGGATCGTTCGACCCGATGGACGACAAGCTGTTCTTCGGGCTCGCGGGGGATGACGGAGAGGCGGGCGGTCCGGACGAGGACGATTTCTGGTTCGAGCACCCCCTCTATCCGGACTGGGTCGACTCCTACTGGTTCAGTACCGGGGACACGATCTCCTTGAGCCTGCCGGACGGGCGGCGAGTTCAATCGGTCGAGCTGCGGGTGGTCCCGCGGCAGGCGGACGTGCATCGGATGACTGGCTCGCTGTGGATCGAGCCGGAGGCGGGACATCTGACACGGGCCGTCTACCGTCTATCCGACCAGTTCGACGCCTTTCGGGACATTCCCGATCTCGGCGAGGAAGAGGACGAGGACCTTCGGATGATTCCCGGGCTTCTCAAGCCGTGGACCTTCGATCTGAGGATGATCTCGGTCGATTATGGGCTGTGGGACTTCGAGGTCTGGATGCCCCGCGCCATGCGCATGGATGGGGTGGCGGCGGCGGGCATCCTTAAGCTGCCGCTCACGATGGACTACTCCTATGAGATCGAACAGGTGACCACCGAAGCGAGTCTCGCCGCCGAAGACTCGGACGGGTTGCCGGAGATGCACTTCCGGACGCGCAGCGAGGCGATGGCGTACCTCAATCAGCTTGCCTTCGGTGAGGACGTACCGTTCGACGTGCACCGGGGTGGGGGAAGCCGGGAGGGGCGCTCACGGATCATGGTGCCGACGGATCGGGGCTTTCTCGGCGCGAGCCCCCAGCTACCACCTCCCATTTGGGATGAGGCGCCGGGTTTTACGTCGGAGAACGAACTTCGGCAGATGTTCGATGACCTCGCCGATCTGCCGATCTCTCCGGCAGCTCAGGTGCCGAGGTCACTCCGGTGGGGCCTGCAGCGTCCGGACCTTGTCCGCTACAACCGAGTGGAGGCCCTGTCTCTGGGCGTCCGGGGACAGATACGTCCGCACACCCCCGTTGGACCCGTGTCGGTCACGGCCACAGCGCGCCTTGGGTTGGGTGACCTGGAACCGAACGCGCGACTGGACGTGACCCGGCAGAGCCTCAGGCGCCGCATCACGGTGTCGGGATATAGCGAGCTGGCTTCTGTCGACGAGGGGGCGCGCCACCTCGGGCTCGGGAACTCTCTCCTCGCCGCATCCTTCGGGAGGGACGACGGGGACTACTACTACCGTTCGGGGGGGGCTTTGGAATGGGCGCCTCCCACCGCCGCTCGGCGCACGTACCGGTTTCGGACCTATGCGGAGTACCATCGACCGGCGCCGGTGTCCACCGAATTTGCGCTCTTTCAGTTCTGGAAAGAGGGATGGGTCTTTCGTCCGAACGTTCTCGCGGATGAGGGGTGGGAGTACGGAGCGGTTCTGGACGTGAACCCGTGGTGGGGGTCGGACCCGATGCTTACGCAGGGCGGGTTCGATCTGATGGTGCAGGGGGGTACGGGCATGGCCGAGTATGCGAGGGCGGCACTGACGGGCCGGCTGATCGTCCCCGCGTCCTCTCGGCTCCGGGTCGCGCTCGAGGGCGGGGGCGGTACGTCGTGGGGGAGTCCGACCGCCCAGAGGCTCTGGTATGTCGGAGGCGCCCGCACGCTGCGGGGGTACCAGCCTCGCATTGCGGGTGGCCCGGACTACATGCGGGGTCGTCTGGAGATTGCCAGGACCTTCACTTGGGGCGCACTATCGCTGTTCTCTGATTATGGATGGGCGGGTACGTGGGACGGCTTCGACATTTCGAACGGGTATACCTCCGCCGGGGTCGGAGTCTCGATCCTCGACGGCCTCATCCGTATGGACGCGGCTCGGGGGTTGAATCGTACCCAGGGCTTCCGTCTCGACCTCTACCTCGACGGTATGCTCTGAGCCTCGGGGCCGTGTTGTGCGGGTTGGCGCTCCTTCCCGCCGCCGCGCTCGGCCAGGGCATCATCGACGAGGCGCCCACCGACGCGTCCCGCGTGGAGGTCGGTGACACGGTGCGTGTGAGGCTACCGCGGGGTCAGCCGGTAGAGGCTGTGTTTCAGGGCTGGAGTTCGGACGTCATGCTCTTACAGGTCGACGGAATGGCACAGGCCTGGCCTGTCTCCGTCTTCGATATGAGCCGGTTGCAGGTGTGGACGCAGCGGACCCGGCGTGAAGGCCTCAGACACTACGCCGTCATTGGCGCTGTCACGGGTCTGTTCGTGGGAGCGGGCGTGGGTCTGGCGCTGCACTCGAGCGGGATCTCGGCGGACCCGGAGGGGCCTGCCGAGCAGATCGTCATGACTACGCTGCGCTGGGCTGGACTCGGCACGATCGGAGGGTTCGTCACGGGAGGATTCCTTGGTGGACGGAATCCGGGTGTCGGATGGATTTCGCTCTCGCTTCCCGTCCCGAACAACTGACGAGAATCCGCGCGAGTGGCCCAGCTTCCGCCCCCAGCGCGCGCCTGCGTCTGTCCGGATACTCCGCTCGGATTCGGGTGGGGGTAGAACCCTCCCCATCGCTTGCACCATTCGGAACTAAACGACGTTATCGCGAAAACACTGGCCTGTGTTGACCGAAAATAGGGCCGTGTTTACAGTGTTAACATGACGGATCAACGAGAGCGCATCCTCGGGTGCGCATGCGACCTGTACCTGCGGCACGGCCTCGATGGCTTCTCGATGCGCAAGCTCGCTCGAGAGGTCGGCGTCACGGCGCCCGCCATCTACAGACACTACGACGGTCGGGAGGAGGTCCTCGCCGACGTGCTTCGTGAGGCACACCGCACCTTCTCCCGGTACCTGTACGCGGCTCTGGGAGAGCCGACTCAGCTGGATCGCTTCTTCGGGGCCGGCGAGGGCTTTCTGAACTTCGTGATCGACCATCCACGGTGGTATGGAATCATGCACACCGCCCCGGAGCACCTGGGCATGGACGCGCTTCCGGACGACATCGAGGGGATGCGGTCCGCGATCCACCAGTTCTGGATCGATCGGGTCCGCGAATGCATGGACGCCGGGATTCTCAAGGACGGAGACCCCGAGATGTCGTCCATCACGATGTGGGCCCACGCGCACGGCTTGGTTCAGCTCTACCACGAAGGGTGTCTTCCGGTCGACGAGGAAGACTTCCGGACACTGTTCAAGGCCTCGGGGGCGCGGTTGATGGCCGGGGTTGCAACCGATGAATTCGCAAAGGACCTCGCGGGCATGGTGTTCGACGAGGCGGACATGGGAATGAAGACGGGATGAATTCGATATCGAGCCGCGTCGCGCGGCTGACTGCACAGACCATGCTCCCCCTCGGCGCTCTGATCGCCGGTGCCGGAGCATCGGTGTCCGCACAGCAGGTTGAAACGGTGGGGCTCACCACACTGGTGCGCTCTGCACTCGACACGAACAACCAGCTCGTGGCTGCGCGGGAAGCGTACAACATGGCGCAGGAGCAGGTCTCCGAGGCATGGAGCAGCGTCATGCCCTCGGTCGACTTCAACGCGTCGTACCAGCGGAACCTCGCGGTTCCAGTGAACTTTCTTCCTGCTGCCATTTTCGACCCGACGGCCGGCCCCGACGACTACATCGGGGTCCAGTTTGGTGCCGACAACCAGTGGAATTCGACGATCTCGGTGGAGCAGCCGCTATTTCGCCCGGGCGTAATCGTGGCGCTCGGGGCTGCACAGCGTTTCGAGAACCTCCAGGACGAATCGGTTCGCGGGCAGGAGCAGGCCGTCGTGACCCAGGTTCGAAGTGCCTACTACCAGCTGTTACTGGCTCAGGAGCAGGCTCGACTGACCGAGAATTCGGTTCGCCGGGTGCGCGAGTCGCTCGACGAAACGAAGGCCTTGAACCGCGGGGGCCTGGCAGACGATTACTCGGTCCTCCGGCTCGAAGTCGAACTCGCGAACCTCGAGCCCAACCTCCGACGCGCGAACAACGCCGTGTCCCAGGCCCGACGCAACCTCGCGGTTCTGGTGAACTATCCGGACCACGAAGGCCTGGTCGTCGAGGGCTCGCTGGCCGAGATGGATCTGGATGACGTCGGGGCGAACAGCGACGACAATCGGGCGATTCTCGCGTTCAACGGCGCGACGTTCGTGGGGGGCAGCTCGGATGGAGAGGCTCTCCAAACCGGACTCACCCGAGCGTCCGAATTCCGCTCGGACCTGAGGCAGCTCGCCCTGACCGAGGAGCTGCGCCAGACCGAGATGCGGGCAGAACAGGCGGCGTACCTGCCAGAAATCACGGTATTCGGGAACTACATCGTGAGTGCCCAGGACAACGGCTCCCCGAACTTCTTCGGGCGCGGGGATGGGCAGAGCGCGACGTCTCGTGCGCTGGGCCTGAGGGTGAGCCTACCGATTTTCCAGGGTCTCAGACGGGACGCCCGAATCGATCAGAAGCGTGCGACCCTTCGCGAGGCGCAGGCGAACTCTCGCCAGGCCACGCAGGCGGCGCGCAGCCAGATTCGGACCATCGCCGAGAGCATCGAGGAAGCGCGCGCGCGGGCTGCGGGGCAGGCGCTCGCGGTCCGGCAGGCGCAGCGGGGTTTCGAGATCGCCAGTGCGCAGTATTCGGAGGGCCTCGGAAGCCAGCTCGAACTCACGGATGCGGAGGTCGCCCTCCGACAGAGTGAGTTCAACTACGCGCAGGCGGTCTTCGATTACCTGATCGCGCGGGCCCAATTCGATGAGGCGACAGGGCAGGTGCCCCTGGTGGACGTTCTGCTCGAACAGCGGGGACAGCAGTGATGACGACGGAAATGACTCAGACGGGGATGAACGGGACGATGTTCGATCGAGCGAAGGGGATCCGGCGCCTGGCCGTGCTGGGCGCGCTGTCGGCGCTCGCGGCGTGCGGATCGGCTCAGGCGGACGGCACCGAAGATGCCGCCGCCAGCAATGAGTTCGTGCGGGTGATCAACGTCGAGGTCGAGCCGATCGAGACGGAGACCTTCGTGGAGGAGATCCGCCTCACATCGGTGGCGATGGCGAGCCAGGATGTGATGATCGAGGCCGAAGAAGGCGGTCGAATCGTCCAACTCTTCGCTGACCGCGGGGACAGGATCGAGCGCGGCGGTGCGATCGCCAAGATCGACGACGCCATCCTCAGCGCCCAGGTCGACCAGGCTCGAGCCGCGGCCGATCTCGCGGAGCAGACGTGGGAGCGTCGGAAGCGGCTCTTCGAAGAGGATCGGGTGGGATCCGAGATCGCCTATCTCGAGGCGCGTGCGGCCGCGGAGCAGTCTGCGGCGACGCTCGCCAGCCTCGAGGAGCGGCTGGCTCGCACCGTGGTCCGGGCTCCGTTTACCGGCATCCTGGACGAGCGTCATGTCGACGTCGGAGCGATGGTTGGCCCGGGTAAGACCGTCGGTCGCATGGTCGACCTGGATCCCATCAAGATCTTCGCGGGGGTTCCGGAACGATATGCCCCCGACGTGCACGTGGGTGCCGCCGCCGCTCTCCGCTTCGAGGCGCTCGGTGACGAGACCTTCATGTCGCGCATCCGCTATGTCGGTGCCACGATCAATCCGCGCAGCCGGACGTTCCCCATCGAGGTTGAACTCCCGAATGCGGGCGGTGGAATCAAGCCCGAGATGGTGGCGAACATGTCGATCACACGTCAGGAAGTGCAGGAAGCGATCGTGGTGCCGCAGGACGCGCTGATCCGGGTAGAGAGCGGATACGTGGCGTTCGTGGTCGTGGATCGGGATGGGGTTCCGGTCGCCGAGGTCCGGGACGTCGCCCTCGGGCCGACGCGGCGCAACCTGGTGGTCGTGGACGAGGGCCTCGGAGTGGGCGAACGGCTGATCGTCGTCGGTCAGAAGTCGGTGGCCGATGGAGACCGAGTGAACGTCGTAAGCGGGCAGGGGGACTGACATGAATCCGAGTGACGAGCGGGGAGCGCCCTCTGGCCGCGGCTCCATCGAAACCTTCAAGGAATTTGCAGCGACCAGCTTCGCGGTGGAGCACCGGACGTCGATCATCGTGTTGCTCGTGCTCATCGCGCTGATGGGGACGCTCGCGTACCGGACGACGCCAAAGGAATCGTTCCCGGAACTGGCGATCCCAATCATCGCGATCAACACGATTTACCCGGGGGTGTCCCCGGCCGACGTGGAAAGTCAGGTCACGCGGATCATCGAGGAGGACATCTCGACGATCAGCGACATCAAGGATCTCACGTCGACCTCGGTCGAGGGGTACTCAAGCGTGGTCGCCGAATTCGACACGTCGGTCGACCTCGAAGAGGCTCTTCAGAAGGTCCGGGAGAAGGTGGATCTGGCGAAGCCGGACCTGCCTTCGGACGCGGAGGAGCCGAGCATCGTGGAGTTCAACTTCTCGGAGATCCCGGTCCTTCAGGTGAACCTATCCGGAGACTACGGACTGGTTCGCCTCAAGGAGATCGCCGAAGAACTCCAGGATCGTCTCGAGACTCTGCCGGCAGTCTTGCGTGCCGATCTCCGTGGGGGTCTCGAGCGCGAGGTCAAGGTCGACGTCGACCTCTCGAAGATGAACTACTACGGTATCGCGCTACAGGACGTCATCGACGCGATCCGGAACGAGAACGTGAACATCCCCGGGGGCGCGATCGACGTCGGAGACACCAAGTATCTCGTGCGCGTCGATGGCGAGTTCGAAGATCCGACCCTGATCGAGGATCTCGTGGTCGCGGTGCAGGGTGAGCGGCCGGTATACGTCCGTGACGTCGCCACCGTCGACTTCGGCTTCGCGGAGCGTGAGAGCTTTGCCCGGATGGATGACCGGGCGGTCGTCACGCTGGACGTGATCAAGCGGTCGGGTGAGAACATCATCGAGACAGCCGAAGCGATCCGCGCCGAGGTCGACGCGATGGAGCCACTTCTGCCCCCGTCGACCGACATCCGTATCACGTCGGATCAATCCGAGCAGATCGAAGAGATGGTCTCCAGTCTGGAGAACAACATCATCTCGGGACTGATCCTGATCGTCGGCGTCCTCTTCTTCTTCCTGGGGGCGAGCACGTCGATGTTCGTCGCGATCTCGATCCCCTCGTCGATGTTCCTCTCCTTCATGGCGCTGAAGGCGATGGGCACGTCGATGAACATGATCGTGCTGTTCAGCCTGATCCTGGCCCTCGGGATGCTGGTCGACAATGCCATCGTCGTGGTCGAGAACATCTATCGATACCTGGAAGAGGGGTGGGACCGGAGGACCGCGGCGAAGAAGGCGACTGGTGAAGTCGCGCTACCCATCATCGCCGCCACGGCGACGACGCTCGCCGCCTTCGCTCCCCTTTTGTTCTGGCCTGGGGAGGTCGGCGAGTTTATGGGCTACATGCCCCGTACGCTGATCATCACGCTGAGTAGCTCGCTCTTCGTGGCTCTTGTGATCATTCCAACGCTGTGCGGCATGTTCATGCGTCTGGACGGCACTCGGGGCGCGCCGCTTACGCGCGCAGCCCGGTGGTCGATCATCGCCGGTGTGAGCCTCGTGCTGCTGGGGACGGCGAGTGCGAATCCCCTGACGGCCGGCATGTTCGTGGCCACCGGGGCCGCCCTCTGGGCGCTTCATCGCTTCGTCCTCCGGGGCGCGGGGCGATGGTTCCAGGACGCGTTCCTGCCCAGCGCGATGGATCGATACGAGAGCGGCCTGCGCTGGTCACTCAATCACCGCGCCAAGCTCATCGGCGGAACGGTCTTCTCGTTCGTGGCGACCTTCGTGATCTATCTGGCGACGCCCCTGGGCGCCGGCCTCGAGTACTTCCCGGAGGACATGCCGCCTCCGATGCTGACGATCGACGTCGAGACGCCGGTTGGCACCCGTGCCTCGGTGACCGATGACATCGTTCGCCGCATCGAGGCAGAGCTCAAGGCGGTCTCGGGGCGCGAGGACTGGCAGTCGGTGGTGTCCGTCACGGGTGGTGGCGGCGGTGGCGGTAACCCGATGGGTGGTGGTCCGTCCGGCCCGGAAGGTGGCCGGCTGTCGATCTCCCTGGTGGACTTCCAGGACCGCGAGGCGGATTCGTTCGCGACGCTGGCGGAGATGCAGGCCTCGATCGGGACCGAGGTCGCAGGTGCCACGATTACCGTCGACAAAGTCGCCGAAGGGCCACCTGCCGGCGCCCCGGTCAGCATCGAACTGGTGGGTGAGGATCCCGACGAACTCAAAAGAATATCGGACGAGATCATCGGCATCATCGAAGATTCCCCCGTGTTCCTGAAGCTCGCCGGTCTCGACAGCGATATGGACGCTGCACGTCCGGAACTCTCGATCCAGGTGGATCGTGAGCGGGCTGCGCTGTACAACCTGAACACGCAAAAGGTCGGTATGGCGGTTCGCGGTGCCATCAACGGCATCGAGGCCGCGAAGTACCGCACCGGGAACGACGAATACGACATCATCGTGCGTCTCGCCCCGGAATACCGCGACGAGTTGGAAGGCCTCCGAGAGCTGACGGTGATGGCGGAAGGCGTTCAGGTGCCGCTCGTCGAGGTTGCGACGTGGAGCGTCGAAGATGGCGCCGGCACGATCCGTCGGAAGGACCAGACCCGTATGGCTACGATCATGTCGAACGTGGCATCCGGGTACGCGAACAACACGGTCCTCGCGGAGGTTCAGGCGACGCTCGCCGATTACACCGCGACACTGCCGCCGGGGTACACGCTGCGGTACTCGGGGCAGTCCCAGGACCAGGACGAGGCGACTGCGTTCCTGAGCGGAGCGTTTCTGACCGCGCTGATGCTGATCGGCTTCATTCTGATCAGTCAGTTCAACTCGGTGATCAAGCCGATCATCATCCTGACGTCCGTGATCATGTCGACGGCCGGAGTCCTGATCGGCCTGATGATGTTTCGGATGCCGTTCGGAATCATCAACACGGGTGTCGGGATCATCTCGCTCGCGGGGATCGTGGTGAACAACGCCATCATCCTGATCGATTACATCGACATCCTGCGCGAGCGGGACGGGATGAACCGGCGCGAAGCCCTGGTTCAGGGCGGGAAGACCCGTCTGCGGCCCGTGGTCCTGACCGCGCTGACGACGGCGTTGGGAATGGTGCCGCTGGCGATCGGGCTGAACTTCGACTTCTTCGGTCTGTATGGATCGCTGAACCCCGAGCTGTACTGGGGCGGGATGCAGGCAGCGTGGTGGGGCCCTATGGCCGTCGCGATCATCGCGGGGATCCTGTTCGCCACGTTCCTCACGCTGATCCTCGTTCCCGTGATGTACTCGCTCGTCGATGATGCGACGGAGTTCTTCCGGAAGCACTTCACGAATCAAGAGGATTCCGAGAATGTCGCGACCGCTGACGGGGTCAGGCAGGACGCACCGATGCGTGGCCGCCCTGTCACATCGGATGGGGTCGTGCCACAGCCCGAGCCGGTAGGTGCCCATCGTCAGAGTATGGGCGCCAGCGGCCTCATCGATCCGCAGCCGGAGGCGGGCTAGCGGGTACTCGTTCGATGACGGTGAGGGCACGGTGAGACACGATTGACCGACAGGAGCCAGAGACCCCCGACGACATGAGTTCCCACGAGCCCTCCAACCCACGGGAGGCGGTCAATGCCGCGATCCAGAATCTCATGGCGAGTCGTCTGGGGCGAGGGTTCGTCCCTCTCGGACTGCTCTTCGCCTGGGGGGTCGGAGCGATGTTCTTCGGTGGAGGAGTGGCGCTGCCCGGAGGCGCCGTAGCCGCTGCAGCAGCCATGCTCGCTTATGGGCTCCGCATCGTTCAGCGCGCATTTGGTCGACCGGACCGCTTCTGGATGCGCGTGGCCTCCGTCGCCAGCGTGATTCCACCGGCCTTCAGCGTGTATGTCCTCGGGTGGCTCGGCCTCAGGGGCTTCACCCTGGGCTTCGCGTTGTCGACGCTTCTGTCCGCGATCCTGAGTACGGTTCTCGGTGTATGGACCCTCAGGAGTTGGATGAAGGTGGTCGAGATCGAGCGTCTGGCGCGGATCATGACCCTGAATCTGGACGGAGAGGGAGGACGAGCTTGAGGCGAACCACGATGTGCTCCGCGGTGTGCGCCGCGGCGTTCATGATTCTGACTGCGCCGGACTCAGCCGAAGCTCAGCGCGCGCGGCAGGGTTTGGTCAGCATGGAGAATGCCCGGCTCTTCTACGAAGTGATCGGAGAGGGTGAGCCCATCATCGTCGTCCATGGAGGGCCGGGACTGGATCACACCTACCTCCAGCCCGGACTCGACGCACTGGCAACGCGGCACACGCTGGTCTACTACGATCAGCGCGGGACCGGTCGCTCCGGCGCGTCGCTGGACTCGGAGACGATCAACATCGACACGTTTGTCGAGGACATCGAGGCCCTCCGTCAGACCCTGGGTTTTGAGCGGGTGAGCGTGCTCGGACACTCGTTCGGCAGCCTGATCGCCATGGAGTATGCATTTCGGCATCCGGAGACGGTACGAGCCCTGATTCTCATGAATCCGGTGGAGCCGGGGACGAGGTATCGCACGCGGACCGGTGAACGGCAGCGGGCCCGACAGACGGCGGAAGATCGGGAGGAGCTGAGCGAACTGACTCAGAGCGAAGCGTTCCAGGCCCGCGACGCTGCGACGCTCAGTCAGATCTACCGCATCGCGTTCCGACAGGTGCTGAAAGATCGCGATCGGGTCGCGGAGCTGGAGCTGGATCTTCAGAACTCTACGGCCCGCAACGGTCAGGACGTCGCGGCCCTGCTGGGTGGAAGCCTCGGGGAGGTGGATTGGTGGGAGCGGATTCCGGAGATCCTGTCCCCGACCCTGATTCTGCATGGTCGGTACGACGCGCCCCCGGTGGACATGTCACGGGAGCTGGCTGAGACCTTCCCGGTGGGGATGCTCGAGGTGCTGGATTCCGGGCACTTCCCGTACATGGAAGACCGCGAGGGCCTCCTGTCGGCGGTCTCCGGCTTCTTCGCCGGCCTGCGCTGACCGCGGGGTCGGGGGTGGACGCAGGGGCCGTTCGTCGAGTTCTGATCGTTCTCTTCGCCTACCTTGCCACGGCCTGGGTGGTGCTGCGCGCGGCGGACTGGCTGGCCGGTCTGCTCGCTCTGCCTCCGCTCTTCGATCAGCTCCTCCTGTGGGGTGTCGCCCTGGGCTTTCCCGCGGCGCTGGCGATCGCATGGAAATATCCGGAGATCGGGCACTACGGAGGGGATGGCCCTGCCGATGAGTGACGTGACCGTTCGACCGCTCGTAGCCGCCGACTGGCCGGTCGTTCGCACGATCTACGTCGAAGGAATCGCCAGCGGTGATGCGACCTTCGAAACGCAGCCTCCCGAATGGGAGGAGTGGCACGCGTCACGGCTTCCGGTCGGGCGTATCGTGGCAGAACAGGGTGGAACGGTCATCGGTTTTGCCGCGCTCAGCCCCGCGTCGAAACGGGCCGTCTATGACGGTGTGGCCGAGGTGATGGTCTACGTCGGAGCCGGATCGAGAGGGCAGGGCGTCGGTAGCCGATTGATGGCTCGGCTCGTGGAGGACTCCGAGGCAGGAGGGATCTGGACGCTCCAGGCGAGCATCTTCCCCGAGAACGAGGCGTCGATTCGGGCGCACCTGCGCGCAGGCTTCCGGGAGGTGGGCCGACGGGAACGGATCGCGCAGTTCCACGATGGGCGCTGGCGGGATACGGTCGTGCTGGAGCGCCGGAGCAGGGCCGTCGGCAACGGGTAGCTAGCGCGGCGAACGAACGGGGGGCGGGTTGCTCCGCCCTCCGCAGTCTACGGTGAAATGCTGGCCGAATACCTGGTCGTGAAGGCGATGAATCGGGAGATCTCGATCATGTCTGCGCCTACGAACCGAATCGTGTGCGCGTCGACTCTGTCGACGTTCGGCAAGTAGGCCATCACCTCCGCCGGCATGTAATTCTTGAAGGAGACCTCCAGCTCGACGGGCCCGTTCATCACGTAGGGATCGAAATCGTCGAGGCGGCCAAGGGCCGCTTTTACCCGATCACCGATGAGCGCATATGATGCCTCGGGCATGATCGTGCGCGCGGAGTGGAAGCCGTAGTTCCATTTCACGACGGCCCCCTCCATGTCCCCGATGACGCGTTGGGCTTCCTCCACCGTGGCGTCGTCGCCCGAAATCATCACCACGGGCACGCCGAAGTCACCGGCAATCGCCGCGTTGATGCTCGCTTCCATCATCTCGACGCCGTTGATGCGCACGGCGGTCAGATTGGCGCTCGAGATCGTGTGCGCTCGCACACCTTCCGTGTTCGTCGTGCTGGCGTGGTATCCGATGAAGATGGCCGCGTCGAAAGACGAATCGATGCCTTCCATCATCATGAGGGGCCGAGGCCATGCCCGGACCAGCTGGATATCTGCAGGGAGCTGCTCGATGAGCAGATTCTCACCGTTGCCATGAGAGTCGGAAACGAGGATTTCCGTGGCGCCCATCTCCCGCGCGGCGTCGATCGCCGCGTTGACCTCGTTCGTCATGAACTGACGGAAGCGGCCGTATTCGAAGCCGCCCGGGCCGAGCTGGTCGCCGGTCACGACCCCGACGACGCCCTCGAGGTCAGCCGAGATGTAGACCTTCAGGCCGTCCTGCGCGGCCGTCGGGCTGACGAGGGAGATCGACAGAGCAGTGAGCGTGAGGAGAGCTCGCTTCATGGTTCACGTCCGGGTTCGATGGATCCTGGTTCGTATGGCGCGCGCGCGGCGGCCGCGCACGTCTCGATGACTTCCGCAGCAGGCACGACGCGATGGATTCCGGAGACGGATCGCCCCGCCTGCCAGTATTCGGTCGTGCCTCGCGTGTCATATGCGGTTCGCTTGAGCATCCACGCGGATTTCAGGGCGTAGATACTCCGCATCCAGTGCTTTGTCCTGCGGCCCCGGAGCATCCGGCGCGCGATGGGACCGGCCTTCAGGCCCAGACGTTGCACGTAGGGGGTATTGATCACGGCAACCGGCACCCCGGTGAGGCGTTCGGTCAGGACGATGTCGTCCTCGGCAGCGTCGAGGATCGCCTGCTTGTATGGCTGGCTGGCCCGGCACTCTGCCGTGGCGATGAAGCGGGTGCCCATTTGGACGCCGGCATACCCCATCTGCAGCGCCGCGGCGAACTCGTCGGGTGTGCCGATCCCGCCTGCGCATACGACGGGAAGGCCCAGATCGCCGACTTCATCGAGCAGCTGGCGCGCGGGTTTCGGTCCGGCGTGTCCACCGGCACGGCGATTCACCGCGATCAGGCCGTGGACTCCCGAATCGACGGCCTTTTCGGCCCACTTTCGCTCGGTGACGTCGTGATAGACGACGCCGCCTACGTCCGAGACGCGGTCGACGACCCAGCGGGGTTTCCCCAGTGAGGTGATGAAGAAGCGCACACCTTCCTCCAGTGCGATCTCGATCCACTGCTCCATCCGCTTGCGGTAGGTGTCCGACGACGCTTCGATCAGTGCATTCATTCCGATGGGGCGATCGGTGATCGCGCGGATCGCACGCAGACCTTCGCGGAAGTCCAGACCGAAGACGTAGGTCAGTGTCACGGGCTGGACGACGCCCAGACCGCCGGCAGCGGACGCAGCCGCCACCAGCTCGACGTTGGAGCAGGGATACATCGGCCCGCAGATGAGCGGCACATCGATGTGGGCGTCGCGCGTGAGCGGGGTATCGAGTGGGTCCGTCATCAACGGACCCCGGCACGGCCGAGTCGCCAATGTGCGGTCACGGTCGCGACGACGTCACCGTCCCCGTCGCGAATCGTGGCCTCCACGGGGTGGTCCATCGGCTCCGTGACATCTGGGATCGTGCACGTGGCCTCGGCGACCAGCGGCCCTCGGGCCTTCTTGGTGTAGCGGACATCGAGACCGGTGAGAATCGCGCGGAGGTCCGATCCGAGTCCGCTGATCAGGGATAGGCCGGTGACCAGTTCTCCCACGTTCGCGAGTGCGATCGCATGGACCGACCGCAGGTGGTTGCGGACACGACGTCGATCCTTGAGGAGGACCCGCGCGTGTCCCGGCTCGAAGTCCAGGACGGTGCTTCGGATCGAGTTGGTGTACGGAACCATCAGCCCGAGCAGCCGGGAGAAGACCCAACGACCGCCAGGGAGACTGGACAGGGTCGACCAGAGACCCTTCAGGCGGTCCCCGGGTGTTTCGTTCGATCGCGCCATGGCTCTCGGGTCGAAGGGAGGGGCGTGCCAATCATCTGGCCGCGTCAGGTGAGAAGCAACGCCGTGGAAGGATTCGTGTACGGGACGCGTAGGGGATGCAGACCCAGGAGGATCGTGAACTGTGTTGGACTTTCTGCAATGGTGGTTCGGCGCGATCGTGTGGCTCGTCGCGAACGTGGTGTACGTGGACATGAAGCGGAAAGGTCTCCACGGCTTCACGCGCTTTGCGGCGTTCTGGGCGGGCACCCCCACGACGTGGATTGCGCTGTTCGCCCTCAAGGACGGCACGCAGCCCAGCTTCGAGCGCCCCGACGATGACGACACCACCCTCCTCGAAGAGATCCGACGGGATCGGCTCCAGCGAGGAGAGGTCGGCCACGGCGGGGGTGACGACCACGAGTGATTCGGGTGTTCAGCTCCACGACTATCGGCCGGAGCGGAGCGACCTGCGCATTCTGATCGAACTGGCGGCGCCGGT
This sequence comes from uncultured Gemmatimonadaceae bacterium, assembly GCA_964492085.1. Taxonomy (GTDB): domain Bacteria; phylum Gemmatimonadota; class Gemmatimonadetes; order Longimicrobiales; family Gaopeijiaceae; genus UBA2589. Next base: position 155,891 of record CAZBHZ010000002.1, on the reverse strand, counting down.
CACGCTGGTTCAGATCGGTCTCATGTCGATGGGCGCGGTCGACACGGTGATGGTCGGGCGGGTGTCAGCCGAGGATCTCGCGGCGGTTGCCATCGGGAATCTCTACTTCTTCATCATGGCCATCTTCGGGCAGGGCGTGCTCTTCGCGCTCGATCCGGTCATCTCTCAGGCGGTGGGGGGGCGTGACCCGGTCGGTGTGGCTCGTGGTGTTCAGCGCGGACTGATTCTCGCGGTCCTTCTATCGGCGGTGACGATGCTCCTTCTCGTGCCGGCCGGACCGCTGCTCACCCTCGCGCGTCAGCCGGTCGAGGTGGTGCCGATCGCGGATGGATACGCGAATGGCCTGCTCGTCGGCGTCTTTCCGTTCTATGCGTTCAGCGTCTTCCGTCAGAGCCTTCAGGCCATGGGAAGTGTTCGCCCCATCGTGCTCACGGTGTTGGCAGCGAACGTGCTCAACGTAGTACTCAACTGGGTGCTCATCTTCGGAAACCTGGGCGCACCTCGCCTCGGTGCCGTCGGCTCGGCGTGGGGCACGAGTGCGAGCCGGTGGTGTCTGGTGTGTCTGGTCGGGGCGCTCGCGTGGTCGCGATTGCGGCCGACGCTTCGCCCCTGGAGGCGCGACGCCTTCGCATGGGGGCCGATCGTGCGCTTCATGCGGGTCGGTGCCCCGATCGGTGCGCAGCAGTTTCTCGAGTTCGGAGTGTTCGGGGCAGCAGGTCTCCTCATGGGATTACTCGGTACGATCGCCGTGGCGAGCCATCAGGTCGCACTTCAGCTCGCCGCGCTCACGTTCATGATCCCGGTCGGGATCGCGCAGGCAACGAGTGTCGTCGTCGGCCAGGCGGTGGGACGCGATGACCCCCAGGCGGCCCGCCGAGCGGTGGGCGCCGGGCTGACGACGGTGACGGCCGTGATGGCGGTCACGGCTGCCCTGTTCCTGGTGGTCCCGAATCCCCTCGCGCGGATCTTCTCGAACGATCCGGTGGTCGTGGCTGCAGCTGCGGCGCTTCTGCCGATCGCCGGTGTCTTCCAGATCTTCGACGGCCTTCAGGTTGCGTCGGCCGGAGCGCTACGAGGGGTCGGGGATACCCGAGTCCCGATGCTCCTCAATCTGCTGGGCTTCTGGTGCGTGGGGCTTCCGGTGTCCGTCCTCCTCGGCTTTCCTCTCGGCGTGGGTTCGAAAGGCATCTGGTGGGGTCTCGCCACGGGGATCGCTGTCGTGTCGGTACTGTTGCTCCACCGGATTCGACGCCGATTCGGTCGCTCGCTCGGGCGTCTCGTCATCGACGACGACGACGCCTAGGTTTCTGCGCCGACTCCGACTCCTGCCGCCGACCATGTCCTTCATATTCGAACGACTCTCCATCCGCGACGTCATCGCGATCCGCCCGGAACGGCATCTCGACGACCGCGGGTTCTTCAAGGAGATCTTTCGCTACGAGACGTTTGCCGAGGCCGGCATCGACATGCCGTTCGTGCAGGATAATCTGACGCGGTCGGTCCGAGGGGCCCTGCGTGGACTTCATTATCAGCTGCCACCGGCTGCTCAGGGGAAGCTGGTGGGGGTCGTCCGAGGGCGTATCTACGACGTGGCGGTCGATTTGCGTCGGGGTGGCCCGACGTTTGGCAAGTGGGTGGCACGCACGCTCGACGTGGAGACGGGCGAGATGCTCTGGGTTCCTCCGGGCTTCGCCCACGGGTACAGCATCCTGTCCGAGACTGCGGACGTGTTCTACAAGGTTACGGACTATTTCGTGCCGGACCTCAGCCGTGGAATCCGGTGGGACGATCCCAGCCTCGGAATCCCGTGGCCTGTGCAGAATCCGATCCTTTCCGAAGCGGATCGACGTCAGCCGACGTTCGATCGGTGTGAAAATACGTTCCGGATTTGATGCGAAGCCCCGTTCGCGGCGCGACACCGCGACTCAAAAGGCGATGACGCGAGCTGCCCGACGATGACTCGAGTCGATCCGAAAACGGGAGCAGAGGAGCATCACCTGACCGTCGAGCGGACTGCGCGGTACTGGACGCTGGGTGAGGCGGAGTCGGCAGAGGAGGTCTGGGTCGTCCTGCACGGGTACAAACAGCTCGCCCGCCGGTTCATTCGCCGATTCAAGCCCCTGGACGACGGACGACGGATGATCGTCGCCCCCGAGGCGCTGTCCCGTTTCTATGTATCTCCGTCCGAGGGTCGACACGGGGTGGCATCGGTCGTCGGGGCGACGTGGATGACGCGTGAGGACCGGCGTGCGGAGATCCACGATTACGTGGGCTACCTCGATCGACTCGCGGTTCACCTCGACGCGCTGATCGGTGATGTCCCTCTGACGGTGGTGGGCTTCAGTCAGGGAGTGGCTACCGCCACACGCTGGTGTGTCCACGGGGCGACCCTCCCGGCGCGGCTGATCCTGTGGGGCGACTTTTCGCCCCCCGACCTCGATCTGGAACTGGCGGCTCGCCGCCTCGCGGCGGTCGACGTCGTGATGGTGCGGGGAACTGCGGACGCCGCGCTCTCGCCGCGGCTGGCACAGGAGGAGAGCGAGCGCCTCGAATCGGCTGGGATCGACTACCGGACGGTCAGTTATCCGGGAGGGCACGACATAGACGAGAGCACGCTGGTGGGGATCGCGGCGGGCGGCTGAAGCGCCGGTTCAAGTCGAGGCCGCGGCGCGTCGTCTACCCTGTGTGACGCGCGTTCACGTGTCGGGCGCGAACTCCCCGACGAAGGAGATTTCAGCCGTGAGCTCGTGTCCGGTCTCCCGTGCCACGGTCTCCCGTGCGAGGTCGATGAGTGCACGGACTTCGGCCGCGGTCGCGCCACCATGGTTGACGATGATGTTGGCGTGTCGGTGGAAGATCCCGGCGCCGCCGTGGACATGACCTTTCAGGCCACATTCGTCGATCAGGCGTCCTGCGCCGATTCCCTCGATCTTCTGGAAGATCGAGCCGGCACTGGGATAGAGCCACAGGTCGGGGTGCCGATCGTCCCGCCACTCGAGGTTGGAGCGGATGACGGTACGGAGGTCGTCGATCGGCTCCGGATTGAGGCGGAAGGTCGCCGAGAGCACGATATCGTCTCGGTGGTGAAGCACGCTCTTGTCGTATCCGAACTCGAAGTAGTCAACGTCCACCGTGATGCGCTCGCCCTCCTCTGAGAGCAACTCGGCCGACTCCAGAACCTCCTCGATGAAGACGGTCCGACTTCGATCCGGTGCGAGGAAATGAAGGTTCTGCCAGAGGGCTCCGCCGACGGTGCTCGGGATGCCCACGAAATGGTGAAGACCCCCGAGCCCTCTCGCCACGGTCTGGTTGATGAGGTCGGGGTACATCTCGACACCTGAGCCCGCGCGGACCCGGTGATCGTCGAGGAATTCGATCCCGCCGACCTCACAGCGGATCACGAGTCCTCGGAAGCCCCTGTCTCCGACGAGGATGTTCGCTCCGTGACCGAGGAGGAACCATGGAAGATGGAGATCCCTTGCCGCCTGCACGGCCATCTCCAACTCATCGGCCGAGTGCACACGCACCAGGTAGTCGGCCGGCCCCCCGATCCTGAACGTCGTCAGAGGCGCGAGCGGGACGTCGACCTCCACCACGAGGGGGGTCAGCGCAGCTTCGAGATGCGAGCGCAGGTCGTCCGATGCGGTCATGCCGGAAGATAGTCCGGCCCCGATGTGGGTACTAGCTTTTCCCCGCTCGCGCGCTGCCCGCTCCCGGAGAGGAGCGGGTTCCGACCATCGGCCGCGAATCGCGCGAGTTCGGCACCGCACAGGGGAGGCGCGCAGTGAGTGAAAGCACGGCTGGACAGGAGATGGCGAGCGTGGTGGGGCGCGAGCTCGATCGCCTGGCGGACGAGATCGGTGCCCTGGCGGAGGATGAGGCGCTCTGGGTTACGCGTGGCGGGCAGGGCAACGGGCCCGGCACCCTCGCGCTGCACCTGGTGGGCAACCTTTCGCACTACATCGGAGCGAACCTTGGCCGGACCGGCTACGTGCGAGACCGCCCGGCGGAGTTCGCGGACCGCGGCGTGTCACGGCAGGAGATTCTGGAGCGGATCCACGACTGCCGAGCCATCGTGGTCCCTGTTCTGGCTGGTCTGAGCGACGAAGAGCTCGGCCAGGCCTACCCTGGCGACACACCCGCGCACATGCAGGGAATCACGACCAGGGGGTACATGATCCACACGATCTGGCACCTCGGGTGGCATGTAGGGCAGTTGTTCTATCACCGGCTCGGCGAGACGTCCCCGGCGTGAACCGTGGCCGGGCCCGCAGGGCCCTCAATTCCTTCCGCGCTTGAGTACGGATCCGGCCCTGACGTCCCGGTACGTCCCGTCTTCGACCGTCACCTGGCCGTTGACGAGGACCCAGTCGATGCCGACTGGATACTGGTGAGGTTCCTGAAACGTGGAGCGATCGCTCACCGTTTCGGGGTCAAAGACGACAAGATCCGCGTACCAGCCGGCCCGCACCTGTCCCCGCTCTCGCAGGCCGATTCGTTCCGCCGGCATGGCCGTCATTTTTCGGACCGCCTGCTCCAGCGTGAGGATGCCGCGGTCGCGCGCGTAGAGGCCGAGGACCCGGGGGAATGTCCCGTACCACCGGGGGTGCGGATGACCGTCACCGAGGGCAACGAGTCGCCCGTCCGATCCGATCATGGTCTGCGGATGTGCCATGATCGCTTCGACGTCACCCTCGTCCATGGCGTGATAGATGCCGCTCGCGCCTCCGCGGCGGACGGCCTCGATGACCAGCCGAGACCCCGTCGCCGGGGTCGGCTCCAGCCCATCTCGAACGGCCCAGTCGTGCAGCGTGAGGCCTTCCAGGGACCGATCCCACGGGACCAGTCCGAACTGTACACGCCGCAGATCGTTTCCACCCCGATCGTTGATGATGTTGTATTCGATACCCGCCAATACGCTGTCTCCGAGCACGGGGTCGTCGGCCCGGGCGAGGAGTGAGTCCGTCCCTCCGGCCATCGCCCATGCCGGGACCAGGATCGTGATGCCCGAGTAGCTGGCCGTGTAGGGATACTGGTCGATCATGACGTCGGTCCCGGCACTCCGCGCTGAGTCGACCATGGCGAGGGTCGTAGTGGACGCACCCCACATGGGCTGTCCCACGACCTTGTGATGCGTCAGCACGACGGGGATCTCCGCACGTCGTCCGATCTCGAGCGCTTCTCCGACCCCCTCCAGGAGCCCGAGTCCTTCTTCCCTCAGATGGGACGTGTAAAAACCGCCACGATCTGCGGCGACACGGGACAGGGCGACCACTTCGTCGAGATCCGCGAACGCCCCCGGGAGGTATTTCAGCCCTGTCGAGATCCCCCAGGCGCCGTCGTCCATCCCGTGCGCCACCATCTCTTCCATCTGCTGCAGCTCCAGGTCGGTTGGGGCGCGATTGGCGAGCCCCATGACTTCGCGTCGTACCGTGTTGTGCCCGACCATGAATCCGACGTTGAGCCCCAACCCGAGGGCCTGCGCGTCTTCCTGATAGGTATCGAGTGGCCAGGGTGCGCTTCCGTCGGGTCCCCCAAGGGCGGTGGTGACGCCCTGGCGCACGTGGCTCTCCCCACCCGGGAGCTGCATCAGGGGATCCAGGTGCGTGTGGATGTCGACGAAGCCGGGGCTGACCACCATTCCGGTCGCATCGATCACGCGGTCGGCTCGTGACGGATCCAGTGGCGCCCGCGACACCCGGACAATTCGATCTCCGCGCACGGCGACGTCCGCCGCGAAGCGTGCTTGACCGCTCCCGTTCACGACGGTTCCGCCACGAATCAGGACGTCCCAGTCCAGGGCGCTGCTCTGCCGCAGGTAACGACCGTCGAAGGAGGTGGACCAGCTCTGCCCGTTGTCGGAGGACAGCTCCCAGTGCTGACGGACCCGATTGCCGGACGCGTCGAGCCGGGACCAGGTGATGCGATTGAGCGTCACCGACCCGTCCGGCCCTGTCGTTTCCCCGCGCATGACCATGGCTTCGCCCTCGTACCCTCCTTCGAGGACGAGGAGCAGCCCCTGATTGTCCACCCAGGTCTGGTGCCATACCCCGCGCGAGTCGTCGTACGCGTTCAGGCTTCGGCCCTCGTAGCCGGACGGGGTGGTGTAGTGCTCACGAAGGACACACTCGCCAAGTGATACGGACAGGGTGTTGTGGCCCGCGAGCGCTCCGTTCGCTGCGCGCACCACCCACCGGCCTTCCCAGAAGTCGAAGTGTCGGTGCTGCTCGGCGGAGCAGGGCGCCGATGGTGGAGCCTGGGCCGCTCCGCGGTTGGCGCCGATGGCCATGCCGAGGAGTGCGGTGACGAGAATGAGGCGGTGCGTCATGGGGCTCACGGGGGTGGATCTGCGTGGGGGCGGGAAGATAGGAAGCCGTCCGGGATCTCGCGTCCCCCGATCGGCCGGATCGGCGCGAGCGCTCTGTCAACGCGTGGTCACGTCCCCTCCACGTGACCGCGTGTGCTCGCCGCGGCCGTAGTTCTACGAGACCCTTGGGCCGAGGCCGAAGAACCCCGATGAGGTAGCGGTGCCCGAACACGAAACTTTTGGCACGTCTCTTCCGAAGAGTAAGAGGCAACCAGATCGAAGGGTGTGCTCGGCCGGAGGGTGACGGGACGTGGGGGGACGGGTCGGTAATCAGCCCGCCGGCTCCGGTCGAGCACGTTCGATCTGACTGGCAACGTGATCGTCGAACCCCTCGACGACGTGGCGTACGTCGGATGTCCGATCTTCGGTCACGCGAGCCGTCGGGCCAGCAGCTGCAGACTCACCGAGGCTGGTGACTTGGCGGATATAGGGAGTGCACAGACCATGAGGTCCTGACGTGCGCGCGGGTCCCACGATCGCAGCGGGGAACCGCCGCCTTCCTGTGGTCTTAGGATGCGCCGGTGCGTTACCTTTTCCCGGTCACGTGTCGGCGATCCACGCACACGGACGCCCACATCCACATTCGTGCGGACCTTACCCGGGGAGCGGCGTTCTTGCAGCAACGTTCGATCAAGGTACTGCTCGTTGACGCCGACGAGACCTTCCTCGGCCAGCTGCAGGAGTCTCTGGGCAACGAGTTCGATGGCGCACTCGATATCGAGTGGGTCGGGGAGCTCAGTCAGGCCCTGGCGAGGTTGACGCTGGGTGGTCTGGATGCGGTGCTACTGTCGCTCGAGCTACCGGACAGTCAGGGCATGGTCACGTTCGACCGGGCGTACGCGTTCGCGCCCGATGTACCGATCATCGTCATATCGGATGATGCCGATGAGGCGGCGGCGGTGTCTACGGTGCAGTCCGGGGCCCAGGACTACCTCGTGAAAGGCGAGTTCGGCCTGCCCATGCTCGTACGATCCGTTCGGCACGCGATCGAGCGCCATCGTCTCTTTTCAGCGCTCCGAAGTCTGTCGTTGATCGATGACCTCACGGGGCTCTACAACAGACGGGGTTTCGCGGATCTGGGGGAGCAGTACCTCAAGCTCGCGCGTCGTACGGGACGGGGCGTGACGATGGTGTACGTCGACCTGGATCGATTCAAGGCAATCAACGACTCGCTCGGGCACGACGTCGGCGATCGAGCCCTCATCAAAGTCGCAGACATTCTCCGCGCCACGTTCCGACGTTCGGACATTATCGCGAGACTCGGAGGCGACGAGTTTGGTGTCCTCGCTTTGGAGGCGGCGGACGAGAGCGCCGAGCTCCTCGTCGAGCGTCTTCGGGAGCGCGTGGAAGACTTCAACGAAAGCAGTCCCGAGCCCTTCGAGCTTTCCATCAGCATCGGGATGACACGTCATGACGATGATCCCCGAGTGCGGCTGGAGGACCTGGTCGCCGACGCCGACGCGGCGATGTACCGGGAGAAACACGCCAAGCGGCCGCCGTCGGTGCGGGATCGATGAATCCTCCCTCCGGGGCCGTACACTGGTTGGTTCGAATCGCGGAGCGGGCCAGCGAGGGGACGCACGAGCGGCCTGAGATCTCCGCGGCCGCGGCCGCGGCCGATGCGTGGTCTGTCGTGGCGAAGTGGTTCGAGTTCAATGATGAAGAGTTGGCGGGACTTGTTGCTGCGTACTTCCGCCTGGAGGTGGCTGATCTGAGCCGGGCGGACCCGAACGCGGCCATGCTCATTCCCGAAACGATGGCACGCAAACACCGCGTGTTCCCGCTGGCGGAAGACGAGCGGACGTTCGTGGTCGCCACGTGCGATCCCACCAACGTGGAGGCCGAGCGCGCCCTCGGCTTCAGCACCGGTCGCACGCTGCGCTTCGAGGTTGCCGCGCCCGGTGTCATTCAGGACGCCCTCGACGAGCGCTTCTCCCCGGAGCGCGCGGTGGAAACGCTCCTCGGGGGACTGGGGGACGTCGACGAGGACGCGGTCAGACTCGTCGAAGAGATCGGCCCTGAATCGATCTCCGAGGATGAGGTGTCGGCCACGCCGGTCGTCAAACTCACGAACCTCATCATCCGTGATGCGATCATGTCCGGTGCCAGTGACATCCACATCGAACCCGGCCGGCGGCTCGGAGCCGTCCGATATCGGGTCGATGGTGTGCTGCGCAAGCACATGGACCTCCCGATGGCGGCCCTCAACAGGATCATCTCGCGTGTGAAGGTGCTCGCGAAGCTGGATATCGCGGATCGGTTACGTCCTCAGGACGGCAAGGCCCGGGTTCAGGTGAAAACGCGTGGATATGACCTGCGGGTGTCCACGATCCCGGCGGGTGGCGCGGAGAAGTGCGTAATCAGGATTCTCGACTCGAGCAGCTCCATGTCGCTCGACGATCTGGAAATCCCCGGGCCGGAGCTCGAGCGCCTCCGGGATCTGCTCACGAACCGAGACGGGATCGTGGTCGTCACCGGGCCGACCGGGTCCGGTAAGACCACGACCCTGTACGGGGCTCTGCGCGAGCTCGCCGACGGCAAAGTCAACATCATGACCGTCGAGGATCCGATCGAGTACGAGCTCCCCGGCGTGACGCAGACGCAGGTGCAGACGAAGCAGGGCATGACCTTCGCGTCCGCACTTCGGGCGATGCTTCGGCAGGATCCCGACGTGATCCTCGTCGGGGAGATCCGCGACAGGGAGACCGCGGTTACCGCGGCCCAGGCCGCGATGACGGGCCACCTGGTGCTCACGACGGTTCACGCCAATGACGCGGTTGCCGCGGTCGCCCGGTTGGCAGACATGGGGCTGCAGTTCACGACGATCTCGCAGGTGCTGCGCGGCGCCATCGCGCAGCGGCTCCTTCGCCGAGTGTGCGCGAACTGTGCGGAATCCGTGAACGGTCAGCTCACGGAGGAGGAGGAGGCGCTGGCGGCGCGCCACGGGCAGGCTCCCGTGGTACGAGCTGTGGGGTGCACCGAGTGCGGCTTCACGGGCTATCGGGGCCGGCTCCCCGTCAATGAAGTCATGGTCGGGACTCCGCGATTCACTCAGGCCATCGAACAACGAAAGGGTTGGGCGACACTGCATCGCGTGGCGATTCAAGGTGGCATGCGGACCCTCCATGCCGTCGGAATCGACTGGGTCGCGTCCGGCGACACGACGCTGGCGGAGGTGGAGCGGGTACTCGGCCAGGATCTCGCCACGGGTGAGGACGGGGGTGCGGTGGGGCCGCCGCGTATCCTGATCGTCGACGACGCGGAGGAGGCGCGCCTGATGATGCGGGCGCTGCTCGAGAAAGACGGCTTCGAGGTGGACGAGGCCGAGGATGGTCATACGGCGCTGGACATGCTCAAGATCGATCAGGACTACAAGCTCGTCGTCCTCGACCTGGCCATGCCGGGCCTCGACGGGCGCGAGGTGCTGAACCAGATCCGCGGCTCGGTCGATACGTCGGCTCTCCCGGTCCTGATCCGGACTGCGACCGGAAGTGATGCGCTGGAGGCGGAGCTTCTGGAGGCGGGAGCGGACGACTACGTGGACAAGTCGGTGGACGCGGCGCGATTCATGGCGCGCGTGCACGCCGTGACGCGACGGGCGCTGTAACTGGGATGACACTCCGCTTCGGGCGGTGGCTGTCGGGGTGGGCGTCCGGATGCGCTCTTGGGGCCGCCCTGATCTTCGCTCCGGGGGCATCGGGGCAGATCGAGCTGAGTGCGCGCGGTGCGTCGCTTCGAGTGGGCGGTCAGATCGATCTGCATGCGAGCGCATCGTCGACCGATGTGCCGGACCTGTTCTCCATCCGTCGGGCATGGCTGATCGTCGACGTCACGCACGACGAGTTCCTGTCCGGCCGGTTCATTACGGACATGGCCACGTCGACGGTGTTCGACGCCAGCGTCCGATTCGCATTCCACCCGGCCTTCGCGCTCTCCTTCGGGCGATTCAAGCGATCCTTCGACCTGTTCGAGCTCGAGAGTATCGCGGACTACCTGTTCCTGGAGCGATCGGGTCGGGTGCCCGGGTACTCCGGGTGCACCGGCGTCGGGTCCATATGCTCCTACACGAGCCTGACCCAACGTCTTCTTCTGGTAAACCGTGATACCGGGCTTCGGGTCGACGGACGAATCGGCTCGCTCGGATACACCGCGAGCCTCACGAACGGAACTCGATTCGGGGCCACGGACGAGAACGACGGTAAGTCCACGGCGACCCGGGTCTGGGTGCAGTTGTCTGAAGGGCTTCAGGTCGGGATGAATGGGTCGTACAAGGACTACGTGGATCCGTCGGGCGCGACCCGGTACGCGAGGGTCTGGGGGCCGGACTTCGAGTTCGGGACGTACCGGGATGGACTCCTGATTCAGGCAGGCGTCCTCACGGGGGACAACTGGCAGTCGCAGACCGGGGGCGTGGTCGGAGCCACGGAGCCCGGGCGTTTCATCACCGGTCAGCTCCAGGCGTCGATTCACTTGCCCACCGACGGAGGTCGGATTGAGGGCGTGGCGCCAATGCTTCGTGTCAGTCTGAGTGATCCGGACGACAACGTCGATGACGACGGGGGTGTCCTGCTCACGCCCGGTATCGCGGCCTACCTTCACGAAAGGACGCGGATTACCCTGAATCTCGACTGGTATGCCCCTGCGACCGGGGACCCGGTCTGGTCGTTTCGGATGGGGACACTGCTCTACTTCTGAGTCTCTCCGCGGCCATCCCTGCGGTTGAACGGAACATCGACCCCCGGGCTCCACGTATACTACGATCTCGCGCCCATTGTCTCCCGAGATTCCAATTGACACGTCTCAGGGGGTGGGGCAGCTTTACAGGCTGTCCTTTTTTGGGCTCTGAACCCGGCCCGAAGGCCCGTTCCGGGCCATTTTTTCGTTGAACCCCTCGCATCCATGTTCAAGTCTCTTCGGGGCCGTCTGATCACCGTCGCGATCGTCGTCATGACGGCCGGTTGGCAGCTCTACGCACACAAGACCGAAACCGGCCAGTGGCTCAAGCTCGGCCTCGACCTTCAGGGCGGCATGCACCTGGTCCTCGAGGTCGATGATCCCGACGGCACGATGACTGCCGAGGCCAAGTCGGACATGATCGACCGGGTCGACCGGATCATCCGCACCCGCATCGATGAATTCGGTGTCGAGGAGCCCCTCATCCAGAAGGTTGGCGGGGAGCGGCTCATCGTTGAGTTGGCCGGGATCGACGACGAGGAGCAGGCCAAGGGAATCGTGCAGAGGAACGCCTTCCTCGAGTTCAAGAAGGTGCTCCCGACGTCCGACATGGATGGCGCGCTTCGTCGGATCGACCGCGCGATCGTCGCGTCGCTCGGCGTGGACTCGATCACCGCGCTGGGTCGGGCGGTGTTGCAGGAGGAGACGAGCAATCTCGAGAATCTCCTCTTCGGAGCGGACACGACCACGGTCGACAGCGCCGCGGCCGCCGCGGACAGTGCCGCCGCTGCGGTGGCGGATTCGATCGAGGCGGAAGAAAACGCACTCCGGCCGTTCTCGTCACTCCTGCTCGTCGGCGATATCGAGGGTACGTACCTGGTGGCTACGGCGGATCGTCCGGTCGCCGACATGTTCCTGGCCATGTCCGAGGTGGAGCGCGCGTTCCCGCGAGACCAGATCATGCTCTGGGGCTCCGAGCTGGTCGGGCAGGGGGCGCAGACGTTCTACCGCCTCTACGTCCTCGAGGAGGACTCGTTCCTGACGGGGGCAGAACTCGAAGACGCGACCGCGATGCGTGACCCGCAGTTCAACCAGTCGCAGGTCCAGTTCGAGTTCTCACGCGCCGGTGGTCGGCAGTTCGCTCGCTTCTCGGGCGCAAATATCGGCAACTACCTCGCGATCGTGCTCGACAACGAGGTGATGAGTGCGCCGGTGATCCGAGATCGGATCGGTGCGCGGGGGCAGATTGAGATGGGGCAGGGTACCCCCCTCGAGGAGGCGCGAGATCTTGCGCTGGTCCTCCGCGCGGGTGCGCTTCCGGCTCGAATCAACATCGTCGAGGAGCGGACGGTAGGTCCGTCGCTCGGCCAGGATTCGATCGACCAGGGTCGTATCGCGGGGCTGGTCGGGATTGGTCTCGTCGTCGTGATCATGATCGCGTATTACGGTGCGGCCGGATTCCTCGCTGTCGGGGCGCTCGCTGTCTACGTCCTGCTCGTACTGGGCGGGCTGGCGGGCCTCAACGCCACGTTGACGGTGCCTGGGATCGCGGGACTGATTCTCTCCATTGGCATGGCCGTGGATGCCAACGTCCTGATCTTCGAACGCATTCGAGAGGAGCTCGACCACGGTCGAGCGACGCGCACGGCCGTGGACGAAGGATTCCAGCATGCACTGTCCGCCATTGTCGACGCCAACATCACGACGCTCATCACGGCCTTGATTCTGTTCCAGTTCGGAACGGGCCCCGTCCAGGGCTTTGCCGTGACGCTCTCCATCGGAATCGTGGCGTCGTTCTTCTCCGCACTCTTCGTGACCCGCTCCTTCTTCCTGGCGTATCTGTCGAGGAAGAAGGCGTCGGATCCGATCAGCATCTGAGCCGAGATCATGAGACTCTTCAACAAAGCGCAGTACCGCTTCATCGAGGCGCGACGGAAGGCGTACGTGGTTTCGGGTGTCGTGCTGGCCATCGGCATCGGCGCGATGATCATGAACATCAGCGCGCTCGGCAGTTGGCAGAATTATGGCGTCGACTTCGTCGGCGGATCGCTGGTGCAGGTGCGCTTCGAACAGCCGGTCACGGCGGGTGAACTGCGAGACGCCCTCGGTGGTGCTCAGGCGCCTCCGATCACCCAGTTCGGATCGGACAACGAATTCGTGATCCGTGCGCCGCTCGCGGAGGACGCATCGATCACGGAGGTCGCGGAGGCCCTTGAGGCCAGCGTTTCTGCGAATCTCCCGAACAGTGGCGTCGAGGTAGTTCGGACCGAACTCGTCGGGGCCAAGGTCGGTGCCGAGTTGCAGACCAAGGCGCTTCAGGCCGTCCTGTTCTCGTTCATTCTGACGCTGTTGTACCTCGCGTTCCGCTTCGAGATGCGGTTCGGCCTCGCAGCCGTGATCGCGACGGCGCACGACATCCTGATCACGCTGGGCTTCCTGGCGCTCTTCCGGGTCGAAATCGCCCTGCCGACCGTGGCTGCGATTCTCACGATCCTCGGGTACTCGCTGAACGATACGATCGTCGTGTTCGACCGCGTGCGGGAGAACATGCAGGCCAAGGGCGCCCGAAAGCGGGACCCGGTCGACCTGGTGAACGCCTCGATCAATGAGACGCTCCCGCGCACGGTGCTTACCTCTGGTACGACGCTCGCGGTGCTGACCGCGTTGCTCGTACTGGGCGGTGCTGTCATTCGCGACTTCACGATCGTTCTGATTCTGGGTGTCGTCATCGGTACGTACTCCTCCATCTTCGTGGCGTCGCCTGCGCTCATCGAGATTCAGAAGCGGTGGGGTGTGGGAAATGCCGACCGAAAGAAGGAACGCCCTCAGCCCGCGACGGTGTGATCGAGTATTTCGACAGCCACTGCCATCTGACTGACACCGCCTTCCGGGACGACCGGGAGGCGGTGTTTCGTAGGGCCCGTGAGGCCGGTGTCACCCGACTGACGCTGATCGCCTCGAGCGCGGACGATGCCGTCCGGGCGGCGGATCTCGCGGCTGGCCGCGAGGGTGTCTACAGCACGGCGGGGGTGCACCCGCACGCGGTCGGCGAGGCCGCACCGGGGGATCTCGACCGCGTCCGCGAGATCGCGACCAGTCGTTCCGATGTCGTGGCGATCGGTGAGACCGGCCTCGACTATTTCTACGACAATGCGCCCCGGGCGAAGCAGCGAGCCTCGTTCGACGCCCACCTAGCCCTCGGCTTTGAACTCGGGCTGCCGGTGGTGGTCCACGCTCGCGAGGCCGACGAGGACATCGCGGCGGCCGTCCGCGGGGCGCCTGCCGGAACGCTCGGGGTCCTGCATTGCTTTACCGGGGGTGAACTGGCGTTTGCCGCCGCGATGGACTCCGATTGGTACGTTTCGGCGTCCGGGATCTCGTCCTTCAAGTCGTTCGACGCCGCAGAGCTGCTGCGCGCGGTCCCGAAGGATCGACTGCTGATCGAAACCGATGCTCCGTATCTCGCGCCGGTTCCCCTGCGGGGCCGACGCAACGAACCGGCGAACGTGGTGCACGTTGCGGCGGCAGTAGCTCTCCTCCTGGATCGACCGGTGGAGGACGTGGCACGGGTGTCGACCCAGAACGCGTGCCGGTTCTATGGGGTATCGGGGCCATGAGCCGCACAATCCAGATCCTGCCGGACGCCGTGGCGAACCAGATCGCGGCTGGAGAGGCGGTGGAGAGGCCCGCCTCCGCTGTAAAGGAACTCGTTGAGAACGCTCTGGACGCGCACGCTACGCGCGTCGACGTCGCGATCGAACGAGGGGGCAAGCGCCGGATACGTGTGAGTGACGACGGGATCGGTATGGGGCGGGAAGACGCGCTGCTGTGCCTCGATCGACACGCGACGAGCAAGATCGAGTCAGCCGATGACCTCGCGGGGGTGCCGACCTTCGGATTCCGTGGCGAGGCGATGCCGTCGATCGCGGCCGTTTCGCGCATGTCCATCGAGACGTGGGACGGGGAGGGCGACGCCGGAACACGCGTGCAGGTGAATGCCGGAGGCATCAGTGACGTGTCCGACTTCGCCCGGAGACGGGGGACGACCGTAGAGGCGCGCAACCTCTTCTACAACGCGCCCGTGAGGGCCCGTTTCTTGAAGTCCGTGAGCGCTGAGACGCGGGCCGTCAATGAAGTGGTGACCGCCCTTGCTCTTGCGAATCCAAGGGTAGCGTTCATGCTCACGTCGGACGAGCGCGTACTGCTGGATCTGCCCGCCGCGGACGACGCGGCCGGGCGCGTCGCGCAGGTCTGGGGGCTCGAGCACGCCGGGACGCTGATCACCGCGTCTGGAGAGCGAGACGGCCTCCGCGTGGCCGGTCTCGTCCAGCGCCCGGACGCCGCGCGGCCGGGTGTCCGGCGAAGCCACCTGTTCGTGAACGGGCGTCCGTTCCGGTCACCCGCGCTCGTGCGCGCGGTGGAGAGAGGGTACCGCACGACCATTCCGCAGGGCGTGAGGCCGTGGTTGTTTCTGTACCTGCAGGTGCCTGGGGACCAAGTCGACGTCAACGTGCATCCCGCGAAGTCCGAGGTCCGATTCCGCGACTCCAACCGAGTCGAAGAGCTGATCGAGCGTGCGGTACGGGCCGCGCTCGACGACGAAGCGAGCTCCGCGACGTTCGACCGCCCGATGGGTGCCCCCCCGATGGCGGTTCGCGAGGTCGGGTCAGGGCAGGGCGCGACACCGCCCCGGACGTCGGTCGACTCCCAGATGGCGCTCTTCGTACCGGCCGCGGACGACGAATCGGCCGACGGGTCGGACGGTGACGGTACGCGAGGAGCGGACGCCGACTACCGGGACGGGGCGGTGGGGCGTACGAGCCGCGCGCAGCCACTCCCGGAGCCCGGGGCGAGAAAGCCGAGGCTCTGGCAAGTGCTCGACATGTACGTCTTCGCGGAGACCCGGGACGGTGTTCTCATCGTCGATCAGCACGCGGCGCATGAGCGAATCCTCTTCCAGCGCCTCATGGACGGGTTCGAAGCAGGCGGGCAGGAGAGTCAGCGCCTGCTTTTTCCGCTGACGCTGAAGCTGACCGCCCCGGAGGTCGCCATGGTCGAGGACCTCGGGGGACTCCTGTCCCGGGCGGGGTTCGAGGTGGAGGGCTTCGGGGGGGATACCGTCATTGTGCATGCGGTCCCGAACCCGCACCGATACTTCGACGCCGAGCGGGCATTCCGGGAGATGATCCACGAGCTGACGCACGGGTCGGATCTGGTGCGCGCCGCCCGGAATCAACATGAGCGGATCGCCAGCACCTTCGCGTGCAAGTCCGCCATCAAGGCGGGTCAGAAGCTGTCCGAAGCAGAGATGCAGGAGCTCTTCGATCAGCTGTTCGCGACCGAGCTGCCACATCACGACGTGCACGGCCGACCCACCATCGTGCGACTCTCCGGAGCGGAGCTGGAGCGCAAGTTCGGGCGGACGTGAGCATCGTGGCGACGACCCGGTACGATGGCCCGATCCTGGTCCTCACGGGGCCCACGACCGCGGGAAAGACGGATCTCTCGATCGAGCTGGCACGCCGTCGACCCATCGAGATCATTTCGATGGACTCCCGCCAGGTGTACGTGGGAATGGACATCGGGACGGACAAGGTGCGACCGGAGCACCGGGCGGCGATTCCGCACCACGGCCTGGACCTCGTGCGCCCCGATCAGCGGTACTCCGCTGGTCAGTTCGGTCGAGACGCGCGTCGATGGATCGAGGAGATTCGAGCGCGGGGTGCGCTTCCGGTCGTGGCCGGTGGCACCGGATTCTTTCTGAAGAGCCTGCTCAGCCCGATCTTCTCCGAGCCTGACCTCGACCCCGATCGTCGCGAACGGCTTCGGTCCTGGCTCGGGGGTCAGGAACGAGCGGTGCTCGAGCGGTTCACGAGAGCACTCGACCCGGCGCGGGCCGAGATGGCCGTTCAGGGAGGCCCGCAGCGGATGGCCCGAACCATCGAAGTCGCACTCATGACCGGAGTACCCCTGTCGCGGTGGCACGAGATCTCTCCTCCGGAGGCCCCCGGGGTTCCAGCTGCTGTCGTCGTACTCGATCTTCCCCGCGAAGAGATTGATCGTCGCATCGAGAATCGGGTCGATCGCATGGTCGAACGGGGCCTGGAGCAAGAGGTTCGAACGTTGCTCGAGGCCGGCTACGGGGACGACGCCCCCGGTATGTCGGGTACCGGGTATCGAGAGATGGCCCGGTACCTGCGCGATGAGGTCACACTTCAGGAAGCGAAGGACGACATCAGCATCAACACGCGAAGGTACGCGCGGCGGCAGTGGACGTGGTTTCGGCACCAGTTGCCTGAACACGCGGTCACCGTCGATGCGGCGCAGCCCGTCGAAGACCAGGTCGATCTGGCTCTGGAGGCCCTGGAACTCCAGTCGGTCGAGGAATCGGTATGAAGATCGGTATCACGTGTTACCCGACCTACGGGGGATCCGGTGCGGTCGCGACGGAGCTCGGGTTGGCGTTGGCCGAGCGGGGGCACGAGGTGCATTTCGTGTCGTACGATCAGCCGTTCCGGCTGGGCAGCTTCAGGGAGCGGGTGTTCTTCCACGAAGTGGAGATGGAGGACTACCCGCTCTTCGAGCACCCTCCCTATGCGCTGGCGCTGGCGGTTTCTCTGCATGACACCGCCCTGAAGCACGACCTTGATCTCGTGCATATGCACTATGCGATTCCGCATGCCGCGTCCGCGTACCTTGCGCGGCAGATGCTCGGATCGGAACGCCGCCTTCGCATCGTCACGACGCTTCACGGGACGGACATCACGCTCGTTGGTCTCCATCCCTCGTTCCACGCCATCACGCGGTTCTCCATCCTCCAGTCCGACGGCCTGACTGCGGTATCGAACTTTCTCAAGGATGAGACCGTGCGGGATTTCTCCGTTCCGCCGGGCCGCATCGACGTAATTCCGAACTTCATCGACACCAACGTGTGGCGCCCGGATCGCGAGCCCTGTCATCGGGGCAAGCTCGCGCCGGGTGGCGAGAAGATCGTGATGCACATCTCGAATTTCCGCTCGGTGAAGCGCGTCGAGGACGTCGTGGCCACCTTCGCCGGCATTCAGGAGCGTGTGCCGGCCCGCCTCGTGATGGTTGGGGATGGCCCGGACCGTCCCCGTGCCCGGCAGCGAGCGGAAGAACTGGGTGTCGCGGACCGGGTCGTCTTCCTCGGCAAACATCAGTCGGTGGACGAGCTTCTCTCATGTGCGGACCTGTTCCTGCTCCCCTCGCAGAACGAGTCGTTCGGTCTCGCTGCGCTCGAGGCGATGGCGTGCGGGGCGCCGGTGATCGCGACCAGCGCCGGTGGACTGCCGGAGGTCATCGAAGACGGGGTCAGCGGTCGACTCCTGGAGATCGGTGACGTATCGGGGATGGCTGCGGCGGGCGCCGAGCTCCTGCTGGACGAGGACCTCCACGCACGTGTCTCGGAGGCCGGCCGCTCCGCAGCCAAGGACCGTTATTCGGCACAGGCGGTGGTTCCGCTGTATGAGGCTTATTACGAGCGGGTTCTGGGCTCGTGAGCCTCTGGGAGTCACTGATCCTCGGGGTCATTCAGGGCGCGACCGAGTTCCTGCCCGTGTCGAGCTCGGGGCATCTCGTCATCGCACAGACTCTGCTCGAGGTGAGTATCGAGGGGGTCGCATTCGAGGTGGCGGTGCATCTCGCGACCCTCGTGTCGATTCTCCTGGTGTATCGCACCCGTGTCACCGAGCTCGTGCAGGGGATCCTGACGGGAGACCGCGCGTCGTTTGAATACGCGGGCCTGATCGTTCTTGCGACCATTCCTGCCGGTCTTCTTGGTGTCTTCGCGAAGGACCGCATCGAGGCTCTGTTCGACGACCCTATGGTTCCCGGGGTCGCCCTTCTCGTGACCGGCGCCATTCTGTGGAGCAGTCGAGGGCCACTCGAGCGGGCGAGGAGTGAGCGTCCGACGTGGACGATTGCCCTGGTGATCGGGATCGCGCAGGCCTTTGCCTTGATCCCGGGAATCTCCAGATCGGGCTCGACAGTCGTGGCGGCGGTGTGGCTGGGACTGGAGGCCCGGGAGGCCGCAGCATTCTCTTTCCTCATGGCCGTCCCGGCCATCGCGGGCGCGGCCGTCCTCCAGATTCCGGACCTCTCTGGCGCGGGCCCGGACGGGCTGTCCGCCGGTGTTCTCCTGATTGGCGGCCTCGCGGCCGGGGTCACGGGGATCCTGGCTATTCGGACCTTTGTGGCCATGCTGGCTCGGCGGTCGTTTCACTTCTTCGCACCGTACTGCTGGGTTGTGGGCGCACTCTACCTGGCGTTCATCGCACTGCGGTGACCCCGAACGAGCCGCTTCGACTCGAGCAGGCGCGTGCCGCCGAACTCGGGCTGCCCGGGTTCGAGGTGTGGGAGTCCCTCGCCTCCACCAACGATCGGGCGCGGACACTGGCCGAGTGTGGAACGCGGCGGGGCTGGCTCGTCGTCGCCCAGGAGCAGAGCGCAGGACGAGGACGCCGGGGGGCGACGTGGACATCGATCGCCGGCGAGGGAGTGTGGATGTCGATGGTGCTCGGGCGGGCAGACGCCGTTCCCCAACTCCCGATCCTGATCGGTGTCGCGTGCGCCGAGACGCTGCAGAACGTCGCTGATGTGGACGTGCACGTGAAATGGCCCAACGACCTGCTCCTCGACGATCGCAAGGTGGGCGGGATTCTGGTGGAGCGGGGGCGCGGATGGGTCGTGGCAGGGGTCGGGATCAACGTCGGTCGTGCCCCGCCACACGCTGAAGCAGACGGTGACATCCCGGTGATCCGACCAACGTCGCTGTTTGAGCACACGTCGCAGCGCCCAACGCTCCTCACTCTCGCTGGTGAACTGGCTCGCCACATCCTCGGGCTGCTGGACGCGGAGGATCGGGTGCCGAGGACCCTTGAGGCCTTTGCCGCACGCGATGCCCTCGCTCGCCGTCGGGTCTGGACCGAGGAGCACGGTCCGGGAATGGCGCGCGGACTCGACGAAGATGGCATGTTGTTGCTTGAACTGGACGACGGTACGGTCAGGTCGGTGCGCTCGGGACGCGTCCGCCTCACGCCGCAGCCCGGATGGGAGGAGTAGACGTGCAGCTCGTGGTCGACGTAGGAAACACGGAAACCGTTGTGGGGCTCGCCACCTCGCCGACGGAGGTCGTTGCGGACTGGAGAGTGAGCTCCAGCGTACCGCGCACCGGTGACGAGATGACGGCTCTGATCCGCGCGTTCCTCGCCGGGGACGGGGTGGATGAACGACAGATCGTGCGCGGTGTGGTCGGGTCCGTCGTTCCGTCGGTGAACTACGTGTGGAAGAAGACGCTGGAGACGATTACTGGCGCTCCCGCGGTCGCGGTTGGCCCGCATTCGGACCTGCCCATCACGCTCGACGTCGAAGATCCGCTGTCGGTGGGTGCGGATCGGGTCGTGAACACGATGGCGGCCATGGAGCTGTACGGCCGCGACACGATCGCCGTCGATCTCGGGACAGCGACCACCTTCGACTGCATCACTGCGGAGGGTGCCTTCGTGGGAGGAGTGATCTCCCCCGGGCTCAGGGCGGGGCTGGAGTGGCTCTCTGCCCGCACCGCGAAGCTGCCGAGGGTGGAACTGCAACCGCCGGAGCTCGTGATCGGACGTCGAACAGAGACCTGCATTCAGAGTGGAGTCTTCTACCAGGCGATCGATGCTGTCGACGGCATCGTCGAGCGGATCAAGGAGGAGTGGGGACGCCCGGATGCGATGGTCGTCGCTACAGGCGGCTTCGCGGGGACCATGGGGCCGCATCTCCGCACAGTGGAGACCATCGAACCCTATCTGACCCTCTTCGGGCTCGCGATGGCCGGAGAGTACCTCGCAGACGCGTCGGGTGAGGGGTGAATGAGGGGTGAAGGAGGCTGACGTCTCCCCTGAAGGATGGCCAACGCGCTAGATTCACGAGCTTCGCCGCGGTACGCCATTGCGCGTGACACCGATCCAACGCCATGACGCTTTCACCCGTCTTTCGCTCACAGAAATCCGTCCAGCTTCTTGCCGAGCAGGGAGTCTGGTCCCGACTCGCGTCGGACATGGAGGCCCAGGCCGACGCCGTTCGGACCGTGTACGGGGACCTGGAGCAGGTGATCGACGCGCGCTTTCGAACCGAGGCTCCGCACGTTCCGTCCGCGGATGAGGTGACCACGCCCGAGGGCCTCCATTTTCTGCAGGAATACTTCTTCCTGATTCTCTTCCGCTCGATCTTCGGATCGCTCGGCGTCGATCACGAGCGTCTGCAGGCGTACACCGAGCTCAACTTCTGCATCAAGGGCACGATCACCGCCGCCGACAATCTGTTCGACGATCAGGCGAAGACACTCCTGCCGCTCGCGCCGAGCGCCGGGGCGCGGTTCATGTCGATTCTTCAGTTGATGTCGTTCGAGCGGCTGCTTCGCGGTGTTCTGGATCGTGCGGCCGAGCGCGGCGTTCTTGGGCCGGATGACATCCCGGCCATCCAGGGGGCGCTCATGGACAGGATGGCCGAGATTGGGGTCCTCGAGGGATCCGAGGAAGGCGGAGTGGATGAGATCCCCACGCCAGAGGAGATGGTCGACGCGGTCCACCGTGTCCGCGGCGGGTCGCTCTTCGCGCTCGCATTCGCCGCCCCATCGGTTCTCGAGCAGGGTGAACTCGGGGCGCGTTTGGACGATGCGGAAGAGGCGATCGCCCGTCTGGGCACCGCCTTTCAGATCGTCGATGACCTCACCGACTTCGAGTTCGACGTAGGTCGGCGCTCGCACAACCTCCTCGTGTCGGAGATCCACCACAGGGGCACGCCGGAGGAGCGTGCTGCGCTCTCCGCGATGTGGGACGGCGGTCCCGTTCAAGCAGGCGCTGTCGAAGGGCTCTTCGCGCGTTCTGCGAGGGCGGTGCTCGAGCGAGCGTACGCCGAAGCCCGGGCCTCGTTCACAACGCTTCAGGGTCTTGGCCACTGGTTCGATCCGGCGCTCGCCAACGAGGTCGTTCACGCGATTGTCGGTCTTGAGGGGGTCGCGCGCATGGAGGCGCTGACCTCGGAGGCCTAGGGGTGCGATCGGTGGAGCCGGTCGTTGTGTGGGGCGCGGGGGCGATGGGTGGTTCCATCGGTGCGTGGCTCGTGCGCGCAGGTCATGAGGTGATCTTCGTCGATTCGGATGCCGAGCACGTCAAGGCGATCCGGGAAGAAGGGTTGCGGATCACTGGCCCGATCGACGAGTTCACGGTTCGCGGCCCCTGCATGCCTCCCGGGGAGATGAAGCCGGGCTTGCGCACGGTGCTGCTGTGCGTGAAGGCGCATCATACGGTCGGTGCCATCGACGCGATCGAGCCGCTGCTTGATCCGGACGGCTTCGTGGTGTCGGTCCAGAATGGGCTCAATGAGCGGGTCATCGCGGATCGGATCGGAGCCGCGCGCACGGTGGGCTGTTTCGTGAATTTCGGCGCCGACGTGATGGGGCCGGGACACGTGATGCGCGGCAATCATGGCGCATGTGTGGTGGGGGAACTGGATGGCGCTGAGACCGATCGGGTCCGGGCCGTGCACGCGCTGTTCTCGCAGTTCGAGCCGGGCGCAGTGCTGACCACGAACATCTGGGGGTACCTCTGGGGGAAGCTGGCGTACGGGTCGATGCTCTTCGCCACCGCGCTCGCCGAGGCCTCGATCGCTGATGTTCTGGAGTCGGCGCGCCATCGTCCGGTGCTGGTGGGACTCGCAAGGGAAGCCATGGCAGTAGCCAACGCGCATGGAGTACGCGCGGAGGGGTTCGACGGATTCGATCCGCATGCGTTCTCCTCGGACGCAACGGATGGTGACGCGTACGGCAGCCTGGATGCGCTGGTCGCATTCAACCGGGGATCGGCCAAGACGCACAGTGGAGTGTGGCGGGATCTGGCCGTGCGTAAGCGCCGGACGGAGGTGGATGCCCAGATCGCCCCGATTGCGACGCTGGGGTCGCAGGTGGGCGTACCGACGCCGCTCACGAGAAGGCTGGTCGAGCTGGTCCACGATGTGGAGGACGCTCGGCGCGAGCAAAGTTGGGAGACGCTCGACGAACTCGGTGCCGGCACGCTGTAGGCACGCGTCCGATTCTCGGCGGGTTGCACGTCGAGAGGTTGACAGTCGCCGCGAGGAATCGAGATTTCTCTGCTGCTAGCACTCAGCCTGATCGAGTGCTAACACTGTTGAGATTCCCAATCACGACTGACCGAAGCACTCAGGAGGAACTAGCGAATGGCAGCTACAGTGAAACCGCTCGCGGATCGCGTCGTGGTGAAGCCGCTCGAGGAAGCCGAGCAGATGCGCGGCGGCCTCTACATTCCCGACACGGCAAAGGAAAAGCCGTCTCAGGGTGAAGTCGTGGCCGTCGGCCCCGGCAAGCTTTCCGATGAGGGCACCCGCCTCGAGATGGACGTCTCGGTCGGCGACAAGGTGCTCTACGGCAAGTACAGCGGCACGGATGTCACGCTGGATGGTGCGGAGTACCTCATCCTTCGCGAGTCCGACATCCTCGCCATCGTCTCGTAACGCAAATCGACCAGGAGAACACGAATCATGGCAGCGAAAGAGCTCGGATTCGACGTCGAGGCGCGTGCGCGTCTCAAGCTCGGCGTCGACAAGCTGGCTTCTGCGGTCAAGGTGACCCTCGGCCCCAAGGGCCGGAACGTGGTCCTCGATCGCAAGTTCGGCTCCCCCACGGTGACCAAGGATGGCGTGTCCGTCGCCAAGGAGATCGAACTCGAGGATCCCGTGGAGAACATGGGCGCCCAGATGGTCAAGGAAGTCGCCACCAAGACGTCCGACGTCGCCGGTGACGGAACCACGACCGCTACGGTGCTGGCACAGGCGATCTTCGGTGAAGGTCTGAAGAACGTCACCGCTGGAACGAACCCGATGGGCATCCGCCGCGGTATCGACAAGGGTGTCGAGGTCGTCGTCGAGGAGCTGCAGGCGATCTCGACCGAGACCAAGGACAAGAAGCACATCGCGCAGGTCGGCGCGATTTCGGCGAACAACAACGCCGAGATCGGTGAGCTGATCTCCGACGCGATGGAGAAGGTCGGTAAGGACGGCGTCATCACGGTCGAGGAGGCCCGCGGCCTCGAGACCACGCTCGACACCGTCGACGGCATGCAGTTCGACCGCGGCTACCTCTCCCCGTACTTCGTGACGGATCCGGAGCGGATGGAAGCGGTTCTCGAGGATCCGATGATCCTCATCCACGACAAGAAGATCGGCTCGATGAAGGACATGCTGCCGATCCTCGAGAAGGTCGCCCAGACGGGCCGGCCGCTCCTGATCGTCGCCGAGGATGTCGAAGGTGAGGCTCTCGCGACGCTCGTCGTGAACAAGCTTCGCGGCACCCTCAAGGTCGCCGCTGTGAAGGCGCCGGGCTTCGGTGATCGTCGTAAGGCCATGCTGCAGGACATCGCGATCCTGACGGGCGGCCAGGTCATCTCCGAGGAAGTCGGCTTCAAGCTCGAGAACACGGTCGCCAGCGACCTGGGCTCGGCGAAGCGAGTCGTCATCGACAAGGACAACACGACCGTCATCGACGGTGCAGGTGACGCCGACAACATCAAGGGCCGGATCGAAGAGATCCGCGTCGCGATCGACAAGAGTTCTTCGGACTACGACCGTGAGAAGCTCCAGGAGCGGCTCGCGAAGCTCGCCGGCGGTGTTGCGGTCATCAACGTCGGTGCCGCGACCGAGACCGAGATGAAGGAGAAGAAGGCTCTCGTCGAGGATGCTCTGCACGCCACGCGCGCGGCTGTCGAAGAGGGCATCGTCCCGGGTGGTGGTGTTGCGCTGCTTCGTGCGCAGGCGAAGCTCGCCGACTTGAAGCTCGACCGTGAGGACGAGCAGATCGGTGTCCAGATCCTGTACCGGGCGCTCGAGCACCCGATCCGTCAGATCGCTGCGAACGCCGGGGTCGAGGGCAGCATCGTCGTCGCCACGGTCCGTGATGGTAAGGACGCGTTCGGCTACAACGCACAGACGGATGAGTACGAGGACATGGTGAAGGCCGGTGTCATCGATCCGACGAAGGTGGTGCGCTCCGCGCTCCAGAACGCTTCGTCGATCGCGGGCCTCCTCCTCACGACGGAAGCGGTCGTGGTGGACATGCCGGAGCCGGAAGGCGCCGGTGGTGGCATGCCCGACATGGGCGGCATGGGCGGCATGATGTAGCCCATTCGCCTCAGGCGATTCGGATCGGGTTTTCCGGTCCGGTCAGCGGCCCGGTCACCGAACGGTGGCCGGGCCGTTTGGCGTCCTGGTCTACCTCGGCCCCGTATGGCAGTCGGCGCACGTTGCCCAGATGTCTGCCAGCACCTCGACCCGTTCGCGGTTGGCTCTGGCCAGTGTCGCCTTGTCACCGAGCTGACGTAAACGGGCGCCCATCGTGGCGACCGCGTTCTGGTCATGATCGGTGGGCAGGCCCTCGGGAAGGGCTCCGAGTTCCTTAAGCCCCTCGGCGCCCGTGAACCATGTGCGGTCCGACGGCCCGACAAGCCCGTCCCAGAGCAGGCGAGACGCCCAGTTCAGACCCGCCATGTGCCGCGCCGGACTCCCCGGAGGGGGTGGGCCGCCGAGTGTGAATCGATCCCCGAGCGGGACCCCATTGGCCGCGTGGCAGTCACCGCACGTCGCGGCGATGTTCGAGGCCCCGGACGCTGCTTCCTCTACGGTGCGTGCCCGTGCCGCCTCCCTGGCTTCCCATCTCATGGGTCCTAGCTGAAGGATGATCTCGGCTGGCAGGTCGTCAGCGGGCTCGAGTTGTGCGAGCTCGTCGGCGACCCGGCGGAAGTCATCCAGCTCTCCAAAGAGCGCATGCTGGCGGGCGTCGAGAGCGAGGTCGAAGTGGGTGATCATCTGGCCCCGTGAGGGGCTTCCGAGGTACGGGTCCGGCCGCGCCGCGCACGCCCAGAACCCGATCGCGATTCCGACCACCACCGCGACTCTCATCGGATTCCTGAACATGGTCCGATCTCCATGAATCAAGGAGGCACGGGACTGGATGCCCCGCACCTCAAAGATTCAGGATCTCGCCGGGTTTCAGCCGTCGGGAAATGCCGGGCAGCGCTGTCAGGTGAACCCCCGGCCGTCGAAACCCAGCACCCGTCACCGTTGACCGGGCGTGTAGGTCTCCTCGGCGTGGGCCTCGATGTCCTCGGGGTAGTAGTACACGGGCCGCAGATCACCCGTCGCGTATCGCTCGGCCTGATCGTTGAAGTGCGGTGAGCTCGGGTCTCCGCTCTCCCCGCCCGCCGTGACGGCCAGTGCGGTCACGCGCTCGCCGAACTCGACGACGGCCACGAACGAGTTTCCGCTCGTGCCGTACCGACGCGCGGTCCCTGGATAGCGCCGAGCACCGAAAGACGCGAGAGAGCCCCAGCGGCCGGAATGGAAGCCGACCGGGATGCTCGGCGCATCGTCGGAAAACGGTTGCTGGATGTCGCCGTTGATACGCTGGAAGCGGTTGATGTCACCCCATGGGGTCCGCCAGTCGCCGAACTCCGTCTCCAGTAGATCCGAAGCGGCCGCGAGGGACTGGAGGTGCTGATCGGTCGACGCCTGCTGGGAGATGTAATCGTTGGTGCTCAGACCCGCGCTGCGGGCCGCCTGAGCGACCCGCTCCATCATGTCCTCGGCCCAGTAGGTGGCGAGTGACGTGGCTACGGATTCGACACCCCAGCGGTAGTCCCAGGAACGCAGCATCTCGATCTGTTCGGACAGCTGGGCCTTCAACGGATGCGAAGCGGGCGCACGATCGTACGCCCGAATCAGGGCTGGTACGATGGGCTCGAATCCGGGCATCTGGCTGCTGTACGCTGCGTCGAGCAGACCCTCGAGGGTGAAATCCGAGCGGTTCTCGAGGACGCGGATTGCATGGATGCCTCTCGCGTTCTCACCGCTGCGCTGGAAGTAGCGCGGATAGTCGGATTCTCGCGGGCTGTCCGGCCCCGCCGAGCTGTATGGCCAGTTGTTCGTATTCTGGATCCAGCCGACCGACGGGTTGAAGACGTTCGGCGTTTCGTCGATGGAGTGTGGCTGCCCCCAGTCGTTGGCCGACACGCTGCCATCCACAGGTTGGGTCCAGTCGAGGTCGTTCCGGCGCTCGGGAACGAAGTTCGAGTGCCAGTACGCGATATTGCCTTCCGAATCGGCGAAGATCGTGTTGTTCGACGAATTCGTGTGCATCGACATGTTCTCGCGATATCCGGCGAGGTTCGTGCGCTTGGTGCGATCCCACGACTGGATCAGAGCAGACAGTGGCTCCTCCATCAGCGCCGTCGCGACCCACTTTCCGTCTTGAGCGCGAACGATGGGACCGTGATGCGTGCGGAACGTCGTGAAGGTCCGTTCCTCCATCCCGGCGTCCGTCCGGTACGGAACGGTGATCTCCCTCGTCTCCATGGGGCGCTCTTCACCATCGACGACGTAGAAGTGCTGGCCGTCGCGCTCGACGACGGTCTCCAGGTACTCGTCGATGTTGTCGACACCGCTGGACGTGTGCATCCAGCCCGCATGCTCGTTGAAGCCCTGGTAGATGAAGAACTGTCCCCAGGTCGACGCCCCGTACGCGTTCAGGCCCTCGTCGCTGCGCATGTGCAGTTCCGAGCGAAAGAAGAACGAGGTGTGCGGGTTGATGAGGAGGAGCGCGTTCCCGTTCACCGTGTTCTGGGGGGAGATGGCGATGCCGTTGGAGCCGCGTGGCTCCTCCCAATCGATCAGCGGCTCTTCGATGTCGAGCTGGGCCATCGCCATCCCCATCGGCCCGTCCTCATAGAAGGCCTGGAGCTGGCGGGTGTTCACGCGCTCGATGTCGCCGCCGATGGAGCCCTCGCTGAAGGTGAGTGCCATCCACGGCTCGAAGCGATCCAGGACCATCGGATCGGTCTCGGGATGCGTGTGCAGGTAGTAGTTCAGCCCCCCCGCCCAGGCATCCATGAGATCCTTGAGCCACTGCGGGCTCTCCTCGTACAACCCCTGAATCTCGACTGGATCGATGAAGAGCTTCATCCGGAGATCGCCCCAGAGCTCTTCCTCGCCGTAGGCCTCGGCGAGGCGGCCCTGGGAGAAGAGGAAGTTGCGCTCGATCCGGTGAAAGTCGTCCTCCGCCTGAGCGAAGACGGCACCGAACACGGCGTGCGCGTCGGTCGGCCCATCCACGTGAGCGATGCCCCAGTCATCGCGCGTGATCGTGATCTCGTCGGCCATTGCTTCCCACGCGGCGACTTCGGGGTCGGTCGGCGCGCACGCGACGAGGGTCAGGGCAAGGAGGACGAGCAGCGGCTTCTTCATGGCGATTCTTGAACGGGTGGGCAGCGACGGGGACGGGCGACATTCTAGGTCCGAGACGACGAACGGACCATTCCCGGGAGGCTGCGGGATGCGCCGATCGAGACAGGCTCGGCGTGAAGACGCCGACCGGTACGTGCTTCCGGTGGGGAACGGACTTCTGCCGATCTCGAGGTCTGTCGGAGCGGGTGTTCGATCAGCTACCCGACGATGAGATCGGGTGAAGGCAGCCCTGAATCAGAAAGCAGGCCGGAATCAGCCAGTGAACCCTAAGTGGGCATGCGTGTTGTCGCAGAACGGCTTGTTCTTCGACTGACCACATCGACAAAGTGCGGCTCTCGGGCCGACCTCGACGGCGGAACCCTCATGATCGACCACCGTCATGTGACCCTGGACATACAAAGGGCCGTCCTTTTCGACACGGATGCCCGGCTCGCATTCCCGGGCGGACTCGGGTGAGCCCCCATCAGTCCGGGTGTACGTCAGCGCGCCCGATGGGCAATCTTCCACGACCCGGGTGATGGCGTCCGCCGAAGTGTCTCCGGGAGTGATCCAGGGGCGCCGCCGGGCGTCGAAGACGGCGGGGAGCCCGTGCACGCACTCCTCGGCGTGGATGCAGCGTGTCGGGTCGAAGTGGATCTCGATGCCGTTTCCTTCGTACGTCTTTCTCTTGCTCATCATGGCGGCCTGGTCGAAAGCGGGAGCCCCCCTGCAAACCCTCGGGGAGCACATCGGTTCATATGACGCTTGCGGCGGACTCGCTCGCGGTCGAATGATCGATCGACCCCCGCTGGACCGAAGACGCTGATGATCGAGCCGCCGCGCACGCTCCGAGAACGTTACCGCCTCGACGAGGCCCTCACACGCCGCGGGGCGTCGACCACCTGGCTCGCTCGTGATCTGGCTACGGGGGCGTCGTGCGTCGTCAAGGAGCTCTCGGTCGGGGCGGTGGTGCGGGAGGGTTCGAGCGAGCTGAGCTACGACGGGAACTTCACGAAGGTGATCGATCTCTTCGAGCGGGAAGCCCGCGTGCTCGCCCACCTGGATCACCCGGGGATTCCAGAGTTCATCGACCACTTTCAGGAGGAGGTCGGTGGAGACTCGCGGCTGTTCACTGTCCAGGAGTTCGTCGACGGCGAGACGCTCGAGGAGGTCGTCCAGGGTGGGCGGCACGTCACCGAAGCCGAGGCCGTGGAGATCTGCCGAGCCGTGACCGAGATCCTCGGTTTCCTGCATGACCGGTCGCCGCCGTTGATCCATCGCGATGTGAAGCCGAGTAACATCATTCTTGGTGAGGACGGAGCGGTACACCTCGTGGACTTCGGTTCCGTGCGGGACTTGCTCGAGCCGCACCCGCTCGATGGGAAGACGATCGTAGGCACATACGGCTATATGCCGATGGAGCAATACGAGGGTCGCGCCGTCCCCCAGTCTGATTTCTATGCGCTCGGGATGACGCTCGTGTACTTGCTGTCACACCGGGAGCCTACGGAGTTGCCGCGCGCCGGAATGCGACTCGATTTCCGGGACTACGTGAACGCATCGGAGCGCTTCTGTAGCCTCGTCGGTTGGCTCATCGAGCCCCCTGTCGAGGCGCGCCCCCCGAACGCTCGGGCCATCCTGGACCTCCTCGACCCGCGTCGTGGGAATCTTCCGGATCTTCCCGGCACCCCCGGGCCGCCGAGCGCCGCCCGAGTCCATCCGGTCGTCAGCACGCGTGTGAAGGCCGGGGTGGCCCTGATCGCGGGACTTATCGGGTTCCTGATCGCGGTGCTCGGGCTGTTCGGTGCTGGAGTGCCGCTGACTGAGGAGGGCCAGGGAGGGGTAGGGGCTCTACCTCCTTCCGAGCGCGGTTTGATCGGACCGGCCCCGAGTACTGCGGAGCGGGTCGAGGGCGTCCTCTCCATCGACCTCGACCGTGACTTCGACTACGTGCCGCGCGGCTTCCCCATGGGTCGTGCTGCGCATCAGACGGTTCTGCCGGATCTCGAGGCCTCGCCGCCCCCGGGGGTGACCCGGATCCGTGATCGTGACCCGGTGCTCTACGGTCGGGTTCGGCTCGGTAATGCGTCCGACCCGCGTGTCCATTTCGCACTGGTGGATCGCGGCGCGGCTTCCCTCGTCTACTTCGACGCCAACCACAACGGGGATCTGCTGGACGACGGATCGCCACACACCGACGACGGAAGCGGCACGGCCGGCGGAATCGCCGTGCGTGTGTCGACCGACGTCGAGATCCGTGATCGAGGAGACGTCCACGTGCGACCGTATCAACTGTGGCTGTGGTTCTCACCCAACTCGGGACGGATGGAGGCCCGCATGTATGCGCTCCACCATTACGCGGGGACGCTTCGCATCGGCGATCGCGACTACCCGGCGACGGTGTTTGAGCAGAGCGACCACGATGCGCTGTACCACGACGCCGGGATCTGCATCGACCTGAGTGGCGATGGTCGATGCGACGAAGATGCGGAACTCTTCCGGCACGGGGACGTCGTCATGACCCCGAGTGGTCGGTACCGCGTGGAGCTCGATTACCCCTGAGTCTGCCTCGGGCGCGCGGTCGGGGCGGGTACCCCCGTGCGGAGGTGTCCCGGACGGCCTAGGATGACGGAATTCATCCGCTCACAGCCTGTGTTCGAGGGTCGTCGCCCATGCGTTCTGCTCTGCGCTTCCTGCTTCTCGCCGTCGCACCACTTCTCATCCCGTCATCCGTGGTTGCCCAGACACCCGACCAGGTTGCCACGGTCGCCAACGCGCTCGAATGGCGGGAGATCGGGCCGACCATCATGGGGGGGCGGATTTCGGACCTGGCCGTGGTGGAAAGCGACCCCTCGGTCTTCTACGCCGCGACCGCCACCGCGGGGATCTGGAAGACGGAGAACGCCGGCATCACCTTCGCGCCGATCTTCGACAATGAGGTGACCGCCTCCGTGGGCGATGTCACGGTCGCGCCCTCCAATCCGAACGTGGTCTGGGTGGGGACGGGAGAGCCACAGAACCGTCAGAGTTCACCCTGGGGGAACGGGGTGTATCGGTCGACTGACGCCGGGGGAAGCTGGACCCACCTCGGCCTCGAGAACACGCACCACATCTCCCGGATCCAGGTGCATCCGCGCGAACCGGACGTCGCCTACGTGGCTGCCATGGGTCACTTGTGGGGTTCGAATCCCGAACGAGGGGTCTACCGCACGACCGACGGTGGACAGACGTGGGAGCGCGTGCTCTTCATCGACGCCAACACGGGGGCGATCGATCTCGCGATGGACCCGAATGATCCGCAGACCCTCTTCGCAGCGATGTATCAGAGGCAGCGAAAGGCGTGGGGTTTCAACGGCGGAGGACCCGGCAGCGGGATCTACCGCACCACGGACGGCGGGGACAACTGGGTCGAGCTGACCGAGGGGCTCCCGCTGGGGGACAAGGGCCGGATCGGGCTCGACATCTATCGCCGCGACGGAAACTTCATCTGCGCCCTCGTCGAGGCCGACGCCCGGATGCCCGGCCAGGGATTCGGTCAGAGCGCGGACGACGACGTCGAAAACGGCGTGTACTGCTCGACGGATCGGGGCGAGACGTGGGAGCATCGTTCCACGACCAACAACCGCCCGATGTACTACTCCCAGATCAGGATCGACCCGAACGATCCCGAGCGGATGTACCTCGGTGGAGCGAGCATGTACCGGACGTCTGACGGCGGGCGCACCTTCACCGCAGACGCAGCAGCCGACGTCCACCTCGATCACCACGCTCTCTGGATCAACCCGGCCAATTCGGATCACATGATCCTGGGAAGCGACGGTGGGGTCTCCATCAGCTGGGATCGGTCTGACAACTGGTATCAGTTCCGTAACCTGCCCCTCGGGCAGTTCTACGAGATCGGGGTCGACATGCGCGATCCGTATCACGTATGCGGTGGACTCCAGGACAATGGTTCGTGGTGCGCGCCGAGCGATACCTGGTCGAATCAGGGGATTCGCACGCGTGACTGGTACAACGTCGGGAGCGGTGACGGCTTCTTCACGGTCATGCACCCGACGAACACGGGGCTGATGTTCGCCGAGTCGCAGGGCGGCAACCTGATTCGTGTGAATCTCGAAACGATGGAGCGCACCCGAATGCGGCCGATCGGGCGACCCGGGTCGGATGGGGAGATGCCAGACCTGCGCTGGAATTGGGACACGCCTGTGCTGCTGTCGTCGCACGATGAGAACACGCTGTACGTCGGGTCCAACGTGCTGTTCCGGTCGGCCGACCTCGGCCAGAGCTTCGAGGCGATTAGTGGCGACCTGACCTGGGCGGTGGACAGGGACACCCTCATGATCATGGGTGTGCGCGGTGGAGAGCCTCAGATGTCCCGCAACGACGGTCAGTCGACCTACGGAAATCTGACCGCCATTGCGGAGTCCCCACGCGACGCGAACGTCCTGTACACCGGAGCCGACGATGGACGCCTGCACGTGACCCGGGACGGGGGCGCCACGTGGTCGGACATTAGCGCACGAGTGCCGAATCTGCCGGCCCACACCTACGTCACACGCCTGGTCGCGTCGCACGGGGCCCCCGGTACGGTCTTCGCCGCCTTCGACAATCACCGCGACGACGACTTCAACGCCTACGTCTACCGGAGCGAGAACTTCGGCCAGGACTGGACCCCGATCACCGACGGACTTCCGGTCA
The DNA here is from genome assembly GCA_964492085.1 of uncultured Gemmatimonadaceae bacterium. Taxonomy (GTDB): domain Bacteria; phylum Gemmatimonadota; class Gemmatimonadetes; order Longimicrobiales; family Gaopeijiaceae; genus UBA2589. Next base: position 122,863 of record CAZBHZ010000002.1, on the reverse strand, counting down.
GCTCCATGAACGCGCTCGCGCAGCATCCGGACAATGCGAACTTGCTCTTCGCGGGCAACGAGATCGGGGTCTTCGTCTCGGCCGATGCGGGGGGGCATTGGGTCCGGATGACCAATGGCCTGCCCACGGTGCCGGTCGACGACATCAAGATCCACCCGAGGGAGAACGACCTCGTGATCGGGACCCACGGGCGCGGCATCTGGATCCTCGACGATATCGGTCCACTCGAGCATCTGAACTCGAACGTCGTTGCGGCGGACGTACACGTGTTTCCGGTCCGCCGGGCGACGTCGTACAACGCCTACACGCCGCAGGGATGGACGCCCGGGATCTATGCTGCCCCGAATCCGCCGAGCGGCGCGCGTGTCCGCTATCACCTCGCTGGAGACACGGACGATCTGTCTCTCCGAGTCACGGACGCGTCGGGTGCTCTCGTTCGGGAACTCGACGCACCCACCACCGCGGGCATGCACGAGGTCATCTGGGACCTGCGGATCGAGGAGAGAGACGGCTCGGGTGAATCCCGTGGTATGGGGCCGCGCGTCCTTCCAGGGGCGTACATCATCGAGATGACCACCGGATCCGATATCGTGCAGACGGAGGTCTCCGTGCGCATGGACCCGAGGGTTCAGATGGGGCGCCGGGACCTCATGGTACGCCATCAGAGCATGATGGAGTCCTACCGGTTGTCTCACGCCGTCGGCCTCGCAGGGGATGCGTTGGACGAGATGGGCGACCACCTGCACGCGGCCGAGGAACTCGTGGGTGATCGAGCCCCGGAATCGCTGAGGGCGGAGCTGGAGGCGCTTCGCGAGGCTCTCGACAGTCTGGAGGATGAACTGGACGACGCCTCAGATGGCGCGGGTGCATGGCGCGGCATCCAGAGTTCCGGCTCGATGCCCACAGCCGATGCGCTCTACCAGATCGAGCGTTCCTGGGAGGAGGCGCCCGGCGTGATCGAGCGGATCAACGGCGTCATGGACGACTTCTCCTCCGTCATGGGTCAGGTGTACGCACCTGCGGCCATGCCAGAGGGGCCGCATCGTGTGCCGGCTCCGTCCCGTGGAGGTTGATCGGTGGCGAAGAGTCGATTCATCGAGGCGGAGCGGCTCAAGCCGTTCATCGCGTACCTGGCCGCGGCGTTCCTCGTGATCCTCGCCCTGGGTACGGCAGTCCCCCGTGGGCCTGCCCGAACGCTTCTCATTTTGGCATGGCTTCTCCTGTTCCCGATCGGTGGATGGAAGATTTTGAAGCAGCCCGCGGAGTGATCGTCATGACCCGACGTCGAATCCTGCGTATCGCGACCCTCGTCGCTGCGCTTGCGTGTGTGCGTGCGGTGCCGGGTGCGGGGCAGTGGCCCTCCGATGACGCCCTTCCGACGGAGTTCAATCTCGCGATGAACGCCAAGATCCTGTGTTCCGGGATATGGGTTCAGGAGCGTGATCCGGAGCTGCACGTGGCGGCCGATCTCCGGCGGTTCGCCCACTTCGGGTGGGGAGACGATTTCAGCTACGAGATCGATCGTGAGCGCCGCCGGGTGACCCTGTCCTCCCCGCAGTCCCCTCATGACCGAGTGGCGCAGTACAACGGAGATCAGGGGTGCTCGGTGCTTCCCCGGGGCATGGACGAGATTCAATTCGCGCCATCAGAGGTCGGTCAGGAGTGGCCGAACCGGTCCTGGCAGCGGTGGCCGATGGGTGAGCGGAAGTCGGACGGCGCGTTGCCTCCGGAAGTGGATGCGGGAGCCCTCGAGGCGGCGCTGGACTGGGCCATCGCGAACCACGAGCACGGGCAGAATACGCGCGCGTTCGTCGTGGTGTACAAGGGGCGGATCATCGGGGAGCGGTACGCCCCGGGTGTGCCGCGCGACATGCCCCATCTGTCCTGGTCTCAGGGGAAATCCATCACCGCGGCGCTGATCGGGGTGCTCGTCCAGCAGGGTGAGCTCACGCTGGATCAGCCAGCGCCGGTCGCCGAATGGGCGGGTGATGCGCGTCGGGACATCACCATCGCCAACCTGCTGCACATGAGCTCCGGGCTCGACTTCAACAACTTCGGCCTCGGGAACGAGAATTCGCTCTCGACCGACAATCATCATTTCCGGATCTACTTCGACGGCATCAACGTCTTCGACCATGCCGTCAGCTTCCCCCTCGCGGTCGCGCCGGACACCCGGTGGCGATACCTGAACTCCGACCCTCTCACCCTGGGGCGGATCGTGCGACAGACCGTCGAGCAGAGGGGGGAGAGCTACCACGCGTTTCCATGGACCGCGCTCTTCGATCGGATCGGGATCAAGAATGCGGTACTCGAAACGGACGCCTGGGGCAATTTCATCCTGACCGGGTACGATTATATGTCCGCCCGGGACTGGGCTCGATTCGGTCTGCTGCATCTGCAGGACGGGGTATGGCAGGGGGAGCGCATCCTGCCTGAAGGGTGGGTCGAGTTCGTCAGTACCCCGGCACCTGCGAGCGAGGCCCGTGATTATGGAGGGCAGTTCTGGCTCAATGCGGGCGGGCTGTACGACCGCATCCCCGTGGACGCCTTCTGGCCATCCGGCTTCATGGGCCAGAATACGGTGATCATACCCTCCCGTGACCTCGTCATCGTGCGGCTGGGGCCCAGCCCCGGCGGTGGGGGCGCCTACATGAACGAGTACGTGGGGCGCGTCCTGGACGCGATCGATGTAGCGCGGTGACGCGGGGCCCGTTCGGCAGTTGACCCCGTGGTACCCTCCCGCCATCGTTCGATCTGACGATCACAGCAGGAGATTCGACAGTGTCCGGTCACGTCACGACCTCGACGATCACGACCACCGGCCAGACTACCGGCCGGGGGGCTGCGCTCGTCGGTTAGGCCAGGCCGGACCCGATGCGAGACGCGGCCCCCGGACCACGGGCGCCGCGTTTTTTCATGCCCGTGGGTGACGACGACATCCACGAAACCAGACGACACCATGTCCAGCGAACACATCAAGATCACCCTTCCTAACGGCGACGTACTCGAGTTGCCCCGCGGATCCACGGGCGGCGACGTCGCGGCGAGCATCGGCCCTGGCCTCGCGAAGGCCGCCGTTGCGGCCGTCGTGAATGGCGAGACCCTGGGTCTCATGGAGCCGATCGAGGGGGACGCGGAGATCCAGATTCTCACGGATCGGGACGCCGACGCCCTGGCCGTCCTCCGGCACTCTGCCGCGCATGTGCTGGCGACCGCTGTCCGAGAGCTTCGACCCGGGGCCGGGATCGGCTTCGGGCCGGCGATCGACGACGGCTTCTACTACGACTTCGAGGTGGACGAGCCGTTCACCCCGGAAGACCTGGAGATCTTCGAGAAGAAGATGCTCGAGGTCGCGAAAGCCGATCAGCCGTTCGAGCGAAGGCAGGTTTCGAAGGACGAGGCGCGGGGTCTCTTCAGCGACGACCCCCTCAAGCTGGAGCGGCTCGAGGAATTCGATGACGACGAGATCATCACGGTCTACGAGAACGGTCCGTTTCTCGACCTCTGCAAGGGCCCGCACATCCCGAGCACGGGCAAACTGAAGCACTTCAAGCTGCTTTCGGGCGCCGGCGCGTACTGGAGGGGAGACGAAAAGCGCCAGATGCTACAGCGGATCTACGGAACGGCCTTTCACAAGAAGGCCGATCTGGAGGAGCATCTGCATCGGCTGGAGGAGGCCAAGCGTCGGGACCACCGTCGACTCGGGCGTGAGCTCGGACTCTTCCAGTTTCATCCGGTTTCACCGGGAGCTGCCTTCTGGACACCCCGGGGCACCGAGCTGTACAACACGCTCGAGCGCTTCGTCCGGGAGCGCCAGCGGGCGGACTTCTTCGAGGTGAAGACCCCGCTCCTGTACACCAAGGAGTTGTGGGAGAAGTCCGGGCACTGGGGCAAGTACAAGGAGAACATGTTCCTCGTGCTCGACACCGAGTCGGGTGAGCACGATATGTCGCTCAAGCCGATGAATTGCCCGTCGCACTATCTCTACTACGCATCGGAGACGCACTCGTACCGTGAGCTTCCGCTCCGCTACTCGACACTCGACGTGTTGCACCGAAATGAGCTTTCCGGTGCGCTTTCGGGCCTGACCCGGGTCCGGCAGTTCGCGCAGGACGACTGCCATGTCTTTCTCCGGGAGGACCAGATCGCGGAAGAGGTACAGTTCCTCACTGACTTCATCCTCGGTCACTACGAAGCCTTCGGTCTGCAGTCCCGTCTGAAGTTCGCGACGCGCCCGGAGACACGAATCGGCAGCGATGAACAGTGGGATTACGCCGAGGCCGCGCTTCGGGAGGCGCTCGACGCCACGGGTCGCGAGTACGACATCGAGGAGGGAGATGGCGCGTTCTACGGGCCCAAGATCGACTTCCACGTGACGGACTCGATTGGACGCAGCTGGCAGCTCGGCACGATCCAGCTCGACTACAACGCGCCGGAGCGCTTCGATCTCGAATACATCGGGAGTGACAACACCCCGCACCGACCGGTCGTGATCCACCGGGCCGTGTGCGGGTCATTCGAACGCTTCATCGCGATCCTCATCGAGCATTACGCAGGCGCATTCCCAACGTGGCTGGCCCCGGAGCAGGTGCGCGTTCTGTCCGTCGGCCAGGATTGGGACGCGAGCGCGCAGGAGCTCGTTCATGCTCTCGTCGGCCACGGGGTACGCGCGACGCTTCAATCACGCGAGACGCTTGGCTACCGAATCCGCGAGGCGGAACTTCACAAGATCCCGTACATGGGCGTGGTTGGAGAGCGCGAGGCCGCTGACGGCACGGTGGCCGTGCGAAAGCGCGGGGCCGGTAAGAAGCAGGAGGTCATGTCCCGCGAAGACTTCATCTCCCTGATAACAGAAGAGATACGGACGCGCGCCCTCGGTTGACCGGGGGCGTGGTCTCGGTCATCTTTCGCCTTCGCCTCCAGGGGCGGAGAACAATCAAGAAGCGAGCCGTTCGACCAGCGGTTCCACCTTCAGGGCCCTCCGGGGTCGGCATGAGGGTCGCACGGGTCGATGCACGGAGTGTAGCTCTGCGCATTCGTCCTGGTCGCGGCCCGAGATTCGTCTCGGGCTTTTGTCGTAGAGGGCAGGATCGCAGGATGAGGCCCGGAAGGGACTCGCATCGTGACTCAACTGGAGGGAAGGGACATCAGCAGAGACCGAGTTCGTGTTAACGACCAGATCAGGATCAGCCCGATTCGGTTGATCCAGGACGACGGTGAGCAGATCGGCATCGTCTCCATCGACGAAGCCCGGGAACGGGCGGACGTACGCGGAATGGATCTGGTCGAGGTCGCGCCCGACGCACGGCCCCCCGTCGTCAAGATGATGGACTACGGGAAGTACAAGTACGAGGCGGATCGGCAGCGACGTGAGGCACGGAAGAAGCAGCACACCATCAAGGTGAAGGAAGTGAAGTTCCGTCCCGGCATCGAAGACCACGACTACAACTTCAAGGTCGGACACGCACGGCGCTTTCTGGAGGACGGCAACAAGGTCAAGCTGACGATGATGTTTCGCGGTCGTCAGGTGACCCATCCCGAGATCGGTAAAGAAGTTCTCGCGAGGGTCATGGAAGACCTGCAGGAAGTGGGACAGCCGGAATCGTTCCCGAATATGGAAGGCCGGATCATGTCGATGGTCCTGGCCCCACTGAAAGACTGACAGACTGAGCCCCGGGTTGAACGGGGCGATTGGAGTTCTGAAGCCATGCCGAAGATGAAGACTCACCGGGGCGCCGCGAAGCGGATGAAGGTCACGGGCACCGGAAAGCTCAAGAGGATGCGCTCGAACAAGAGCCACATCCTGAACAAGAAGACGACGAAGCGTAAGCGTCGTCTTCGGCAGCCGAACCTCGTCAGCAAGGCCGACGAGAAGAAAATGCACAAGATCCTTCCCTACGGCTCCTGAGGAGGCTGAACCATGCCTAGAGCAACCTCCGCAGTCGCGCGGAACAAGCGGAAGAAGAAGATCTTCAAGGCCGCGAAGGGCTACTTCGGCGGGCGGAAAAACCTCTACAAGACCGCGAAGGACGCGGTCGAGAAGGGGTGGGAGCACGCATACCGGGACCGCAAGAAGAAGAAGCGGAATTTCCGGCGGCTCTGGATCGCGCGTATCAACGCGGCTGCGCGTCAGCATGACATGTCGTACTCGCGATTTATCAACGGCCTCAAGGCCGCGGGGATCGAGCTCGATCGTAAGGCGCTCGCCGACCTTGCCGTCCGGAATCCGGAGGCATTCGGAGCGATCGTCGAGCAGGCGAAGGAAGGGTTGGCGGCGAAAGCCGGCTGATCGCACGACACGAGGCAGGACCCTGAGGGCTCCGCAGCGTGGCTGCGGAGCCCTCTCGTCTTTGGGAGGCGATGTGAAGAGGAGCGACGAAATTCACTGGCGGGCCCTGGAACGCATGTACCTGGGATCGCCGATCAACAGCATTTATCGGCCGCTCATCACGGTCGGGCACGAAACCGCCGAAATCGAAATCGAGGTCGGCGACCACTTCTTTCACGCGGCGGGCGCAATTCATGGCTCGGTTACCTGGAAGATGCTCGATGATGCCTCGTTCTTCGCGGCAGCCAGCCTGGTGGATGACGTCTTCGTGCTCACGACCTCCTTCACGAGTTATCTCACGCGGCCGGTTTCGGAAGGGGTCCTTCGCTCCGTCGGCCGGGTGGTGAACCGGAATCGCAGCCAGATCGTTGCTGAAGCCGTGGCCTTCGATCACGCCGGCCGCGAGGTGGGGCGGGGAAATGGCATCTTCGTGAGGAGCAGCGTGGAGCTAGCCGGGATCCCGCTGTATGCCGGCACCGAACAGTGATACTTTTCCGGGTTCTCCTCCTTCAACGCGCGCAACGACTTACCGTGGCCGACCTCAATGAGTGAATCAAATCCGATCGAGGCGCTCAACGCGCTCGAGGCCGAGGCGATCGACGCTGCGGCATCGGCCCCCGATGCCGACGCGCTGGAAGCGGTGCGGGTGTCTTACCTGGGGCGCAGCGAGGGCCGGATCTCAGCGATCCTTCGTGGCCTCGGACAGCTCCCCGCGGAGGAACGTCCGGCGGTGGGCCAGCGCGCCAATGAGGTCAAAGGCGCGGTGTCCGCGGCGCTGGAGGCCCGCAGCAGCGCCCTCTCAGGTCCATCGGCGTCCACTGGTCTGGACCTGACGATGCCGAGTCGGCCTCGCTGGCAGGGGGGATTGCACCCGATCACGCAGGCGATCGATGAGATCTGGCACATTTTCCGCGATCTCGGCTTCGCGCGAGCGCGCGGGCCGGAAGCGGATACCGAGTGGTACAACTTCGAGGCGCTGAACACGCCTCTCGACCATCCGGCAGCGGACGAACAGGACACCCTCTATCTTGTGGACTCCGTCCTCCTTCGTAGTCACACGTCGCCGGTACAGATGCGCACGATGGAGGCCAACGAGCCCCCCATTCGCATCATCGCCCCCGGGTGGGTCTACCGGCGCGACACGTACGATGCGACGCACACGCCGGCCTTCATGCAGATCGAGGGTCTGGTGATCGACGAAGACGTCACCTTCATTGATTTCAAGGCCACGCTTGCCGAATTCGCGCGTCGTTACTGGGGGCCGGATACGCAGATCCGCTTCCGCCCCTCGTTCTTCCCGTTCACGGAGCCCAGCGCAGAAGTCGATGTGAAGCGGGTGATCACACGCCCTGACGGTACTCGATACGAGACGGACTGGCTGGAAATCATGGGGTCCGGCATGGTCGATCCGAATGTGATCGCCAACGCGGGCTACGATCCTGAACGATACACCGGCTGGGCGTTCGGTATGGGACCGGGCCGCATCGCCATGCTGAAGCACGGCGTAGAGGACCTCCGGACCTTCTTCGAAAACGACGTACGCTTCCTCGGACAGTTCGCCCAATGAACGTTTCGACACGCTGGCTGAAGGATCTGGTACCAGGTCTCGACGGCACCCCCGAGGAACTCTCCGAGCACCTGGCCCTGCGCGGGGCGCCGGTCGATGCGATCACGTCTCCCGGCGAGGAGCTTCGCGACATCATCATTGGCCGGGTGATCAAGGCGCAGCAGCACCCGAATGCGGATCGACTGCGCGTTTGCGAGGTGGACAACGGGACGGAGATCGTCCAGATCGTCTGCGGCGCCCCGGTGGTGAAGGACGGTGCCTTCTACCCGTTGGCGCCCGTAGGCGCCGTGCTGCCCGGTGACTTCAAGATCAAGAAGTCGAAGATCCGCGGCGAGGTTTCGCAGGGCATGCTCTGCTCCGCCCGGGAACTCGGCCTCGGCGAGGACCATTCCGGGATCATGGAGCTCGTCGGCGAGTTCACCCCGGGCGCGCCGTTCGTCGACTCGGTGGGACTGGATGACGCGACGCTCGATGTCGAGGTCACTGCCAATCGTGGAGACCTGCTCTCCCATGTGGGCGTGGCGCGTGAACTCGCCTCGCAAGGCGACGGACGGGTCGAGCTTCCTGCGTTGCCGGGAGCGCCGGACCTGGCGCCGGAGTACGTCGCTGCGGTGCCCATGGTGGCTCATGACGGTGTCTCCGTTCGGATCGACGATGCAGATCTGTGCAGCCGATACCTCGGTGCGGTCATTCGCGGCGTGACCGTCGGACCGTCGCCTGCCTGGCTGCAGGAGCGCCTGCGGGGCGCGGGGGCGCGCCCGATCAACAACGTGGTCGATGCGACGAACTACGTGCTGCTGGAGCTGGGGCAGCCCATGCATGCCTTCGATCTCAACCGGTTGGGCGGACGATCCATCATCGTTCGGCGCGCGGCCGAGTCCGAGCGGGAATTCGCCACGCTGGACGGCGAGACGCGCGCGATCACACCCGAGATGCTCATGATCTGCGACGGGGACGGCCCGGTCGCGCTCGCCGGAGTCATGGGTGGACAGAACTCGGAGGTGGACGAGGAAACCGTCGATGTCCTGCTCGAGTGCGCGTTGTTCGAGCCCAAGTCGACCCGGGCCACGCGGCGGGCGCTCATCATGTCGACGGACGCCTCGTACCGGTATGAACGTGGCGTGGACCCCGAGGGGATGCAGCGCGCCATGGAACGCTGCATCCGCGTAATCCTGGCGACGGCGGGCGGCGTGCTCGATGGTCCGATCCTCGACTGTTGCCCGACTCCGTTCGAAAGCGCGGTGATCGATTTGCGCCTCGCTCGAATCGAGCGTCTGCTCGGCATCCCGTTCGAGGGAGAGTACGTGACGTCGCTGCTGACCCCGCTCGGTTTCACGGTCGAGGGCGAATCGGACGGCGTACTGCATGTCCGAGTCCCCGGGTTCCGCTCGTACGATGTCACCCGCGAAGTGGACCTGATCGAGGAAGTGGCCCGCACGCACGGCTTCGACAACTTCCCGGATTCGTTGGGGCCACAACGTCCCTCTTCGGTTCCCGACCACCCACTGTTCCAGCTGGAGGACCGCATTCGGGACGCGATGGTGGGCCACGGTCTTTTCGAGACGCAGACCCCGGCATTCTGTCCTGAAGGCGAAGGCGACGTCGAGGTTGCCAATCCGCTGACGACGACCGAGCCGTTCATGCGAAGGGCGTTGATGCCGGCTCTCGTTCGTCGCGTGGAGTACAACCTCGCACGGGGCAACCGTGACGTGCGTCTCTTCGAGCTCGGTACCTCGTTCCGAAAGGCCGGATCGTGCGAGCCTCCGCACGAAGAGCCTCATCTCGGGGTGATCCTCACGGGGCGTCGTGAACCTCCGCACTGGTCCCGGGACGACGAGCCGATCGAGATCTGGGATCTCAAGGCGCTGCTCGAGGATATGGTTCGACGGGTGTACGGCGCTGAGGCGACCATCGAGCCCGGGACACCGTCCTCGACCATTCTGGATCCGGAGCTGTGCCTCGTCGTCCACTCCGGATCGGGGGAGGTGGTCGGATACGCGGGCCGAGTGTCGGATGATGCGTGCGACGTGCCGGTCTGGGCCGGTGATCTGTGGGCGTTTGAACTCACCCTTCCGGCGGATCCGCCGGGCGCGCCCACAGTGACGGTGACACCTCTGCCGCAGTTCCCGGCCAGCGAACGCGACCTCGCGCTTCTGGTCCCGAATGCTGTGACGGCGGGGGCCGTGTCCGACGTGATTCGACGTCACGCCGGTCAGGATCTGGAACATCTCGAGGTCTTCGATCTGTACACCGGCGAGGGGGTGCCCGAGGGCCTACGGTCGCTGGCGTTCCGCTTGCGCTTCCGGTCGCCGGCGCGGACCCTGAAGGACAAGCAGGTCGACAGGAGTGTGAGGGCGGTTCTCAAACGACTTGAGGAGGATCTCGGTGTCGAAGCCCGAGGATAACGGGGGTGCCGCGGACGTGGCGGCATTCGACCGGCTGGAAGGGGCGGTGGATCGTCTGGTGAATGCGCTCCGAACTGCTCACGAGCGCGTGGCCGAGTCCGAAGTCCGCGTAGAGGAGGTCGAGGCGCGAAACTCCGAAATGTCGCAGATGGTCGAGCGATTCACCGAGAGCCCGGCCGACGCACACGAACTCGTGGGTCGGCTCAAGTCGCTCGAGGCCGAGAACGAGGACCTTCGGATGCGTCTCGAGCGGGGCCGTGAGGGCGTCGAGAGGATGATTGCGAGGATCCACTTCCTGGAGAATCAGGGATGACCGACAAGACGTCCGTCACCGTCCGGATCGCGGGCGAAGAGCACACGATCCGGGCGAGCGCCGAGCCCGAGTACACGCGCAGGTGCGCGAAGCTCGTCGACGATCGGATTCATGAGATTCGATTGGCTGCCGGGCTGATCGAGGGTCACAAGGCTGCGATCCTCGCTGCTCTTTCGATCGCCGACGAGTATCTGCAGGCTCGAGAGGAACTCGAGCGCTCCAAGGTCGATCTCGCCGCGAAGGTCGATGCGCTCGTAGCGCGCGTGGAGGGGGCCGTCCCACCCGTCTAGTCGGAGGCGGGCCCGGCCTCGGGCTCGGGTTGCGGACGCGACGATTGGCACCCTATCCTCAAATTGTTGCACGGGGATGGCGCGCGCCGCCGCCGGCGGACCGTCCATCCGATTTGCTCACTTGCGGCCCCATGGCCGTTTTGGAGTTGATATATGATCACCCCGCCTTTGATGGTGGCGGCGGGGGTTGGACTCGTTCTGGGATTGATGGTCGGGTTCGTGGTCGCGAGGAACCGCGCACGGACCCAGCAGCAGTTGGAGAAGCAGAAGGGACAGGACGAGGCCTCCCGCATCCTGAAGCGGGCCGAACGTGAGGCGGACAACGCACGGAAGGCCGGAGAACTCGCAGGCCGCGAAGAAGGATTCCGTCTTCGTGAGGCCTGGGAGAAAGAGGAAGCCCGACGGCGCGAGGAGATCGAGCGCGCGGAGCGTCGAGCAGAGGAGCGCTCCGACGCACTCGATCGACAGTTCGAGCGCCTGAATTCACGCGACAACGAACTCGAAGAGCGCTCAGAGGCGCTCGCCACCCGTGAATCGGACCTCGAGCGTCAGGCCGACGGCGTCACTGCGCGCGCCGCCGAGGCGCGACAGAAGCTCGAACAGCTCGCCGGCATGAGTGAGGCCGAGGCTCGGGCGGAGATCATCGCCGATCTGGAGGACACCGCGCGCGCCGAGGCCGCCAACAGCCTCCGCGAGATCAAGGAGCAGGCTCAAAAGGAGGCCGACAAGGAAGCCCGCAAGATCGTCGCCCTCTCCATTCAGCGTATGGCGGCCGACCTTACCGCCGAGACCACGGTGTCCGTCGTCCAGCTGCCTTCGGAGGAGATGAAGGGTCGCATCATCGGCCGCGAAGGTCGTAACATCCGGTCCTTCGAGCAGGTCACGGGTGTCGACGTGATCATTGACGACACGCCCGAGGCCGTGGTCCTGTCCGCGTTCGACCCGGTGCGGCGGGAGACCGCACGGATTGCCCTCGAGCGTCTGGTCGAGGATGGCCGGATTCACCCGGGACGGATCGAGGAAGTCGTTGAAAAGGCTGCGGCCGAGGTCGAGCGGGTCATGGTGGAAGCGGCCGAAGAGGTGCTCTACGAACTCGGTCTGCACAACGTGCACCCCGAGATCGTGAAGACACTCGGGCGGCTTCGGTTCCGGACCTCCTACGGTCAGAACCAGCTCCAGCATGCGCGCGAAGTCGCGCTGCTCGCGGCGAACATGGCGGCGGAGATGGGCCTGGATGTCCAGGGCACGAAGCGCGCGGCGATCTTGCACGACGTCGGGAAGGGCATGACGCACGAGCACGAGGGGACGCACGTCGAGCTCGGGTATCGGCTGTGCAAGAAGCATGATGAGACGCCGCTCGTCCTCAATGCGATCAAGGCCCATCACGACGAGGAGCCGCACTTCTTCGCGGAGACCTTCCTCGTGACGGCCGCCGACGCGATCAGCGGTTCACGACCCGGAGCGCGGCGCGAGATGTTCGACGGGTACGTCAAGCGCCTCGAAAAGCTCGAAGAGCTGGCGATGGAGCAGGACGGGGTGTCTCGCTGCTTCGCGATCCAGGCCGGTCGTGAACTGCGCGTCATGGTCGAGCCAGAGGCCGTTGGAGATGGCCAAATGGCGCAGATCTCGGAAGCCGTGGCGCGCCGGATCGAGAGTGAACTCCAGTACCCGGGCCAGATCAAGGTCGTGGTCGTTCGGGAGACTCGTGCGGTGGACTTCGCACGTTAGATTCCCGACCTCGAACGGCGCCGCCGGTCCTTGATCGAGGTGTCCCCCGGTTTCGTACGCACCTACACAATCACAGACGACACTCCATGACCCAGATCATCTCCGGCCGTGACATCTCCGAGGAGATCCGCGCAGAACTCACGGACAAGGTTGCCGCGCTGAAGGCGTCTCACGGGGTCACCCCCGGACTCGCCACGGTGCTGGTGGGCGCCGAACCGGCCTCCCAGATGTACGTGGGCATGAAGAACAAGGCGGCCCACGCCATGGGCATCCACTCCGAGCAGATCACGCTCGAGGCGGACACCTCGGAGGACGAGCTGCTGGGAGTGGTCGAGGGGCTCAACTCGAACCCCGAGATTCACGGGATCCTGGTGCAGCTGCCCCTTCCGGAGCACATCGACGAGGCGAAGGTGATTGAGGCGATCGACCCTCTGAAGGACGTTGACGGATTCCATCCGATGAGCGTGGGACGCCTGGCGACCGGATCGGGGGAGTTCTTCGCGCCGTGCACCCCCGCCGGGGTCGTGGAGATGCTCGTTCGTTCGGGGCACGATCCGTCCGGCAAGCACGTCGTGATCGTGGGTCGATCGAACATCGTCGGGAAGCCCGCGGCGGCCTTACTCATGCGGAAGGCACCGGGTGGAAACGCGACCGTCACCATCGCACACTCGCGCACGCCGGACCTCGGCGCCGTGACCCGTACGGCGGACATCCTCGTCGTCGCGATGGGGCGTCCCGAGATGATCACGGGCGACATGGTGGCGGAGGGGACCGTGGTAATTGATGTCGGCACGAACCGTGTCGAAGACGCGACCCGCGAGAAGGGTTACCGGGTGTGTGGGGATGTTCTCTTCGATGAGGTAAAGGAGAAAGCCGCCGCGATTTCACCCGTCCCGGGAGGTGTCGGCCCGATGACGATCACGATGCTGCTCGCCAACACGGTGAAGGCTGCAGCGTTGAGTGCGGGCGCGTCGGTCTGACCGTTGTCGGATGAGCTGAGTCTCGACCTCTTCAACGGGGCTGAGGACGGCCACGGCGAGCCGGCACCGCCACCGGCACCGGAGCCGAAGGTCTGGTCCGTCTCTCAGGTCAATCGTGCCGTGAAGGGCCTGCTGGAGGCGAACGTCGAACCGCTCTGGGTGGGTGGTGAGATCGGGCAGTGGACGCGCTCACGTGCGGGGCATTGCTACTTCACGCTCAAGGACGACCGAGCCCAGCTGAAGTCGGTGATGTTCGCCCGTGACGCGGCTCTGCTCCCAACCGATCCGGATGAGGGCATGAAGGTCCGGTGCTTCGGCGATCTGACCCTCTACGAGGCCCGGGGCGACTACCAGCTGGTGGTCCGTCGCGTTGAGGCGGAGGGTGCCGAGGGCCTGTGGCGGAAGGCGTTCGAGCAGCTGAAGGCGGCGCTCGAGCTGGACGGTCTTCTCGCTCCTGAGCGCAAGCGCGCTCTGCCCTCGTACCCGGGAACCATCGGGGTGGTGACCTCTCCCACCGGGGCAGCGGTCCGGGACATCCTGTCGGTCCTCGGTCGCCGCGCCCCGTGGGCTCGCGTTCTTCTCCGTGGCGCGCGGGTACAGGGAGAGGGCGCGTCGGTTGAACTCGCCCGCGCGCTCGAGCACCTCGCGGCGACCGGACTGCCGGACGTCATCATCGTCGGACGAGGTGGTGGCTCTCTGGAGGACCTGTGGGCGTTCAATGAGGAACCCCTCGCTCGCGCCATTGCCGCCTGCCCGATCCCGGTCGTGTCTGCGGTGGGTCACGAGGTCGACGTGACGATCTCCGATCTCGTGGCCGACGTGCGCGCACCGACGCCGTCTGCGGCCGCCGAGACGGTCGTCCCGGATGGTGTCGCCCTGCTGTCCCAGCTCCGCCGGACGCCGGAACGGCTCGGACGAGGGCTGCGGCGGGCTGCTCAGCGGCGGCGGTCGGCGGTGTCCGAGCAATTGGCCCGACTGGCGCGAGCGATGGAGCGCAGACTGGGGCCGGCGCGCCAGACGCTGGATATGGGGGCGCTTTCTCTGGAGCGGGGGCTCCGGCGGCGGATCGAGCGGCAGCGGGCAGGCCTGACGGGGCTCGCCGGAAGGCTCGAGGCGCTCTCACCCCTTGCGACGTTATCGCGGGGGTACTCCGTAGCCCGAACCCCTGAGGGCCGTGTGCTTCGTCACAGCAAAGAGTTCCGCGCAGGGCTGCGCTTCCACTTGAGACTCAATGACGGTACGGTTGCCGCGGAGGCGATCGGGCTGGTCGAAGAGGAAGGAAACGACGGATGACCGAGCAGGCGAAGGAGGAGCTCAGCCTCGAGGCGCGGCTCGCACGACTCGAATCGATCCTGGCGCGCATGGAATCGGAAGATGTCGAGCTCGATGAGGCGCTCCACCTCTTCGAGGAAGGAGTCGGGCACGTGCGCGAAGCGGAGCGGGTTCTTGCCGAGACCGAGCTTCGCGTCGAGGAGTTGCTCGCAAACGGCGAGACCCGACCCCTGGACGGCAACCCGGGATGAATGCGGGCGAGGCGCTCGACGTCGCGGCGTATCTGAGGGGAGAGCTTCCCTCCGTCGAGGCTGCTCTCGAGCGGGTCGTCCTCATGATCGAAGGTCGCACCGACGTGACGGCGGACGTGGCTTCGGCCATACGCCACGGCGTGACCACGGGGGGCAAGCGGCTGCGCCCCATCCTTTGCGTCACCGCCTATGCGGCGTGCGGTGGGCGCCGCTCGGATGATGCCTACGATCTCGCCTGTGCGCTCGAGATGATTCACGCGTACTCGTTGATGCATGACGATCTGCCGTGCATGGACGATGCGGAGCTTCGTCGGGGACGCCCCACGACACACATCGCTCACGGGGAAGCGGTGACGACGCGCGCGGGAGCCGCCTTGATTCCGCTCGCGGCGATCCACGCCCTTCGGGCGGCTCGGGCGCTTGGGTGCAACGAAGAGCGCGCGCGCCTGGTGGCGTCCCTGCTCATGCAGGCCGCCGGGGCGGGCGGCATGGTCGGCGGGCAGTGGGTGGACCTGCTCGGCGAAGGCCAGGCCTTCGGATTGGAGGAGTTGAACGCACTCCACCAGATGAAGACGGGGGCGCTTCTCGCCGCCTCGCTCGAGATCGGAGCGGTGGCGGCCGGCGCGACGCACGATGTGCGAGCCGGGCTCCTCGAGTACGGGCGGGCGATTGGTCTCGCGTTCCAGATCGCAGACGACATCCTCGACGCGACCGCCAGCGCCGAGGTGCTTGGCAAGAATCCGAGTGATTCGGAGCTGGACAAGTCGACGTATGTCGCTCTGTTCGGGCTCGAGGAGGCTCGGAGGCGGGCCGCCGCCGAGGTCGAGAGGGCTCTGATCGCGCTGGAGGCGTCGGGAGTCGTGTCGTCCGAGCTGGATGCCCTCGCACGTTTTGTGGTGGAGCGGGGTAAGTAGGTTCGGACCGGGCTGACCGGCACGGTCCATGCGGGTATCTTTCTTCGTTGCAGCAGATTCGACCAAGGAGTGATCCGGGTGTCCTTACTGGATCAGATCAAATATCCCGCCGACCTTCGCACGCTGGACAAGAAGCAGCTGCCCGAGGTCGTCGAAGCGGTGCGCGAGCGTCATATCGACGTCGTCGCCGAGAAGGGCGGTCATTTCGGTGCTAGTCTCGGGGTCGCGGAGCTCACCGTGGCGCTCCACTACGTCTACGAGACACCTCGGGACCAGCTCATCTGGGACACCGGGCACCAGGCGTACATCCACAAGATCCTCACCGGGCGGAACGCGGCGTTGCCGACGATCCGCACCAGGCATGGGCTGGCACCGTTCTGCCGTCGTGACGAGTCCGAATACGACGCCTTCGGAGCGGGGCACGCGTCGACGTCGATCTCGGCTGCGTGGGGAATGGCGGTCGGCCGGGACCTGAACGACGAGGACTTCGATGTCGTCGCGATCATCGGCGACGGCGCGATGGGCTGTGGTCTCGCGTACGAGGCGCTCAACAACGCGGGGCACACGGGTCGGGACTTCGTGGTCGTGCTGAACGACAACGACATGTCGATCGCCCCCGCCGTGGGCGCGATGAACAAGTACCTGACCGGTATGATCACGAACCCAGCGTACAACAAGGTTCGCGAGGTCGTGAAGGAAGTGCTGCACCGGACTCCCGGCGCGGTCGGCGACGTCATGGAGGAGGTCGCCGGCCGGATGGAGGAGTCGTTCAAGCACCTGATCACGCCCGGCCTGATCTTCGAGGAACTCGGCTTCAAGTACGTGGGCCCGGTCGACGGTCACGATGTCGAAAAGCTGGTGGATACGTTCCGCCGGGTTAAGAAGATGAAGGGCACCGTGCTGGTCCACGCCCTCACACGGAAGGGCAAGGGCTTCAGCCGGGCGGAGGACGATCCGTGGTGGGGACACGCGCCGGGGACGTTCGACAAGATGACGGGTGAGGTGTCCAAGAAGTCCGCGGGACTGCCCCGTTATCAGAAGGTCTTCGGGAAAGGCTTGATCGAGCTCGCGGATGCGGATCCGAAGGTGGTGACGATTACGGCTGCGATGCCGGACGGCACGTCCACCGATATGTTCGCGAAGGCGCATCCCGATCGATACTTCGACGTCGGAATCGCCGAGGGGCATGGTGTGACGTTCGCGGCGGGCCTCGCGACGCAGGGTGTGAAGCCCGTCGTCGCGATCTATTCGACCTTCCTGCAGCGGGCGTACGACAACATCGTTCACGACGTCGCACTTCAGGGTCTGCCGGTGGTTTTCGGAATGGATCGGGCTGGCATCGCGGGGGAGGATGGACCCACGCATCACGGTGTACTCGACATTCCGTACATGCTGTCGATCCCGGGAATGACCGTCACCGCGCCGAAGGACGGTGCGGAGATGCTCGCGTTGCTGCGTCTGGGTACTGAGCAATCCGAGGGACCGTGGAGCGTACGCTGGCCGCGCGCCGCCGTTCCGGAGGAGGTACCCCACCTCAGCGAGATTCCGACGATCGAACCGTACTCGTGGGAAGTTCTTCGTAACGGCGGCGACGTGGTGCTGCTGGCGACCGGGACGATGGTCCTGCACGCCCGGGAGGCAGCGGACGAGCTTGCCAACAGGGGAATCGCCGCCACCGTCGTGAACTGTCGCTTCCTTAAGCCGTACGATCGGGAGACCTTCGAGGAAATGGTCCGTTCTCACCCGCTGGTGGTGACCCTCGAGGAGGGTCAGATCTCGAATGGCTTCGGTGCGTTCATGGCCCGGGAGATCGTCGAGATGGACCTCGACAACCAGCCTCGAGTCGCGACCCTCGGTATACCGGACGACTACATCGAGCACGGCGGTCGCGACGGCCTTCTGGAAGAGCTCGATCTTCACCCGGCGGGCATCGCTCGACGCGTAGAGACACTGGCGCGTCGAGGGGCCGAGCTGGAAACGGCCTGACGTGACCGGCCGCCCCCGACTCGAGGGCCCGTTCCGGCGGTTCGGGGTCGTTTACCGCGAGCACACCCCGGACGTGCTGGCCATCGCCGATCGCCTGCGACACTGGTGCCACGCGAGGGACATCGAGGTCTTGCTCGAAGAGGATGCGGGGAGGGACCCGGGTCGCCAGATCGACGTCGTATCCAATCCCGTGGACCTTGTCGTCGCGCTCGGCGGCGACGGGACGTTCCTTCGAGCCAGTCGGCTCGTCGTCGGGACCACGACGCCGGTACTCGGTGTGAATCTTGGCCGGCTCGGTTTCCTTACGGCCATTCCCGAGAGCGCGCTCGAGGATGGGTTGGCAGAGGTCGTGGCGGGCCGGGCGGTTATCGAGCACCGGTTTCGGCTTCGTGCCGTGATTCAGTCGGAGGGTGGCGAAGAGTCCGACGACTTCTTCGCGCTGAACGACATTGTCGTCCACACCACCGGAGCCGCTCGGGTGACTCCGCTGACGCTGGGGGTCGGTGATTCAGGGGGGCTGGAGGAAGTCGGATCCTTTGGCGCCGATGGTGTGATCGTCGCGACGCCCACCGGATCAACGGCGTACTCGATGTCGGCTGGCGGGCCGATCATCGTCCCGGACGTCGAGGCCATCGTGGTAACCCCAATCTGCCCGCACTCCCTGGCGGTTCGCCCACTTGTTCTGCCCGCCACCGAGACGATCAACGTCGGTTCCCTGGACGCGGCGGGAGAGCATCAGGTCACGGTCGATGGACAGGTGGTGCACCAACTCGGGCCTGGGGACCGGGTCCTGATTCAACGCGAGTCCGACCCGCTCGCGCTCGTCCGCCTGCCCGGCCAGACCTTCTTCAACACGCTGCGCCGCAAGCTGAACTGGGCGGTCCGCTCCCCGGAACGGGCCTGACAGGCCATTGAGGTGTCCCCGCTCGGGGCTCTACCTTCCGCGCCATGCTCGTCGAACTCCGCATACGGGACTACGCTGTCGTCGATGACCTGACGCTCTCGCTCGGGTCGGGGCTGAACACGCTCACGGGCGAGACCGGAGCCGGAAAATCAATCATCGTCGGTGCCCTGTCGCTGTTGCTCGGCGAGCGGGCCTCATCCGATGTCGTGCGCGCCGGCACCGAACGAGCGTCCGTGGAGGCCGTGTTCGATCTCGAGGGGCTGCCGGCCCTCCGGGAGCGCGTCGAGGAGCTGGGCTTCCGGCTGGACGACGGGCTCCTGATTCTGCGACGGGAGGTCGCCGCGGCGGGGCGGAATCGGGCGTGGGTCGGGGGATCGCCGGCGACGGCGGGAGTTGTGGGTGAGCTCGGGTCGGCGCTGGTCGACCTGCACGGTCAGCACGAGCATCAGACACTGCTGCGGCCGCGCGATCAGCGGTCGATTCTAGACGCCTACGGGGGTTCGCTGGATCTGGCTCGTGAGGTTGCCCACCGTTACACCCATCTCCAGAGCCTGCGCACCGAGCTTGAGATACGAGAAGAGCGGCGTCGTGAAGTGGAGAGTCGCGCCGACTACCTGCGGTTTCAGCTACACGAGATCGACGAGGCATCGCTCGAGCCCGGCGAAGATGAGACGTTAGAGGCAGAGGCGGGTCGTCACGAGCACGCGGAGGAACTCGCGCACGGTGCCGAGGCGCTTCATCACCTTCTGTACGAGGGTGAAGACTCTGTCAGCGATCGACTCACGGAGGCTCGCCGGGCACTGTCACGCCTGGCTGATTTCGATCCGTCTCTTCGGACTGAGCTCGCCCGACTCGACGAGGCCTTCCACCTGGCATCAGACGCGGGGCGTGCCCTCGGAGACTACGCCAGTGACGTCGACTTCGATGCGACGCGTCTGGAGGCGGTTCGCAGCCGACTGGACGCGATCTTTCGCTTGAAGCGGAAGTACGGTCCAGAGCTCGCGGACGTACTGGAGACGGCCCAACGCGTGCGAGCAGAGCTCGGCGATCACGACGAGGCGGACCACGACTTGTCTCGTATCCGCGGAGAGATCGACGCAGCGGAGCGCCATCTCGTGGAGCAGGCGGGTGCGTTGAGTCGTGCGCGCCAGACAGCGGCTCTCCGGTTGGGAGAGGCCGTGAGCGCGATCCTGCCCGACCTGGGGCTGGCTGGCGGCAGCTTTGAGGTGCGCCTGACGTCCAGTGCGACGATTTCGGCGTCCGGAGCAGAGAGCGTCGAGTTCGTCGTATCACCGAATACCGGCTTCGCCCCGATGCAGTTGGCGAGGATCGCGAGCGGAGGGGAACTGAGCCGGATCATGCTCGCGCTCAAATCGATCCTCGCGTCAGTGGACCAGGTCCCCGTGCTCGTCTTCGATGAGATCGACTCGGGCGTGGGTGGCGTCGTCGCAACCGCGGTCGCGACGAAGTTGTCGGAGGTCTCGCAGCGCCATCAGGTGTTCGTCGTGACGCACCTGCCTCAGGTCGCCTCCCGTGCCGACGCGCATCTCCTGGTGGAGAAGGGGGGCGGTGGAGGGATCACGACGACCGTGGTCCGGACTCTCGTGCAGGAAGCGCGGGTCGAGGAGATCGCCCGCATGCTCGGTGGGGACCCCGATTCCGAGGCATCCCGGGAGCATGCTCGTGAACTCCTCGCTAGCGGGTCGGCCCCCAGAAGCGGCGAAAGAGCCTGATTCCCGCTTCGACGCGCGTCCACTTCGGTGCGTGTCCGCCACTTCCGTCGATGGCGTGGAGGAAGCGCACGTGCACCTCCATGGGTCGGGGCGCGTCCCCACGCAGCCACGGCTCCACCGTGTCGTACCGGAGGCCTCCGCCGATCTGGTGAAGCTTCAGTCCACTCTCCAGCTCCAGCACCACGGGATCGATCGTAGGGTCGGCCACGGTGAGCTCGACTTCGTCGCGGAACTTATGCAGGAACCGGTACTCGCCGTGCAGTGAGACGGTGGACGACAATCGGATGTGCGGTGCGACATCCAGACCCATCATCACGCCAGGGGACCAGCGCACGTCACGCCGGGTCGTCTCCGGTGCCATCACCTGACCCGGGGCGGCGACCCGGCGCGTCAACGTCGTGGGGCTCTGCTGGGCGTAGAAGCCCGCGGTCGAGATCCCGAAGCGGCCCCCGAGCCGGATATCCGCAGAGAGGCCGCCCTCCAGATCGAGCTGCGAGTCTCCCGTGCCGATATCGAGAAGAACGTCCGGGTCTTCCTGGGTACCGGTGGGAAGTCGGACCGTGACCCGGGTCGTGACACGATACCCGAACGAGGGTTCAGCATGACCTTCGGTCGGGGTGAGATTGTCGAGGAGTCTGATGCGTGCGGAGGCCTCGACGTCCCCGAGGGCCCAGAGCCCCTGCCGGGTTTGCAGCGGCGTGGCCGCGCCGATCCCGGCTGCCGCGATGCTGGGGAGCAAGGCGAACCCCTCTGCGGTCAGAGTCTCGCGCGAGAGGACAAGTGGCAGGACGGTCGACAGGCTGGCGGCGGTGAGGTCGGTATTCAGCGTCGCGAGCGTCTGGTTGAGTCCGTCCCCTGCGGCCGTCCCGAGCAGAGGAAAGAGCGGCGTGGCTGCATAGGCCGAGGCAATACCGGCTTCGAACGACGCGGTTCTCGCCGCGAGATCGAGGGCGTTCGTACACGCGAGTCCCGGCCCACTCGCGCACGCGGCGTCCGCATTGGCCTGCGAGGCGGCGCGGGCCGCAGAGGCGGACGCCAGAAAAGACTCGACCGCCGCAGCATCGCTGATCATCGGGTTGACCCCGAGATCTCCGCTGACGGCGTCCGGAGAGTGGAGCAGGTCGATGACGGTGCGGGTCTGGTTCCACGGTATCAAAACCCCCACGGTAAGCCAGTCACGCACACCGACCTCGCCCCCGAATTCTACGGATGTCACCTCTTGCTGAACGCGACCTGCGGTAGGCCCGAGCATGGGCCCGTAGTCCGGTAAACCCGCGAGATCCCGGACTGCGGAGCGAAGGTTGGAGAGGCCGGGGAAGAGCTCAGCTCCATTGCTCGAGGTGAGGTCGTCACCCAGCTCCTCGATCCGCGGCGTCCCGTCCGGGGCGACGCCGAAGCGACGGTCCCACGAGGTAAAGATTGGGTGGGCCTGAAGGCGAAGCTGCCCGCGCGGAACCATCGTCTCATCCATGGCCTGACCCTCGGCCGACGGGGCGCACAGCCCCGCCAACAGCAGGGTCGCGAGGAGCGCGTGCGGGAGGCTCAGGCGCATGGAGTGAGGGGTGGAATTCCGGGCGGATCAGGCGATCCGGTGCCGACGTTCGACATGCCGTTCGGCCGCACAACATAAGAGGTTACGGGAATCCGAGGAACACGGCTTCACCCCCGAAAAAGCATTGACCACCCCATCGGATGTTTCTAGCTTGGACGCCGCATCACGTGCGGGAATAGCTCAGTTGGTAGAGCACAACCTTGCCAAGGTTGGGGTCGCCGGTTCGAGTCCGGTTTCCCGCTCTCGTGATCGGGGGGCGGCAGCAATAGCTGTCCGCCCCCCTCGCGTTTCTGGCGCCGTGGCCAAGTGGTAAGGCAGAGGACTGCAAATCCTTTATCCCCGGTTCGAATCCGGGCGGCGCCTCTGGCGTAAGTTGTTGCTGGGCCATAAGAAGCCTCCGACTGTCCGGTCGGAGGTTTCTCTGTTTCGGACAATGTCTCGGGCAAATGTGGTGCTCAGAGTCGTCCGAGTCTGGATCTGGAACTGGCGTTGCCGACCCGAAACGCCGCGCCTATAACATCCCGGTTCCGCGGCACGCCCGCTCGGGAGCGTGTTCGAGCGTGCGCAGGTACGCGTGATGTGTCTGGCGAACGCTCTCGACCGTTCCCTCGGAGGGATGTGGATTCATGACGTGGGGCTGGCCGATTCTGCGTGTGCTGATGGCTGTCACAGTGGGCTACGGCCTCCTGGTCTTCCTGATTCAGAGGGCGGTCATCTATCCGGGACAATTCAGGGACTCGCCGCGCCCGACCAGTGAGCCACCGGGAGGAGTCCGCCAGATCTGGCTCGAGACCGAGGCTGGGCGCGTGGAAAGCTGGCTCATCTCGGGCGAAGGGATCGAGCCCAGGGCTGTTCTGCTGTTCGCGCATGGAAACGGCGAGTTGATCGAGGATTGGCTGCCGGAGATGGGGACACTCGCCGACCACGGCTTCGCGGTCCTCCTCGTCGAATATCCGGGCTACGGCCATTCATCCGGCCGCCCTCGCCGGTCGACGGTCGGCGACGCCTTTGCAGCCGCATTCGATGCGGTTGGGGATCATGTCCCGACCGGTACGCCGATCGTCGGGTGGGGACGCTCTCTCGGAGGGGGCGTGATCTCCGATCTCGCCGGCGTGCGAGTCCTCGACGCCCTCGTGCTGCAGTCGACGTTCACCTCGGCGGCGGCGATGGCACGGCGCTCCGGAGCGCCGGGTGTGCTGGTCCGCGATCGGTTCGATACCGAGTCAGCGGCGACGTCGTTCGAGGGGCCGATCCTCGTCCTGCATGGACGTCACGACGAGGTCATCCCGTATTCCCACGGGACGAAGCTTGCCGGGGCTCGGACGGGTATCGACTTCGCGGACCTTCCCTGCGGTCACAACGATTGCGGACGTGTCTGGCCGGACATCGTCCAGCATGTGATCCAATTTCTAGGGCGCCAGGGTTGGTGAACTCGCGGTGCCCGGACCCCGGGTGGGGCGGAAGAGGGCTGACTGAGGACGCGTTGCGGGTCTTCGGGAACCGGTCTATTTCGAGACAGGAGTTGAACCCCGGACCCTGAGAACGACCCCCGCCTCGAGCAGGCTCAGGCGACTGGGATCCGGGACTCCGAGTCATGACTCGTGCGGAGCAAGTGACATGAGACACCTGATGGGTCTTCTGATGGGCTTGGCGCTAGTGCCTCTTGTGTCGGCACCGGTGTCGGCTCAGGTGCTCCGAGGCGTGCTCGTCGATGAGCACACGGGTGCACCCGTCGAACTCGGCTCCGTAGTCCTTGTGGACGAGAATCGTGACTCGGTCGGCGCGCTGCTGTCGGACGAAGATGGATTCTTCGAGTTCGCGCTGCCGGACGATAGCCAGTATTCACTGATCGTGTCGGGGCTCGGGTACTGGTCGTCACTAATCGGTCCGTTTTCAGTGGCCGATGATGAACTTCGGATCATCGAGGCAACCGTGGCTGCCCGTCCCATCCCGGTGGCGGGTGTAACCGTCGACGCGGGGGAGGCCCGCCTGGGCAGCCTTGTTCGGGCTGGCTTCTACGATCGACTCGAGAATGAGCGCGGGGAGTTCATTACGCCGGACCAGATCGCGGATGCAGACGCGAATTTCGTCCAGCAACTGTTCTACGGCACACGATCTACCCGTGTGTTCGAGCGACAGGCGGTATCACCCATCTCGGTTCGTGAGCTTCGTGCGGCGATGTGGCGCACGAAACGCCGAAATCGTCACGAGGTCATGCTCGATGAGGCCTCGGATTGGTTCGGTCGCGGGGGGGCGGCCCCCACCGCACTCGGACCCTGGGGTAACGTCGTGGCGATCCGCCGGCCGGACGGAGGATATTGCGCCCCGTGGATCTACGTCGACGGAATCCGGACCTTCGCGAATCCGGGTGAGAGCCTCGCCGACATCCTCCCCCTGGGTCGTGTTCTCGCGGTCGAGATCTACCGGGCTCCCTTCGAGGGTACGCTCAACTTCCGGGACATCTCACGGTGCGAATGCGGGGCTATCGTGTTCTGGACGAATCAGGCTGAGTAGTCCGGTTCGGGGGCATCCGCTCCTTGCCCGACTGCCGTCTGAACCCCAATCTGCCCGATCGCCGCGCCGTGACCACTGGGACCGGTGCACCTGAATGCCTCGTTTCAAGCACATCTGATTCGGCGCCGGTGTACCACCTCGGCAGCCTATCGGATTCCGCACTCTCCACCCGATTCGCTGGCAGACCGACGTGACGACACCCCCGGACGCTGCAAAACCCACGCGGCTCGAGCGAGAACTCGGGCTGTGGGACGTGTACGCGCTGGCGACCGGTGCCACCCTGAGTTCGGGGTTTTTTCTGCTGCCCGGTCTGGCCGCCGCCGGAGCGGGCGCCTCGATGCCGCTGTCCTACGTGCTCGCGGCTCTGATCGTACTTCCGGGGCTCCTCAGCAGCGTCGAACTGACCACGGCGATGCCGAAGGCGGGAGGGATCTACTACTTCCTCGACCGAAGTATGGGGCCGCTCGTGGGCACAATCGGCGGCTTCGGCTCCTGGATCGCTCTCGTGCTCAAGGCGGCGTTCGCTCTAATCGGGGTGGGGGCCTACCTGCAGCTCTTCTTCCCGCAGCTCGAGTTCGGGCCCATTGCCGCCGGGCTGGCCGTCCTTCTGGGTATCGTGAACTGGCTCGGTGCAAAGAAGACGGGCTCGGCCCAGGTGTTCCTTCTCATCGGCCTCTTCTTCCTCCTGCTCTGGTTCTGCGGCTTCGGCCTCCTTCAGGTGGAGTTCGGCCAGTTGGGCGAGGTGTTCGCACCAGAGTCGGCGGGACTGGTCAGCACGGCGGGGCTCGTCATCGTGAGTTACATGGGGCTGACGAAGGTCGCGAGCGTCGCGGAAGAGGTGAAGAATCCGGAGCGCAACCTGCCGCTGGGGACGTTCCTCGCGCTCGGGACCGCGATCCTCGTGTACGTAGTCGGGACGATGGTCATGATCGGCGTCACTGGCGCGGATGTGCTCGCCGCTGCCGACAACGGACACGGGGACCTGACGCCGGTCGCCACGGTGGCGCGGGACATGGCCGGGCCCCTCGGGGCGATCGTGATGACGGTAGCCGCGCTGCTGGCCGTGTCCTCAGGGGCGAATGCGGGCATCCTGAGCGCCTCCCGCTACCCTCTCGCGATGGGACGGGACCGAATTCTGCCGAACGTTTTCGGCCGCGTGGGGCATCGGGGGACCCCTACCGTGGGTATCGCCGCGACCGTGGCCATGATCGTGTTCTGCGTCACCGCATTCGACCCGACCGGAATCGCGAAGCTCGCCAGCGCGTTCAAACTGGTCATGTTCGGCCTTGGGTGTATCGCGGTGGTCGTGATGCGTGAGAGCGGGATCGCGTCCTACGATCCGGGTTACCGCTCGCCGTTCTATCCGGGGTTGCAGATCATCGGCATCCTCGCCCCCGCGTGGCTCATCTTCGAAATGGGACTCCTGCCGACCCTCTTCACCGGCGCGTTGATGGTCGGGGGTGGTATGTGGTTCACCTACTACGCGAAGGACCGCGTGGACCGGGAGGGGGCCATCTTCCACGTCTTCGAGCGCCTCGGCCGCCAGCGAGACAATCGTCTCGATGCAGAGCTGCGGGAGATCATAAAGGAGCGGGGGCCGCGCGAGGCGGACCCCTTCGACGAGCTCTTCACGCGAGCGCAGGTCATCGATATCGAGGGTGGGGCGGAATTCGAGGAGCTCGCGCGCAGCGCCGGAGAACTGCTCGCGCGCGAGCTGCCGGTGATGGCGCATGACCTCTGGGGCGGCTTCATGAAGGGGACACGGGTCGGTGCGACGCCCGTTGCGCACGGCGTCGCCTTGCCTCACGTGCGCCTTCAGGGCATCGAGGAGCCTCACCTGGTCCTGGTCCGGGTGCCGGACGGTGTGCGCTTCGAGTCTGGAACAGATGCGCATACACAGGCAGCGGAGGATCCCGTGCGCGCCGTCTTCTTCCTGGCCGGGCCGGAGGATGATCCGGGGCGTCACCTGCGGATCCTGGCCGCCCTCGCCCGGCGGGTGGATCGCGATGCGTTCATGCCCGAGTGGCTGGAGGCGCAGGGCTCGGCCCAGCTCAAGGAGGCCTTGTTCCGTAATGAGCGGCTCCTCGTGCTCACCCTCGAGGGCCAAGGCCCCCACCAATCACTGGTCGGGGTCGAGCTCAGGTCCGTCGACCTGCCGGACGGGACCCTGGTCGCCATGGTGGGGCGCGGGGGCGACATGATCATCCCGAGAGGCGACACCGTACTGCAGGAAGGAGACCGCGTGACAGTGCTCGGTGGAACGGATGCGATCCGGGAGCTCAGGAAGCGTTTCAGTGTCGGAGCCGCGGCTACGGAGTAACGCGGGCATGTCCCCGGGTGGGTGCGTGGAGCCGCGATGTATCCTGGGCAATCCTCATCTGGACCCATCGGCGCAGCCGGGCGTAGATCTCGTTATGAAGGGACTCGCCGTGCTGACACTTCTGCTTTCGGTGGGCGCGCAGACCGCGTCCGCTCAGACGATCCGCGGGCACCTCATGGAATTCGGCTCCGATGACCCGATCGAGCTGGGTCTGGTGATTCTCATGTCCGAGTTCGGGGATTCGGTCGCGTCTGCGCTGACCTTTGCCAACGGCTTCTTCGAATTGTCATCACAGGATCCGGGAAACTACCTCCTGTTGGGTGCCGCCCTAGGATATCGAGAGACCCGTGTCGGGATGTTCGAACTGGGACAGGGTGGCGAGATATCCGTGGAGTTCCGCCTCTGGCCGCAACCCCTCGAGCTCGAGGGGATCATGGTGGAGAGTCTCGTTCAAGAGCCCGAGCTGGTCAGAAACGGGTTCTACCGGCGCATGCAGCGGGGCGTGGGGACGTTCATACGGCCGGCGGATATCGAGACGACGACGGCGTTGCGGGCGGCGGAGATGATTCAAGGCCTGGCTGGCGTCCGCATGGTCGTGGACTCCAACGGGCTGGAGCGAGTTCAGCTTCGAGGTGCGGGTGGATACTGCGTGCCGACACTCTTCGTGGATGGTGTCCGAACGGAGTGGGGGCGCCTGGCGCTGGGACTCGACGAGATCGTTCCGCTTGAGGCGCTTTATGCGGTCGAAGTCCACCGGGGTGTGTCGGCCATTCCGATCGAGTTCGGATCGTTCAACGAGTGTGGTGTGATCGCGTTCTGGACGAGGCGCAAGAACCCCGGGAGGCGTCCTCGATGACCGAACTCGGACGCCTCGCTTCAACGGTATTCGGCACTTCGTTGTCCTTGCTGCATACTTAAGCGCGCGCGTACTATAAACCATCAGTTCCTTTCTGGGAGTCGGCCTGGATGAAGCCACTCGTCGTCACCTCCGCCTTCGTCGGCATGTCGCTCATGCTGATCGGGGAGATCACGGTCCCGAAGACCAGTCCGAGCGACTTCGATTCGGTGGACCATTCTGCGGTCGCCGACGTCGACCCCAACGCGATCGTCTCTAGCACGTGTGTGCGCTGCCACTCCGACTCTCGACTGAGGGGAAACCTCTCGCTCGAGGGCTTCGACATCGGCCGGGCCGGTGAGAATGCCGAGACGATCGAGCGGATGATCCGGAAGGTGCGGGCCGGCATGATGCCTCCGCCAGGCACGAGGGCGCCGGAGGGTGACACCCTCGCGCAGTTTGCGCAGACGCTCGAAGAGATCATGGACGAAAACGCGGCTCGGGATCCGAATCCGGGCCGTCGGACCTTCCAGCGTCTCAATCGGCCGGAGTTCGAGCAGGCGATCAAGACGCTTCTCGACCTGGATGTGCGGGCCGAAAACTGGCTCCCGCTCGACCAGATGAGCGCGAACTTCGACAACATCGCGGACGTTCAGTCACTGTCACCCACGCTCCTCGAGGCCTATCTGAACGCGGCTGCCGACATCAGTCGTATGGCGGTAGGGGACCGGAACGCTCCGTCGATCAACGTCACGTACCGGAACTCGCAGTATCAGTCCCAGCACCCGTGGGATCAGGTCGAAGGGGCGCCGTTTGGAACTCGTGGGGGGCTGGTGGTCGAACACGTCTTCCCGGCGGACGGCATGTACCAGTTCGGAATGACGTTCGCGAGCGGCCGGAATGAGCCGTTCGAGGATATCGATATCTCGATCGACGGCGAGCGGGTGTCGCTCATGGCGTACACACGGTCCGGTGAGGCTGCGGACGGACGGGGCGGGGGAGCCCTCTGGTCGGAGCCGGTCTTCGTGCGGGCTGGCCAGCGCCTCGTGTCGGCGGCCTTTGTGAAGCGAATGGACGGTCCGTACGAGGACCTCATCCGGCCCCACGACTGGTCGATGGCGGGTGGTGGATCCGGTGGGGCGGGGGTCACCACGCTGCCGCATCTGCAGGAACTCATGGTCGGCGGGCCCGACAACGTTACGGGTGTGTCGGACACACCGAGCCGAAACAGCATCTTCGTCTGCCGGCCGACTGCGCCGAGCGAAGAGGAAGTCTGTGCTCGGGACATTCTCCGAAACCTCGCGAGCCGCGCGTACCGCCGCTCTGTCACTGACGACGAGGTGGACGGCCTGATGTCGTTCTACGAGATGGGACACAGCAGGGCTGGCTTCGAGCGAGGCGTGCGGGACGCGTTGGAGGCGATCCTCGCCAGCCCGTTCTTCGTGCTGCGGCTCGAGCGTGAGCCGGAGGGCGTCGACCCGGGTGAGACCTACCGCATCGAAGGCCCCGAGCTTGCCTCACGTCTCTCGTTCTTCCTCTGGGGTACCCCACCCGACGCGGAGCTGCTTCGGATCGCGGAGTCGGGGGATCTCAACGACCAACGCGAGCTTGAGCGCCAGACGCGTCGGATGCTCCAGGACCCTCGCGCCGAGGCGCTCGGGGATCGCTTCGCCTACCAGTGGCTGCGCCTTCAGGACATCTACAAGGTCCGCCCGGATCCCAATTTCTTCCCGAATTTCGACGAGACGCTCGCGAACGCGATGACGAAGGAGACGTCACTCTTCTTCAACCATCTCGTGCAGGAGGATCGCGACGCCCTGGAGCTGTTCAATGCGAACTACACGTTCGTCAACGAGCGGCTCGCGACCCACTACGGGATGCAGGGAGTCGCCGGAAACCAGTTCCGTCGAGTCGAATACACGGACGGTGTGCGTAGCGGCCTGCTTGGCCACGGCAGTGTGCTTGTACTGACGTCTCTCGCGAACCGCACGTCTCCGGTGCTTCGCGGAAAATGGGTCATGGAGGTGCTGATGGGCACGCCACCGCCTCCACCGCCCCCGGGCGTGCCGGACCTCGATGACACGGAGAGCACCCAGGATGGGAAACGGCTGACGACGCGAGAGCGCATGGCGATTCACCGTGCGAACCCGACGTGCAACGCGTGCCACCGCTTCATGGATCCGATCGGACTCGCGCTGGACAACTTCGATGTAACGGGACAGTGGAGACTCCGTGAGAACGGTATGGGCCTCGACACACGAGGCGAGTTCTATGACGGCACGGCGATCACGACGCCGAAAGAGGTCGCGGACGCAATCCTGCTCAGGCCTGTGCCGTTGATGCGGAACCTCACCGAGAACATGATGGCTTACGCCATGGCGCGCCGCGTCGAGTACTTCGATATGCCCACTGTCCGCAAGATCGTGTCGGATGCGGAGGAGAACGGGCAGTACCGCATGCAGTCACTCATCGTCGGTGTCGTGACGAGTGACGCGTTCAGAATGAAACGGGCGGCCGACGTGGCCACCGATCAGGTAGATCACTAGCAGGATCCCACACTCAGGAGATCGGGACGATGGAGTTCATCACGGGCAAGCACCTCGATCGGCGCACCTTCCTTCGCGGGATGGGCGCAGCGGTCGCGCTTCCGTATCTCGACGCGATGGTCCCCGCTGGACGCATGAGCGGTGTCGTCGCGCGCGCGGAGGCGGCCAAGACCCCGCTGATCGCGATCGAGGAGGTCCACGGGCTGGCCGGTTGTAACGACTGGGCGGCGACCCAGTACCTGTACGCGCCGGAGATCATCGGGAAAGACTTCGAGATGGTGCCGAACAGCGCACTCATCTCGCTGGAGCCGTACCAGGACTATCTCACGATCGTGTCGAACACCGACGTGCGGATGGCTGAGGCGTTCACGGCTCCCGAGATCGGTGGTGACCATTTCCGGTCGAGCGCGGTCTTCTTGACGCAGTCGCATCCTAAACAGACGCAGGGCTCCGACCTCTTCGTTGGAACATCCCTGGATCAGATCCACGCCAAGCGCTTCGGGCAGGACACACCGCTTCCGTCGATGCAGTTCACGATTCCGAACATCGATCAGGCGGGCGGCTGCACGTACAACTATTCCTGTGCGTACACGGATTCGATTAGCTGGGCTTCGCCGAGCGAACCCCTGCCGATGATTCGAGACCCGCGTGTCGCGTTCGACATGCTCTTCGGCGCCGGTGGTACGCCGGAGGAGCGCGCTGAGCGACGTGCAATGCGCTCGAGCATTCTCGACTGGATTACGGGTGAGGTGACGGCGATGAACCGTCAGCTCGGGTCCGAGGACCGGCTCCGTATGGAGCAGTACCTCAACAACGTGCGTGAAATCGAGCGTCGGATTCAGATGGTCGAGGCGCACAACATGACCGGTGAAGAGCGGGCCATCCCCGAGGCGCCGGCAGGAGTTCCGGATTCGTACCGGGAGCACATGGAGATCATGTTCGACCTCCAGGTCCTGGCGATCCAGACCGATATGACCCGGATCATCACCTTCAAGACGGGGCGTGACTCTGAGAACCGTGTCTTCCCAGAGTCCGGTTCTGATCGGCCGTTCCACCCTGCCTCACACCACGGCGGGCGCGAGGAAGCGATTCTGGAGTTCAACAAGATCTGCCAGTACCGCGTGGGAATGCTGCCCTACCTGCTCGACAAGCTTCAAAACACGGTCGACGGAGGTACCAACCTGCTGGACAAGTCCGTCGTCATGTTCGGGTCACCCATGGCCGATGCGAACATCCACAATCACCGGCGTTGCCCGCTCATCTTCCTCGGGAAGGGGAACGGGATTCTCGAGGGCAACCTGCATCTGAAGGCCGCGGACGGAACGCCGATGGCCAACGCGATGCTCACGATGATGCAGGAGCTGGGGCACACGAACATGGAGAACTTCGGCGACAGCACCGGAGGCTTGATGCTGCGCTCGGCGGGCCGCACGACCGCTCAGGAGGTCCGGTAGCATTATGAAGCGAGGGCACTGGGCCGGAGTCGGCGCGCTCTTCGCGATCGTTCTGATCGCGGCCGGCCCGGCGGAATCACCGGTTGCTGACGCCGCGCGCGTTGGAGATATCGAGGCAGTTCGCTCGCTCCTGCGTGAAGGGGCCGACGTCAACGCAGCTCAGGGCGACGGAATGAGTGCTCTGCACTGGGCGGCTGAGCGTGGCGACGTGCAGATGCTCGACGTCCTGCTGTATGCCGGGGCAGAGCTTGAGGCCGCAACGCGGATCGGCCACTATCGACCTCTCCACAATGCCGCGCGCAATGGGAATCTCGAGGCCGTCGATCGCCTGATCGCGGCTGGAGCGGATGTGGGTGCCGCTACGGACCCCAGTGGCTCCACGCCGTTACACCTGGCGGCACTGTCGGGCAGTGGGCCGGTGATCCGGTCCCTCGTCGCGGCGGGTGCAGAAGTCGATGCCCGGGAGTCCGAGTGGCAGCAGACACCTCTGATCTTTGCCGCTTCGTGGAACAGGGTCGATGCAGTCGTCGCCCTCCTCGAGGAGGGAGCCGATCCCGATCTCGCGTCGGAGTCGATGGATCTGGTTCAGATGGGGCGACTGGAAGCGGAAGCGCAGCGTCGGCAGCAGGACGTACTAAAGGCGTTCACGAACGATGGTGAGTGGGCTCCAACCTCCGGTCAGGTACAGGCGGCGGTATTGGCCGGTCGCGGGGCCTACGAGGCTGGTGCGGAGGTCTCGGAACGCCGAGAGTCCGGCCGATTCCAGCGAGAGGTGCGTATCAAGGCGAAGGGCGGCCTGACGCCGCTCTTGCACGCCGCGCGTCAGGGCCACGCTGAGACGATCCTCGCCCTGCTGGACCACGGGGCGGACATCGATCGAATCGGGGGCGGTGATGGTACCTCCCCGCTGCTCATGGCCAGCATCAATGGGCAGTTCGATGCGGTGATGCTGCTGCTTGAGCGGGGTGCCGACCCCAACCTGGCATCCACCTTGAACGGAGCCACGCCGCTTTACGCGACCGTAAACTCCGAGTGGCAGCCCAGGACCCGGTATCCCCAGCCGCAGGAGCGGGAGGGCCAGCAGTACAGTTATCTCGACGTGATGGAGGCACTCCTGGCCGCCGGTGCGGATCCGGACGCTCGCATGACGTTGCACCCCTGGTACATGGAGTACACAGGCTGCGGCAACTCCCAGTGCGGCCTGATCGACATGAAGGGCGCGACGACATTCCTGCGCGCCGCCTACGCCACGGACGTCGAGGCGATGCGTTTGCTTACCGCCTGGGGCGCGGATGCCTTTGTTGCCACGAGGGCACCCGCGAGGCGGAATCGCCAGACGACGCAGGAACGCATCCGCCAATTCCAGGTGGAAGCACTCGACAACGTGGAAGAATTCGAGGAGCTGAGCGATTCCGCGCAGGCCACCGCTGTGGTTACGATCTGGGACGACCTCCCGGATTCGGTGAAGGTGGATCTCCCTGAAGACGATATCCGCGGCGCGCCCGCCGACTTCCGGCAGGTCGTTCTCGAGCACGCGATGCGCCAGGATTCCGTGAATGCCGAGAAGCCGGACCCGTCCGGTTTGCCCCCGATCCCTGAGGGTGGGCCGGCCGTATTTGCGCTTCATGCCGCATCGGGCGTCGGGTACGGCGAGGGGTTTGCCGGAAATGCGCACCGCCATGCGGAGAACGGGTGGCTCCCATCCGTCCGCTTCCTCATCGAGGAGGTGGGTATGGATGTGAACATGCGGGATCACAACGGCTACACGGCCATTCACCACGCAGCGGCGCGTGGGGACAACGATCTGATTCTATACCTCGTCGAGCAGGGTGGGGACGTGACGGCGGTCAGTCGCCGCGGCCAGACCACTGCCGATATGGCCAACGGTCCGGTGTCTCGCGTGTCACCGATCCCCGAGACCGTGGCGCTACTCGAGTCACTCGGGTCCGCGAACAGCAACAACTGTCTGACCTGTCAGTAACTCGAGCACGTGATGGGCGGGGTCGCTCAGCGCACCCCGCATGAGAGAAGCGGGGGCGTGGGCCACGAGGTCCTCGCCCCCGTCCTCATGTGCATTTCTTCTGGACCCCACGCGTCGTCAGAGTGTCTGACGCGCGTGCGGTCCTGCCCCTAGACCACCTGATCATCGTGTCGATACTCTGGATTCTGCTGCCCGCACCGTTTGTGGGGTACTTCGTCATCGATCACTTCCGCAAACTGATCTCGGATGATCCCGCTTTGGTGCGGAAGGTCTTCGAGTCTCAGCCCGTGACGATGATCGCGGCAGCGACAGCGCTTGGTTCGGTCGTCGTGTGGGCGGTCTCGGAGATCGTGATGCGGCTCTTCCGGGCCTTCTTCTAGAAGGCGAACGCCATCATCATGCGGCGGTCAGGCGTCACGCGACGATCGCCGACACGGCGGTCACTTCCTCCGCGCTGATCGTTTCCGCCCCGGCGGTCGCCGCCGCGCCGATCTTCGGTGAGCCCGCCACCACCATCGTCACGACGTTGGCCTTCGCAACGAGAATCTTCCCGGCGCTCGGGCCTGGAACGACGGTCGTCTCCACTTCGGCGTGTCATGGCTCGCTCTACGATCAACGGTGCACCTCTCTGGGGGGGAGGGTCTAGCGACAGCCTCTCCAATGTGTTGACGAGCCGGGGCCCCGTCCAGTGCATCGTTCCGGCAACCATATGTCTGGCCGTCGGATACGAGCGTCCGATGGTGCTCAGTCCAGCTCGGCGCCCCCGGCCTCGAGCTCGGCACGCCGCTCTCGATCCGCTTCTTCCAGGGCCTCCTGCATGGCCGGGCAGCTCTGCACCACCGCGTCGATGTCGCGCCGCTGCAGCTCATACAGAACACACGGTGTGACAGCGCTACAGGTGGCTGTCCGCACCCCTCCATGGAGGAGCCCCATCTCTCCGAAGAAATCTCCTGCCATGAGGGTCGCGATGGTGCGCACCTGGCCGTGATCCAGGCGCGTAACGCGCACGACCCCACGTGCGACGAGGAAGAGGGAGGACCCGCGCTCACCCTGTCGCACGATGGGGTCTCCGATCGGGGCGGTGCGTCGCCGCAACCGCTCAGCGACCCGTGCGAACTCCTCGACGGGGAGGCCCTCGAAGAAGGGCACCTTACGGAGGAGCTCCTCGGGGTCGACAGAGAGATCCTCCGCGCCCACCGCCCGCAGGGCATCCATCTCCTCCTCGAGTTCGTGCAGCATGGTGTGCGCCAGGCCGTGTCCGATCGCACCACTCTGCGCACGGTGCCGAATCGCGTCGTACTCGGCCTGGAGTCGGAGACGACCGGCGAGTCGGTCTTGGGTAGCCATGACGAATTCGGGGAAGAGCTCAGCCGTCTCGTCGAGTCTCGCTCGCGCCCCCTCTCGCCAGGATCGATAGGATGCGAGGACCTCGTCTATGGCGCTCTCACGGTGTGCCGCCGTGTCCTCCATCCGTTCCAACTCCTCGATGGCGGTCGCATCGCCATGGTATCTGGCCCACGCGACCTCGTAGTCGCGCTCCGCAGCGGCCTCACGGGCCCCTTCGACGAAATGTCCGAAGCCCGGAATTCGGGCCACGAACCGCAGGATCGACATCGAGATTCGCTCTCCACGCGGAGGATACAGCGTGAAGCGGGGTAACTCGCCGTCGTAACGGACCGCGTCACCCTGGACATCCAGGGAATGAATCAGGTCGCGGTACGCCCCCTCCGTGAGGTGGCCGCGACTGAACATGTCGTAGTACCGCGCCTTTTCGGATCCGAACGATCGGAGATACAGAATCCGACGGTCGAGTTCTTCGTCGAGTTCACGCGCCCGAAGGACTCCGAGTTCCTTTCGAAGCGCGGACAGCTCTTCCGTTGTCCGGGCCTCCATGGACTGCGCGACGCGAGGCGGAAACAGCCCCCCCGCCTGGAGAAGGGGTATGGCGTCCAGCGCTCTCAGCTTTCCTGCGATGCGGCCCTCGAATCGCGCGAGCTGGTCCGACATGGGTGGAACGTGGAGACCGAAGTAGCGGACAACACGCTCGATCGTGAGGCCCTGCACAATGAGTGTGAACAGGACCGCTCCGGTCGCGATGGTCACGAAGTCGTCCTTGCCGCTGAGGGTGTCCGGCAGCGACAGGGCGATCGCCAGTGCGATCCCGCCCCGCAGGCCTCCCCAATACATCACGGTCTGGTAGCCCCGACTGATCGGGCGCGTGCCCGAGATGCGGCTGGAGAGCGGCACGAGTGTGAAGATGCAGAGCGCTCGGGACAGGAGCATCGCTCCAATGACCCATACGAGGATCGGGAGCGCATCGACGAGAGCCCCGATCTCGACTGTCAGGCCTACCAGGAGGAAGATCAGGGCGTTGGCCACGCCTGCGACGTAGTCCCAGAAATGTTCGAGGTAGCCTGCGATCGACGGGGAAATCTTCGTCTTGCCCCACCCGCCGATCAGCACGCCGGCGGCGACCACGGCCATGACACCGCTCAGATGGAGGCTGTGCTCTGCCAGGTAGAACGAGAGATAGGCGAGAATGGTGGTCGCCGTGATCTCCAGGAATGCGTCGTTTCGGGCGCGGCCGATCACCAGGTCGGCAACGAACGCGAGCGCGGCCCCCACGAGTAGACCACCGAAGAAGACGGCTCCGAATTCCAGCACCCCATCCACGAGGGTGTTGGTCGTGAAGGCGCCCGCCGCGATCACACCCAGAATGATGCGCGACAGCACGATGGCGGTCGCGTCGTTGAAGAGACTCTCGCCCTCGACCAGCACCGTCAGGCGCTTCGGCGCACCCAGCTTGCTGAAAAGGGCGATGACGGCCACCGGGTCCGTAGCGGAGAGGATGGAGCCCAGGAGGAGCGCTTCAGGGAAGCTCAGTGTCAGTCCGACGCTTCCCCCGACCGTGTACATGATGGTCCCGATCAGTCCGGTCGAGATCAGGAGGCCCGGGACGGCGAGCAGGAGAGTGGGGATAAGGTTGGCCCGGAGTGCACGCGCATCCAGATGGAACGCGGACTGGAAGATCAACGTCGGCAGAAACACGAAGAAGACGGCTTCCGGCGTGACCTCGAGTGATCCGATGGGCTCGAGGATCGCCCACCGCTCGGCGAGGGCACCGAGCGCCGCACCGGCTACGACCAGGGCGACAGAGAAGGGGACCTCTACGCGGGCAGCGATGCGGTCCACGATCGCCGCAATGACCATGAGGCCCACGAAGGCGCCCACGAGGGTGATCACCAGACTGGAATGCTAAGCGCTGCCCCCCTGCGCGTGCGTCTGGCCCTGCACGATCGCAGCGAGTGCGAACAGTGTCATGGCGTCATACCGCGCGCGGACCGTGCGGGTCGGCTCCGAGGCGCTCACGCAGGGACTTGGAGTCGTCCGGGGACCCGAGGAAGATCAGGGCCGTTCCGACTTCCACTGTGGTGCTTCGCCGGGGATTGTACTCCCAGTCACCGTCCGTGCCGCGGACGGCCAACAGCAACATGCCCGGTACGTGCTCGAGACCGAGGTCACGGATCGCTTTGCCGACGCTTGCGGAGCCCTCGGAGATCGTCACCTCGTCGATGCGCAGGCTCCGATCCTTGTCGAGGAGCATCTTGTCCAGGAAGGTGACGACCGTGGGTCGAATCAGCTCCGACGCCAGCCGGAGTCCACCAATGTGCTGGGGTGACACCACAGCGTCTGCTCCGACCTTCCGGATCTTCGACTCCGTGTCGACATCCGAGAGGCGGGAAACGATCCGGATCCGCGGATTCAGCTGACGACCTGACAGTGTGATGACGACGTTCTCATTGTCGTTGTCGGAGCAGGCGATCAATCCAAAGGCACGCTCGATCCCCGCCGCCTTCAGGATGTCGTCGTCCGTGGGATCTCCCAGGATGATGGGAACGTCCGGCATTCGAATGGTGGCTGCCTCCGCCTCTTCCCTGGTTGGACAGACAAGCACCACGGGCCGCTTCACCTGATACAGTTCAGTCGTGGCGTACACGGCGGTCGGTCCGGCGCCACACACGATCAGGTGACCTTCGAGGCTTGCGAGCTGACGCTCCATCTTTTTTCTCCGAAACACGTTGCCGAGCTCGCCCTCGAGGAGGAAGGCCGTCCCCGTCGAGACGAAGTACAGGGTGGCCCCCATGCCGACGAGGATCAGGATGGCCGTGAATACTCGGGCGCCGTCCGTATCCACCGCGATCTCTTCTCCGTAGCCGACCGTGGTGAGCGTGATCGCCGTCATGAAGAACGCCCGAATGAACCCGGCGTCGGGATCGATGATCGAGAAGCCGACGATGCCGACGAGCGTGACGAGCAGGATGAACGCGAGGGCCCCGAGCATGCGCCGCTGCAGGTCGAGCATGTCGCTCTCCCACTGATGCGCTGACGGCTCGTAGTAGTCCAAGGCTCGACCGGGACGGGATGTGGGTGCGGCTGGGCGGAATCGCAGGGAATGTTGCCCGCGTAACGGGACCGACGCAAGCGCGCAAAGCCTTGCCGCGCCTTTGTTTCCGGGGCCACTTTGGCGACTTAATCTCGCCGGAGTCACGACGATGGCCTGGATCCCGTACATCCCCTTCGAAGACGCCACCGGCCCGCTCGCGAAGCTGTACGACGCGTATTCGGACGCCAACGGTGAACTCGACCACATCCTGCGGATTCATTCCCTGAATCCCAGGTCGATGCAGGATCACATGGAGTTGTACAGTCACCTCATGCGGGGCCCGTCACCACTGACCCGGATCCAGCGCGAGATGATCGCCGTGGCCGTGTCCGCGGAGAACGACTGCTTCTACTGAATCGTCCACCACGGGGCGGGCCTCCGTACGTTGACCGGTGAGGACGAACCGGCGTATTCCCTGGCACGACGGACGAATCCGGGAGATCTGGCCCCGCACGATGTCGAGATGCTGAGGTATGCACGACTGCTCACCACGAGCCCGGCGTCGATCGGGCCGGAGGACGTGGATCGATTGAAAACCCGTGGCTTCGACGACCGCGCCGTTCTGGATATCTGTCAGGTAGTGTCGTACTACAACTACGTGAACCGGCTCGCCGACGGACTCGGCGTCGAGTTGGAGGACTTCTGGACGGCAGAGGAGATGATCATCTCTCGAGAAGAATTCGAAGTGGGGCGCGTATGACGCGCGTCGTGACGATCGACGGTCGCTCCCTGAGCCTGGAGGAGATCGAGGCCGTCGCACATGACCGTTCCATCCGCGTCGAAATGTCCGATGAGGCGGCCGAGCGGGTTTCGGCATCAAGGGACTTCATCGAGTCCAAGGTCCGGTCGGGCGAACGCGTCTACGGGGTAACGACGGGTTTCGGGCGGCTCGCCGATGTGGCCATCGCGCCCGAGCAGCGCACGGCCCTGCAGCACAACCTCGTCCGTTCCCACGCCTCGGGCATGGGAGATCCGTTTCCGAGTGAGGTGGTTCGGTCGATTATCCTGTTGCGAGCCAACGCGTTGGCTCGCGGCGTCTCAGGTTGTCGCGAGGAGGTCGTCCATGCCCTGCTCGGCCTCCTGAATGCCGGTATTCACCCTCGCGTGCCGGAGTTCGGGTCCGTGGGCGCGAGTGGGGACCTGGCACCGCTGGCCCACGTCGCCCTTGGCTTGCTGGGGGAAGGTGATGCCGAGTACGGGGGGCGTGTGGGCCCCGTGGCAGACTTTCTGGGACCGGCGGGGCTGGCGCCCCTCACGCTCGATTCCAAGGAGGGGCTGGCGCTCATCAATGGTACACAGGCGACGACCGGGGTGGGTATCCTCGCGCTGGGACGGGCGGAACGGGCCCTGGAAACCGCGGAGGCGGCTGCGGCGATGTCCCACGAGGCCCTGCTGGGGACGCCCGTGGCGTACCGGGACGAGATCCACGCAGCGAGACCGCACGCCGGCCAGATTCACTCCGCGCGACTCCTGCGCGCGTTGTTGAGCGATTCGGAAATCAGGGAGTCGCACCGTGAAGATGATCCACGTGTGCAGGATGCTTATTCACTCCGCTGTATCCCTCAGGTCCACGGAGCGGCGCGCCACGCGTTGGCATACGTCCGCGGCATCCTGGAGACGGAGGCGAACAGCGCGACGGACAACCCGCTCGTCTTTCCGGACGCCGGGATGGTGGTCAGCGGTGGAAACTTTCACGCGCAGATCGTCTCTCAGGCGCTCGACCTGCTCGCGATCGCCCTGGCTGATCTGGCCGCCATCTCCGAGCGGCGAATCGAGCGCCTTCTGAATCCGGACCTGTCCATGGGTCTACCCGCATTCCTGACCGCGAGACCGGGGTTGGAAAGCGGCTTCATGATCGCGCAGGTCACGGCGGTCGACCTGCTGGCGGAGCTGCGACTCCTGGCGGGGCCGGTCTCGATCGACTCCGTGACGACCAGCGCGAATCAGGAAGATCATGTGTCGATGGGGCTCGCGGGGGCCCGCAAGGCGGCGCGCTCGGTCGCCTGCCTCGAACGCGTATTGGCTACCGAGCTCATGTGCGCGGCCGAGGGCATCGAGTACCGCCGGCCGCTGAGGGCTGGGCGTGGTGTCGAGGACATCTGGGAGTCGGTCCGATCCCGGGTGCCACGCCTCACCGGTGACCGGATGCTGGGTCCGGACCTGGACACGCTGACGAAACTCGTGTCCTCCGGTGTCGTAGCCCACATCGTGGCCCGATACCAACCAACCCAAGATCAGGGATAAGAGGGACCTCATGGCGATGACAGAGACCCAAGTGGACGCGATGCCGGGAGCTCGCGAAGTGCGTGCCCCGCGGGGCTCCGAGCTGACCTGCAAGGGGTGGACGCAGGAGGCCGCCCTGCGAATGCTCATGAACAACCTCGATCCCGAGGTCGCGGAGCACCCCGACCGTCTCGTTGTCTACGGCGGCACCGGGCGGGCAGCGCGCAATTGGGAGGCGTTCGACGCCATCGTGTCCTGTCTGCGGTCCCTCGAGAATGACGAGACGCTGCTGGTGCAGTCCGGTAAGCCGGTCGGCGTCTTCCGGACGCACGAGCATTCGCCCCGGGTGCTTATCGCCAACTCGAACCTCGTAGGTCGGTGGGCGACGTGGGAGCATTTCCGCGAGCTCGAGCGGAAGGGTCTGATGATGTATGGGCAGATGACCGCAGGCTCGTGGATCTATATCGGAACGCAGGGAATCCTGCAGGGCACGTACGAGACGTTCGGCGCGATGGCGGCCAGGCATTTCGGTGGGTCGCTCAAGGGCCGATGGGTGCTGACCGGCGGGATGGGGGGAATGGGCGGCGCTCAGCCCCTCGCGGCCACGATGAACGAGGGCTCGATGCTTTGCGTCGAGGTCGACCCGACGAGGATCCAGCGACGCCTCGACACGCGCTACTGTGACCGCATGACGTACGACCTGGATGAGGCGCTTCAGATGATCGACGAGGCGACCGCGACGGGGTCCGCGATCTCGGTCGGTCTCGTCGGGAACTGCGCCGACGTCCTGCCTGAACTGGTGCGCCGGGGAGTGGTGCCGGACATCGTGACCGACCAGACGTCAGCGCACGATCCGTTGCAGGGGTACGTACCCGCGGGACTGGATCTCGACGCGGCTGCAGCGCTCCGGATGGACGATCCCGACGAATACGTCCGACGCTCCATGGAGTCGATGCGGGTGCACTGCGAGGCGATCGTCGCGCTGCAGAAGGCCGGATCGATCGCCGTGGATTACGGCAACAACCTGCGCGGCTACGCGGAAGACGCAGGGTTTTCGGAGGCGTTTGCGTATCCGGGCTTCGTCCCGGCATACATCCGGGACCTGTTCTGTGAAGGGAAAGGTCCGTTCCGCTGGGCTGCCCTCTCCGGCGATCCCGCGGACATCCACCGCACGGACCAGCTGGTGCTCGACATGTTCCCCGAGGATGAGCACCTGTGCCGTTGGATCCGGATGGCGAATGAGAAGGTCGCGTTCCAGGGCCTCCCCTCCCGGATCTGCTGGCTCGGGCAGGGTGCACGGGCGCGTTTCGGGCTCGCACTGAACGAACTGGTCGCTTCGGGCGAGGTGAGTGCTCCGATCGTGATCGGCCGAGACCACCTCGACACCGGGTCCGTGGCCTCTCCCAACCGGGAAACCGAGGCGATGCGGGACGGGACTGACGCGGTTGCGGACTGGCCCATCCTGAATGCGCTGCTCAACACCGCGTCTGGTTCGAGCTGGGTGTCCTTCCATCACGGCGGGGGAGTCGGGATCGGAAACTCCCTTCACGCCGGGCAGGTCATCGTGGCCGATGGAACGCCCGAGATGGCCGTTCGGCTGGAACGCGTTCTGACGAATGATCCGGGGATCGGGGTGGCCCGCCACGCCGACGCAGGATACGAGATCGCCAGTGAGACCGCGAAACGGGAAGGGCTGCACATTCCGATGCCCTAGGTGGGGCTCTACTCGAAATCGATCGCGAGCTGAGGCGTTTCCTCGGCAAGTTCACGGATGATCGCCCCATATCGCTCGCGGATCCGGTCCTGAGAGGGATGCCGGCCGTCGTGCACGACCTGGTGCCCGCCGGTGAAGACGTCTCGGACCGGCGTGTCGTCTCCGGAGAAGAGCCACGAGTCGAGGACGTCATCATCGGAACGCCCCAGAAGAGCGTCGTGGTCCGGGTCCAGGACGACGATATCTGCGCGGGCCCCGGACACGAGTGCTCCGATCCGCCGTCCACACGCCGCGGCTCCGCCACTCCATGCAGCATCCAGCAGGGTGCGCGCGCTCGACCGGTGGTGCGAACCCGCGGCGACGTTGCGGGTGCGTGTCTGCAGCCGCTGCCCGTACTCAAGCATCCTCAGCTCTCCGGCAGGGCCGCGGCCGACGTGGGAATCGGTCCCCACGGCCCAGCGGCCGCGGTGCTCGAGGTAAGCCTGAAAGGGGAAGATTCCATCGCCGAGGTTGGCCTCGGTCGTGGGGCAGAGTCCGACCACGGCTCCGGACGCAGCCACGCGGTGCACCTCGTCTAGATCCACGTGCGTGGCATGGATAAGGCACCAGTGCCCGTCCACCGGCGCATGGTCCAGAAGCCAGGCGGTTGGCCGTGCCCCACTCCACTCCAGGCAGCGCTGGACCTCGCGCTCCTGCTCCGCCACATGGATGTGGATCGGGAGAGAAGGATCCATGCCCCGGGCTGCTTCGACGGCGATGGCGAGGGCATCCGGGGGCACGGCTCGGAGAGAGTGGAGCGCCAGGCCGACCCGGACGGTGCCGGCGGACGCGCCGGCGCCCAGGACGGCGATATCCCCGATCAGCGCCTCCACCGACGTTACGAAGCGCCGCTGCTCGTGTTCCGGAGGCTCCCCTCCGAAGTCGGATGCCGCATAGAGAGTGGGCAGAATGGTCAGGCCCATGCCCGTGTCTTCGGCCGCGTGGAGGATTCTGCGCGCCATGGCGACGGGGTCCGCGTAGGGTGCCCCGTCCCGATCGTTCCTCAGGTAGTGAAACTCGGCGACCGATGTGAAGCCACGGCGCAGAAGCTCGACGAAGAGTTGCGCCGCGATCGCTTCCACGGCAGGGGGATCGAGCGTGCGGAGAAAACCGTACATCCGCTGCCGCCACGACCAGAACGAATCCCCCATCGGAGACCCGTGCTCGGTGAGTCCCGCCATGGCCCGCTGGAACGCGTGAGAGTGGACGTTCGGCACACCCGGCACGGCGATGCCCGACACGTGCCGGGCTCCACGCGGAGTCGTCTCGGGCTCGACGGA
Source organism: uncultured Gemmatimonadaceae bacterium (assembly GCA_964492085.1). Taxonomy (GTDB): domain Bacteria; phylum Gemmatimonadota; class Gemmatimonadetes; order Longimicrobiales; family Gaopeijiaceae; genus UBA2589. The sequence goes on along the minus strand of CAZBHZ010000002.1, from coordinate 79,290 downwards.
CGAGATCCATCCGCCCGGGTCGACGCCGATGCGAACATCGTGGGCCCAGCCGGTGGGAAGGAGCGCGGAATCGAAGAACAGGTCGGACATGGGTGTCGAGTGTAGATTGCTGGTGAATCCAACGTCAAACGAGGAGGCTCTCTGAGCGCAGTGGACCTGGCGCTGCACAACGGACATGCGGCGACGATGTCCGAATCCCGAGAGGGCCCGTATGGGACCGTGCACGACGTCGTCGTACTGGTGCGGGACGGTCTGATCGACTGGGTCGGGGAAGCCTCGGCGGCTCCGGAGGGGGCTGTCGCGTCGGCCTCCGAGGTGGTGGATCTGGAGGGGGGCTGGGTGACGCCCGGACTCATCGACTGTCACACGCACCTGGTCTTTGGCGGGACCCGCGCAGCGGAATGGGAACAGCGCCTCGGGGGCGCCTCCTACGAGGACATCGCACGCGCCGGCGGAGGCATCCTGTCCACCGTCCGGGCGACACGGTCAGCGTCACGCGACGATCTCGTCGAGGGCGCCCGTCCTCGCCTCGAGCAGATGATCGATTTCGGCACAACCACGGTCGAAATCAAGTCGGGATACGGCCTCGATGTCCCGACGGAGATCCGAATGCTCGAGGCGGCCCGTGCGCTCTCCGACACGGGCGTGACGGTGTCGACCACGCTTCTCGGAGCACACGCTCTGCCCCCTGAGTTCGTGAGCGATCGAACTGGATACGTGGACCTCGTCTGCAACGAGATGATCCCGCAGGTCGCGGAGCGGGGTCTGGCGGACGCGGTCGACGCGTTCTGCGAAGGGATCGGGTTTACGCCGGAAGAGTGCGAGCGAGTGCTGCGCGCGGGTTCCTCGCACGGGCTCGCCGGACGGCTCCACGCCGACCAGCTCTCGGATCTGGGTGGTGCGGCGCTGGCCTCCGAGTCGGGCGCTCGATCCGCGGACCATCTGGAGTACACGAGCGAATCGGGAGCCAGGGCGATGGGGGAGGCGGGATGCGCCGCGGTGTTGCTGCCCGGGGCCTTCTACTTCCTCGGCGAAACCCGCATGCCTCCGGTGGATGCCTTTCGAACGCATGGGGTGCCCCTGGTGGTGGCGACAGATGCCAATCCCGGATCGTCACCGACAACGCACGCACGCGTCGCGCTCAATCAGGCGTGCGTGCTCTTCGGGCTGACCCCGGCGGAGGCCCTGGCGGGCATGACTCGGCTGGCGGCTCCTGTCCTCGGATACTCGGATCGCGGGACCATCGATGCAGGCCTGCGGGCCGACCTCGCATGTTGGAGGATCGAGGACCCGGCGGAGCTCAGCTATTGGATGGGTGGGTCACCCGCGCGGGCCGTCTTCTCCGCGGGGCGCAGCCTGCGGTAGACGGTCAGACGGCCGCCGGGGCGGGGTGCTCCGATCGGTGCCCCGGGCGCAAATGCTCAGCGGCGGTCAGTTCCTTGGACGAGTCGTCCCGCGCCCGCGCGACGGAGCGGACCGCCCAGGGCGAGCGGGAGCGGACCGCGCCTGCGGAGTCCTTGCGGGGGCTGAGCGGGTCTGGGGCGCCCGAGCGGGAGCGGACCGCGCCTGCGGAGT
>CAZBHZ010000002.1:0-77615 GCA_964492085.1 uncultured Gemmatimonadaceae bacterium | reverse complement strand
CGGGGGCTGAGCGGGTCTGGGGCGCCCGAGCGGGAGCGGACCGCGCCTGCGGAGTCCTTACGGGAGCAGAGCGGGCTGTCGGGGTCCGGCTCGGAGCCGGACGGGCCGACGACCCACGTCGCGGGTTCGATCGGGCAGCGGGGGTGCTTCGAGTGGGCGTGCGTGCTGCCGATCCGCGGCTTGGCGTCGCCCGCGGGCCCGTGGCGCGCGCCCTCGGCGCGCGGGTGGACGCTCTGGGTGTCGCGCGCGTTGCTGAGGGCCTGCGGTTGAGGGATGGGGTCCGTCCGTTGGCCTCGGCGCGTCCATTCGAACGTGCGGTGGGGGCCGATCGGGCCGACCCGCGTTGGGGGGTCGTACGCGCAGACGGACGGCTCGGTGCTGACGCGCGGTCTCGTTCCCGGCTCGGGACTGTGCGGGCACCAGACGGTTTCGAGCGCGTCGGGGCAACCCCCCGGGCGGCGCCGGCGTTGGGCCGGGCCCGGCGGGCATCCGTCACGCGTCCGTCACTCGAGCGACGTGAGCCGGTCGCGGCACTCGATCCGCGTGAACTGCGGGTCGAACGGGCGCCAGGGCGGCTGATCGGACTGCCGCGCGTGGTACGCGCCGCCGCCACGGGACGACGACCGACGGTGGGGACACGCCCGGCACGCCCGGTCGACGAGCGTTCCGGTGCGGCAGCACGCGTACCCGCTCCGCGTGCTGCGCGATTCGGGCGGGCGCTTCGGGTGGACGGCCCGCTGCCTGCGGCACCGACGCGCGGCGCCCTCCTGTTGACGGAGGCGACCCCGCGTCGACGGGCGTCGTCCGCTCCGCGACGGGCCGTGGCGCTTGCGACCGACGCCCGCGGTGCGGTAACCGCCGGCTGAACACCAGAGCGAGGCTGAGCACGCCGTCCGCTGGCGACAGTGCTCCGCCGAGCAGGATTTTCCTTGTACCGGGCGTTTCCGGCGTAATACGTGCCCGCGAGAGGCCTCGAGACCCGACGCGTCGCGTAGTAGCCGCGGGCGGCCCGATGTCCGGTTGGGTAGTAGCCGTGCCCCCAATAGCTGTTCCAGTAGGATCCACTCACATACCCGTCCCAGTAGCCGTCCCAGTACGAGCCCCAGGGATCGTAGGCCCAGTATGGGCCCCACGGGTCATAGTACGGGTCGGCTACATAAGCGTATCGGGTACGGTGCCACCGATTATGGCGCCAGCGCGGTCCCCAGGACCCGTAGTCCCACGAGTAGATCGGGTAGTAGGAGGCCGTCACCACACAGTGATCGTACGCGTACCAGTGGGCGTCGTAGCAACTCGCGGCGTAGTGAGTCGGTGACGCATAGACGCCGTAGCCGGAGTACGTACCGAAACCCGAGTAGTGCGGATTCGCGTACCCGAACGACGCCCCGTAGTAGACCGAAGCATGATCGTGGATCGGACCACCGACGCCGAACGAAACGCCCGTGAAGAGCGGACCCGCCGCCAGCGAGACGGAGACCGAGGCCTGCGCCTGGGCCGCTGAAGCGCCGAGAGAGAGCAGGGTCGCGAGAATCAGTGCCGAACGTGCTGGACTGCGCACGGTGTCCTCCTTCGTGTGGATCTGACCCTTCTTTGAGCACAACTCATGCCGGTCTCTGTAATCTTACGCAAAGCGTTGGGGTGCAATGACAAACGATCGGCGGACGAGACTCATTGTGAAGTGTCGGCCTGTCCCGTCCCGGTGACAGGCCGCTCGACCGAGTGGACACTGCCCGGGGGGTTGAGCTCCCGGGCGAACACCGGGGACACTCCCAGTGTCCGTCCGCATGTGGGCCGGCACCCTCGGAATCGGGGGCGGAGCTCCGCGTGCAAGGAGGGCGCAGGGAACGCGGCGCGGTGAGGGCCTCGCAGGAGGCTTGGGCAACGGGAACCTTGATCCGCCAGTGGTTTCGACCAACATTTGTTGTGTCCCGGCTGACGCAGCGTTGCGTCGCCGCCGGCGTGGCCCTTCGGCCCGCTGAGAGGACGCTCCCCAAGAACGGCGTGAGCCGGTTCCTGGATTCACCTCCCGACGGTTGCAGGTGAGCCATCGTTGCTCCCCTGCAACGGCCGTCAACCTGGGTAAAGAACGTGCCCGAATCACCAGAAGCAGAACAGACTCCGGCGCCGAAGGCCGAAGCGCAGACCTCCGACGCATCCTCTTCCGACTCCTCCAGCGCTGGCGGCAGCTCCGGCGGCCAATCCGGGGAGCGTGACCAGAACAAGGGCCAGGGCGGCGGAAATCGCGGCCGCGGACGGAACCGCCGCCGCCGCCGCGGGCGCCGACGGCGTGGGCGTGGGCCGCAGGGGGAGCGCAACGTTCCCAGCGAAGAAGAGCTCATGGCCGAGCTCCCGGAGGACCCCGAGGAACTCCTCGCGATGTCGAGGCCGCTCGGACTCCTGGAGGCGCTCTCGAGTGGCTCCGGCTTCGTCCGCCGGCGTGAGTCCGGATACGCCCCCGGCGACGACGACATCTATGTGCCGTCTCGGGTCATCCAGAAGTACGGCCTGCGCACCGGCGACGAGCTCATGGGCATCGTGGCGGAGGACGCCCGGGCCGGAAAAAGCCCCCCGCTCGCCTATCTGGCTCGGGTGAACGACCATCCGCCCGAGGATGCTCAGCGTCGTCCGGAGTTCAACAAGCTCAGTGCCATGCACCCCGACCAGCAGCTCGTGCTCGAGTGCGGGCGGGAGTGGCGCGGCGAGCCTGAATTGACGAACCGGGTGATCGATATCTTCTGCCCGATGGGGAAGGGTCAGCGGGCCATGATCGTGGCCCCGGCCAAGGCCGGGAAGACGACGGTGATGCAGGCCATCGCCGAGGGCATCGTGAAGAACCACCCCGAGTGCCATCTCATGATCCTCCTGGTCGACGAACGGCCGGAAGAGGTGACGGAGATGGAGCAATGCGGCTTCGGAGAGGTGATCGCCTCAACGTTCGATCGTCCACCCGAACGTCATGTCCAGGTCGCGGAGATGACGCTCGAGCGTGCCCGTCGTCGTGTCGAACAGGGTGAGGATGTGGTGATCATCCTCGACTCGATCACCCGACTCGCGCGTGCGTACAACTCGCTCAAGGGTGGCAGCGGCCGCACGATGAGCGGTGGTCTGGACACGAATGCGCTCGAGAAGCCGAAGCGTTTCCTCGGGAGCGCCCGGAAGATCGCCCCGGATCAGGGGGGTGGGTCCCTCACGATCATCGGGACGGCACTCGTGGACACAGGATCCCGCATGGATCAGGTGATTTTCGAGGAATTCAAGGGCACGGGTAACAGCGAGCTCGTACTGTCCCGCGAGCTGGCCGACAAGCGGATCTATCCGGCGATCGATCTCACGGCCTCGGCGACCCGGAAGGAAGAACTCCTTCTCGGGGACGACGAGCTTCGAGTGTCACATGCGATGCGCCGTCAGCTGCATGGCGTGGGCCCAACCGACGGGATGCTCGAGTTGCTGGGTGCGATGCGGAAGACGAGCTCGAATCGCGACCTCATCGACTGGGTTCGGAACCGGAGCTGACCACGTCGGACAGCTGGTCGAGACTCTTCTGAAGCTCTCGGGCCTGGGCCCGCTCCATGGTCAGGGCCCAGAAACCCATGAGGGGGTTTCGGCCCAGATCACCGGATTCGATCCAGTGCACGATCGTGGCTGACCCGAGCGACTCGAGTTCGATGGCGCCGGTGGTGGTCATCAAGGTGCTCGCGGCCCCATCCACGACGACGGCATAGCGGACCGCATCGCGGGAGACCTCCTCAATCGTGAAGGAGCCCGCGCCGAGTTCCTGGTCCTCCCAGGAGATCGAGGCGCCCGGGCCCCGGTCGGGCCCCGAACGGGTTAACCCTGAGTCCGGCCACGCTGTCCATACCGACCACCCCTCCGGGGAATCAAGGTAGGGTATCAAGTCCTCGGCCGATGCCTCGATACGCAGCTCTGCAGATGCGGACCACTCGGTCGGCATCAGGAAGCCGATGATGAGGACGATGATGAGCAGCACCGCACCCCCGCCGAGCACGATCGTGCCGGGGCCGAACAGACTCCGACTCATGAGCGGGTCTCCTTCAACACGTCACGGAGCCACGGCCAAACATTCTCGGCGACCCGCTGATGACCCGCGGGAGAGGGATGAATCCGGTCGGGCTGATTGAGTTCGTACACGCCGGCGACACCATCCAGAATGAAGGGGATCAGGGTGACCTGCTCGGACGCCGCGACCTCGGGGAAGACGGAGCGGAAGGAGGCCGTGTACGCCGCACCCATGTTGGGCGGGGCCTCCATAGCTGCGAGGAGCACTCGGACGTCGGGGTACCGCGCTCGGGCCCGCTGAATCACCTCGACGAGGTTGTCACGCAGCGCCTCCGGATCCTGGCCGCGAAGCCCATCGTTCGCACCCAGCTCAACGACGAGCACGTCCATCGCTTCGCGCAGGATCCAGTCGACGCGGCGTAGACCGCCTGCGCTCGTCTCTCCGGAGACACCGGCGTTCACGGCACGAAACGTGAGCCCTTCCGCCGCGCCTATCGATTCCAGCCTCGCCACGTAGGTGTCCTCGTCACGCTCGAGCCCCATCCCGGCGGTCAGACTGGTCCCGAGAAACACGACCACGGGTCGGTCATCCGAGGGAACCTCGGACTCGAAGCCGACCACCATGGGAGAATCCGACGCCTCGGTGGGATCGACGCGTGCAGGCTCGTCCGCCTGCGAGCACGCGGCGGCGACGGCGGCAGCCAAGATGGAAAGGGCGCGAAACATCATGATGATCGTGGCCGAGGGTCTCGAGAAAAGCTACACGAGCGGGGGCAGACCTCTACCCGTACTTCGCGCACTCGACCTGGCGGTCGAGGCCGAGTCGTTCGTGTCCATCGTGGGGCCATCCGGGAGTGGGAAGACGACCCTCCTCGGCCTTCTCGCCGGACTCGACGAGCCGACGGCCGGGCGGGTGCTGCTGGACGGTGAAGACATCTTCAGCCTCTCGGAGGACGGGCGCGCAGCGTTTCGCGCCGAGCGGGTGGGGTTCGTGTTCCAGACGTTTCACCTGCTGCCCACATTGACGGCACTGGAGAACGTCCTCGTGCCGCTGGAGCTCCGTCGAGAGTCGAAGGGCGCACGAAACGTAGCGGGGGAGCTCCTGGAGCGTGTCGGTCTCGCGGACAGACTCGACCATTTCCCGGCTCAGCTTTCCGGCGGTGAGCAGCAGAGGGTGGCCTTGGCGCGCGCGTTCTCAAACCGCCCACGGATCCTCTTTGCGGACGAGCCGACGGGTAATCTGGATCAGGAGACCGGGGCGGCGATCGTGCAGATGCTGGAAGAGCTGAACCGCGAGGCGAAGACGACCCTGGTCCTCGTGACACACGATCTGTCGCTCGCCGACCGGGCGGACCGGGTGCTCACGCTCGGGAGCGGGTGTGTGGCTGAGGATCGCGCTGGCCGGGGGCACGGGTGACAGACAGCCTCGCCGGGCGCCCGAAGCCCCGCGGAGGAGCCCCCCTGAGGCCCGGGTTCGCCCTCCGCCTGGCCATGAGGGAGAGTCGCCACAGCCTGCGGCGAATCGGTGTCTACATGGCATCGATCACGCTCGGCGTGGGAGCGCTTGTGTCGATTCACTCCTTCCGGGACGATTTCGCCAGGTCCGTTCAGGATGAAGCCGACGTGTTGATGGGTGCGAATGCCCGCCTGTCGGCCGACGCGGCACCGGGACCGGAGATCGAGCAGGTCCTGGACTCTCTCCGTACTTCGGGCGTCGATGTGGCGAGGGTCACGACGGCCTCGTCCATGATCCTGGCACCATCGACCCAGGCGGTCCGGCTCCTCCAGGTCCGTGGAATCGATCCGGGCTATCCGTTCTACGGCGAGGTCGCGACGGAACCCGAGGGCGCGTGGGGTCAGCACCTCACGGCCGGCCAGGTTTTGGTCGACCCGGCGGTCCTGACCCAGCTCGGGGTCGAGATCGGCGACACACTCATGGTCGGGACGCTCTCGGTTCGGATCGCCGGTACCGTGGACGACCTGCCGACCGACGTCGCCTTTCAGACGGCGATCGGTCCCCGGGTACACATGTCGCAGGAGACGCTCGAGGCGGCCGAGTTGATCGGCTTCGGCAGCCTCGCACGCTTCGAGATCTTCCTCCGGATGCCTGTCGAGGTCGACAGGCTCGCGCTGCGCGATCGGTACCGTGAGCTCTTCCGCGAGGTGGACGTCAATTACCGGACGGCGGAGGAACAGGCGCGAAGTCTTTCGAACGGTGTGCGCTTCCTCGGTCGATTCCTGGCTCTGGTCGGGTTGGGTGCGCTCCTGCTCGGAGGTGTCGGTGTAGCCAGCGCGATCCACGTCTATATCCGGGAGAAGCGAGCGAGTATCGCCGTGCTTCGCTGTCTGGGTGTGGGCCAGGGGACGGCCTTTCTCGCGTATTTGATCCAGGCCGCGCTGCTGGGGCTCATGGGAGCGACGGCCGGCGTCGTATTTGGAATCGGACTTCAGGCCGTCATGCCGGCAGTACTGCGGGGGGTGTTGCCCGTGGATGTGACGACACGCCTCTCCCCGACGTCGGTCGCCGCAGGCCTCGCCATCGGGATGTGGGTGGCAGTCGTCTTCGCTCTGATCCCACTGCTGCAGGTGCGCGACATACCACCGCTCGCGGCCCTCAGGCAGGACTTCGAGCCAACACGGAGGCGCTTCGACCCGCTGCGGGGGGGCGCGTGGGTCCTGCTCGGAGGGAGCGTGCTGGCTTTGTGCGCCTACGAGGCCCCCGACGTCGAGCTGGGGCTCGGGTTTGCGGTGTCGCTCGCGATAGCCGGGGCGGCCATCGCTTCGGTCGGGGCCGGCCTGATGGCGGTGACACGCCGGTACTTCCCGACGCGTGCTTCGTACCCGGTACGCCAGGGGGTGTCCAACCTCTTCCGGCCTCAGAACCAGACGATCTCCGTTACGCTGGCACTCGGCTTCGGAGCGTTCATCATCGGGACGATCGTGCAGGTCGAGGGTGCACTTCGGGACGATCTGACCGTGTCCTTTGGATCGGGGCGGCCGAATCTCCTCCTCTTCGACATCCAGACGGACCAGCTGGCAGGAATCCGTGACGTGCTGCCCGCCGAGATTCGGGACCAGGCGCAGGCCTCGCCGATCGTGACCTCTCGTATCGCGGCCATCAACGGGATCGAACCCGACAGCCTGCGCAGGAATCCGGATCGCGATGCGCGCCCCGAAGCGTGGGCACTGCGCAGAGAGTATCGGAACACCTACCGTCCCGAACTGGGACGTGCCGAAGAGCTTGTGTCCGGCCGATGGTGGGACGGAAGTCCGGGGTCGGAGGACGGGACGTCCGTGGACCCCGGAGGACTCCCTCGCGTCTCACTGGAACTCGACATCGCGGAGAGTCTTCGGGTGGGGCTGGGTGATACGATCACCTGGGACGTGAGCGGGATCCGCGTCCCATCTGTGGTCTCGAGTCTGAGGCGCGTAGACTGGGGCCAACTGGAGCCGAACTTCTTCGCGATTCTCGAGCCCGGGGTGCTCGACGATGCGCCACAGAATATCGTGATGGTGGCCCGCATCGATGATCCAGAGGATCGGGCGCGGGTTCAAAGGGGCCTCGTGGGGGCGTTCCCCAACGTGTCTGCCCTCGACTTTTCCCGTGTGCAGGAGGCGATCGATTCCGTCCTCAGGCGGGTCCGTCAGGCCGTCGCGTTTCTGGGCGGATTCAGCGCGCTTGCCGGCGTCATCGTCCTCGTGGGAGCGCTTGCGACATCTCGCATGCAGCGCCTTCGAGAAGGAGCCCTTCTGCGAACCCTCGGAGCGCGAAGGCGGCAGGTCATGACCGTGCTCTTCGCGGAGTATCTCGCCCTCGGCTCGATCGCCACGGCGAGTGGCCTGATGCTGGCCGTCGTGGCGTCCTGGCTGCTCGTCCCGAACGTGTTCGAGATCGATTACTCGGTGCGGCCGTGGCCCATCCTCGCGATCTGGGGCGTCGTTGTGCTCCTCACGGTGCTCACGGGCCTGGTGAGTTCGAGAGATCTGCTCAGGCGCCCACCGTTGCCGGTGCTGCGGGGAACCCCGGAGTAGTCCTCAGTCGAGGGCGTGCTCCTCGAGCACCCCGTCCGGGAGACGAAGAGTGCCCTCGTGGTGGCATCCCTCGCATGGGAGTGGGTGCGGTGTCCGCAGCCGCGTCGTCTTGAGCGAGAATCCGTGACCGCACTTCGGACACTGTCCCGTGGCCGAGAGCAGCGTGAAGCGCTCGATGTAGCGCCGATGCGCGAGGAAGGCGCCGGTGCCAAGGCCACCAAGGAGCCAGACGGCGTGGGGCGGGAAGACGACCAGCGGAGAGGCGACGGCCACGACCACGAGGAAGGTCGTGACGGCTCCCCCGACGCGCCATCCACGACTGCGCGGTCGGATCGTGACCTCGGACACCGTCGAATCGAAGCCGAACAGCGTAGCCTGCGCGGTCGCCGAGAATGGAGATCCGGGCGCTGTGGTCAAACGACTCAGCCCCGGGCCGCGAAGGCCTTGAGGCGCTCACTCGCTTCGTGGAGGGTTTCGATCTGCTTGCAGAATACGAAGCGTGCCAGTGAGTGCCCGCGGGAAGGATCCGAGAAGAAGCTTCCGCCGGGTACCGGGGCGACACCCCCCTCCGCGGCCAGCCGGCGCCCGAAGGTCATCGAGTCCTCGTCACTCAAATCGCTGAAGTCGGCGAGTACGTAGTACGCGCCCTGCGGATGGCGGCATTTGAAGCCTGCATCCTGCAGCCCCTGCACGAGCACCTGACCGCGGGCCTTGTATCCGGCCACCATGTCGGAGTAGTACTCGGGGCCCAGCTCGTTCAAGCCTACGGCGCAGGCTTCCTGGAGTGGAGCGGGGGCCCCGACGGTGAGGAAGTCGTGAATCTTCCGTATGGCCCCGCTGAGCTGAGGTGGCGCGATGATCGTCCCGATGCGCCAACCCGTCACGCTGAAGGTCTTGGACAGTCCGGAAATCGTGATCGTCCGGTCACGCATCCCCTCGAACGTCGCCAGCGGGACGTGATCGCCCTCGTAGTAAATGTGCTCGTAGATCTCGTCGGTGATGGCCAGGATGTCATGCTCGAGGCAGATGTCCGCGATCGCCTGCATCTCCTCGGGATCGAAGACACGGCCGGTCGGATTGTTCGGCGTGTTGATGACGATGGCACGCGTCTTGTCGGATACCGCCTCTTCGAGCATGGCCCGTTCCAGGCGGTACTCTGGCGCCTCGAGGGTGATGAATACCGGCTTCGCTTCGCAGAGAATCGCGTCAGGACCGTAGTTCTCGTAGAAGGGCTCCATGACGATCACTTCGTCGCCCGGGTCGACCACGGCCAGCATGACCGAAGCCATCGCCTCGGTGCCACCACAGGTGATCGTGATCTCCGTCTCCGTGTCGACCTCCATCCCGTAGTGCTCCCGGTACTTCCGAGCGAGCGCATGCCGGAGGTTCGGAGCCCCCCACGTGATCGCGTACTGATTCACGTCGGCGTGGATCGCCGCGGCGGCCGCTTCCTTCAGGAGGTCGGGGGCCGGAAAATCCGGGAAGCCCTGCGCGAGGTTGACCGCGTCGTGTTCGCGCGCCACCCGCGTCATTTCTCGGATGACCGACTCGGTGAAGGAATGGGTGCGGCGTGCGGTTCGGTGGAGGCCGGTAGTCGTCACGGGGGGTATCGCAGTCGTCGAGGACCGAAGGGCGCGAGATCATGCCGAGATCCGGGGTGGCTGGCAACGGGTCGGACGAGCGCTCCCCCCGTTGGCGCACGCTGCGGCGCACGGTAGGATTCGCGGTGCAGCCCCGAACGTAGTCGTTTTCTCCCCCTTCAGGACGTGCGGTCGACGTGATCCGAGCCCTGCCATTACTCACCGTTGCTCTCCTCGCCACACCCGCCCTCGCAGCGTCTCAGGAGGCGGGCCTCGCTGTCGAGGTGGCCGGTGGGCTCGCGGTTCCCACAGGCTCTCTCTCGTCCGGCACGGGAACCGGTGAGGGCGTGTCAGCCGGCTCAAGCCTCGGCATCTCGTTCGTCAGCCCGCGATCGGAGCGTTTGGCGTTACGTCTTGGGTTCACGCAGCACCGCTTCGGGTGCTCAGACGCCGGGTGCGGAACTCCCGACGAGTATGTGGTCACAGGTCTGAACGTAGGGATGCGCGCCTCTCTCCTTCCAGGCGCGTCCGCCGCCCCCTGGCTCGGCGCTGCACTGATCTCGGCGCGAGCAGAAACACAGGGGCTCGCGGCTCCCGACGATGGAGTGTCCTCCCATGCGTTGGGCCTCGAAGTGGGCGGCGGCTTCGTGGTGCCCGCGGGTCAGGCCGCCTCACTCCGGCCGGCCGTCGCCTGGGCCCTGGCCAATCCGAAACTTCCCGGCGGTGAGACACTTTCGCTGCGGTATTTCACCGCCCAACTGATCCTCGAAGTCCGCTTCTAGTCACTCTTCGGAGGTGCACGATGAAGGACCCTTTCCTCTTCCGTGTCTTCGTCGCGTCCGCGGCGCTGTGCACGCTCGCGCTCACGGCCGCTCCGGGATCCGCCCAGGACCCACTCCGAATCTTCATCTCGGTGGACATGGAGGGCATCGGGGGAATCGGGAGTCCGAGCATGACCTCCAGCTCCGGGAAGGATTACGCGACGGGCCGCGAGCTCCTGACGGCCGAGGTGAATGCCGTCGTTGATGCCATTTATGCCCGGGAGCCCGACGCCGAGATTCTGGTCAACGATTCTCATGGAGATCACCAGAACGCGCTGCACACCCGATTCGATCCGCGGGTCGTCTACATCCAGGGCTCGATCAAGCCCCTCGGGATGGTCCAGGGCCTGGACGGCAGCTTCGACGGTGCAGTGTTCATCGGATACCACGCGAAGGCGGGGGATCCTGACGGCTTTCTCGCTCACACCGGCAGCGGTGCGGTGAAGGGCCTCTGGTTGAACGATGTGGAGGTGGGGGAAGGGGGGATGAACGCGGTGTTCGCCGGATCTCACGGCGTGCCCGTGATTCTCGTGGCCGGGGATTCGGCCGCGACCGCCGAGCTCGGCGACCTCCTCGGCAGCGAGACCGTGACGACGAAGACGGCGGAGACGCCGGCCTCCGCCCGGTTGATCCACCCGGATCGGGTCCGAGCCATGCTGGCGGATGGAGTGGGCCGTGCGCTCGAGCGCCTGGATGTCGACGGATTCGCCGCGTACGACCTCGGGTCACCCGTGCGCATCCGCATGCGGTTCGCATCGACGACTCATGTCGACATCTTGATGTCGATTCCGGGCATGTCCAAGCTCGACGGATACACCGTGGCCTACACCGCCCGGAATGCGGATGAGGCCTACCGCCTGATCCGCATGATGTACCGATTCATCTCCGTCTGACCCATACCCACGTTTCGGCATGTTGCGCAACTCGCTCCTCTGGGCGTCGACCAATCCCCTCCTGGCCGAGCGTCTCCCTCGCTACCGGTTCGTCCAGAAGGCGACCAAACGCTTCATGCCCGGCGAGGAATTCTCGGACGCAATTCAGGAAGCGCAGGCCCTTCAGCAGAGAGGAATTTCCACTACGACCACCCTCCTCGGTGAGAACCTGAACTCGCTCGACGAGGCCGACGCGGTCGTCGCGCATTATCAGGAGGACCTGCGGCGTATCGCCGAGCTCGGCCTCGATATGGAGATCTCGGTGAAGCCGACGCAGATCGGCCTCGACTTCGGGGTCGACGAGGCGCGTGATCGCCTTGCGCAGCTGGCGGACTCGACCGACTCGCTCGTTTGGGTCGACATGGAAGGTTCGGAGTACGTGGACCGTACCCTGGACATCTTCCGCAGCGTGAAGGTGGACAAGGGCAACGTCGGCCTCTGCGTTCAATCGTATCTGCGCAGGACAGAAGCCGACCTCGAGGCCCTCCTTCCGCTGGACCCGGCGATCCGGATCGTGAAGGGCGCCTACAACGAGCCCGAGTCGATTGCCTTCCCGAACAAGGGCGACGTGGATCGTGGCTTCGTGAGCCTCGCCGAGATGCTCCTGCGGGCGCGTGTCGACGGTGCACAGGGGCGGGTCGTGCTCGGTACGCACGACCCCAAGATGATCCGTGAGACCATGCGGGTTGCCCTCGAGTTGGAACTGGACAAGGACCACTACGAATTCGCGATGCTCTTCGGGATCCAGCGGGGCGAGCAGGACCGCCTTGCGCGGCAGGGCCATCAGGTTCGCGTCCTGATCAGCTATGGCTCAGCATGGTTCCCGTGGTACATGCGACGACTGGCAGAGCGGCCCGCAAATCTCTGGTTCGTCGCGAAGCAGCTGGTGGGATAGCCACGCCGACACGCGTCGGCCCGCGCGAGGCCGACTCGGACCCGAGCCGCTGGAGGGCGCTGATCCTCGTCTCGGCGTCCATGCTCCTCAGTCTTTCGGCATGGATGACCGCCACTGCGGTTTCGTCGGAGCTCGAGCTTCGGTGGGGACTCGGGGCCGGCCAGGTCGGGCTCCTGACCACCACAGTCCAGCTTGGTTTCGTGGCCGGCACCGCGCTCGCAGCGGTGCTCAACCTGGCCGACGTGCTGCCCTCACGGGTCCTGTTCGCGGGCTCGGCCGCCCTGGCAGCCGGGGTGAACGCGCTCCTTCTGATTGTCCCCGGATACCGTAGCGCTCTGGTGGCGCGGTTTCTGACGGGGCTTTTCCTGGCGGGAGTGTATCCCCCGGGGATGAAGATGATCGCGACCTGGTTCCGTTCGGCGCGCGGCCTCGCGATCGGAACGGTCGTCGGCGCCCTGACGGTCGGCAAGGCGCTTCCGTATCTGATCAAAGCGATCGGTGGCGCGTCACTTTCGACGGTTGTCGCAGGGGCCTCTCTGGCAGGTGGCATCGCGGCGGTGATGGTTCTGGCGGGGTACCGCGATGGCCCGTTCCCCTTCGCCCGTCGACCGTTCGAGTGGGCACGGGTGGGGCGAATCCTGCGGCACCGAGAGACGATGTTGGCGACGGGTGGGTACCTCGGCCACATGTGGGAGCTGTACGCCATGTGGACGTGGGTCCCGGCGTTCCTCGCGTTCGCCGCGGCTGGACGCGTCGGAGCCTCCTGGGTCGACGTCGCCGCGTTCGCGTCGATCGCGGCCGGCGGGTTGGGTTGCGTTTGGGGCGGCCTGGCTGCCGACCGTATAGGCCGCGATCGCGTCGTGAACGTGGCCATGGCCGCCAGCGGGATCTGCTGCCTCGTGATCGGCGTGCTCGTGGTGGCACCGTTCTGGGTGGTCGCCCTCGTGACGAGTGTCTGGGGCTTCTTCGTGGTCGCCGATTCGGCGCAGTTCAGCGCCATGGTGACGGAGGTGGCACCTTCGGACTCCGTCGGCACGGCGCTGATGCTTCAGACATCACTGGGCTTCCTGCTCACGATGGTGACGATTCAGGCCGTACCTCTGGCCGTGGATGCGGTGGGATGGACGTGGGCGTTCGCGTTTCTGGCTCTGGGGCCCGCGGCGGGCATCGCGAGCATCCGTCGCCTGGGCCGACTCCGGACCGTACCTTCGCCAGCGGCACGGATTCCCTGACGTCACCGCCGTATGCTTCACATCTCTATCGCCGCCGGACTGGTTCTCGGTCTTGCAACCGGTCTTCTCGCAGCTGCGGGCGTCGACGTGTTCATGGTGATCGCGATGGGGTCGGCCCCGTTCGGAACGGCGTTCATGAACGCCATCCGCATGGTGGTGATCCCACTGGTGATCGCGGTGATCTTCTCCGGCGTCGCGAATCTCGGCGACCCGCGGAAACTGGGTCGGCTGGGCGGGACGACACTCGCGTTCTTCTGGGCCACGGTCCCCCCGGCGATCGTGATCGGGATGGGCACGATGTTCGTGGGCCTCCGCTTCGCCCCGGACGTTTCGGCGCCGGCTGCGCCAGCACGTGAGGCACCTGAACTACCCGGGCTCGTCGATTTTCTCGTCAACCTGATCCCGAGCAACCCGTTCGCGGCCGCGTCGGCGGGCTCACTGCTGCCGCTGATCGTCTTCACGGCCCTCTTCGCGGCAGCTGCGGGCAGTCTGGACGAGGGGCCCCGTCAGCGTCTCGTCGGGTTCGCGGACGCCGCGGGTGAGGCCCTGATCAAGCTCGTGTGGTGGATCCTCTGGACGGCTCCGATCGGGATCTTTGGTCTCGCGGCCCCTGTCACCGCTCAACTCGGATGGGGGCTCATTCAGAGCCTCGCGGTCTTCATCATTTCCGTGGTGCTGGCGCTCGGCATCTACGTCGCGGCCGTCTACCTTCCGATTCTGAAGGTCGTCGGCGGCATCGGACCGCTGGCATTCCTCGGTGGTACATTCGGCGCGACCTCGGTTGCCTTCTCGACCACGAGCACCGCCGCGGCGTTACCCGTCACCCTCGACGAGGTGCACAGAAATCTCGGTGTCTCGGAGACCGTGACCGACCTCGTCGTGCCGCTCGGGGCGTCCATGTATCGGGCGGGTTCAGCACTCTTCCAGGGGGCGGCCATCATCTTTCTGGCTCATCTGTACGACACGCCCATACCGGCCGCGGCGCTGGGTGGTGCCATCCTCGCCACCTTCCTCGTGTCACTGACTGTCGCGCCGGTTCCCTCATCCAGCGTGGTGACCCTCGCCCCGGCCCTCGACACCGTCGGCGTCCCGTTGGCCGGTCTCTCGATCCTTCTCGGGATCGATCGTATTCCCGACATGTTTCGGACGTCGGTCAACCTCATGGGACAGATGACCACCGCGGTCGTAGTCGATCGGTGGGTCGGGGGAGATCCGGCATCCGCGAGTGCTCCGGATGGGCGGCACGAGCAGGCTGGTGCCGGGGAGGCGGGACAGGCCGGCAAGCGGCCGCGGGCGGACGAGCCCTAGTTGCCCGACGGCCCCGCTGCGGCCGGCGTCTTCAGGATCTTCCACACTCCGAGCGTCAGCACCGGGATCACGTACACGATGATGAATCCGATCGTCATCGTGCCGTACCCTTGCGCGATGAGTCCGATCAGGCCGTAGCTGCTCACAAAGGCGCCGACCCCGAGGAGGCCTACCGCGACGGCCGGCCGCACCCAGGTAGGCATCTCGACCTCTCGGTCCGCCTGGAATCCGGCGATGCGCTCGTTGAACGCATGAATGAGCCCTGCGCCGGTTTCGATCAGCGTGCCGAAGAGGACAAGCTGGAACGCAATCTGAAAGCCTCGAGATCCGAGCCGCTCGAGAAGAACTGTCGAGGGTACGGCGGCGTCCACGATCTCCGGGTACATGCCGATCATGGGCAGGAAGAAGAGAAGGCCCGGAATCATCGCGATGGGGCCGGTGAGGGCACCCGCGATCAGCGTCTCCTTTCGCGTTTCGTGCAGACGCAAAGCCGCGAGGACCGGCGGAATGACAGCGAGGTTGTACCCAGCGTACCGGACACCCGCCCACGCCCACCCCCCGCCCACGGGCTCCGCTCCGACGTTCTCGGATATCGCTGCTCCGAGCTCCCGGAAGCACCACACGAAGAAGACCAGATAGAGCCCGTACAGTACGAATGACCACGCGGAGAAGAAGCGCTCGATCGCCTCGTTCCCACCGAGAACGAGCGCGCCCACGGCGATCATGACTGCACTGACGCCGATCCAGTAGTTCAGGCCGAAGGTGTCGCGCATGATCTCGCCCGAGGCAGACGCGACGACCGCGAGCACGATGAGCATGAGCCCGATGTAGCACACCTCGAAGAGCCACCAACCCCCACCGAGGAGCTCCTTGAAGAAATGGCGGTAGTCGAACGCGCCCCAGATACGGGCCAGTTCGTACGTGGCCATCGCGACGGCGCTGAACACCACCATGGAGGCGAAGAGAGCCAGGAGGCCGCCGAGCGGTCCCTGGGTGAGGAAGAACTCGACCAGCTCCCGACCTGTTCCGTATCCGCCGGCGATGACCACCGACTGGAAGAGGAAGCCGGGGAGGAGGTATCGGCGGAAGAGGGAGGATGGAGACATGGCGCCGAGAATAGGCAGGCCGCGAAGCCGCGGCAAACGCCTCCCAGCCGTTGACTTGACCGGCGCCCCTGGAGCGTCGATCCTCGCACCGGCACACCGACCGGTCTCCCGGTACGCCCACCTGTCGAGGCTCCATGTCCGCCCACGAACGCTGTATACCGAGGCGCCGCTCGGGTCTCGTCTCTCTCGTGCTCGCCGTGCTCGCGACCGGCGCGTTTTCGGCCGAAGCCCAGGAAGCTCCGTCGTACGACGTCGTCATTCGCGGAGGCCGGGTCCTCGATGGAGCCGGGAATCCATGGGTACGGGCGGATGTCGCCGTCCGGTCCGGGCGCATCGTCCGGGTCGGGCGGGTCGAGGGCGCAGGCCGCCGTGAGATCGATGCCACGGGTCTCTACGTGTCGCCCGGATTCATCGACATGATGGACCAGTCGGGCTCCGTTCTCCCGCGCAACGGGTTGGCGGAGAACAAGCTCCGGATGGGCGTAACGACCGCGATCGGCGGCGAAGGTGGCACGCCCGTACCCGTCGAGGAGATCGGTGCGTACTTCCGCGGCCTCGAAGAGTCCGGCATCTCCATCAACTTCGGCACGTATTTTTCCCAGACGCAGACCCGTGTTGCGGTCCTCGGAGGCTCAGCGCGGGCACCCGATGCAGAAGAGCTCGAGCGCATGAGGGAGATGATGCGGTCCGCGATGCGCCAGGGTGTCCTGGGGATGACGACGGCACTCATCTATCCACCGTCATCCTTTGCGTCCACGGATGAGCTCGTCGCGGTGGGGAGTGCGGCAGCGGAATTCGGAGGGATCTACGCGAGCCATATCCGCGACGAGGGCGAAGGGCTGGTCTCAGCCGTGCGAGAAGCGATCGAGGTGGGGGAGCGGGCCGGGATGGCAGTCGAGATCTTCCACTACAAAGGTGCCTACGAGCCCGGATGGGGACGAATCATTCAAGAGGCCGCGGTCGAGATCGAGGCTGCACGTAACCGTGGCGTCGACGTCGCGGCCGACATGTACCCGTATACGGCGGGCGGCACGGGGCTCGAGGCGACGATCCCGAGCTGGGCCGCCGACGGTGGAGCCGATTCTCTGCGTGCACGGATTGCCCGCCCGGATGTTCGCGAGCGGTTGAAGCGCGAGGTCGAATCGGGGGCTGAAGGCTGGTGGAACATCGTCGAGTCCTCCGGCGGCTGGGACGGGATCGTACTGGTCAATGCACGGAACGCGGAGAACGCCCATCTCGAGGGAATGACGATCGCGCAGATCGGGCAAGAGACCGGAGCGCACCCCGCTGACGCGGCGTGGGATCTGGTGAGTCAGGGCGAGGGTCGAGTCATGGCGATCTTCCACATGATGAGCGAGGACGATGTCCAATGGGCGCTGCAGCGTCCCTGGACGAGCATCGGGTCCGATGCCGGTGCGGCGCTCACGCCCGGTGTCGTCGACGCGCTGGGGCTGCCACACCCCCGCAGCTATGGCACCTTCCCTCGAATCCTCGCCCGATACGTGCGTGACACAGGCACGCTCACGCTCGAGGAAGCGATCCGGAAGATGACGTCGTGGCCTGCAACCCGGATGGGACTGGAGCGCCGCGGAGTGATCCGAGAGGGTGCGTGGGCGGACATCACCATCTTCGATCTCGACCGGATCGCGGACCGCGCGACGTACGAGGAGCCGGTACTCTTTCCCGAGGGCATAGAGTACGTACTGGTGAACGGTGTCGTCGTCATCGAGGACGGGGGGACACACACAGGGGCTCGTCCCGGGCATGTGCTGTACGGGCCGGGACGACAGAATGACCGCTGAGGAGAGAGAGATGAGAGAGAGGGCGACAGGATGTGCGCGCAGGAGACGAATTCCGGTTCTCGTTGCCCTGGCCGCAGCGGTTCTGGTCGGACCTGTAGCCGGGCAGTCAGGGTCGGAGCATGCGCAGGCGATCGCGCGCGTGGTGTCGCGTCTGGAGCCCGAGGTTCGTCGCGCGATGCTCGACGGGAACATCCCCTCTGTCGCCCTGGCCCTGGCCGATCGTGATGGTGAGGTGTGGAGCGGGGCTTGGGGTGAGTCGAATCTCTGGGCGGGTACCCCGGCATCGACGGAGACCGTCTACCTGATCGGCTCCACGTTCAAGGCGCAGTCCACCGTGGCGCTCCTTCAGCAGATGGAGCAGGGGAAGTTCGATCTCGACGATCCCGTTCGTGACCATCTGGATGGTCTCGAGATCCGGGGTGAACGCCCGGATGAGCCAGTGCTCTTCCGACATCTTCTGACCCACACCAGCGGCATGCCCGTTGACTTCGGACCCCATTCCGTCTGGGGCGACACGGCGCCTCTCGCACTCTCGGAGTACCTGTCGGACTCACTACGCGTGGCCACACCGCCCCTCCGTGGCGTGGTGTATTCCAACATGGCGTACTCCCTTGTCGCGCATCTCGTGGAGCACTTCAGCGGCGTCCCGTACAAGGAGTACGTCCGCGAGCACGTCTGGGGCCCACTGGGCATGTCGAGCACGGCGTTCGATCTCCGCCCGGAGATGGAAGAGCGGCTCGCCACCCCGTATGTCCCGGATGAGGCCACGGGCAGGAACGTGGCGACGCTGCGACTGAAGGCGAACGTGTGGCCTGCGGGGATTGTGTACGGAACGATTCACGACCAGGCCCGCTGGGTAAGCTTCAATCTGGGAGATGGCATGGCTGGCGCACGGCGGCTGTTGTCTCCGGCCACGCTCACCGAGATGCAGACCCTGCAGTTTGGGCAGATGGCGGGCGAGCCCATGGGTGGGGGCTGGGGATACGAGGACCCGGGCTACGGATTGACGTGGTGGACGACCACCCGCGGTGACGACGCCTACTTCGCCCACTCCGGCAGCGTCCCGGGCTACACCGCCTTCGTCATGGGGAACCGTGGACGGGGCCACGGGGTCGTCCTCCTGACGAACGGAAACCGGGCGCATCCGCACCTCGTGAGAATCAGCAACCTCGCGATGGATTTGATGGCCGAAGAACTGGGTGCGAGGTAAACCCGGCTCGCTGCTACCCTGGCCACTTCGCTCTCCAACCTCCGACGCTTCATGGATCTCGACTTCGGTCGATCACTCTCAGCCGGCACGATCGCGGCGCTTCTCATGGAGGCCCGTGAGCGTACACTCCTCCTCACCGCTGCTCTCTCCGACGAAGACCTCCGCCTTCAGCACGACCCGCTCATGAGCCCGATCGTGTGGGATCTGGGGCACATCGGACACTTCGAGGACGTCTGGCTGCGAGAGAACGTTCGTGGGGGCGACACGGGGTCGGAGGGTCTCCGGGGCATCTACAATCCATTCGAGAATCCGAGAGCGATCCGTGAATCTCTGCCTCTGCCCTCGTTACCCGACTGCCGGGAATACCTCGGGGCGGTCCGACGGGCCGTCCTCGCGCAACTCGATGATCTCGACCTCACCGCGAGGACACCTCTCCTGACAGACGGGTTCGTCTTCCGGATGGTTCTGCAGCACGAATACCAGCACAACGAGACGATCCTGCAGACGCTCCAGTTGAAGCAGGGAGATCGGTATCCGGCGCCTCGTCAGCTGGCCCCACCGTCGACCGTGCCGGATGCGCCGGGCAGGGACGTGACGGTGCGCTTCGACGGCGGCTCGGTCACCATCGGGACGGATGACCGGTCCACCGCGTACGACAACGAGCGGCCTCTGCACTCTGTGGAGGTGTCGTCCTTCGAGATCGACGTACACCCGACGACCAACGGCGACTACCGCCGCTTCGTGGAAGCGGGAGGATACGATGATCCCGCACACTGGTCCGAGGCTGGATGGGCGTGGCGAAATGAGGAGGGACTGACGGCCCCGAAGTACTGGGAGCACGGGTCGGGGGGTTGGTCCGAACGCTTCATGGACAGATCCGTACCGCTGGATGATGCGCGTCCGGTCTGCCACGTATGCTATTTCGAGGCGGAAGCCTACGCCCGCTCGGTCGGCAAGCGACTCCCTACGGAGTTCGAGTGGGAAGTCGCAGCTTCGTGGGACCCGCTCGAGGGCCGGAGTCGCGCCTACCCTTGGGGCGACGCAGCGCCGACGCCGATGCACGCGAACCTCGATGCGCTTCTGTTCGAGACGACACCCGTCGGCGCGTATCCGCTTGGACAGTCCCCGCTGGGGTGCTGGGACATGATCGGTAACGTGTGGGAGTGGACGTCGAGCGACTTCGACGGCTACCCGGGCTACCAGACGTTCCCCTACCCGGAGTACTCCGAGGTCTTCTTCGGCGAGGAGTACAAGGTCCTGCGAGGGGGGTCATGGGCCACTCGGTTCGGCGCCGTGCGAAACACCTTCCGGAACTGGGACTACCCGATTCGCCGGCAGATCTTCTCCGGATTTAGGTGTGCTCGGGATGGTTGACGTCTCCGAGGAGGAACGTGCGAGGGTGATCGCAGGGCTCAGCGGAGCCGACAAGCACGTGTCGTCGAAGTATCACTACGATGAGCGGGGTTCCCGCCTCTTCGAGGAGATCACCAGGCTCGACGAGTATTACCTGACGCGCACGGAGCGGTCCATGCTCCGAGCTCTGATGCCCCCACTCGTCTCAGAGCTGCAGCCCGCGACCCTGGTCGAGCTTGGCGCCGGTAGCGCAGAAAAGTCGCGGATCATCCTGGACGCCATGATCGAGATGGGGGACCGTGCGTCGTTCGTTCCGATCGATGTGTCGGGTGACTTTCTACACCAGACGGCCGCATCACTTCGTGCGGAGTACGAGACGCTCGACGTGTACCCGCTGGTGGTGGACATCCTGGACCCGTTCCACCTCCCCGAGACGCTTCCGAAGCCCCGATGGATTGCGCTACTCGGGAGCACGATCGGTAATTTCGACGAGCCACGCGCGGTCGACCTTCTCACCCACGTCTCTGCCGCCATGTCGGCCTCCGATCGCTTCCTGCTCGGCGTCGACCTTCGCGCGGGTCCCGGGAAGTCGATCGCCCGAATCGAGGCGGCGTACAACGACGCTCGAGGCGTGACCGCGCAGTTCAGCCTGAACCTCCTGTCCGTCCTCAACGACGCCTTCGGCTCCGACTTCGACCCGGAGGGCTTCCGGCATCGTTCCGTCTACAGCGAGGAGTTGGGGCGAATCGAAACCAGTCTCGTGTCCCGGCAGGACCAGCTGGTCCACTTTCCCGGGGAAGCGCCGATTCCGATCCTCGCCGGTGAAGCGATCCGGAGCGAGATCAGCTGCAAGTACGACCGACCGGCGGTCCAAGAGCTCTTCGCCGCGTCGGGACTCGACGTCGATCGGTGGATGACCGATCCGGACGACCTTTACGCTTTGGTGCTGGGACGTCTCAAGTAGCCCGGAAGGTGTCCGGCACGAGCCATACCATCACCCGACCGCGCAGGCCCGACACTCCTTCGGATGAGGGGCCGGGCGTCTCTCCGCGTGTCGGGCGGGTGATGACCTCATGGGAAGATCGACTTCCAGTACACGGCCCGGCGACCGAAGGTGAAGCCGATCCCACCCCCGACGAGACCCAGCGCCGTGCCCCATCGAACGGCTCCCTCGCGCTCCCTCACTTTGCAGAGCTCAACGGTGTCGCACTCGAAAGAACCAATCATCAGTCCGAACATCGACCCGGCGAGGAGGCCGCCACCCAGGCCCCAGAGCGCGCCCTGAAGCCAATGTGTGCGCTGCACTGCCACGCCGCGGATCGCAGTGAGGTCTACACTGATCGGTACGCCCGTGCCTTCCTGACGAAGTTCCACCGTCGAGGATTCGAGCGAAACAAACCGCGCGTGGTCCACGAGCACCTCCGGCGTGACAACGTACACCGTTTCGTTGACGGTCATCCCCGCGAAGAGGGCGCGCAGGCGGATCTCGCTCTCACTCGACTCCGTCTGCGCGGCCGCGTGCTCAACGCCCGCAAGGGCAGCGACGCAGAGGAGCACGGCGACGAAACCACGCGATGCCGCGGTGCTCCCCGGGCCGAAGGGCGGGATCGGCAACCGCCCGGACATCTTCATCTTCATCTCACCTCGACGCGGGCACCCATCTGATTCGCAGGATCGTTGGCGAGCCACCGTGATCGTCGGCTCGGCCCATCGTGGGGGCAGCCCGAGACACGACTTCCTCTACATCCGAGGTAGCGTGACTCCGACCTGCTTCATGTACTTGCCCTTCCGATCCGCATACGCGACTTCCGGCTCCTCGTCACCTTCGAAAAACAGGAGCTGAGCGATGCCTTCGCCTCCGTACACCTTCGCGGGGAGCGGCGTCGTGTTCGAGATCTCGAGCGTGAGATATCCCTCCCACGTCGGCTCGAGCGGCGTGACGTTCACGATCAGGCCGCATCTCGCGTACGTCGACTTGCCGACACAGACCACGAGCACGTCTCTCGGAATGCGGAAATACTCCTCCGTCCTGGCGAGGGCGAACGAGTTCGGCGGGATGATGCACTCGGGCCCGACGATGTCCACGAAGGACCGGTCGTCAAAGTTCTTCGGATCGACGATCGAGTTGTGGACGTTCGTGAAGACCTTGAACTCCGGGGACACGCGGATGTCGTATCCGTAGGACGAGATCCCGTAGGAGATCTTTCCGTCCCGCACCTGACCGGATTCGAAGGGCTCAATCATGTTGTGCTCTTCGCACATCCGGCGGATCCACTTGTCACTCTTGATGGGCATGCGGGGTCGGTGCTCCGGGTCTGTAATCAGGGTCTCAGGGAAGGGCGCACGCGCGCCGGATCGCCCCGTAGAGGACGCCCAAGATAGATGTCCCCTCAACTGCCGGTCAAACCGGCGAAAATCGGGGGATTTCGGCCGAAATCGGGACCTGAGGATCGGTTGACACTCGAACACGCGCTCGGGTACCTTTTCGCCGGCATTCACGCTCGTGAACAATTTCACAAACCCCACGGACGCTCATGTCGGGAGCCTATCTCCCCATCCTGTTGCTGTTCGGCGTCTCGGTGATCAATGCCCTTGGTATGGTGGTCACCTCGCACATCCTGAACCCGCGACGTGACACTCCGCAGAAGTTGATGCCGTACGAGTCGGGCATGATTCCGCTCGGCAGTACGAAGGCGCGCTTCTCGGTCAAATTCTACATGGTGGCGATCAGCTTCATCGTCTTCGACCTGGAGACGATCTTCCTGATCCCCTGGGCCGTTCAGATGCGGGAGCTCGGCTGGAGTGCCTTCCTCGCGATGAGCATGTTCGTTGCCGTCCTGGCGATCGGCCTCGTCTACGAGTGGAAGAAAGGAGGCCTGGAGTGGGACTGATCGACAAGATCCCCGGGACTGGGTCGACCCGCACCGAGGGGGGCATGTTCGGGCCTGGCAGCCCGACGTTCCTCACGAGCAAGGTCGACGCGCTCATCAACTGGGGCCGTTTGAATTCGCTGTGGCCGATGCCCTTCGGCACGGCGTGCTGCGCGATCGAGATGATGGCGTCGGCGGCATCCAACTACGATCTCGCCCGGTTCGGGATGGAACGCATGTCGTTCAGCCCCCGCCAGGCGGACGTCCTCATCTGCGCAGGACGAGTGCCGTACAAGCTCGCGCCCGTGCTACGCCGCATCTGGGATCAGATGCCGCAGCCGAAGTGGGCGATCTCCATGGGCGCGTGTGCCTCGTCCGGAGGGGTGTTCGACGTCTACTCGATGGTGCAGGGGATCGACACGATCATCCCCGTGGACGTGTACATCCCCGGGTGTCCGCCGCGTCCTGAGGGCCTGATCTACGGGCTCATGATGATTCAGGAAAAGATCCGCCAGGAGAGCCTCTCCAAGCACTTCGAGCACCGCGCCGAGGACCCGCTCCTCGTCGCCCGGCCGAGGGCCAGCGAGGCCGAGGTCGTCGGGCTCACCGGTCCGTTCGGCAACTCGACCCAGCAGGACCAGCTCTCCTCGGGGGAGTTCGTGACGCCGGCCGCCACCGAAGATCCTCTCTCCTGACCTCATGGCTGACGAACAGAAATCCAGTCTCGACGCGGTCGACGAGGGCCCGATCGGGTCCGACGCCAGCGAGGCGACAGAACATGTGTCCACCGGCGATCCGTCGGAGCATCCGTCGGTTGCCGCGCTCATGGAGCGTTATTCGCCTGAGGTCCAGCGGCACCAGCTGACGGCCGGCGACCAGTGGGTCGTGTGGATCAGCCCGGAAAAGAGTCACGAGATCCTGACCTGGCTCAAGGACGATCCGGACCACGACTACGACATGATGTCGGATGTCACGGGCGTCGACTACGGCGGTGGCCGCCCGGTCGAAGTCGTGTATCAGATGTTCTCGACGGCGCACAGCCGCGCTCTTCGCCTCCGGTTCCCTCTGCCGCTCGATGCGATGGAGATCGATTCGGTCTGCGATCTGTGGAAGTCGGCGGACTGGCTGGAGCGGGAGGTCTTCGACCTGTTCGGGGTCACCTTCAGGGGGCATCCGGATCTCCGACGCATTCTCATGCCGGACGACTACGCGGAGGGGCATCCGCTCCGGAAGGACTTCCCGCTGCGGGGTCGCTTCTCGAGAGCGGAGCAGACCCGACGCGCACTCGCGCAGGACGTCGAGCGCTTCTACCTGGCGGAGAACCTCGAGGCCGGCGAGCCACAGGAGGTCGACGCCGCCGAGGTTGGAACCATGGCCGATTCGGGAGCCGAGGCGCTCCCGGTTCCGGCTGAAGCCGGGGAGGACGACTGATGGCCACGAAGACCGTGGAGTTCAACGTCGGGCAGAGCCGGGAGATGGGTCTCGGGGGTGCAGGGACACCGAGCCCCATTGCGCCGTTCGACATTCCGGAGCCGGAACTCGGCACGGAACAGATGCTGATCAACATCGGTCCTCAGCACCCGGCGACGCATGGCGTATTGCGGCTGGTGTGTGAGCTGGATGGCGAGACCGTTACGAGTGTGACGCCGCACATTGGATACCTGCATTCCTCGTTCGAGAAGCTCGGTGAGTACCGGACGTGGAATCAGATCGTCCCACTCACCGATCGCATGGACTATCTGGCGCCGCTGATCTACAACTGCGCTTACGTCATGTCGGTCGAGAAGCTGATGGGCATCGAGGTGACGGAGCGATGCAAAGTGGTCCGCGTCATCCTCATGGAGCTGGACCGGATCTTCGGCCATCTCCTCTGGCTGGGCACCACCGCCATCGACGTGGGTGCCTTCACGCCGTTCCTGTACAGCTTCCAGCAGCGCGAGAAGATCTACGGGCTGCACGAGTCACTCACGGGTGCGCGGATCACGACGTCCGCGACACGGGTGGGTGGCATGATGGCGGACCTGCCCGAAGGCTGGCTCGATCAGCTTCTCGACTTCCTCGACAACTTTCCGAAGACGCTCGGGGAAGTGCATCACCTCCTCACGGGGAATCAGATCCACATCGGACGGACACAGGGTGTCGGCGCCATCAGTGCGGCCGAGGCCATCAACTACGGCTTCACCGGCCCGAATCTGCGCGCGGCCGGCGTCCCGTACGACGTCCGCAAGGATCGACCGTACTACGATTACGAGACCTACGATTTCGACGTTCCGGTCGGCGAGCACGGCGACTGCTACGACCGGTATCTATGCCGGATGGAGGAGATGGAGCAGTCCGTCTCAATCATCCGACAGGCGATGGCTCGCCTGCCTGATGGTCCGATCAACGTCGAAGATCCGAACATCTCGCTGCCGTCCAAGACCGACGCGATGTCGGACATGGAGAGCATGATCCACCACTTCAAGCTCATCACGGAGGGCATACCCGCCCCGGAGGGTGACTGCTACATGGCGATCGAGGCCTCGAAGGGCGAGCTCGGCATGTACGTGGTGGCGGAGGAGGGTGGTACGAAGCCGGTCCGGTGGCGTGTTCGGCCTCCGTCTTTCGTGAACCTGTCCGTGATCCCGAAGCTGGCCGAGGGCCACCTCGTTTCCGACCTGATCATGATCAACGCCAGCCTCGACATCGTGCTGGGGGAGATCGACCGATGAGCGACATCCCCTTCAAGAACCCTGGCTGGGCCGGAAACACTGGCGAGTTCGACCTCACGGAGGAGCAGGTCCGGGGTGACGACTTCGTCGGAGCGCGACCGGCCCACGGCGGTCACGCGTCGGGGGCGGGCACGATGCCGTACATGCTGGCCGACAAGCAACCCGAGGCTCCTCTCTTCGAGGGCGAGTACAGGGATCGGCTCGACAAGATCCTGACGCGCTACCCCACGAAGCAGGCGGCCCTCTTGCCCGCACTGGGTCTGGCTCAGGAGATCCGGGGCCACGTCAGCCCTGCGTCGATGGACGAGGTCGCAGACGCCCTCGAGCTCTCCTCCGCGTACGTCCGCGGGGTGGCGACCTTCTACACGATGTACAACAAGCGGCCCGTCGGCCGGCACCTGATTCAAGTATGCACGAACATCTCGTGTAATCTGGCCGGGGCGGACGA
Source organism: uncultured Gemmatimonadaceae bacterium (assembly GCA_964492085.1). Classification (GTDB taxonomy): domain Bacteria; phylum Gemmatimonadota; class Gemmatimonadetes; order Longimicrobiales; family Gaopeijiaceae; genus UBA2589. The sequence continues at coordinate 51,298 of CAZBHZ010000002.1, read as the reverse complement.
CGTGGTCGACGCCTTCCTCAAGTACACCGACACCGAGCTCGGCGAGACGTCCGAGGACGGCAATTTCACGGTGATCGAGGCCGAGTGCCTCGCCGCATGCGGGTTCCCGACCTGTGTGCAGATCAATTCCCGATATTTCGAAAATGTGACCCCCTCCGAGGTGCCGAAGATTTGCGAGCATCTCAAGGCGGAGGGGGAATAGCCCATGGCGTATCCATACGTGTCGGACCACGAGGTCCGCGTTCTCAGCAAGCACTTCGGTGACCCCACGCAGCGTCGGGTCGATACCTACGTGGAACGGGGCGGCTACTCGGCGCTCAAGAAGGCGTTCGACATGGGGCCCGAAAAGGTGATCGACGAAGTGAAAGCGTCGGGCCTTCGCGGCCGCGGCGGCGCGGGCTTCCCGACCGGCGTGAAATGGTCCTTCATGCCGAAGGAGTCGGGGAAGCCGCACTATCTGCTCTGCAACGCCGACGAATCCGAGCCCGGTACGTTCAAGGACCGTGAGCTGATCCGGTGGGATCCCCACCAGCTGATCGAGGGATGCCTCATCGGGGCGTACGCGATCGGCGCGAAGCACGTGTACATCTACTGCCGGGGCGAGTTCTTTGAAGCGAATTCGATTCTCGCTCGTGCGGTGGAGGACGCGTACGAAAAGGGCTACATCGGCAAGGACATCATGGGGTCGGGTAACGACCTGGACCTCACGGTCCATCAGGGCGCCGGGGCGTACATCTGCGGGGAAGAAACCGGCCTGATGAATTCCCTGGAGGGCCGCCGGGGCCAGCCTCGGGTCAAGCCGCCATTCCCAGCTGCCGTCGGTGCGTTCGGGATGCCGTCGACGATCAACAACGTGGAGACGCTCGCCGCGGTCCCGCATATCGTGGCCAATGGGGGCGACTGGTATCGGGGGTTCGGAACGGAGAAGAGCCCGGGTACCAAGCTGTTCTGCGTCAGTGGGCACGTGAACCGGCCCGGTAATTACGAGCTTCCCCTCGGTTTCCCCCTCATGACGCTCATCGAGGAGGTATGCGGGGGCATGCGAGACGGAAATGCGCTGAAGGCAGTGATCCCCGGAGGCTCCTCCGTTCCGATCATCAACGCGGAAGAGGCGGGGCGGTGCACTCTGGATTACGAGGGCTGCGTGGACGTCGGAACCATGCTCGGCTGTGCGTCGGTGATCGTCATGGACGAGACCGCGGATGTCGTGAAGCAGGTTCGCAGGATGGTCGACTTCTACGCCCACGAGTCTTGTGGTCAGTGCACCCCGTGCCGTGAAGGCTCGGCGTGGACTGCCCAGATCTTGAAGCGGATCGAGGACGGCCGGGGCACCGAGGAGGACCTCGACACACTCATGGAGATGACCGAGCAGATGGTCGGCACGACCATCTGCGTCCTCTCCGACTCCGTTGCGGCGCCTGTCCAGTCCTCAATCGAGAAATTCCGTGATGAGTACCTGGCGCTCATCCGCCGCGGCGAAAGGGTAGGAGCTGCCTGATGGCCGAAATGGTCAACCTCACGATCGATGGCCACGAGGTCTCCGTTCCCAAGGGGACGACGATTCTCGAAGCAGCCAAGACGATCGGGACCGAGGTCCCGCATTACTGCTACCATCCGGGGATGTCGTCTCCGGCCATGTGCCGCCTCTGCCTCGTGGACGTGGAGGGCGCGCCCAAGCCGATGCCGGGGTGTGTGACCACGGTGATGGACGGCCAGGTCGTTCACACTCAGTCCGAGCAGGCGCTGAAGAACCGGCGCGGGGTCCTCGAGTTCTACCTGGTGAACCATCCGCTCGACTGTCCGATCTGTGACATGTCCGGTGAGTGCAATCTTCAGGATTACGTGCACGCTGAAGGACGCGAGCACGGTCGGGGCCGGGAGCCGAAGCGTATCTTCGGGCGGGACGACTTCGGTGGGGACGTCCTGTTCTACGGAGACCGCTGCGTGATGTGCACCCGTTGCGTGCGCTTCATGAGCGAGGTGGAGCAGGACCATCGCCTCACCGTCGTGGAGCGCGGGAACCGCTCCGTCATCGACACCTTCTTCGAGGAGGGTCTCGATGGAACTCACTGGCACGGCAACATCGTCGACATCTGCCCGGTGGGGGCGCTGGTCTCGAAAGACTTCCTCCACAAGGCCCGGGCGTGGGATCTGACCCATTCGTCGTCGATCTGCACGAGCTGCTCTCAGGGATGCAACATCGACCTGCACACCCGGGACAACCTGGTCCAACGCATCAAGCCACGTGAGAACCTCGACGTAAACGCATGGTGGATATGCGATTACGGGCGCCACAACTACGAATGGATCAACCGTGGCGGCCGTCTCGAGGCTCCCCTGGTCCGCTCGGACGACGGGTCCAGGGCCATGGGGTGGGGCGATGCACTGCGTGCTCTGCTCGAAAAGGCGGAGGGGGCGGGAGCCGTGAAGGCCGTGGCGTCCCCGATGTCATCGAATGAAGACCTTGGCGCCCTGCAGGCGCTGGTGAACGCGCTGGGCGGTGGTGAGATCGTGTACCGCTCTTCACGTGCCGAGGACGAGGTCCCTCTGAAGGGCTTCCCGGGTCTCGCGCGCCGAGCCGACCTCACGCCGAACGCGACGGGCGCCGAGCTCGTGGGTGCCTCGCGTGTCGGGGGCGACGACGCCACCGGTGGACTGGAGGGCGTGGCGAGTCATGACGGGATCGTCATCGTTCTCAACGATGCCCTCGCCGACCAGGACGAAGGGTTCGGGTCCACTGCGGCGCTCTTCGTCTACATGGGAACGCACGATTCTGCGGCGGCGCGCCGTGCTGACCTCGTGCTCCCCATCAGCACGCATGCCGAGGGGGAAGGCACGTTCACGAATCACGAGCGACGTGTGCAGCGCTTCTCCAAGGCTCTGGACGCCCCGGGCATGGCGCGTCCGGCATGGCTGGTCCTCGGAGCCCTGGCCGCTGAGAAGGGCAGTGGGAGTGCGCCGCGCTCCGCCGCAGAGGCCTTCGGTGCGCTCGGGGGCGCGGTGCCCGCGTTCGCCGGGATCAGCTGGGACGACGTCGGCACCCGCGGGGCACTTCTGAATGAATCCGTTTCGGTGACGGGAGACTGATGATGGAGCCGATTTCAGGAATTCCGGCCATCATCGCAATGGTCGCCAAGAACCTCGGAATCTTCGGCCTCGTGATGGTCACGGTGGCGTACGCCACGTATGCCGAGCGCCGTGTCTCTGCGTTCATTCAGGATCGACGCGGTCCCAACCGGGTTGGCCCGTTTGGACTGCTCCAGCCGATCGCGGACGGGATCAAGAACATCATCAAGGAGGAGACGCTGCCTGCGACGGCGTCCCGCTTCTTCTTCGTGCTCGCCCCGATCCTGGTGCTGGTACCCTCGTTGGTGACGTTCGCGGTGATTCCGATCGCGGCCCCGCTCCCGACTCCATGGGGCGTGGTCGACATGATCATCGCCGACGTACCGATCGGAATCCTGTACGTCCTCGCCTTCAGCTCACTCGCCGTGTATGGCGTCGTGCTCGGTGGGTGGGCGTCGAACAACAAGTACGCGTTCCTCGGCGGCCTTCGCGCATCCGCGCAGATGGTCAGCTACGAGGTCGCCCTCGGCCTCTCATTGATCGCGGTCCTGATGCTCGCGGGCAACGTGACGCTGACCGAGATCGTCTGGCAGCAGCAGCAGATCGGCATGTGGTACGCCTTTCCGCTCTCGCTCGCCTTCATCCTCTTCGTCATCTCGGCCTTCGCGGAGACGAACCGTCTCCCGTTCGACATGCCCGAAGCCGAATCCGAGCTCGTGACCGGGTACCACACCGAATATTCGGCGATGAAGTTCTCGGCCTTCATGATCTCCGAGTTCGGTCACATGGTGACGGCGTCGGCGCTCATGGCCACCCTCTTTCTGGGTGGCTGGGACCTGCCCGGGTCGTGGGACAATGCGTTCTGGTACAATGGTCAGCTCATCAGTGGCTTCTCGGCCAGCGGTGCGCCGATTGCGGCACAGCCGGCAGCGTGGAAGACGCTCCTGACGTTCGGTGGCTTCGCGGCCAAGACCGGGTTCTTCCTCCTGTTGTACATCTGGATCCGCTGGACGCTTCCACGCTTTCGTTACGATCAGGTGATGGCGCTGGGCTGGAAGGTGATGCTGCCCACGTCCCTCGCGTACGTCATGCTCATTGCGATGACCATTCTGGTCCTCGACGAGCTGGGCATGCAGTACGGCTTCTTCTACGGCGTCGTGCTCACTGCAGTCAGTGGCGCAGCGACCCTCTCGTTCATGTTCTTCCTCGATCGTGGCCGGACCATTGCGGGCGCGGCGGCCCAGAAGGCTCAAAAGGTCGAGGTCAAGACGATTCCCACGGCAATCACGTCCGGTGAAGCCGAACCGGCACCCGCGGGAGACTAGCAGACCGATATGGCGATCTCAGTCAAAGTGATGCATCGGCCGGAGCCGGAGTCGACCTCCTACCTCCGTGCCGCACTCAGCGGGATGGCGCTGACCTTCAAGCACATGGTCAATCCGACCAAGGTCACGCAGCAATACCCCGAAGAGATGACCGACCTCAGCCCGCGGTGGCGCGGCACTCACGTCATGGAGCAGCACGCCGATGGACGCCCGAAGTGCGTCGCCTGCGGACTGTGCCCGACCGTCTGCCCGGCGAACTGCATCCGACTCGTCGGGGGCGAAGATGACCAGGGCAACCGGTATCCGATCGTCTACGAGATCGATGAGTTCCGCTGCATCTTCTGCGGGATGTGCCAGGAGGTTTGCCCCGTGGAGGCAATCCACGTTGGGCGACACTTCGAAAATGCCGAGTACACGCGGGATCGATTCATCTACGACCTCGATCGTCTGATGGAGCAGGATCACCCGTCCACCCTTCTGTGGGATCCCAGCGATCCTGCGTCGGAGTAAGGGCGCACAGTCATGCTATCGGCGACCTTCCTCTTCTATCTCTTCGCGGGGCTCGCGATCGGCGGCGCAATCGGCGTCGTCATGGCCAGGAGCCCGGTGGGAAGCCTCCTCTTCATGGTCACCACGCTGGCGGCCATGGCGGGCACGTTCGTGCTCCTCGAGGCGCACTTCCTCGCAGCGATTCAGATCATCGTGTACGCGGGCGCCATCATGGTGCTCTTCCTGTTCGTGATCATGCTCCTGAACCTCGGTCATGACTACCAGAAAGACCTGAAGGGTGGGGCGTTCGCCGTCGTGTCCTTCGGGGTGATCGGAGGGATCGCGGGCCTCATGGCCCAGCAACTCGGAGCGACCGGGATGCAGGATGGCCCGGGCGGCACAGCGATTGATGCCCTGATCGCCGAACATGGGGCGGTCGGCGCGATCGCCACGGAGCTCTACACCACCTATGTGGTGCCCTTCGAGATCACGGGAATTCTGCTTCTGGTCGCGATCGTCGGAGCCCTCGTACTCGCAAAGAGGGAGGTCTGATGATCACCGAAGCGCTCGTCCTCAGCGCCATCCTCTTCGTGATCGGCACCTTCGGCGTCCTCGTACGCCGAAACGCGATCATCATGTTCCTCTGTATCGAGCTGCAGTTGAACGCCGTGAATCTCAGCTTCGTGGCCTTCAGCCGGATGTTCGGGATCGAGGGGCAGCTGTTCGTCTTCTTCGTGATGACCGTCGCCGCAGCCGAGGCGGCTGTCGGGCTCGCGATCATCATCTCGATCTTCCGTCACTATGAGACGGTGAACGTGGACTCCTTCAATCTTCTCAAGTGGTGATCGGCGTGATGGCATCACTTGCGACTCTCGTGCAGGGTGGGGGGCAGGCCGCGGCCGAAGGCGGACATTTCGAGCCGTTCTTCCCGGGGCTCGTCGTCCTCCTGCCGCTTCTCGGCTTCCTGGTGAACGGCTACCTGGCGCTCAAGCACGCCAGAGCATCGGCCGATGCGGTCCGTGGCGGCACCGAACTGGATCTCGGGGACGCGGCCTCGCGACCGGTCACGCACACACTCCCGACGTGGGTCGGGCCGGGCGTGATGGCGTTGGCCTTCGTGATCACCCTCGTGAACTTCTCACGGATGCTGGGCGCTCACCTGGAAGAGCCCGTCGTCATTCACTACTGGACGTGGATCGCGACGGGGACCTTTACCGTGGACGCCGCACTCCAGCTCGACCAGCTCTCGATGATCATGATGATGGTCATCACGGGCGTCGGGACGCTCATCCACGTGTTCAGCGTGGGATACATGAAGGAAGACCCCGGGTACCCGCGCTACTTCGCGTACCTGAACCTCTTCGTCTTCTTCATGCTCGTGCTCGTGATGGGGTCCAGCTACGCACTGATGTTCGTGGGCTGGGAGGGGGTCGGGCTCTGCTCGTATCTCCTGATCGGCTACTGGTTCAGCGACCGCGAAAAGGCCGACGCGGGCAAGAAGGCGTTCATCGTCAACCGGATCGGGGACGTTGGCTTCCTGATCGCGATGTTCCTGCTGTTCAAGAACTTCGGAAGCGTGGATTTCGGCCCCGTCTTCCACGACGCCGAGACGCTCGCGTACGGTGGCGGGCTCGTCACCGCGATCACGCTGTTCTTTTTCGTGGGGGCGATCGGCAAGAGCGCTCAGATGCCTCTGTACGTATGGCTGCCCGACGCGATGGCCGGCCCTACTCCGGTCTCAGCGCTGATCCACGCAGCCACGATGGTCACGGCGGGGGTCTATCTCGTCGCCCGCTCCTCCGTCCTGTTCGCGCTTGCACCGCTCTCGAGTGCGGTGGTGGCCGGAGTCGGCGTTCTCACCGCACTTTTCGCCGCGACCATCGCGTTGAAACAGAACGACATCAAGAAGGTCCTGGCGTACTCGACGGTCTCGCAGCTCGGCTACATGTTCGTCGGGGTCGGGGTCGGTGCGTACGCCGCGGGTGTCTTCCACCTCATGACCCATGCCTTCTTCAAGGCGCTGCTCTTCATGGGGTCCGGGGCCGTGATTCACTCGATGCACGAGGCGTATCACGCGACGCACAACCACGAAGATCCGCAGGACATGCGCAACATGGGAGGCCTGAAGGCCTTCATGCCCATCACGTGGGTCACGATGTGGATCGCGACCCTGGCGATCGCGGGGATCTGGCCCTTCGCCGGCTTCTTCTCGAAGGACGAGATCATCTGGTATGCCGGGGCCTGGGCCGGGGCCGAGAATGCGCCGTACCCGGGTCTGTATACGGTGTACTGGATCCTCGCGCTGGCCGCCGCGATGCTCACGGCCTTCTACATGACCCGCATGATGGTCATGACCTTCCACGGGGCGAACCGCACCGGGGACGAGGAGTCGAAGCACCTGCACGAGGCTCCGGCCGTCATGTGGGTGCCGCTCGCCATCCTGGCGGTGCTCTCGATCTTCGGCGGCTGGATCAACGTCCCGGAGGCGCTCCAGACGGGGTGGGCCGGGCTGGGCGGTATCCTGCCGATGAGCGAATGGCTCCATCACTGGCTGGAGCCGATCACGGCGCAGGCGCACCACATCCAGGAGGTCAACCTCGGCGGCTACTCGTACTACGCGCCGTTCGGTGGCGGTGAGGCGATGTGGGCGGCGATCTCGACGGTGGCGGCCGCTATCGTCGTGGCGCTGTCGATCCGGATTGTCGGTGGGCAGACGGTCGTGGCCGTGAAGGACGACACGACGGAGCTCTCTGGTTTCGCCAAGCTCCTCTACAACAAGTACTACGTCGACGAACTCTACGACCGGATCATCGTCCAGCCGATCGTTCGTGCCTCCCGCTTCTGCTGGAAAGTCATCGATGACGGGATTATCGACGGCGTAGTCAACGCGGTGGGGTGGGTTTCGAAAGGGACGGGCTGGGTCGTCAGCATGTTCCAGACGGGCACCGTCAACACGTATGCGTTCATTCTCACCGTCGGGGTGCTGTTCGTCCTCGGCGCCAGCCTGTTCTAGGAGGCGCTGATCATGACCGCACTACTCGATTCGATCGGATACGCCGAGTGGGCCCTGCATGCGCTCATCTGGCTACCGGTGCTTGGCATCGGACTCGTCCTCTGGGCCGAAGAAGCGCGCGCGAAGACGGTGGCCTTCTGGTGGTCGATGTTCGTCTTTGTGCTCAGCCTCGGCCTGTGGTGGGCGTTCGACCCCGCATCGGGCGCGATGCAGATGGAGACCACAGCCTCGTGGATCCCTGCGTGGGGCGTGAATTATTCACTCGGGATCGACGGCATCAGCCTCTTCATGGTGCTCCTGACCACGTTCTCGACGTCGATCGCGATCCTGGGCTCGTTCAACTACATCAAGACCCGGGAGCGGGCGTTCTACGCGCTCATGCTCCTTCTCGAGGCAGCGGTCGTCGGTGTATTCGTGGCCACGGACGTCTTCCTCTTCTACGTCTTTTTCGAGCTCACCCTCGTTCCGATGTACTTCATCGTCGGGATCTGGGGTGGCGAACGCCGGATCTACGCCGCCATCAAGTTCTTCCTGTACACGGCGTTCGGATCCCTCCTCATGCTGGTCGGCATTCTCTTCCTCTTCTGGAAGGCCAAGACCTTCATGGGCATGCCCACGTTCGCATACGAGGACTTCCTCCTCGTGCCGTTGACGGGAACCGAGCAGATCTGGCTCTTCATTGCCTTCGCCCTCGCGTTCAGTGTTAAGGTGCCGATCTTCCCGCTGCATACGTGGTTGCCGGACGCACACGTGGAGGCGCCGACACCAGGGTCCGTGATTCTGGCTGCGGTCCTCCTGAAGATGGGTACGTACGGCTTCCTCCGGTTCCTCCTGCCGTTCTTCCCGCTGGCCTCGCAGCATCCCACCGTGGTCACGACGATGCTCGTACTGGCGGTGATCGGCATCCTGTACACCGCGTGGGTGGCTGCCGTACAGCCTGATGCGAAGAAGCTGGTCGCCTACACCTCGGTGGCACACATGGGCTTCGTCGTCCTGGGTGTCTTTGCCCTGAACGTGAACGGTCTACAGGGCGGCCTCGTCGTGATGATCTCCCACGGGATCAGCACCGGGGCACTCTTCCTCCTGCTCGGCATGCTCTACGAGCGGCGCCACACCCGTACCATTGCCGATTTCGGCGGAATTGCTCGGGTCGCGCCGTGGTTCGCTACGGCGTTCCTCATCACCGCGCTCGCATCGATCGGCCTGCCGGGCACGAGCGGCTTCGTGGGTGAATTCCTGGCTCTGATGGGCGCCTTTGAATCGCACCCCACGCTCGCCTTCCTGGCGACGCTGGGCGTGATCTTCGCGGCGTACTACATGCTGCCGATGGTTCAGACGGTCTTCTTCAACAAGCTCGAGACCGACGAGAACCGCGAGATCGAGGATCTCAATGGACGGGAGATGGCGATCCTGGCCCCGCTGTGTGCCCTGATGATCGTCATCGGGTGGAACCCGACGCCGGTGCTCGAGCGCATGGAGCCGAGTGTCCGGGCCGTCATCGAGCGGGTCGAGGACGCGGGCGCACGTGCAGCGGCCCTGGACGGCGTGTCGACGCCTGCGAGTGGGAGCGTCACGGCGGATGCGGCGGGCACCCTGCTGAGTGACGACGACGAAACGACTACGGACATGAACGACGGCAGCGCCACGGCGGTCGCCGACGGCGACGAATAGGCGAAGCGATCATGGAACTCGATTTCAGTCGTCAGCTCCACTACTTCTGGGCCCTGATGCCGGAGATGATCCTGTGCGTGTGGGGCATGGTCGTGCTGGTCGCCGGGGTCTCCGGCAAGCACAAGGATCCTGAGACCGCCTCCTCGGGTGATCCGAGCTTCGGCGGCGGTGCCGACCTGGGATGGTTGGCACTGGTGGGCGTGCTTCTCGCCGGCATGGCCAATGGTTGGCTCTACGGATTTACAGAGGTCGGCCGGAGTTCGATGGTCGCGCTCGACGGCTTCCGCCTCTTCGCGAACTGGGTCTTCCTGCTCGCTGCAGCGCTCGCGATCATGATCTCGTTCGCCTACGTGTACCGGCAGCGCCTCCAGGCCGGGGAGTTCTACGGTCTGATCCTCCTCTCAACGGCCGGCATGATGTTCATGGCCGGCGCGCGGGATCTCATCGTCATCTTCCTCGGTCTAGAGGTCATGTCGATTGCCGTGTATGCGCTGACGGCTTTCAACCGGCGTGATCGTAAGTCTGCCGAGGCCGGGCTCAAGTACTTCCTGCTCGGCGCCTTCGCGACGGGTTTCTTCCTCTACGGCATTGCGCTCGTGTATGGCGCGACCGGGAGCACGAACGTCTTCGAGATCGGTCAGACGGTCTCGTCCGGCGGGGCTTCGACGACCCTGCTCACCGTGGGAATTGCCTTCCTGATCATCGGCTTTGGCTTCAAGGTCTCGGCGGTGCCGTTCCACATGTGGACACCGGACGTCTACGAGGGCGCACCCGCACCGGTCACAGCCTTCATGTCGGCTGCGGTGAAAGCCGCTGCCTTCGTGGCCTTCCTGCGCGTCTTCATGGTCGGCTTCGACGGGGTGTACGACACCTGGTTCCCGATCATGTGGTGGCTCGCGGCGATCACGATGGTCGCAGCGAACCTGATGGCGCTCGTGCAGTCAAACGTGAAGCGGATGCTCGCGTATTCCAGCGTCGCGCACGGTGGGTATCTGCTGGTTGCGATCACCGCATCGAATCAGGCCGCGGCGGCCGGCCTCCTCTTCTACCTGCTCATCTACACCGTGATGAACATCGGCGCCTTCGCGATCGTCATCGGCGTGGCGCATCAGGCCGAAGAGCGCCTCCAGGTAGAGGACTACGCGGGCTTCGGGTGGGCGCAGCCGATGATGGGCGTCCTGCTCACGGTGTTCCTGCTCTCCCTCGCCGGGTTCCCCGGAACCGGCGGCTTCATGGGCAAGATCTACCTGCTTCAGGCCGCGGCCGATGCGCAGCTCTGGTACCTCATGGTGGTCCTCGTGCTGACGACGATCGCCTCCTACTGGTATTACCTGCGCGTGGCGTGGTTCATGTGGATGAAGCGTCAGCTCTCGGATGACCAGCACGACCTGGTGATCGTCCCGGTGCCGATGCGGATCGCTCTGGTCGCGTCCGTCGCGATCGTGATCTACATGGGCTTCTTCCCCGGCGCCGCGCTCGACTTCGCGCGCGAGAGCGTGGAAGGTCTCGCGTCCTTGACCGGCGCAATGCCCGGGCTCGGAGAGTAGGCGAGGGGCGAGATCGCTTCAGCATCTGCGCGAGGGCCAATCGAGCGGGGCGGAACGCCGTGCCGCGGTATCATTCGAACGCATTCTGTGGAGACCCATGAAGGCGCACATCTTTCGGCAGTACGACATCCGGGGCATCGTCGGCGAGGACCTCGACCCCGGCGTCACCGAAGCGGTGGGGCGCGCCTTTGCATCGCATGTGCGTGCGGCAACCGGGATCGAGCGCCCTCGCATCGCCGTCGGTCACGACAACCGTGAATCATCACCGAGCCTCGCGGCCGGTCTGATCCGGGGGATCACGTCGGCCGGGGCCGATGTCCTGGATATCGGGACGGTCCCCACACCGGTGCTGTACTGGGCGGAGTGCGTCTACGAGACTGACGCAGCTGTGCAGATCACGGGGTCACACAACCCGCCGGAGTGGAACGGCATCAAGATGACGTGTGGGCGGGCCGCGCTCTACGGTGACGCGATCCAGGGTCTCTTCGAGCGCATCACCTCCGATCAGCTGGACGCGGGGGAGGGTGTCGTCGAGCACACCGAGGTCCTCGACGCGTACGTACAGGATGTGGCTGGCCGGTTCACCCTCGAGCGCCCCATGAAGGTCGCCGTCGATTGCGGTAACGGGAGCGGGGCCCTGGTAGCCGAAAAGCTGTTCGAAGCCATGGGCGTCGAGGTCACGCCGCTCTTTTGTGAGTCGGACGGGACGTTTCCGAACCATCACCCGGATCCCACCGTCGACGAGAATCTGGAAGACCTGATCGCCGCTGTCCGGGCCGAGCCGCACGACCTCGGGGTCGCGTTCGACGGAGATGCGGACCGCGTCGGTGCGGTCGACGCCAATGGCGCAATCGTACGCGGAGACATCCTGCTGCTGCTCTTCGGCCTGGACCTGCTCGACCGCAAGGGCCCCGGTCAGAAGCTCGTCTTCGACGTGAAGTGCAGTCAGGCGCTTCCCGAGGTCTTCGAGGCCGCGGGTGGCGAGCCGATCATGTGGAAGACCGGGCACTCGCTTCAGAAGGTGAAGATGAAGGAGACGGGTGCCTTGCTGGCTGGAGAGCTCTCCGGGCACATCATGGTTGCCGATGACTACTTCGGGTTCGACGATGCGCTCTACGACGCATGTCGCCTGATCTGGATTCTGAGCCACTCCGACCGCACGCTGGCGGATCGAGTCTCCGACTTCCCGGTCTACGTGTCGACGGCGGAGATCCGCATCGACGTGACCGAAGAACAGAAGTGGGACATCGTCGAAAAGGCCGTGGCGCACTTTCGGTCTCTTTACGACGTCATCGACGTCGACGGCGTACGGGTGCTCTTCGGCGATGGCTGGGCGCTCCTGAGGACCTCCAACACGCAGCCCGTGATCGTGGCCCGTTTCGAGGCCCGGACCGAAGAGCGACTCGAGGAGATCCGCTCGGAGGTCGATTCCTGGCTCTCCGGGCACGGGGTCTCGCTACCCTGAGCATGGACGGCAGGAACGCTCCGCTACTCCGGGGGTGGAAGGCTTCATGAACACACCGCGTCAGGACCTGGTCAGCGCACTCCGAGGCGGGCGCCTCGCCATCACAGTGATCCTGGTGGTCGCCGTGGTCGGCGTACTGGGACGGGCACTGACGTCGTTCTACGTCGAGGTTCTCTGGCAGGCCCAGACCGGGTATCTCAGCGTCTTCTGGCGACGATTCGTGTGGGAGAGTGGGGTGCGCGTCGGAGGCGGACTCATCGTCGGCATCCTCGTGTTCTACAACCTGAAGGTTGCCTCGACGACCCTGGGCGGAATTCAGATCCGTCGCCGTTTCGGAAATCTCGAGATCTCTGAGCAACTCCCGAAACGTTACGTCCTTTGGGCGATGCTCACGGCGGCCGCCTTCCTCGGCCTCTGGTTCGGCGCTTCGCTCCCGGCCGGCCTGGGACGGCAGGCACTCCATGCTGTGTCCTCGACCGGTTGGGGGCTGAGTGACCCGATACTCGGTCAGGATGTGGGCTTCTACGTCTTCTGGCTCCCCGTGCTCGACGCTGCGATCAGCTACGCTCTGATCACAGGCTTTCTGATCTTCACGCTGGCGGTCGCGGGGTACGCGGCCACCGGTGCCATGACGTGGCGTGGCGGTCGCCTCCAGGCCCATGAGCTGGCTCGGCGCCACCTCGGGGGGCTTCTGGCAGGCTTCTTCGTTCTACTTGCGCTGCGGATGTACCTGAGCCGTTACGGGCTGCTCATCACCGGCAACTCGGCGGTGCAGGGGATCTTCGGGTTCACGGACGCCGAGGCGCGCCTCCCGGCCCTCCAGACACTGACGATCATCACCCTCGGCGCGGCGGGTGCCACCTTCTGGGGTGCCTGGCGGAATCGTCCACTCATCCTGATCGGCTCCTTCGTGACCGTCATCGGTGGGATGGTCCTCATCGGCAACATCTACCCCTCGGTGATTCAGAGCTTTCGGGTGGAGCCGAACGAGCTGGAACGGGAGACACCGTTCATCGAGCACAACCTCGAGTACACCCGACTCGCGTACGGACTCGACGACGCCTCCCTCGAGCGGAGGCCCTTCGCGTTCGATCAGGATGCACCCATCGACTGGGGCGAAGCGGCTCGCCAGTTCGCCGGCCTTCCGGTGTGGGGGTCCGGGGTCTCGGCTCCGCTCCTGACCACGTACCGCGAGGTCGAGGCACGATTCCAGTACTACGACTTCGACCGGGTCGCTGTGGATCGCTATCCGACCGAGCAGGGGCTGGTGCCCGTCACGATCTCGGTCCGGCAGGTGGATCCGACCGGCATTCCGGACCCCAATTGGCAGAACCTGCATCTTCGCGAGCGCTATCTGGCCGGGGTCGGCGTGGTCGCCAGCGTTGCCAACAGCCGGACGACCGAAGGACGTCCTGAAATGCTGGTGCGCGGCCTGCCGCCGGAGACGCTGGCGTCGTCGGTAGGAAACGTACCCCTCGACCTCGAACGTCCGGACGTCTTTTTCGGAACCCGCCCCGATCGCCGACGGGAGTACGTCGTCGTCACACCCGGGGCGGATCAGTTCCAGGCTCCGGACGGAACTCTGGGTGTCGCCGGGGTCGATTTCCCCGGTGGAATCGAGATCTCATCGACCCTGAGAACGCTGCTCCTCGCGTGGCGGTTTCAGGCCGCGAACCTGTTGTTCTCGTCTGAGTTGACGGACGACAGCCGTCTCGTGCACCGGCGGAGGGTCACGGACCGGGCCCTGGCCGTGGCGCCGTTCCTGCGCTTCCCGGAGGCCCCGTACCCGGTGGTATCCCAGGGCCGGGTCATATGGGTTCTGGAGGGCTTCACGGGCACGCTCGCCTTCCCCCTGTCGAAGGTGTACGACTTCGGGACGGTTCGGCAGCTGGTGAGGTATGTCCGAAACAGCGTCAAGGTGACGGTCGATGCGGTCACGGGGGACATGATCTTCTACCGCGTGCCCATTGGGGATCCCATAGCCGATGCGTTCGATCGCGCCTATCCGGGCCTCTTGCGCGATATGGAAGAGATGCCGGCGGAGCTTCGGGACCACCTTCGGTATCCCCGGTCTCTCCTGGAACTCCAGAGCAGTGTGCTCCTCCAGTACCACCAGGAGACGGCCGCCGAGTTCCATGGGCAACAGGATGTCTGGGTGGAGGCGGAGGAACTCTCCAACACCTCCAATCCGGTCCCGTACGTGCCGGAATACGGGATGTATCGGCTCCCCGACGAAGAGGAGGCACGGTTCCAGCTGACGAACGTCTTCGTCCCTGCCGGCCGTGAGAATCTGACGGCCATGCTCGTCGCCCGGACGAACGATCTCGGTGTGCCCGAGACGATTCTGATGAACGTGCCCGTCGATGACGAGGTGCTCGGCCCGCGTCTGATCGAGGCTCGCCTCGAGCAGGACCCCGTGATCTCACAGCAGTTCTCGCTTTGGCGAACGGGCGGAAGCGAGGTCTGGACGGGACATCTCCACCTCGTCCCCGTTGGTAACCGGCTCCTGTACATGGAACCGGTCTTCCTCGCCGCCGAAGAGGACGCCATCCCTGACCTCACCCGCTTCGTGGTGAGCGACGGCGTCCGCGTAGTCATGGCAGAGTCCCTGGCGGAGGCCATTGCACAAATGGCGGGCGTTCCGTTCACGCCGGAGGCTGACCCGGCCGGGGTAGCGACGGCTGCCCCAGAGCCCGGTTCGGTCGGCCCGTGGCCGACGGCCGCGCTCGCACTCCTGGAGCGCGCCGACGAGCGTGCGCGGGCCGGGGATTGGGCCGGCTATGGGATCGCCCTCGCTGAGCTGCGGGCGCTCCTCGAGCGGCTGGATATGGGGGGACGCTGACGCGTTGATCCCACTTTAGGGGTCTGGTAGCTTTTTGTGCTCTCCCGGCCACGCCTGACGCCCGGCGTATCATCGGGATCCCCACCATTCGTATGAGAACGCATGGACATCCACGAGTACCAGGCGAAGGAACGCTTCGCGCTGGCCGGCATTCCGGTACCGCCCGGGAAGGTCGCCACGACCGCTGACGAAGCGGAGGCGATCGCCCAGGAGTACGGCCGGGCCGTCATGGTCAAGGCTCAGGTTCATTCCGGAGGCCGCGGCAAGGCCGGGGGCGTGAAATACTGCAACGACGCGTCCGAAGCCCGCGAGCACGCGTCCAACATCCTTGGGATGGACATCAAGGGTCTCACGGTCGAGCAGGTGCTCGTGACGCCCGCCGAGGACATCGAGACCGAGGCGTATGTTGGAGTCCTGATCGACCGGAAGAACCAGGCTGCCACCTTCATGGTGTCACCGGACGGCGGGATGGACATCGAGGAGGTGGCGGCATCGACCCCGGACCGCATACGGAAGCTGTCGGTCGACCCGCGCTATGGGCTCCTTCCGCACCAGGCGTTCTGGCTCGCGAACTTCCTGTACGACGACCCGGCGCTGATCAAGCAGGCCAGCAAGGTCGTCGCTCAGCTATACGAGGCCTTCGTGAATTCGGGTGCCTCCATGACAGAGATCAACCCGCTGATCACGACGCCCGACGGTGCGGTGAAGGCCATCGATGCCAAGATGACCATTGACGGCAACGAGCTATTCCGTCGCCCCGAAGTCGCGGAGATGCGGGATCTCTCCGCTGAGCCCAAATCTGAGACCAAGGCTCGTGAGGCGGGTCTCTCCTACGTGAAGCTCGACGGGAATGTCGGGTGCTGCGTGAACGGTGCCGGACTGGCGATGGCCACGATGGATCTCGTGAAGTACTACGGTGGCGAGCCGGCGAACTTCCTCGACATCGGGGGCTCGTCCAACCCCGACAAGGTCGTCTCCGCCCTCGAGATCATCACCTCCGACCCCAATGTGAAGGTGATCCTCTTCAACATCTTCGGCGGAATTACCCGGTGCGACGACGTCGCGAACGGGATCGTCGAAGCGACCAAGCGCATCGACATCAAGCCTCCCATCGTGATCCGACTGACCGGCACGAACGAGGAACTGGGTGTCCAGATTCTCGAAGAAGCGGGCTTCTCGGCCTACACGTCGATGGATGACGTCGTGGAGCAGGCCGTCGAACTGGCGAAGGGATAGACCGACATGGCCATTTTCATCGACAATGACACCCGCCTCGTAGTTCAGGGCATCACTGGCCGGGACGGTTCGTTCCATACCAGCCAGATGATGGAGTACGGCACGCAGGTCGTCGCGGGGGTCACACCCGGTAAGGGTGGACAGACCTTCGAAGGTCCGGACGGAGCGAGCGTTCCGATCTTCAACGCGATGGACGAGGCGGTGGCCGAGACCGGAGCGAACACATCGGTCGTGTACGTGCCGCCGGCGTTCGCAGCGAATGCCATTCTCGAGGCCGCGGACTCCGGGGTCTCGCTGGTCGTCGCGATCACCGAGGGAGTTCCCGTGCTCGACATGGCTCGCGCCCATGCCTTCGCCCGGGACAAGGGAGTGCGCATCCTCGGGCCGAACTGCCCGGGGTTGATCTCACCTGGAAAGTCCAAGGTGGGAATCCTTCCGGCTCAGATCGTGGCCGAGGGTCCGATCGGTGTCGTTTCCCGATCCGGTACGCTGACGTACGAAGCGGTCTTCCAGCTCACCAACGTGGGACTGGGTCAGACGACGTGCGTGGGCATCGGCGGAGACCCACTCATCGGGACGAACTTCATCGATTGCCTCGCGGCCTTCGAAGCTGATGCCGAGACGTCCGCCGTGGTGATGATCGGTGAGATCGGCGGTACGGACGAGCAGGAGGCTGCCGCCTTCGTGAAGGCGAATATGTCCAAGCCGGTCGTCGGATTCATCGCGGGTCAGACGGCGCCTCCGGGGCGTCAGATGGGGCACGCAGGCGCGATCATCAGTGGCTCGGCCGGCACGGCTGAGGAGAAGATGAAGGCGTTCGAAGACAACGGCATCGCCGTGGCGCAGCGTCCTGCGGACATCGTGGGCCTGATCCAGGACGCGCTCGCGTAAGCGGGCGCGCGACCTCACCTCACAGCCTGCGTCATCGGCGCTGGCGAGCGAGGCTGTACAGGATGGAAGGAAGACAGAGCAGTAACCTTCGCGTCGAGCACGCGTTCGAGGCGGTTCAGTATCGGGTCTATCCCGAAACTCCGTTGACCGAGGTCATCGACCTCATGGTTCGGCGTGCGGCGCATGCCATTCCGGTTGTCGGAGAGCAGTATGAAGTCCTGGGCATCATCACCACGGGAGACGCGCTCAAGCGCGTGCTTCGCGAGGGCCCGGGCGAGGACGACGAGGGGCGTGAGAACCGGGACGTTCAGACTGCCCGGGACATCATGACTCGCGCCGTCCTGTGCGTGTCGGAGACGCAACCGCTGATGGATGCAGCGCGCATGATGATGAATCGAGACGTAGAGCAGCTGCCCGTCGTCCGAGACGGAGAGCTGATTGGACTGATCACACGCGACGCGGTTCTCAGTGCTTTGCACGGAAATCGCGACGATCAAGACGAACGAGAAGAAGACTGATGAGCCTCACACTAGCGATCATCAAGCCCGACGCTGTCGGCTCGGGCAAGGCAGGGAAGGTCCTCGCGCACCTCGAGGGGGCAGGGTTCACGGTACGGGCGATGCGACTCGCGCGCCTGAACAGGGCTCAGGCGGGGGCGTTTTACGCCGTCCATGAAGGGCGGCCGTTCTACGACGAGCTGGTCGACTTCATGATGTCGGGCCCCGTGATCCCGATGGTCCTGGAGGCTGACGATGCGGTGGCCAAGCTTCGCGAGACGATCGGGGCAACGGACCCGGCGGAAGCGGCCGAAGGGACCGTCCGCAAGCTCTACGCCGAGTCGAAGGGCCGAAACGCCATTCACGCTTCGGATTCAGACGAAAACGCCGCGATCGAGATCGGCTTCTTCTTCTCGAGTCACGAGCGCCTGGGCCTCTGAGGCCTCGCGTCTGCCGGCAACCCGGACAGGCGCAAAATATCTAGACTTTCGAACGGTTGTTACTAGCTTTTACGACTATGCTCAGAGTTGATCTCGGGCAACTTGCGCGGGAAGGCTCCGTTGTCGTCGAAGGCAGTCTGCCGGGCGATGACGAGCTCTGGAAGGACACAGGTTTCTCCTTTGTCGGAAACCTCGACGTGCGCTTGCGCGCGACGTACGCCGGCACGGGAGAGGTCGTTGTTCGTGGTGATTCCAGCGGAATGGTGCGCCAGGAGTGTCGGCGCTGTCTCGATCCGGTCGAGACACCCTTCCAACGGGATCTCACGATGGTGTTCGTCTCGGACCCGACGGGTGATGAGGACGATGGCGGCGTGTACGCCTTCGAGCCTGAGGGGTCAGAGCTCGATCTGAGCGAAGCAGTACGCGAGGAGATGATCCTCGCCATAAATCCATATGTGGTATGTGATCCGGAGTGCCGGGGCATCTGTCCGAAGTGCGGCGCAAACCTCAACGAGGGGACGTGTGACTGCACGGAGGACGAGGTCGATCCCAGGTGGGAGGCACTTCGGGACCTGAAGAGCGAGTAGAACAATGGCCGTACCCAAGAAGCGCACGTCGAAGCAGCGGAAGCGGAAGCGCCGCACGCATTTCAAGGCGGAAGGTGTCACTGTGCACTCCTGCCCGAAGTGCGGGGATACCAAGCAGCCCCATCGTGTCTGTCCGACATGCGGGCATTATAAGGGCGAGCCTGTCCTCGACGTCGACGTAGACTGAGTGGCCCGTAATTCGGGCTTCGGTTCACTGAACCGGAGCTCCGCCGGGTACACCATTACGACAGGAGGGCCTGCGTGCGCATAGCGCTGGACGCCATGGGGACCGACACTGCGCCGGCTGCCGAGGTTGCCGGTGCGATCGAGGCCCTGCAGCACGCAGCGAGCGACGACGTCGAGATCATTCTCGTCGGTGACGAGGCCCTGATTCGCGCAGAACTCGAACGGCATGACGATGTGCCCGCCGGCATCCGGGTCCACCACGCCCCCGACCGAGTCACGGCAGAAGACGCGCCGGCATCGGTGCTCCGGCGCAAGCCGGATTCCTCGATCGTGGTCGGACTTCGACTGCACAAGGAAGGAGACGCGGACGCCTTCGTGAGCGCCGGGTCCACCGGTGCGGTGATGGCCTCCTCTCTCTTCACGCTGCGCCCACTCCCCGGTGTGGACCGCCCTCCCGTCGGGACGCTGCTCCCTACGGCCGGCGCACCGTGCCTGTTGCTCGACGCCGGGGCGAACATTGGGTGTAAACCGGGGCATCTCGTCCAGTTCGCACATCTCGGTAGCACGTACATGAAGGACGCCATGGGGCGTGAGAATCCCCGTGTCGGCCTTCTCAACATCGGTGAGGAGCCCGGAAAGGGAGACGAACTGACCATCGAGACGTACGGCCTGCTGGAGAACGACGACGGTCTGAACTTCATCGGTAACATCGAAGGTCGAGATATCGTGCGCGGTGAGTGCGACGTGATCGTCTGCGACGGTTTTGTCGGCAACATCCTGCTCAAGTTCTACGAGTCGGTGGCCGGGCACATCCTCGACCTTCTGAAGACGGAGCTCGACTCCGCGGCAGACTCGAACCTCGATCTCGGTCACGTCTTTCGTGTTCTGGATTACGCCGAGTATGGTGGAGCACCGCTCCTGGGCCTGGGTGGCGTATCGATCATCTGCCACGGGGGCTCTCCGCCGAAGGCCATCCACAACGCCCTGATCGTGGCCGCGAGTGCAGTGCGCTCGGGCCTCGTGCAGCACAGCGCCGAGGAGTTCCAGTCATGAAGACCCCGACGCCGATCGCAGAAATCACCGGCACCGGTCGATTTCTTCCCGACAACATCGTCACCAATGACGACCTTGCGCAGACGATGGAGACGTCGGACGAATGGATCCGCACGCGTACAGGGATCAGTGAACGCCGGATCGCTCCCGACGACATGTTCGCGGCGCACCTCGGGGCGGAGGCCGCTCGCAGGGCGATGGACGAGGCCGGTGTAGAGCCGGGAGAGGTGGACATCCTCATCGTGTCGACGGCGACGCCGGACCGCTGGCTCCCGTCGACGGCCTGTGACATCCAGGCCATACTGGGATGCGACAATGCCGTGGCCTTCGACGTCATGGCGGCGTGCACGGGCCACATCTACGGCTTGAGCATGGCGGAGGGCTACATCGCCGCCGGGCGGGCCGAAGTGGCGCTCGTGGTCGCAGCAGAGAAGATGAGCGCAATCATCGACTGGACCGACCGGACCACGGCTGTCCTGTTCGGGGACGGAGGTGGTGCGGCCGTACTTCGCCCTTCGAACGGCTCAGGGCGCGGCATCCTCTCATCCCATCTGCAGTCCGACGGAAAGCTCGCGGAGCTGTTGTATCGCCCTGGCGGTGGCGCCATCGAGCCGATCAGCCAGAGCATGCTCGACGAAGGACGGCACCTCCTTCGCATGCAGGGACGGGAGATCTTCAAGAATGCGGTACGTTCGATGGCCGAGGCGTGTGATATCGCGCTGAACAAGGCGGGACTCACGTCCGGTGACATCGACCTCCTGGTGCCTCATCAGGCGAACATTCGCATCATCGAGGCGACGGCGAAGTACGCCGGCTTGCCGATGGACAAGGTCTTCGTCAACGTCGACAAGTACGGGAATATGAGCTCCGCCACCGTCCCGATCGCGTTCGACGAAGCCCGGGAACAGGGCCGGATCTCAGAGGGCTCCAACGTGTTGACCGTCGCGTTCGGCGCCGGCCTCACGTGGGGCGCGATGACCATTCGCATGTAACCGCGGCTCCGACGCCATGACGCTCGCACTCATCTTCCCCGGGCAGGGTTCCCAGTACGTCGGCATGGCGGGCGCCCTGGCGGATCAGGAACCCGCTGCCGCGGACGTGCTGGCACGGGCGGACCACACGCTCGGCTTCTCCCTGTCGGGTCTCATGCGCGACGGTCCCGGTGATGAGCTGACCGCCACCAGAAACGCCCAACCGGCCCTGCTCACGCACTCCGTGGCGGCCCTCCGGGTACTCGGTGACAGGGCGGGGGCGCCCGCATTCGCTGCAGGACATTCTCTGGGCGAATTCAGCGCACACGTCGCGGCTGAGACCCTGAGCTTCGAGGACGCGCTGCGAGCCGTGCGGCTGCGCGGGGAGCTGATGTTCGACGCCGGCCAGGCGCGCCCCGGGACGATGGCGGCACTCCTCGGCCTTGACGATTCGGCGGTCCGAGAGGTCTGCGGTCGAGTCACGGCCGGGATCTGCGTACCCGCCAACTTCAATTCCGCCGGACAGGTCGTGATCAGCGGAGACGTCGCCGGCGTGGAGGAAGCCATGGTGCTGGCCAAGGAGGCCGGGGCAAAGCGGGCCGTGCAGCTCAACGTGTCGGGGGCATTCCACTCTCCCCTCATGGAGCCAGCCGCAGACGGGCTCCGTGCCTTTCTGGAAGAGATCGAGTTCGCGGATCCGGCCTTCCCGGTGATCTCCAACGCCACGGCGACCCCTGTCTCCACCGGAGCCGACGCCCGCGAGCTCCTGGTGCGACAGCTCACTTCACCGGTCCGATGGTCGGAATCGGTCGGCGTGATGACCGCCTCGGGCGTCGACCGCTTCCTGGAGGTCGGCGCCGGGAACGTGCTCAGCACCTTGAACCGCAGGAACGCGAAGGGTCTGCTCAGCACCCCGCTGGGTGAGCCAGATGACTTCAACGCCCTGGAGGGCTGACGATGGGTACGCGCGAACTCGAGGGATCCGTGGCGATCGTGACGGGCGGTTCGCGTGGCATCGGCCGCGGGATCGCTGCCGCACTGGCGGATGCGGGCGCGCACGTCGCGGTCGTCGGTCGGAATGGTGATTCAGCGTCTGCCGCGGCGGGGCAGCTGCCCGGGGAGGGGCATGCTGGCTTCGCGTGCGACGTCGCCGACCCGGGTCAGGTCAACGAGACCCTCAACTTGATCGAGGAAACACTGGGCCCGGTCGCGGTTCTGGTGAACAACGCCGGAATCACACGCGACAACATCCTGTTGCGAATGAAAGATGAGGACTTCGATGAGGTGATTGCAGCTAACCTCAAGGGGGCCTTTAATTTCACGCGAGCCGTCACTCGCGGGATGATGAAGCGTCGTTCGGGTGCGATCCTCAACATCACGTCGGTGGTGGGGCTGACGGGCAATGCCGGACAGGCGAACTACGCGGCGTCGAAGGCCGGTCTCGTCGGACTCACCAAGAGCGTGGCCAAGGAATTGGCCTCTCGCGGGGTCCGTTGTAACGCGATCGCGCCCGGCTTCATTCGGACGGACATGACCGACGAACTGACCGAAGCGCAGGTCGAGGGATTACTCCAGCAGATCCCGCTCGGCACCCTGGGGGAAGTCGAACAGATTGCCGGGGTTGCACGGTTTCTCGTTGGGCCTGGGGCAAGCTACATTACCGGCCAGATTCTGGCGGTCGACGGTGGGATGGTCATGTGATCCTGCACGGCACCGCCGTTTTCATGACACACGTTCACATCGCATTCCACTTCCACGGAGAGGTACCATGAGCGAGGCCACCGACGCGCGGGTCCGCGAGATCATCATCAACGAGCTCGGCGTCGAAGCCGAGAAGGTTACGGACGAAGCATCGTTCGTAGAGGACCTCGGCGCGGACTCCCTCGACACGGTTGAGCTCGTCATGGCGTTCGAGGAAGAGTTCGGGATCGATATTCCCGACGAAGATGCCGAGCAGATGCGGACCGTCGGTGACGCGATCAAGTACCTGAACGAAAACGCCGCCGGCTGACTGCGCAGGACTTCGTCCTGGTCAACCAACTCAGCAGTACGGATCTAACATGAGTAACGACGCTCCCAAGCGCGTCGTGATCACCGGCATGGGCCTGGTGTCCCCGGTGGGCAACGATGTCCAGTCCACGTGGGATAACCTGCTCGCCGGCGTCAGCGGCGGCGGCCCGATTACCCACTTCGATGCGACCGAGGAGTTCGCGTGTCGGATCGGGTGCGAGGTGAAAGGATTCGACCCGCTCGACTATCTGGACAAGCGTGAGGTCAAGCGGCACGACCGCGTCTCCCAGTTCGCGGTGGCGGCCGCTGCCCAGGCGCTCGCACAGGCCGGCCTAGAGGGCGTCCCCGATGGGGGTGATCCCGAGCGCTTCGGGGTGATCTTCGGAAGCGGCATCGGTGGCATCGGAACATTCGAGGAGCAACACCGGAGGCTCATCGAGAAAGGTCCGAACCGGGTCAGCCCGTTCTTCATTCCGATGTTCATCCCGGACATCTCAGCAGGACTCATCTCGATTCGATGGGGCTTGCGGGGCCCTAACTACGCCACGGTGTCGGCGTGTGCATCCTCCGCCCACGCCATCGGCGACGCCATGCGCCACATACGTCACGGTGACGCAGACGTCATGGTCGCGGGTGGCGCCGAGGCGACGATCACCCCGATGACGTATGCGGGCTTCAGCTCGATGAAGGCGTTGTCGACTCGTAACGACGACCCCGCGGGGGCCAGCCGCCCGTTCTCGGCGGATCGGGACGGCTTCGTGATGGGTGAGGGGGGTGGCGCCGTGATCCTCGAATCACTCGAGCACGCCGAGGCCCGGGGTGCGACCATCCTCGGTGAAGTGGTGGGATACGGACTGAGCGCCGACGCGTTTCACATTACGGCCCCGCCTCCGAGTGGGTATGGGGCTCAGCACGCGATGCGGATGGCCATGAAGTACGCGAAGGCCAGCGCGAGCGATGTCGACTACGTGAACGCGCACGGCACCTCGACGATGGCGGACGCGATCGAAACAGAAGCCATCAAGCAGGTTTTGGGGGACCGCGCCCGCGAGATCGTCGTCGGATCGACAAAGTCGATGACAGGGCACCTCCTCGGCGCCGCTGGGGCGCTCGAGGCGATCGTGTCACTCATGGTGTGCCGAACCGGCAAGATCCCCCCGACGATCAACTTCTCCACCGCGGACCCCGAATGCGATCTCGAGTACGCACACGGTGGGATGATCGAGCGCGAGGTGGGGCTGGCTCTCACCAACTCGTTCG
Organism: uncultured Gemmatimonadaceae bacterium; assembly: GCA_964492085.1. Taxonomy (GTDB): domain Bacteria; phylum Gemmatimonadota; class Gemmatimonadetes; order Longimicrobiales; family Gaopeijiaceae; genus UBA2589. The sequence continues at coordinate 26,749 of CAZBHZ010000002.1, read as the reverse complement.
GATTCGGGGGACACAACGTCTGTCTGGCGCTGAGGGGCTGGGCCTGAGTACACCGTTTCGGGTCGGCCTGGGGTACGACTCCCACCGCTTCGATGCGGAGCGGCCTCTGATTCTCGGAGGGGTTCACGTCCCGGATCATGCCGGACTCACCGGTCACTCCGACGGGGACGCGGTCGCGCATGCCGTGATCGATGCGATCCTCGGCGCGGCGGCCCTCGGGAATGTTGGGAGTCATTTCCCTCCCAGTGACGAGGCATGGAAAGGTGCCGACTCGATTGAGCTTCTCCGCGCCGCGGTTGCTGTCCTGCACGGCTCGGATCGTGGTGTCGTCAACGTGGACGTGAGCGTGGTCTGCGAGACCCCCAAGATCGGACCACACGCCGATGCAATGCGGGCGCGACTCGCTGAAGCGATGCAGATTCCCATCGAACGCGTCTCCATCAAGGGAAAGACCAACGAGCGCATGGGCTGGATCGGGGCAGGCGAAGGGCTCGCGGTACACGCCGTCGCCCTCGTCGCCGAGCGGTAGTCTCGCGGCCGAGCTGCGAGCGCATCGTGTGGCGTCTCCTGACGCCACGGTGAGGGTGTGTCCGTGCGGATGGGGCGTCGGCTTCGGTGCCGGTCAGAGGGCCGGAGTGTGAGCGATTTCGTGTCGTGGATGGACCGCCTTCCCAACGCAGTGCTGTATTTCGTCCTGAGCGTAGGCGCCGGGCTCGAGAATCTCGTTCCGGCAATTCCCGCCGACACGTTCGTCGCCCTCGGTGGGCTGCTCGCCGGGGCGGGCGATCTGACGGCGATGTGGATCTTCCTCGGGACGTGGGCCTGTAACGTAGCCGGCGCACTCTTTGTCTACCGGATGAGCCACACGCACGGTGCTGCCTTCTTCGAGCGTGGTCTGGGCCGCTACCTCCTCAAGCCGCATCAGATGCGGCGCATGGAGGGTTTCTATCACCGCTGGGGTACTCCGGCGATCTTCCTGTCGCGCTTTCTTCCGGGTGTCAGAGCGATCGTGCCGGTCTTCGCGGGAGCGACGCACCAACCGTGGTCACGCGTGCTCCTGCCCATCACCGTGGCCTCAGCCCTGTGGTACGGCGGCCTCGTCCGTCTCGGGCTGCTGGCGGGGGAGAACCTCGCTCGCCTGGAGGCCATGCTGTCCGGGTTGAATCGTGGCCTAGCGCTCGCCGCCGCGTTGGTGGGGCTTCTCATCGGGCTCTGGTGGTTCAGGACCCGTCATCCAGGGGAGGCGGAGTGAAGGCCGTGATGCCCGAGGGGCCGGCGGCGTTTCGCTTCGAGCAGTTCCACGACTATCTGACCTTCGAGCGGGGGTTGTCGGAACGGACCGTGGTCTCCTACGGGCGGGACCTCACCCGCTGGATGTCGTTTCTGGAAGATGCCGGCGTTCGGGATCCGGCCGCGATCGACGTTCGCGTGCTGCGCGAATGGGTGTTCGATCTCAAAGAGCACGGCCTTGCGCCGACTTCTATCCGACGGGCTCAGTCCGCCGTCCGGACGTACTTCGGCTTCTTGATGGCAGAAGGGGTTCTCGAGACGGACCCGACCGACCGACTCGATTCACCGCGGGTGGACCGAACCCTACCGGACTTCCTCTCTCGCGAAGAGATCGATCGCCTGCTGGAGTCCCCGGACCCGACTCACCACCTGTACTGGCGCGACCGAGCGATCCTCGAGTTTCTCTATGCCACGGGCGTGCGCGTCAGCGAGCTCGTCGACCTTCGCATAGCCTCGCTCAACCTCGATGAAGGGTTTGCGACGGTCTTTGGCAAGGGAGCCAAGGAGCGGCTCGTCCCTGTCGGAGGTCCGGCGCTACGAAATCTGGAGCGATACCTCCGAGAGGTCCGACCAGGCCTCGATACCGGGAAGGGCGCGGGCCACGTATTTCTGAATGCCCGCGGCACACCGATTCGCCGAGAGTCGATCTGGAGCCTGGTGAGGGTAGCGGCGAGACGGGCGGGGATTCATCGAAAGGTGTCCCCTCACACGCTTCGCCATACGTTCGCGACGCACCTCGTCGAAGGAGGCGCCGACCTCGCGGCGGTCCAGGAGCTACTCGGTCACGCGGACATCTCGACGACGCAGATCTACACGCACCTCGACCGCGCCTACCTGCGGGAGATCCACCGCAAGTACCACCCCCGCCAGTGAATCACCCATGAGCGCCCGGCAGGCCCGTAGCTCAGTACCCGCCGGGCCCCTGGGTCGCGCCCGGGTTCGCGTCGACGGCACGGAACAGCTCGTTTTGCGAACCGGTGGTCTGAAGGAGGCGGATAGCCTCGGTCAGTACGGGGTCCCGGCGCGTTCGGACGTCCGCTTCTGCGGCGATGTCGTTCATGCGCTGAGCCGTTGCGAGTTCGGCACGCCACCGCAGGTAGCGCCGCACGTCTTCATCGTCGAGCAGCACCGTCTCGAGGCCCTCGGACTTCAAGGAGGAGACGAAGCCTTCGAATTCCTCGACCGTCACCCCGGGTCGCTCGTCGGCCTCTCGGCGCGCGGCAGCCGTCTGGAAGCCGAACTCTGCGATCCTGAGGCCAAGCGGGAACTGCGCCTCGTTCGACTCGCGGATGAAGTCGCGTTCCACGAACGTGAGCGTGTCGTCCTCGATCACGAGATCGGGGAAGATTCCGCCACCATCGATCAGCGAACGCCCCTGAGCCGTCTGCACCCGAGGAAGTGAGTCCAGAACCTCCGGCAGTGGCATGCCCTGACGGTCACGTGCACGCTGGAGCGAGCGGCCGAGCGGCGTGAGCCATGAACCCGTGGTGAACCGGAGACGCCGGCCGAAGGGCAAAGGCATCACCGTCTGGACCACGCCCTTTCCGAAGGTGCGCTCACCCAGTACGACCGCCCGGTCGTAGTCCTGCAGAGCCCCGGCCAGGATCTCGGCTCCGGATGCAGTGAACTCGTCGACGAGAATCACGATCGGGAGGTCGGGCACCTGTACCGGCCAGCGGTCTCCGTACGAATCCGTCTCCGGCTGATCCGCGGCCCCTCCGGGCACGCGCTGAACCGTGCTCGCGAGCGTAGACCCCGGCGCGAGGAACAGATCGGCGAGCATCAGCGACTCGTCGAGGAAACCACCCGGGTTCCGGCGGAGATCGATGATCAGACCGTTCGTCTTCTCCAGCTCCACGAGCGCCTCGTTCATCTCTCGGGCGGCGTTGCGCGCGACCCGATCCATGATGACGTATCCGATGTTGCTGTCGAGGACCCCCCACGTGACTGCCGGGACGTGGACTTCCTCGCGAGTGATCGTGTAGGGAATCGGGGTATCGTACCCGAGCCGCTTAATTCGAACCTCTACGTCCGTCCCAACCGGACCGCGGATGGAGTCGGCGGCCATGTCGGTGCCCCAGTCGGAGGCGTCGTGTTCGTCGACTCCGACGATCACATCTCCAACGGAAATGCCGTGCTCGCTCGCGGGAAACCCACGGAAGACGGCTGTCACGGTGATTTCGTCGTTGAGCAGGGTGATCTGAAGGCCGATCCCGGAGTAATTCCCGGTGGTGTCCTCCTCCCACGCCTCGGCCTCCTGAGGCGTGAACAGCTCCGCATACGGATCGTCCAGCGCATCGATCATCCCGTCGATCGCGGCTTCCCAGAGCGTAGAATCGGCGAACGCCTCCATATGCATTCGGGAGATCGCGTTCACAGCGCTGGCCAGAACGTCGACTTCGGGTGGCGAATCGGTCGTGCGACCGTCCATGGTCTGCGCGGAAAGCGCCGAGGCGCCAAGCGCCATGCATAGCGCCGCGGAGGCCGCAGAAGTCTTGATCATGCTCCCCGTCCGGGTCGTCGTATTGAAGTTCAGACTGTAACCCCCGCAGACGACGGCGTTCCTCGGACCGTCGACACACAGGAGCGTCACGCGATCGACATCGTGCACCTGCACCACCGAGAAACGAGGGGGTATCTTCGGAGGTGCGGAAACGCCCGCGTGCCAGCCACTCCACCGATACGCCCGAGCCCGCGATGAATCAAGTTCAGGAGCGCGCCCCGCTGAGGATCTCGCTCGAGCAGCTCAAGCCTTTGAAGGGCGACGTGCCTGGAAATCTCGCACGGGTGTGCGATCGGATGCGGTCCCACGCGGGCGAGGCGGATGTGATCGTCTTCCCGGAGGCCGTGCTCTCGGGCTACTTCCTGGAGGGAGGCGTCGCGGAAGCCGCACGCTCGATCGACGAATTGACCGCGGGGCTCGGGACCCCGGTCGACGGGGCCCCGGACGTGGTCATCGGATTCTACGAGCGCTGGAAGCGCCGGCTTTACAACAGCGTTGCGTATGTGGAACCGGGGGTCAGCGGGTATACAGCGCGGCACGTGCACCGGAAGCTGTTCCTCCCGACGTACGGTGTCTTCGACGAGGCACGGTTCGTGGAGCCCGGCACGGATGTTCGCGCCTTCGACACGCGCTTCGGGCGGCTCGGGATGCTCATCTGCGAGGACGCGTGGCACTCGACCCCGGGCACGATCCTCGCGCTCGACGGTGCGGAGGTCGTCTTCATCGTCTCGGCCTCTCCCGCACGCGATTTCAAGCCGTCGGCGGCCGGTCGTCCGCAGAACCTGGCGGACTGGGATCGAATCGCCCCACAGCTCGCGGTCGAGCACGGCGTGTTCTGTGTCGTCTCACAGCTGGTGGGGTCGGAGGGTGGAAAGTTGTTCCCGGGCGGCTCCGCCGCGTTCGGACCCGATGGCAGCGAGCTCGCTAGGGGGCCATTGTTCGACGAGGCCAGCACGCCGGTGAGGCTCGATCCGCGCGCGATCGACCGGGTGCGCGCCGCGACTCCGCTCCTGTCCGACCTGGAGCAGATGCTGCCCCACCTGCAGCGCTCGCTGGATCGTGCGTCGGGACAGCAGGGACTCGAGGACGATCCGGAGACCGACGACGTCCTGTCGAGCGCCGTTCTCGGGGGGGGCGGTTCGGTCCCGGCCGCCGCGCCCGAGATGCTGGACGAGGCTCTCCTGGACATTGATGTCGAACTGGTGGAGCGCACGCTCGTCGAGTTCATCCGCGAAGAGGTGCAGCGGAGACGTGGCTTCGAGCGCGTGGTGGTCGGCGTCTCGGGTGGCGTCGACTCGGCGGTCTCGCTGGCCCTGGCGTGCCGAGCACTGGGGCCGGAGAACGTGTACGGTTTCCGGTTGCCCTACCGCACCTCGAGTCAGGACAGTCTCGACCACGCTCAGCTCGCGCTGGACGCAACCGGGGCTCATGGCCGCACGATCGACATTTCAGATCCGATCGATCGATACGTGGAGGAGTACGAGCCCGAGATCTCACCGCTGCGCAAGGGTAACCTCATGGCCCGGCTTCGCGCGGTGATCCTCTTCGATCAGTCGGCGGGGCTCCACGCACTCCCGCTCGGCACCGGGAACAAGAGTGAACGACTCCTGGGCTATTTCACATGGCACGCCGACGATTCTCCTCCAATCAACCCCATCGGGGACCTCTTCAAGACCCAGGTCTGGGCGCTCGCGCGACACCTCGGCGTGCCGTCCGAGATCATCGACAAGCCGGCCACTGCGGATCTGGTGAAGGGTGTCAACGATGAAGATGAACTCGGGATCTCATATCACGACGCGGACCCGATCCTCTTCTGGCTGACGCGCGGGTATCAGGTTGCCGATCTCGAGCGTTTCGGCTTCACCCCAACCGCCATCGAGACGGTTCGGCGCCGATTGGAATCGACCCACTGGAAGCGCGAGCTGCCGACGGTGGCCGTCCTCTCTTCGAGTGCGATCGGAGAGTTCTACCTGCGTCCCGTCGACTACTAGCCTGGCGTCACCCGGCGCCTCATCTGCTCCAGGAAGGGCAGAGGGGTCAATTCACCGTCGATGATGGCGGCGAGTTCCTCCTCGCGGCGCCAATGGGCCTCCAGCTCGGCCAACTCGAGCTCGAGGAGGTGCTGCTCCGTCGCTTCATTGGCTGCGATCTCGAGTGCGATCCCGCCGGTGCGCTGCAGATCACCCAGGCGCTTTCCGTCCCGCACCACGATGCGGGTGAGGTCCTGGGGCGATCCGGCCTCCTGAATCAGCCGTGTCGCCTTGAAGACTCGCTGCTCCGACGCCCCGGCATAGTGGTGGTACGCCAGGACACGCCGCAGTGTCCGGTCGGCTTCGTCTCCCGTAAGGTGCAAGCCTGCGTCACGATACAGACCGCACCGCGGGCATCGGGAAACCAGCTCCACCTGTCCGCTGTCGCGCGAGGGAAACAGACCGAGGGAATTCCGGTCCCGAAACGCGATAGAACGGAAGTCGTAGTCGCAGTTGGCGCACCGCTGCCGACCGCGCCACGCGGAACCGCCGAACCGGAGCCAGCGGGCACCGTCCCGCAAGGTATCGCCCCCGTGCCCCATGATGAGCCAGACGCCCAACATCGAGATGCCGCCAGCCGCCCATCCCCCGGCCACGACTGCACCCGCAGCGACCGTCCCGGCGACACCGAGCTTGTCCCAGTTCTTCTTGCGGCTCGCGAGCTCCCTCCCGTAGCGCCACCACGCCTCCTCGGTCAACTTCGCTCGTCCGACCCGGACGATCTCGAGGGGGCCGGCCCGCATGAGTGAAATGTTGTCCGTCTGCGACAGGAGACGCGCGCGGTCCACGGCGAGCTTTTCCAGCTCCTCCAGCGCCTCCCAGCGATCCTCGATGGGCATCAGCGACCAGCGTCGACACGTCCGGCAGATGACCCAGAGGCGGCCTCGCGCGGGATCGAATGCCAGACGATTCCCCCGGGCGGCGTGTTCCAGCTCGTCGTTCGCCTCGAACGGCGTGGAACACACGAGGCAGCTGGTGAACACGGGTCGAAAACTCCTCTGATGCGATGTGAGCGCATCTCCTCGGACACGACTGCGAGCATCTACACGAAAGGGTACGCGGCCGGTCCCCGATTTCGTCAACCGCGGGTAGATTCCCGGCCATGCTCCTCGTGATCGACAACTACGACTCCTTCACCTTCAACCTCGTTCAGCACCTCGGGACGTTGGGTGCGGACCCGGTTGTGGTGCGCAACGACGAGTGCACGCTCGACGAGATTGAACGCATGTCTCCCTCTCGCATCGTGGTGTCTCCTGGTCCATGCACGCCTGGGGAGGCGGGAATCAGCATCGAGGTCTTTCAGCGATTCGGCCGGCGGGGCGTGCCGATGCTCGGCGTATGCCTCGGGCATCAGAGCCTCGGAGAGGCGTTCGGGGGCCGCACCGTGCGGGCGAGCCGCGCCATGCATGGGAAGACTGGGCCCGTCCGACACGACGGGAACGGGATCTTTCAGGGTATCCCGTCTCCCGTTCGCGTGGCCCGATATCATTCCCTCGTGACCGACTCCAAGGCTCTTCCAGACGACCTCGTGCCAGTAGCGTGGAGCACTGCAGCGGAGGACAGTGGGGAGGTCCAGGCGATGCGCCATGTCGAGCTCCCTTTGTGGGGGGTGCAGTTCCACCCGGAGTCACTCTTCAGCGACCACGGATCCACACTCCTTGAGAACTTCCTTCGGCCCTGATCCTTGGGTAGCTTGCAAAGCGTGAATCGTTCTTTTTCGCTCCGTCTTACCGGGCTGATCGTCGCCTGATGAGCGGCCAGGTCCTCGGCATCGTGCCCGCCCGGCTCGCGTCGACCCGGCTCCCCCAGAAACCTCTCTACCCGCTCCTCGGGAAACCGTTGATCGAGTGGGTCTGGCGGCGAGTCGAGACGATGACGGTTCTCGACCACGCGGTGGTCGCCACGGACTCCTCCGAAGTCGCGGACGTGTGTCGTGCCCTGGGCGCGCCCGTGGAGATGACCGCTCCGGGCCATCCCTCGGGAACGGACCGCGTCGCCGAAGTGGCGGACCTCCCCGAGTACCGAGACTTCGACTTCATCGCGAACGTGCAGGGTGATGAGCCCCTGCTGAAGGAAGCACACCTGCGAAGCGCCATCGATCTGGTGCGTAACGATGGCTGGCAGGTCGGTACGTGCGCGACCCCGCTGCTGACGGAAGAAGCCCGGAAAGATCCGTCGGTCGTGAAGGTGGCGAGAGCCGCATCCGGTCGGGCGCTGTACTTCTCCCGGGCGCAGATCCCATACGTCCGGGATGGGAAGCCTGCACCGGGCGACCTCGAGCGAGAGCCGTTCCTCCGCCACATCGGAATCTACGCGTACGAGCGCGCTGCCCTGCACGACTGGGTCGCCCTCGCACCGTCGCGCCTCGAGCAGCTCGAAATGCTCGAGCAACTTCGCCCTCTCGAGGCCGGACTCCGCATCGGAGTTTCCGTGGTCGGATCTGCCGACCCGGGCGTCGACACGCCCGCCGATGCCGTCCGCATGGAACAACAGTTGAGTCGACTCAGCCACCCCACACCTGTCTGACCCCATGATCGAAAAGAACGAGCGCCCCACCAAGTACATCTTCGTGACCGGCGGTGTGGTATCCTCCCTGGGAAAGGGAATCGCCGCCGCCTCGATCGGTCGGCTGCTCAAGGAACGCGGCCTGCGGGTCACGCTCCAGAAGTTCGATCCGTACATCAACGTCGATCCGGGCACACTCTCGCCGTATCAGCACGGTGAGGTGTTCGTGACCGACGACGGTGCCGAGACGGACCTCGATCTGGGTCACTACGAGCGGTTCATCGACGAATCGCTCTCTCAGGACAACAACATCACGACCGGACGGATCTACCAGACCGTCATCGAGAAGGAACGGCGGGGCGATTACCTGGGCTCGACCGTCCAGGTGATCCCGCATATCACCGATGAGATCAAGGGCGCGATCAGCCGCCTGGCGGCCGACAACGACGTCGTTATCACGGAGATCGGCGGTACGGTGGGTGATATCGAATCGCTTCCGTTCCTCGAGGCCATTCGACAGTTCCGGGTGGACGTGGGCCGTGAGCACGCCATCTTCGTGCACCTGACGCTGGTCCCATACCTTGCAGCTGCGGGTGAGCTCAAGACGAAGCCCACCCAGCACTCCGTGCGTGAGCTGATGGAGATCGGGATTCAGCCCCAGGTGCTCATCTGCCGCGCGGAGCAACCGCTCTCCAAGGAGATCAAGCGCAAGATCGCGCTCTTCACCAACGTGGAGACGGATGCTGTGCTCGAATCTCCGGACCTGTCGACGATCTACGAGGTACCCCTCGCGCTGAAGAGACAGCGCGCGGACGAAGTCGTCATGAAGCGCCTGGGCCTCTCGGATCTTCCGGATCCCGACCTGACCGCATGGACTGACATGGTCCGACGGGTACAGCATCCCGCTTCCGGGGACGCGCGGATCGCCGTGGTCGGGAAGTACACCGAGCTGGTGGACTCGTACAAGTCTGTCCAGGAGGCCCTGATCCACGGGGGCATCGCGAACGATGTGAAGGTCGACATCGACTGGGTCCTCTCCGAGACCTTCACGGGTGGAGAAGGGATCGATCGGCTTGCAGCCTACGACGGACTCCTGATCCCCGGCGGCTTCGGGCCCCGCGGCGTGGAAGGCATGCTTCAGGCGATCCGCTACGCCCGGGAACACGAGATGCCCTTCTTCGGCATCTGCCTCGGCCTGCAGTGCGCCGTCATAGAATACGCCCGGAATGTCTGCGGCCTGGAGGGGGCGCACTCCACGGAGTTCGATGCCGACTCGCCGCATCCGGTCATCGCGCTGCTGGACTCCCAGCTCCAGGTGACGAGCAAGGGCGGCACCATGCGCCTCGGTGCGTATCCGTGCGCCCTCAAGGAGGGGAGCCGCTCACGTGAGATCTATGGCGACGCGGAGATCTCCGAACGACACCGTCACCGGTTCGAGGTGAACAACGAGTACCGTGACGTGCTTTCGGCCGAGGGCCTGACGATCAGCGGCACCTCTCCGGACGGGGGGCTCGTCGAGATGGTCGAGATCACCAACCACCCATGGTTCGTTGCGGGGCAGTTCCACCCCGAGTTGAAGAGCCGGCCCACTCGGCCGCACCCGCTTTTTGCGTCGTTCATCGAGGCGGCGACGAGACATGCAGGCCAGGAACGATCGACACCGGTCGAGCAGCCGGTGGGCGTCTGACACGATGAGCCCCGGCCCCCGTCCGCTCGAGGCTCGGTGACATGTTCGATTCGTTTACGCTCATCGCGGGGCCATGCACGCTCGAAGACGACGAGTTGAATCTGGGTATCGCGCACGCTCTCGCGCGGCTGTCCACGGAGCACGGCATGCCCGTGGTGTTCAAGGGCTCCTTCGACAAGGCGAACCGGTCGAGGATCGAATCCCCTCGCGGCCCGGGACTCGACGCCGGACTCCGGCTTCTTCAGACCGTGCGCGAAGAGACCGGCCTCCAGGTGCTCACCGACATCCACGAGCCGCACCAGGCAGCTCCGGCAGCCGAGGTCGTGGATGTGCTGCAGATACCAGCCTTCCTCTGTCGACAGACCGATCTTCTGGTCGCCGCCGGTGCGACGGGGCGCACGGTGAACGTGAAAAAGGGCCAGTGGATGGCGCCCGAAGAGATGGGCGCGGCCGTCCAGAAGGCACGGGACGCCGGTGCTGGCGGGGTGACCGTCACCGAACGGGGCACGATCCACGGATACGGTGACCTCGTTGTCGACATGCGCTCCTTCGCGCGCCTTCGGGCGGCCACGGGTGCGCCGGCCATCTTCGACGGCACTCATGCCGTTCAGCGCCCAGGTCTGGCCGCCGGGTCGAGTGGAGGAGACCCCGAACACATTCCGGCACTGGTGCGTGCCGCAGTCGCCGCCGGTTGTGACGGCCTCTTCCTCGAGACGCACCCCGAGCCCGCCCGCGCTCCTTCGGACGGGACAAACATGCTTCCACTCGAGCGCCTGCCGGACCTGATCCGGGACGTCCTGTCCATTCGGGCGGCCCTCGCCTCGCCGACCTCCTGACTCGCCCACGCCGTCCATGCAATCCACGTCCGACCCGATATCGCCCGAGCTCGCTCGCCGGATCCGCCTCGTCATCTTCGACGTGGACGGCGTGCTCACGGACGCGGGTGTGTACATCGGGGCCGTATCGACGGGTGAGTCCGTGGAGCTCAAGCGCTTCGATATCCAGGACGGTGTCGGTCTGAAGATGCTCGGCTGGGGCGGGCTCGACGTCGTCGTAGTGTCCGGGCGCGTTTCGGAAGCGACCTCGATTCGGATCGCCGAACTGGGCATCGAAGCGTGTTACCAGGAGCCGGACGCCCACAAGCTCAAAGTCGTCGAGAGGATCCTCGCCGAGCGCGGCATCGCGTGGGAGGAGGTCGCGATGATCGGTGACGACATCCCGGATCTGGCGGTCATGCGACGGGTCGGGCTCAAGGCCGCCGTTGCGAATGCTACGCCACCGATCGTGGCCATTGCGGACTGGCAGTCGAGCAAGCCGGGCGGGCATGGCGCGGCTCGCGAGTTCTGCGACGCACTCCTTCTGGCCCGTGGCGACCTCGACCGAATTGTCGAAAGGTACGTGGAAGAGCGGAGCGCGACGTGACGGACCGATCGGACGTCATCGCCGAGGGCCGGCGAGTCCTCGCCCTCGAAGCGCGGGCCATCGCAGCCCTCGAGGCGCGCCTTGGGGATGCGTTCGCGGAGGCGTGCACGGTGCTGGCCAACGCCAGCGGGCGCATCATCACCTGCGGCATCGGCAAGAGCGGGCACATCGCGCGAAAGGTCGCGGGCACCCTGACCTCGACGGGCACGCCGGCCACCTTTCTTCATCCGGTCGAAGCTCTGCATGGCGACCTCGGGATCGTCGGCGCGGACGACGTCGCGATTCTGATCTCGAAGTCGGGTCGGTCCGAAGAACTAGCCGGTCTGATTGGATACCTTGCCCGACTGCGCGTGCCGATCATCGCGCTGGTCGGCGCGTCGGAAAGTCAGCTGGCCGAGCATGCCACCGTCGTCCTGGACTGCTCGGTCGACGAGGAAGCGTGTCCGATGGATCTCGCACCGACGTCGTCGAGCACGGCTGCGCTCGCGATGGGTGACGCGCTGGCAGTAACGGTCCTGCAGCTCAAAGGCTTCACGCCGGAGGACTTCGCGCAGTTCCATCCCGCCGGCGCTCTGGGTCGTCGACTCACCGTACGGGTCAGGGACGTGATGGAGTCGGAAAGCTACCCGTCGCTCCACACCTCTGCGAAAATGAAGGATGCGATCGCACCCCTTGCTGAGATGCGAGGCACGGTGCCGATCGTGGACGACGAGGGGCGGCTGACGGGCGTTGTGACCGCCGGGGACCTCACACGCCTGATGGAGCGGGAGGATGCTTTCCTGGACCATGGTGTGCTCGACGTGATGACGCACGATCCGCGCACGGCCTCGGCCGATGAACTTGGGGCGGTCGCGGCGAGTAGGATGGAGGCGCACGGGGTCATGGCTTTGCCCGTCGTGACCGGTGACGGGCGCCTCGAAGGAATGGTACACCTGCACGATCTGATGAGAGCGGGAGCAGTCTGAGATGACGAACCAGGGACGCCGGCACGTGATACGCATGGCCGCGGTAGGGCTCGTGCTGGTGACGAACGGGGCCTGCTCGAGCGAGGTCAGCACGCCGGTCGCCAACGCGGACCTCCAGGCCATGGAGGCGGACTATGTGGCCTATGGCATGGTCAGTTTCGTCACCAACAGCGGGGTGCGCGAGGGCCGCGTCGAGGCCGACACGGCGTACGTGTACGAGCAATCGTCGACGGCGATGCTCCGGCAGATGTCGATCGTCTTCTACGACGATCTGGGCAACGAAAACGCGACGGTGACGGGCGCCTTCGGCGACTGGAACCGCGAGACGAACCGTATGGTCGCACGCGGCGATGTCATCCTTCTGATTCACGGCGACTCGAGCCGGATCGAGAGCGCCGAGATCTACTATGATCCAGGGCTCGAGCGGATCTGGAGCGACTCGCTGACGACCCGGATCATGAGCGACGGCAGCGTGACCAGTGGGACGGCGTTCGAATCGGACATGGCGTTCGAGAACATCACGATCGCCAACATGAGGGGTGGGGCGCGGCGCGTCTTCTAGACCCCGCTCCGTCACGCTCTCCACGCATGAGTCTGCCTCGCGCCGCCGCCGTCCTCGGGGTCGTCATGCTGTCCTGGGTGACGGTTCCGGCGTCACTGGATGCCCAGGAGGGGTGTGAGGCGATCGCACCGGGAAACGACCTGACGCGATCCCTGACCGTGGGAGGCATGCGGATCACGTACATCACCAACCCGCACTTCCTGTGCGCAGGTGGCGTCGAGATCTGGGCCGATTCCGCCGAGGCGTTCCCGGACCGGGGGTATTCCCACCTCATCGGCGACGTTCGTTACGTCGAAGGCCAGCGTGAACTCCGCGCTGACGACGCGCGCTATTTCACGAACGAGGGGCGTCTGCAGGCGGAAGGAAACCTGACGATCGTCGATGACGAGCAGGGGTCCTCGATCGAGAACGGGAATCTCGTATACCTGCTCCAGACCAACTTCCGCGATGTAGCGGAAATGACCGTGGTCACCGGAGCGGACGGCGTGCGTCCGGTCGCGATCCTGAGTCCACCTCGTCCCGTCCAGGACTCCACCGATACAGTGCCGGATTCGACCTCTGCTCTGGAGCGGGTGACCTCGGGTCAGCCCCCGACGCCAGAGATCGCGGTGCAGGAACCGGCAGATCCGGATGAGGAGACTGGCTCACCTCCCGAACCCAAGCCTTATCGCGTCGTGGGGGACCGGATCTTCCTTCTTGGGAACGGCTACTTCACGGCGTCGGGGGAGGTCGAGATCGAGCAGGATTCTCTGCTCGCCTACGCGGACTCGGCCGAGTACGACGCGGAAGGAACCGGACTGCTGCTCGATGGTGACGCGCGCGTGGTCAGCGACCAATACGATCTCGCGGGTCGTACGATCACGATGAGCGCGCCGGGTGCGCCAAGCCGTCGAATCCACGCCCGCCGAGCGGCCCGGCTTGAGGGCGATGGCCTCCTCCTGACCTCGGCTCAGATCTTCCTTTTCCTCGAGAACGACCAACTCGACCGGCTCGTGGCGACACCCATCGTGGGTCCGGCGGCGATTAACGCCGACTCCCTCGATCACGAACGACCGGAGGCCAACGTTCAGGACTTCGTGTTGACCGCGGATTCACTCGAGGTCACGGCACCCAACCAGACGGTCGAGCGGGTATTCGCCTCGGGCTCGGCGCGGAGCGTCTCGTCGGCTGGCGACTCCCTCACCGTCGAGCTCCTGCCGGAGGTGGCGCGCACGGATTGGCTCGAGGGCGACACGGTGATCGTGAACTTCGCTGAAGTGGGGCCGGCACCGTCCACGCTGGGAGGGACACGGGAAGACCGCCGACTCGAGGTCGACGACATCATCGCCATCGGCCGCGCTCGATCCCTGTACCGTCTTGCCTCGAGCGACTCCCTCGCTCGCCCCGGAATCGACCCACCCGCCGTCCACTACGTGGTCGGGAGCGAGATCCGCATTCAGATGGAGAATCGACAGGTTCAGGGTATGCAGGTCGCCGGGCAGACGCAGGGCGTTCATCTGGAGCCACTCCAGCGCCGCCCGCAGGCCGACACGACGCAGGTGGATACGAGCCTGGTCACGGACTCACTCGCGATCGTCGACACGGTGCGAGCCGCCGTCGACACCCTCGATCCTGCGGTCATCGCGACCCGCCCGGACTACCCCACGACGCCGAGGGAACTCGGTACGGCCGGGCGTGTCCGTCTCAGCAGGCCCTCTCCACCCTTACCGTCCCCTGATGCCCCCACGAGGGCCCGAACGGAGACTCAGCCATGGAATCGCCCATGGATCCGATGAACGAAGAAGCCATCGAGCCCGACGACGACGTGTCTCGCGAGGAGAACACCGCCGGTGACCTCCCGGCCGCCGAGCGCTTTGACACGGACGCCCCGGCCGCGCTCGCTACGAAGGTCGAGGGGAACAGCCGCCTGTGGGCGGAGGGTCTGACCAAGGTCTATCGTAACCGTCGCGTCGTTGACGACGTGAACATCGAAGTGAGCCAGGGTGAGATTGTGGGCCTGCTCGGACCGAACGGGGCGGGGAAGACCACGACGTTCTACATGATGGTGGGGTTGATCCCGCCGGCAGCAGGAACTGTGCACCTCGACGGGGAGGAGCTCACCCGGACTCCCATGTATCAGCGAGCGCGAAAGGGGGTCGGATACCTGGCACAGGAGCCCTCGATTTTCAGGAGGCTCTCGGTCGAAGACAACGTGATGGCGATCCTCGAGACCTTGGGGCTCCCGGGCTCAGAGGAGACGGCCCGCCTCGAAGAGCTGCTCGGCGAGCTCGGCCTGACGGGCCTCCGCAAGAGCAAGGCATACTCGCTGTCTGGTGGTGAGCGGCGGCGCCTCGAGATCACCCGTGCCCTCGTCCAGAGACCCAAATTCATGCTACTCGACGAGCCGTTCGCGGGCATCGACCCGATTGCGGTGCACGACATCCAGGAGATTGTTCGAGGCTTGAAGGATCGAGGTATCGGCGTCGTCATCTCGGACCACAACGTCGAACAAACGTTGGAGATCGTGGATCGTGCCTACATCATGTACGAGGGCAAGATCAGGGTAAGTGGCACGGTTTCTGAACTGGTGTGGAATGACGAGGTGGCCGAGATCTATCTCGGACCTGCTCTGACGGCCCGAATGAGGGACAGGTATCCGCGTCCGGGAGCCTGACGGGGGGTACTCGACGGTCGATCACCGCGCGCTCGGCAGCGTGGTTCACGGGGGTTCATGAGTTCGTTCAACGCCAAGCTCTACCAGAGCACACAGCTCCGGCAGGAGATGCGGATCAATCCGCGCCTGTATCAGGCGATGGAATTGCTCTACATGCCCCTGTTGGACCTGGAGATGCATCTGAAGGAGCAGCTGGCCGAGAACCCCTTCCTCGAGATGCAGGAGGCTGACGACCAGAAGGAGGTCGAGCTCAAGGAAGACACGATCGATGAACCGATGGGCGACGATCAGGTCGACTGGGAGGAGATTCTGCTCGACGGCTTCGACGTCGGTGGCCGCCGGGAGCAGTACGAGCATCGGGAGTTCTTTGAGCCGACCCCGGTTGAAGCGCAGGACCTGCACGACCATCTGCAGGGCCAGCTGACGCTCCTGTCGATCTCCGAGAGGGAGCTCCGCCTCGGAGAAGAGCTCATCGGAAACATCGATGACGACGGGATGCTCGCCTGCAGCCCCGAGGAGTGCGTGGTTGGCCTGAACGAGTGGCTCGATGAGGTGCGGCCCGGGGTGGTCGAGCGCGCGACGGACATCACCGACGAGGCGGAGCGGACCGCCGAGCTCGCGGAGATCGAGTTGACCTTCCGGCCCTACGACGCCGTCGAGGCCGAGCGGATGCTCACCGTCATCCACCACTTCGATCCACCGGGGGTCGGCGCACGCGACGTGCGGGAGTCCATTCTGATCCAGCTGCGACAGAGGGGTGAGGAAGAGTCCCTGGCATATCGGATCGTCGAGGAGCATTTCGACGCGCTCATCAATCGGCACATCACGGAGATCGCAAAGGCCATCGGGGTCAAGCCGATCGAGGTTCAGGACGCAGCCGACTCCATCAGCCACCTCGACCCGAAGCCGGGTCTCAAGTACTCGATAGCTCCTGAGGAGTACGTTATTCCCGATCTCATCGTCGAGCTCATCGACGGTGAGTACTTGGTGTTCGCCAACGACACCAGCCTGCCGCGGCTTCGGATCTCCCAGTCATATCGGGACGTAGCGAAAGACACGCGGGCGTTCACGGGTGAGAACAAGGAGTTCATCGCCAGCAAGCTCAATTCGGCGAACTGGATGATTCAGGCGATCGAGCAGCGCCGTCAGACGATGCTGAAGGTGATGCACTTCATCGTGGACCGTCAGCGAGAGTTTTTCGAGCGCGGGGTGCAGTACCTCAAGCCCCTGACGCTCCGGGAAGTCGCGGACCACATCGAAATGCACGAATCGACCGTGTCCCGCGTCACCAACAAGAAGTTCGTGCAGACCCCGCGGGGCGTGTATTCCCTGAAGTACTTCTTCTCCAGCGGTCTATCGACGACGAGCGGAGAGGACATCTCGGCCCGCGGTGTCCGGGACAAGATCAAGATCATGGTCTCGGATGAAGACCCCAAGAAGCCGCTCACCGACCAGGCCATCGTGACGCTGCTTCAATCCGAGGGCGTGAAGATCGCGCGGCGGACGGTGGCGAAATACCGGGACCAGCTCGGTATTCTCCCCGCCCGGATGCGAAAGCGGGTCTGAGGCATGGAGCAAGGGCTCTGATGCGCCGCGACTTCACCGTCGTCATTCCGGCGTACGATGAGGCGCCCGTCGTCCCGGATCTCGTTCGGGAGCTGAAGGCGTCCTTCGACCGGCACCAACTGGATGGCGAAGTCCTGCTCATCGATGACGGCTCGACGGATGGCACGGCTCAGCTCGCCGAAAAGGAGGCCGCCGGATGGGATCGATTCCGGGTGATCCGGCACAAAATGAATCGCGGAAAGACCGAGGCGATGCTGACGGCGGCCGAGGCCGCCTCGGAGCCGCTGCTCGTCCTCTTCGACGCTGACCTGCAGCACACGCCCGACGAGATTCCGCGCTTCCTGGAGCGTCTCGACGAGGGGTGGGACATCGTTACGGGTCGAAAAGTGGGCTCGTACGACAAGAAGGCGGTGTCGTCTGTCTACAACCGGATGTCCCGACGGATCTTCGACGTCCCCGTCTCCGACCTGAATTCCATGAAGGCGTTTCGCGCGGATGTCCTCGAGGGGCTCTCGCTGCGACACGACTGGCATCGGTTCTTCGTAGTCCTTGCGCATGCACGCGGTGCCAGCGTCACCGAGATCGATGTCGAGCTACATCCGCGCAGGGCGGGTGAGGCCAAGTACGGAGGGTCGGTACGCATCCTCATCGGCCTCCTCGACCTCGTGTCGGTCTGGTTTCTGCTGCTCTTCTCGAGGAAGCCACTCCTCCTCTTTGGTGGCACCGGCCTCGCGTTGGCTGCGCTCGGACTGCTTGTCACGATCATCACCGTGTACCTGCGCTTCGCGCACCCCATGCTGGGATTCGAGCCGTACATCCCACCCATGGGATATCGTCCGCTTCTGTACCTGGTGATGCTACTCGAGACTCTGGGGTTCCTGCTCTTCGGCTTCGGGCTTGTGTCGGAGCAGGTAGCCCAGGTGCGTGACGAGCTCGACGCAGCACGCAAGAAAGGCGGCTGATCCTGGCTGCCAAGCGGGTACTCCTGGTGATCGGGACCCGGCCCGAAGTCATCAAGATGGCTCCGGTGTTTCGCGCCCTGCGGTCACGTCATTCGGATTTGGACGCGCGCGTCGCCTTCACGGGCCAGCACACGACCCTCGTGGACAGCGTCATGGGTGCGTTCGAGCTGGTACCCGATTTCGATCTTGCGATCATGAAGTCGGATCAAACCCTGTACGACGTGCTCACCGCAGCCTCGCAGGGCCTCGCAGGGGTCATTCGCGAGTTCCGGCCCCACATGCTGCTCGCGCAGGGAGACACGGCGACCGTCTTCGCTGCCGCCCTCGCGGGCTTCATCGAGCGCGTCCCGGTGGGCCACGTTGAAGCAGGGCTCCGTAGCGGAGACAAGGCGGCCCCGTGGCCTGAAGAGATCTTTCGCCGCATGACCGACGTGATCGCGGATCACTACTTCGCGCCGACCCCGCGCGCCCGCGACCTCCTCCTCGCCGAGAACGTTCCCGACGCGTCGATCTACGTGACCGGCAATACGGTCGTGGATGCTTTGCTGGATGTGGCCAGCCGTGACCTTCCCGTCACCAATCGGGCACTATCGGATGTAGTGAACGCGTCCGATGCCCGCAGACTCGTTCTTCTGACAGCTCACCGACGGGAGTCCTTCGGGGCCCCTCTCGAGCGAATCTTCACCGCGGTACGGCGACTCGTCGAGGCACACTCCGATGTTCACGTGTTGTATCCCGTTCACCCGAATCCGAACGTGCACGGACCGGCTCACGCCGCGCTCGGTGGTGTGGAGCGCGTCCATCTGACGGAATCCCTCGACTACGTGGACACGGTGAACGCAATGAAGCGTGCATCCCTGATCCTCACCGACTCGGGCGGGATTCAGGAGGAGGCCCCGACCTTCGGGACACCCGTACTCGTGCTCCGGTCCGTGACCGAGCGCCCTGAAGGTATCGAGGCCGGCGTCGCGCACCTGGTCGGAAGCGACGCCGAGTCCATCGTGTCCGAGGCGAGTCGGGCGCTTTCACGCCCTCGTGGCGACGCGATGAACCTGTACGGCGATGGGCATGCCGCGGCCAGGATCGGAGACGTCGTGGCCTCCGTTCTTCTGGGCCGGCCCCGCGAGACGTCGGACTGGGCTGGTCCCCCGTCCTCGTCCGGCTGAGTCCGCCCGGTGCCATGAAGATCCTCATGCACTGCGTCTATTATCCGCCGGAGTTCGGGGGGCTCGAGAGTCACGTGCACTACCTGTGTCGGGCGATCGCAGAGAAGGGGCACCGGGTTGATGTGGTGACGTCTCACTCGATGCGGGACACGCCCCGCACCGAGGTCATGGATGGTGTGCACGTACATCGCACATGGTTTCCGGGGAAGTCGACCGCAGGCTGGATGGCCCACGCCGCCGCGTCTATCCCCAGGACTCTGGCCGCCGCCCGGGACGCAGACATTCTGCACGCTCAGGCGTTTCAGTCCATCCCACCGATGCTCGTCGCTCGCGCCCGCAGTGGCGCACCGATGGTCTCCACCTGGCACACGTCGCACTTCCTTCGTCTCGCGGAACGGCCGGGCTGGGCCACACTTCTTGGACGCCTCGTCGCCGCCGGAAACGCGAATCTCGCCGCGAGCGAAGAAATTGCCGATGTGGCGGAGTCTCTCGCTCCGGGTTGCACCGTACACCCGGTCACGAACGGCGTGGAGACATCGATCTTCAAAGCCTCGGAGCCCTCCCTGAAGGCCCCGGCACACGGGAGGCGCCGCCTCGTCGTCCCTCGTCGGCTCTTCGAGAAGAATGGAGTCGAGTACGCATTGCGTGCGGTCCCTCTGATCGCCACCGAGCACGACGTCGAGGTTCTGCTCATCGGGGATGGCCCGGAACGTGACCATCTGGAGGCGCTGGGTCACGAGCTGGGTGTCACCGATCGGCTCCACTTCCTCGGGGCGCGAGCTCATTCGGAGATGCCGGGGCTGTTGTCGTCGGCCGAGCTGGCGATCTTCCCTTCGTTAATGGAAGCGACGTCCGTCGCGGCATTGGAGTGCATGGCGTGCGAGATCCCCGTCGCAGCATCCCGAGTGGGCGGGTTGCCCGAGATCGTGGACGAACGCGTCGGTGGACTCTTTCCTCCGGCGGACCCGAACGGTCTGGCGAAGGTCGTCTGCGACCTGCTCGCGGATCCCGACCTCCATGCGCGGGGCCTCGCCGGTCGAGCCCGTGTGGTGGCGGCGTGGAGCAACGAACGCCTCGCACAGTACCATCTCGAACTCTACGAAGAGCTGATCAGTCGGCACGTCCAGTGAGGACCGCATGAACGACCGGAGGGGCGTGAAGGCAGACTTCGATCTCCCCGGGTGGGTACCTCCGGTCGTCTTCGGTGTGCTCACGATTGCACTCTTTCGGGCGTTCGTCTTCAGCGACGAGATGCTCTACGGTGGGGATACGCTCGCCCTCGGCTACGCGGCGCGTGCCCTCTATGCCGACGCGCTCGCGACGCTGGGGCGGGTGCCGGGGTGGGCGCCTCATCTACTCGGAGGTACCCCGTTCCTCGAGGCGCTCAGCGGCGGGGACTCACTGTACCCGCCATCTCTCCTCCTTCTCCTGTTGACGGCCCCGCACCGGGCCCTCGGGTGGAAGTTGGTCCTCCACGTGCTCCTCGCCGGCCTCTTCTTCTACGGGTGGGTGCGGGCGATCGGGGCCTCGAAAGTCGCGGCGCTCCTCGGCGGGGTCGCGTACATGCTGGCCCCATTCCTCGTTGGCTTCGTGCACCCCGGGCACGACGGGAAGATCTTCGTCACCGCGCTCGCTCCCCTCATGTTCTGGGTCACCGAGCGCCATTTCCGTCGACCTGGGCTGCCTTCGTTCGCCGCCATCGGCCTCGTGGTCGCCGGAATCATCTATACGACGCATTTCCAGATGGCGTACTTCCTCTTCGGAGGCGTCGGGTTGTACGCGGTCTTCCGCTCCGTTCAAACGGCCCGCGGTCTCGATGAGGTGACACCGGGCCTGGATCGTCGTGCCGGAGGTATTCGTTTCGCCCTGTTCCTCGCGGCATCGATCGCCGGCGCGGCAGGTGCGGCGTGGCAGCTGGTGCCGGCCGCAGAGTATGTCACCGAGTACTCTCGCCGGATTCAGACGACCGAGGAGACGACCGGGCAAACCGGCCGAACGTGGTCGAGTTCGTTCTCGATGAACCCCGAGGAGGTCGTCTCACTGGTCGTCCCCGAGTTCGCGGGGAACTTCGCCGGTGGTGGTGTGACCTGGGCCACTGGAACGTACTGGGGTCGAAACGGCTTCAAAGACAATCACGAGTATGCGGGTCTGGTGGTCCTTCTACTCGCAGCCGTGTCGTTCCTGGGTGCGGCCCGTCGCCAGTTGAGGCTCTTCTTCGCGGGACTCGGCGCACTCGCTCTCCTCTTTGCCCTTGGAGCGAATACGCCAGTCTGGGGAATCTTCTACGAGCTCGTCCCGGGCATACGACTGTTCAGGGCGCCAGGCATGGTGTCGTTTCTCTTCGGCTTCGCCGCGATCACCATGGGGGCGCTCGGACTCGACCGGATCTCCGCACTGGCCCGGTCGGGGGACGAGGCGGAGCTGCAGAGGGTCCAGAAGCTCCTGTGGGGTGTGACGGCGGGGCTGGGCGTCCTCGCGCTCCTGATGGTCTCCGGTGTCTTCACGAGCATCTGGACGACCTCCATCTACTCGAGCATCGGAGAGCGGCAGCTCCAGGTACTGGCCGCACATATCCCCAACATCGCGCGCGGGGCGGCCATCGCCGTCGCCCTGTCCGCAGCCCTCTCGGGGCTGGTGTGGGGCATTCGAACCGGGAAGATGCCGGTGGCGCTGGGACTCGGCCTGATCATCGCCCTCGCCGCGGCCGACTCCTTCCGGGTCGACCAGCCGTTCGTTCAGACCATGGATTTCTACCAATGGTCGCAGGCGGATGCCAACGTTCGGACGATTCTGGAGCGAGAGCAGGGTGGGGACCCCTATCGACTCTGGTCGCTCGCCCGGAGTGATCAGGATGTAAACGCCGCAATCCACGGGATCGAGCTCGCCGCTGGACATCATCCCAATGACCTCTCGCGCTACCGTGAACTCATCGGAATGGTCGGGTCCGGTCAGGCGGTCAATCTCGGGAATCCGAACATCCGCCGCATCCTGAACGTGAAGTACCTCCTCTGGCCCGACCTCGAGCGAGGACCGGCGCCCCAGGGGCCTGTGGTATCGCGGACGCAGCTCGCGGACGGTCGAACCTTCCAGACCCTCTTTTCCGACGTCGGACTCCCACGTGCGCGTCTGGTCGGGTCGGCTGTGGTACGATCGGATCAAGATGCCGTGCCGTACATCCTCAGCCCCGAACACGACCCGACGGTCGAGGCGGTGCTCTCCAGCGCCCCACCGATCGCGCTCGATGGCATGGCGCCGAGTGGTTCGGTCGAATGGGTCCTCCGAGAGGCGGACCGCATGACGCTGACCGTCGCATCCGAGCGACCGGCCCTGCTCATCGTGGCGGACAACTGGTTCCCAGCGTGGCGCGCGACCGTAGATGGCGAAGAGGCCGAGGTTCTCCGGGCCTACCACACGCTTCGAGCAGTGGCGGTCCCGGCCGGGACGAGCACCGTCGAGATGTGGTACGCGTCCCCGCTCCTCGAGAGGAGCCGCGCGATCAGCCTGGTCATGCTCCTCGGTCTGATGCTGACGGGTGGCATCGGTCTCGTGCGGGGTCGCCGCGCTTGGTCGGCCGAGGGTCCGTCGGATCGAACGGATGCACCTGATTTCCGGTCGGCTGAGCCGACGCGCGTGCCCTGAACGCGATCCTGATCCGGCTCGCTCAGGGGACCGCGACCATCGCGGTCACGTGGTTCATCGTCACCCGTGCCGGCCTGTCGCTCGAGGAGCTGCGCGGACTCGATCCGGGCATGTTCGCGCTGCAACCCGGCCTCTTCATCGCGTCGTGCGGGCTTCTGTTCATCGGGTACATCGCCACCGCACTCATCTGGGCACTCATCGTCCGCGATCTCGGCGGCCCACGGCTCGGGGGCCCAGAAGCCGTCCGGCTCTTCATGATCGGGAATCTCGGCCGCTACGTGCCAGGCAAGGTCTGGCAAATCGCCGCCCTGGCGGCGCTCGCTCGTCATCGCGGTGTTCCTGCCGCCACAGCGACCGCCGCGGCCGTTCTGGGGCAGGGGACGGGGCTGGGGGCCGCCATGGCCATCGGGCTGGGCGCGGCGTGGCAATACGGATCGGACGAGGCGTGGCGATGGGTTGTTCCTGGGTTGGTCCTGAGCGGAACGGTCCTGGGTCTGACGCCACCCGTGTTCGCTGCCGTATCACGTCTCTGGTTTCGTCTCGCAAGGACGGAGGCTCCCGAGGGGCTCTCGAATATCCACGGTGCCCGCTGGGTCCTCCTGAGCCTTCTGAGCTGGTTCGTGTACGCCATGGCATTCTGGCTATTCGCACGGGGACTGGGGTTCGAGCTTGGATTGCTGGCCGGCTCCTCGGCCTTCGCGGCGGCCTACGTTCTCGGGTATCTTGTCGTCTTCGCCCCGGCCGGGCTCGGGGTTCGTGAGGGCTTCCTCATCGCGCTTCTCTCCTCGTCGATCGGGGTCGGGGCCGCGACGGCCCTCGCGGCTGCCGCCCGGCTGTGGACGACGATCGTGGAGGTGGTTCCTGCGACCGCCTTCTGGGCCCGACACCTCGCCACGGACGGAGTGAGTGGATCCAGTGAGTGACGTGCGCATTCTCGTCATCATCCCGACGTACGACGAGGCGGAGAATCTCCCGCGCATCGTGCCCCGCGTGCTCGAGCAGGACCCCCGCATCGACATCCTCGTGGTCGATGACGCGTCTCCGGATGGAACCGGACGTATCGCAGAGCAGATGGCGGAGGATGAGCCTCGACTCCATGTGCTGCACCGGAAGGGGAAGGAGGGTCTCGGCCGGGCCTATCTGGCCGGATTCCGTTACGGACTGGATCGAGGCTTCGACATCTTCTTCGAGATGGACGCCGACTTCTCACACCCCCCGGATGCGCTTCCCGTCCTCATCGAAAAGTTCGAGGAGGCGGATGTGGTGATCGGATCCCGGTACGTGGATGGTCGCGTCACGGTGTCGAACTGGCCGATGAGCCGCCTGCTCGTCAGCTATTTCGGCAGCCGATATGCACGGGTCATCACGGGTATGCCTGTGCGCGACGGGACCGGCGGCTTCAACGGTTGGACCCGGGAGGTCCTCGAAACGGTCGGCCTCGACCGGGTTCAGTCGAACGGCTATGCCTTCCAGATCGAGCTGAAGTTCCGGGCTTTCCGGGCTGGTTTTCGGCTGGTGGAGTCACCCATCCTGTTCACCGAGCGTGACACAGGCGAGTCGAAGATGTCGAAGAAGATCGTACGTGAAGCGGTGTGGCGGGTCTGGTGGCTCCGGATTCAGGACATCTTCGGGCGCCTGTGACCGTCCCCGACGCCCCGCACGGCGCGGAAGAGAGTGGGCCCGATGCAGACGGCCGGATCGGGAAGGAGTTCTACGACTCGAGCGCGTACTTCGACGACCGCGGCGCCGTTCACCTGAACGACTACGAAAGCCCCTTCCAGCAGTACCGGGTTCGGAAGGTCCTGGAGATCCACACGCCCGGCCCCCATGATCACGTGGTGGATTTGGGCTGCGGCTGGGGCACCTTCGGCTTCGCCCTCGCAGGACAAACCGGGGACGTGCTCGGGATCGATTTCAGCGAGCGGTCCGTCGAGATCTGCAACCAGCGCCTCGAGGAAGATCCCAGGGAGAACCTGACGTTTCTATGTGCCGACGCCGGGGATACCGGTCTGGAGACGGACAGCGTGGACCTGGTCATCGCGGCAGACCTCTTCGAGCACGTGTATCCAGAGGACTCCGCGCGCATCGCAGCCGAAGCGTACCGCATCCTGAAGCCGGGCGGACGATTCTCGACTTGGACCCCCCACCGGGGACACTTTCTGGAGGTGCTGAAGAACCGGGACATCATCCTGAAGCGGGACATCAGCCACGTTGACTACAAATCGATGGCACGGATGACGACGCTTCTGACCGGCGCGGGGTTCGAGGTGGAGAAGGCGTACTACGCCGAATCGCACCTGCCCGGTCTCAGGTTGGTCGAGCGTACGCTTCAGGGCCTCGTGCCGCTTCTTCGGCGCAGGATCGCTGTCCTGGGCCGCAAGCCCGCTGCCGGGGTCGGAGCCTCGTCGTGAGGCGGTCGGGGTGGGGGAGGGCGAGGTGAGTTGGGAGATCGAGCGCCGGTTCCTCGTGCGAGTCGAAGAGGCCCTCTGGTACAGCCTCGGGAATGGAGTGCACCTGAAGCAGGGGTACGTACGAAACGGGGATCCATCGGTTCGCATCCGAGTCGGGGAGGAGCGTGGGGCGGTCCTAACCTCGAAGAGTGGTTCCGGCATCCGCAGGAGGGAGGTCGAAGTCGTGGTCCCGGACGAGATCGCCGAGGGCCTCTTCCTCTCGGCCGGGGACCACGTCATCGAGAAGATTCGGTGGAAGCTCGGACCATGGGAACTCGATCGTTTCATGGGCAACCTGGATGGGCTCGCCCTCCTCGAGATCGAGCTGGAACACGAGCTGGACCGCATACCGGAGGCACCCGAAGGTGTCCACATTCTGCGTGAGGTGACCGATGATAACCGGTTTGTCAGTGGTCGGTTAGCGCGTATTAAGCCGAAGAAGCAGAAGAAGCTGGTCAAGAAGGCGTACAAGGAGGTAAAGGGATGGAAGGGACTCAACTCCACCGAGTGAGGGCGACCGTGGCGCTGTTCGTACTGGCGACCAGCGGGTGCACCCTCGTGGGGTCGCCCGAACTCGTCAGCCCCCCGCCGTCACCGGACTCATTCCCGGAGGAAACGCCCCGCTCGGAGCCGCCCAGCCGAGGCGGTAACATGGTGGAGTATGAGCAGGGCGGTCAGACGTTCAGAGTTCTGGACTCTTCGTACGGCTACGACGAGCGAGGGATGGCCTCGTGGTATGGCGAGCAGTTCCACGGGCGACCGACGAGCAGCGGAGAGCCCTTCGACATGAACCGCCTCTCGGCGGCGCACAGGACGCTGCCCATCCCATCGTGGGTACGGGTGACGAACCTGTCCAACGGCCGCAGCGTCCTGCTGCGGGTCAACGATCGCGGGCCGTTCGCGGATACCGATCGTCGGATCATCGACGTGTCGTATGCCGCCGCAGTCCGCCTCGGAATGGTGGAAGCAGGGACAGCTTCGGTACGTGTGGAGGCCGTAGAGCCCTGGCAGAGGCGGACGCAGGGGAACCGCTTCGAGTAGGAGCTCCACCGCCAGGTGTGACCCAATCCTGGGGTCGGACCGCGGCGACGTACGTCATCCGACGTATGCCGGGAGAGGGGTCGCAGAGGCAACATTCCATCGTCACTGAATACGGTACGACGATGGAGGCCGTTATGTCGCGCGCAACTGGCTTTGTCGTCATGCTGGGGCTCATTCTACCAGCCACGGCCTTGGGCCAGCGCGTGCCCGAGGTCGGGGAACGCGTGGAGATCCTCACGGAAACCGGGCGAAGGGCCTTCGGGACCGTCTCGTTCCTGTCCGCGGAGGCGATCGAAATCACGCTCAAT
>CAZBHZ010000001.1:246563-261527 GCA_964492085.1 uncultured Gemmatimonadaceae bacterium | reverse complement strand
GCCACACGCGCTGGCGATTCCGGCCTCCTGTCGGGTGTGTCCCATGACGATTCGCTCTGCGTCCAGGGCGGTCAGCGCCATGTCGAGCACGCCACACGCGACTGAATCCGGGTCCGACGAGTACAGTCGAGTCCATTGGGGACTCTCCGAACCGGACAACACCGGAGGGAGTTCGGCGTCACCCCGCAGCCACGCCTGCGCCGCGTGGTTGATCTCGTCGATCCCGTAGGCGACGTGGTTCGGGAGCACCCCGCCATGCACGAACACGTTGTCTCCGATCTGCAGAATGACCTGCCGGCGAGCCAGCAGCCGGGCATACGGCCCGCCGGGCATGAAGGCAGCCATGCGTGCGCGTTCGCGCGGGCCGAACTCCGCGAGCGTCGCCGCTCTGAATGTCCCGGTCGAGCGGTCCCAGACCGTCAGGGAATCCCCCGGCTCGTGCGCGGCAGCATTCACGAAGTCGACGAATCCTCCGTCGGTTACATACCGGAAGTCCCCGCGCGCGTTCATCAGTTCGTGGTTGCCCAGCAACGCGTGAAAGGCGCCCCCCGAAGCTCGCGACTCGATCCGCAGACGCTCGAACAGGTCCAGAATGGCCCGCTCCTGGTCGCCCCGGTCGAGTTGATCCCCGGTCTGCACCACGATCAGTTCACCGCCGATCCAGCGGTCCTGCTCGTCGATGGCGCCCGCGAGACGAAGTGCGCTCCGGGTAGCTTCCAAGTCCCCGTGCACGTCGCCGAACGCGACAATGCGCTGCTCCACTCGCCCCGCACACGACGCGGTGGCCACCGCAAGCCAAAGCAGGAGGGCCCGATGCTTCCTGTTGCGGCTCAAGACGAGGGAGAAGCGGTCGTGACGCGGCCGGTGATCCAATTCCGTGTCACCACCGATGCAGCGACGATGCACGCCGGCATCGCCTTGGGTCGCAGGGGGAACGGAATTCATGGGGAGAACTTGCCACGAGGTGCCTCGGTCCGCGAGCGCAACGAGCGCACGCCCGACTCGCCAACCCCGGGATCTCGAGACACCTTGCCCGAGCCCGACGGTGGGCGTCGGCAGACTTCGACACGAGTCCAGGATCTCGGAATCAAAGTGAACCTGAGGCAGATATGGGTGTTGTTCACGCACGAAGTGCGTTGCGCACTGCGTGAGCGGAACATCGTCATATACAGCATCGTCCTGCCGCTCGTGCTGTATCCCGCCCAGTTGTGGATCGGCTTCGCAGGTGTCTCGTTCGTACAGGGCCAGTCGGCCCGAATGACCTCGCGGGTGGCCGTCCTCGCTCCGCCGCCCACGCACTCGGAGCTCCTGGACTCGCTCAAGGCCAACGACCGCATACAGGTCATTGAACCTACGGAAGACCGGGAGGAGTTGATCACCCGGATCAGTGTGGGTGACCTGGACGCGTTGCTCGAGTTCACGCCTCCGGGTCAGGATGGCCTGGCACTCGACGGCAACTTCGGCGTTATGGTCTCCTTCAACGCAGCACGAGATCGAAGCGCTTCGGCCAGAGCCAGACTCGCGGCAGAGGTCGAGGATTACCGCAGGGGCTGGGTCGATCGGGAGCGGCAAACACTCGGCGTGGCCGATGCGGTTTGGACCGACTTTCTGGTTACGAGAGAGAACGTCGCGTCAAACCAGGACATGACGCGGTTCCTGCTAGGGCTCCTCGTCCCGATGCTCACTCTGCTCATGGTCACCATTGCCGCATTCTATCCGGCCATCGACGCGACCGCCGGGGAGCGTGAGCGGTCGACGTGGGAGACCCTGATGACCGTGGCCGCTCCGAGAGCCAACCTGGCCATCGCCAAGTACCTCTACGTCGCCGCCTTCGGCATCGCCGGCGGCCTTTTGAATCTGGGCGCCCTCACGCTCTCACTCCAATGGATTCTCGCGCCGCTGGCCGGTGCAGAGAACGCGGCACTCATGGCCTCGGGTGGAATTCCTCTTTCTGCACTGCTCGTGATCGCATTGGGTACGGCCCTCCTGGGTCTGTTCGTCGCAGCAGGCATGCTCGTATTCGCGGTCTTCGCGAGGACGTTCAAGGAGGGCCAGTCCATGATCATGCCGTTCTACATATTGATGCTCGTTCCCGCGGTGTTCCTTCAGGATCCGGAGACAGAGTTCACCCTGCAGGTGGCCCTGATCCCGGTCGCGAACATGATCATGGTGATCCGAGCAGCGATCAACGGGACGGTAGACCCGGCGCTCGTCGGGACGTCACTCGGAGTCATGGCTGTATGTGTGGCGATCGCGATCGGGGTCGCCCAATGGGTCATGCGCAGCGAAGACGTCATCGTCGGGGCACAGGCGGGTGGACTCGGCAACTTTCTCAAGAACCGCTTCAAGAGCCGCAGGGCCCGGGCGTAGGAGTGTCGATGTCTGAACCACGTGTTCGCACGAACGGTCTGACCAAGGTGTTTTACGACGACGGACGGGGAGAAGTCCGCGCCGTCGACTCGGTGGATATCACATGCGCGGCGGGAGAGATCCTCGGTCTGCTCGGGGCGAACGGAGCGGGCAAGACGACCACACTCCGCATGCTCGCGACCGTCCTCGTGCCGAGCGGTGGCACGGCGTGGGTCCACGGACACGAGGTACGCGCGGCTGCCGAGCAGGTCCGGGCAAATCTGGGATTTTACAGTGCCTCGACGGCGCTGTACCCGAAGATCACACCTCGGGAGACGCTCCGCTTCTTTGCCCGCGTGAACGCATACCCCGCAAACCGAATCGAGCAGCGGGTCGATGATCTGATCGACCGTTTCGGTATGAACGACTTCGCCGACTCGCGCGTGGAAAAGCTGTCGTCAGGCATGAAGCAGAAGGTTTCGATCGCGCGCACCGTCGCTCACGATCCGCCGGTGCTCATCTTTGATGAGCCAACCGTCGCCCTCGACGTCCTGAACGCGATCGAACTTCGCGAGATCATCGCGAGACTCAGAGATGACGGGAAAGCCATCATCTTCTCGACGCACATCATGAGCGAGGCCGAGCAGCTTTGCGACCGGATCGCGATCATCCACCACGGCCGGATTCTGGCGACCGATACGCTCGATGGTCTTCGCGACGCCACCGGACACCACTACCTGGAGGACATCTTCGTCCACTACGCCCGGCCGAGTGACACCGGTACGCCGGCCGCGGCAGCGGACGACGGGATCGTCGATTGAAGATCACTCCGGCGGTGCGGGCGATCGTCGGCCTCGAGCTTCGGTCGCTGACTCGAGACGTCCGAACCGTCCTGATGTCGATCGTGCTGCCCGTGGCTCTTATGCCTTTGCTCCTCCTCGTCTTGTCCCAGGTTGAGGACCGTCGAAGCGAACGGGCATCGAATCGGACGTACACCTTCATGGTCACGGGAACCGAACGGGCGTTGGCGGACGCATTGCTGCAGACGCTCCCCGGGGCCGAGGGACCTGAAGGAGAGGGTGCTCGCTTCAATCGCGTGGAGAGAGACGACCCGCGAGCGGCGCTGGAGGCAGACGAGCTGGACTTCTATCTCGAGGCACTCTCGGCCGCGGAGTGGCGCGAGGCCGTCGAGTCCGACTCGACCCTTGGGTCCAGTGTCGAGGACCTGGACGATGCGCCCGTGTTTCGCCTCACCATGAAGGCCAACCGCACCGCATCGAGCAGGGGCGCTGACGAGCTCACCGATCGACTCCTCGACATCCGTGCGGCGCGGCGGGACTCATTACTCGTCGAGGCGGGCTTCCCGGTGCTTCCGACTGAGGTCGCGGTCTTCGACACCATGAATGTGGCGAGCACGGACGAG
Organism: uncultured Gemmatimonadaceae bacterium; assembly: GCA_964492085.1. Lineage (GTDB taxonomy): Bacteria > Gemmatimonadota > Gemmatimonadetes > Longimicrobiales > Gaopeijiaceae > UBA2589. The sequence continues at coordinate 257,755 of CAZBHZ010000001.1, read as the reverse complement.
GTACAGGGTGCCCGCATGGGACGCTTTCTCACCCTCTTTCTCGTCATGCTGATGGTGACCGGCGGTTCGGTTGTGGCGGTGGACACGCTCGCGGGTGAGAAGGAGCGCGGCACACTCGTCACCATTCTGACCACAGCCGCATCACGCGACGAGATCGTGACCGCAAAGTTGCTGGCGGTAGCCTCTGTCGCACTGACCATCGCCGCGGTTCAGGTCCTCAACCTGTGGGTCTATCTGGGACTGGATCTGATTCCGGTCGGCAGCAGCTTCGCCGTATCGATGACTCCGGGTAAGGCAATGCTCCTCCTCTTGCTCTACCTGCCGGTCGTGGCGCTGACGGCTGGCCTGCTACTCCTGACGTCGGCGTACGCGAAGAGCTACAAGGAGGCCCAGCTCTGGCTGCTGCCGGTCTTGCTCGGGATGATCACCCCGACGTTGGCTCCACTCTTGCCGGATCTGCAGCTGGTGTCGGCGGTCGTCTTCGTTCCGATGGCCAACGTGAGCATCGCCGTTCGCGACGTACTCGTCGGTCGGCCGAACTGGATCGCCGTCGGCGTGGCATGGAGCGTCACGGCCGCCGTCGCCGTCTGGGTGACGAGGCTGACCGTCAGCGCGCTGCACGACGAGGCGGTCATCACGGGGGACACGACGGAAGCGGAGTTTCTCGGGGGAGGCGCGCTCTTCCGTGCTCGCGTGCTGCGGCTCTTCCTGCTGTTCTGGGCCGTGAAGGTGCTCATCGACTTCAACGTGCGGTGGGATGACCTGCGTGTCACGACGGTGATGAACGTGGGCGTCGTGTTCCTCGCGTTTCCGCTCCTGCTGGTCCGCATCTTCAAGTTGGATCCTGTCGAAGCCATGGCACTTCGTGCGCCCAAGCGCGGGGTCTGGGTCGCCGTGCTGCTGGGCGCACCGGCCGGACTCCTCGCGTTCTCGATGGTCGCCCAGTTCATGAATCTCGTCATGCCGGTCCCGCCGGAAATGCTCGAGAACTTCGGACAGGCGCTCCTTCCGCCCGACATTCCGATCTGGCAGATCATCCTGATGTTGTCGGTCATCCCGGGCATCGTCGAAGAACTGACCTTTCGAGGCCTGCTCATCCACGGTCTTCGAAGCCGTTGGAGTCCGGCGCTGATCACGGTGGGAACCGGATTGATCTTCGGACTCTTTCACTTTCAGATCTTCCGCATTCCCGGCACGGCCGTCCTTGGGATGATCCTTGCCAGCGTCGTACTGATGACCGGCTCCATCTTCCCTGCCATGCTGTGGCACATGATCAACAACGCGCTCGCGCTGTATCTGGGTACGCGTGAGGTGGATCTTTCGGTCGAGAGTTGGCCAGTTGGTGTCGCCGCCGTGCTCGCGCTCAGTGGGTCCATGTGGCTGATCTGGAAGAATCGGACGCCCTACCCCGGGCTGACGCGGGGCCGGCGTCTCGCAAACGAATAGCGCTCGGGGCGCCATCGGGATCGGCACCGCGCGCACGGGCCCGACCCGAGCCCCAGACGCTGCGCCGAGGGCCGATTGCGCTACTCGAACCGCAGATCCTCGTGATCGAAGGACAACCCTCGCAGCGCCCGACGCGCTACCCAGTGGTTCTCGCTCTTCGCCCAGGGAAACCGGTCGCCGATCAGCGGAAACCGGCTCGCCGAACGTTTCACATAGTTTGAATCCAGACCCCCCAGCATCGAGATCAGCCTGTGGGGTCGGGTGCTGGGAACGGGGCACACGACACGGTGTCCTGCGCTCCGCATGAAGGCCAGCAATCGGGCAATGAACTCACCGTATACCTCCACGCGGGTCGTGTAGGTGTCAAAGATGATTCCACCCATCATGAAATAGTTGGGCACCCGTTCGAGCATCGTACCGCAGAACGCCAGCCGTTCGGAGATCTGGACCTTCTCGCCATCGACGTAGAGGGGAACGCCACCGCCGGCAGCCGCCTCGTTCCCGGTCGCCTTGATGATCACGTCGCACTCCACGAAGGTGCCGTCCTGCATGGTCAGGCCCTTCGGCTCGATCCGCGCGACCTCGCCGGTCTGAACGCTCACTGTATCCATCCTCAGAGCCCTGAACATGTCGCCGTCCGGTGCCGCGCACAGCCGCTGGTCCCATGGGCGGTACCGGGGCTTGAAGTGAGAGAACAGCTCACCCCGCCGACTCCCGAGCAAGACCCACACCTGGAACAGCAGCAGCGCCCGGATCACGCGAGGAACGGCGCGAGCGGCGTAGTAGAACCCGTGACGGGTCAGCTGCCATTTCAGTCGGATCAGCGGATTCGACCACCGCAGCGGGAGAGCACGAGACAGGAGCACGTCCACGGGGTCGCGTCGGGGCCAGGCGAGGATGTACCCGGGTGACCGCTGAACCAGCGTCAGAGCCTCGCTCGTCTCCGCGACCGGGGGAATGAGCGTGACGGCCGCTGCCCCACTGCCGATGACGGCCACCTTGCGGCCCGAACAGTCGAAGCCCTCGGGCCAGAGGTTGGCGTGGAAGATCTCGCCCTCGAAGCTGCTCTCGTTGTCGAAGTGAGGATCGTTCATCCTCGTAACCGACAGATAACCGGCCGCATTGATCAGATGGGAGGCCGTGACCTCGCGGTCCGTGTGGTCGCCCGATCGGTACCGAATCGTCCACACCTCTCCCGCCGAATCCCAGTGGCAGCTGAGAACCCTGGCGTGGAAGCGAATCCGTTCGTGAATCCCGGACTCTTCAGCGTACTCTCGCAGATACGTCTGGAAGTCCTCACCCGAGATGAAGGTGCTGTCACCCGTGTACGGCTTGAAGCCGAAGCACATGGTGTAGGCATCCGAGTCGGACCGTATCCCCGGGTACCGCGTCTTCAACCACGTTCCCCCGACGTCACCTTCTCCCTCGAGCACGACGTACGTGAAGGGAATCTCCGTGTCACCGATGTACTTCAGGTAGCCCAGGGCCGTCACGCTGGCCCCGACCACGGCGATATCGACATGCTCCATTTCGAACGCTCCGTAACCGCCTTCGAGGCAATCAGGCCATGCAGCCCGGTTGGATTGCAGGAACACCGTCCGACACCTGCTCCATCCGCGGCGACACTCGCCGCTGTCGATGCCGACCACGCACCACGGAGGAACACGGGGCGGCCCCGCTCGCGGTCGGCGACATCACGACCCGACGCCCTCCAGCGGCCCGAGTTCGGCAGCCTCGACGGCCGCACGGTAGGCGACCCACTCCCCTGCGAACCACTCGTCGATGCGTTCACCGAAGGCACTCACCGCTGCCTCGGCACGTTCGAGCGTCCGCATCGCCGCTTGACTCGGCTCCTGCCAGCGGCCTGAAAGCAGGGCGCGGGACGCCGCCCGGATCCGGGACGTCAGGCGCGAAGGATCATTGCGACTACGCTGTCCGCTCTCGCCCGCGATCTCGGTATAGAACGCTTCGAGTTCCTCGTCGAGTCGGTCACTGTGCGACGTGAGGGAGTCTGCAACCTCGCCCTCGCGCTCATCGAGGAGGTCCTCGACGCGGCCAATCGCCTCTCGTGCGTCACGAATACGGTCCGCGTTCGCCGTCGCTCGACGCTCCGCATCCAGAAGGCGATCGTGGAGAGCTGAGACCTGCAGAGCGGTCGCCCGATCGAAGTCGATGCGGGGGTCGGGCAAGACGCGGCCGCGGACTTCGGCCGTGTCGGCCGCGAGGATGACGCGTACGGTGTAGTCACCCGGCAACGCCAGGGGACCGCCAGGCTCGGATGCCGTCTCCGGTTCGCTTGGCTCAGGCCGGCTCGCTGATCGCACTCCGGCCCGCTCCATGCCCCACTGCACCTGATGAATTCCCGGCGACGCCGGCCCGCTCAACCGACGGATCACCTCGCCGTTCGAGAGCAGCTGAATGGTCGTCTCCGCCTCGTCTCCCACGGCGCTGGAATCCGACGGCTCGGGCACCCAGTACCGGATCCGTGCGCCGAAGGGGCGGTTCTCCCCCTGATACAGGAAATCACCGGGAAAGATTGCGCCCGGTTGTTGGGCGACTTCCACCTGAGGGGCATCGATCATCGGAAAGAGGTGAAGCCCAGGCGGCGGACCTTCATTCCGGGCGAGGACGCGCAGAGGCCGGATGTCGTCCAGGACGAGGAACGACCGTCCGAACGTACCCATCACCAGATCGTGCTCACGGGTCTGAATCACCATGTCACGTACCGGCGTGGCAGGCACGCCGTGGGTCCACCTCTGCCACGCGCTACCGGCGTCGACGCTGAACCAGAGTCCTCGATCGGTCCCCACGAACAGTAACTCAGCCACCTCCGGATCCTGAACCACCGAGAGTGCGTAACCGTCGACAGTGTCCGCGATCCTTCGCCATGACGCGCCAAAATCGCGAGTATGAAACACGTACGGCGTCCAGTCGTCTCGACGGTGATCCTCGATCACGACGAACGCCTCTCCGGCGGAGTGACTGGATGCGTGGATCTGCGGTACCCATGCACCCGCGGGCGCGCCCGGCATCTCGTCGATCAGATTGGTCCAGTTCGCGCCGCCATCCCTGGTGAGTTGCACGTTCCCGTCGTCGGTGCCGACCCAGATCACTCCATCCTGCACCGGACTTGGCGCGATGGTCACGATCGTCGTGTTGTTTTCCGCCCCGGTCGCATCCGTGGTCAATCCACCCGACTCGGCCTGCCGCTGGCGCTCCGGGTCATTCGTCGTCAGGTCCGGGCTGACCGTGCGCCAGGATAGGCCATCATCGTCGCTCACGTGCAGGTACTGCGAGCCGAACCACACCCGACCAGGTCGGATCGGATCGAGGGCGAGAGCCGCATTCCAGTTGAAGCGAAGGTCGGCCTCGGCCTCGTGAGACGGCGTCACACGTCGGAACGTCGACGTAACACGGTCATAGCGCAGCAGGGCTCCTCCCTGATGCATGACGTACCCGAATCGATCGTTCCGCGGATCGGGCGCCATGTCGAAGCCGTCTGCGCAGCAGCCCAGATTCTCCCACTGGTGATTTTGGATACCCTGAAAATTCCATGCGTACGACGGGCCTCGGAACGAGTCGTTGTCCTGAGCTCCTCCGTAGATGTTGTACGGCGTCTGCTCGTCGACGTTGACATGGTAGAACTGGCCGATCGGCAGGTTGTGGAACACCTGCCAGTGCCGTCCACGGTCACGCGAGATCGCTGCGCCACCGTCGTTTCCGTCGATAATCAGGTCGGGGTCGTCGGGGTGGATCCACCACGCGTGATGGTCGACGTGAACGAGCTCTCCAGACACCCACGTTTCGAACGTCTTTCCGCCGTCTTCCGATACGTCGATTCGGCCGGCGACCCGGTACAGTCGATTCTCATTCGATGGGTCGACGAAGATGTCGGCGTAATAGAACGGCCGAGGATTGACGCCTTCATCGGTGTTGACGGTTTCGAAGCTCCGTCCTCCATCTTCCGAACGGAGAAGCGCGTTCCGGGACGCCTCGACGAGCGCGTACACGATGTCGGGCTCACTGGCGGAGATCGCGAGGCCGATGCGACCCAACTCCCCTTCCGGAAGGCCGTCTTCCGACGTCCTCCGGTCCCAGCTGTCGCCACCGTCGTAGCTGACGTAGACCCCAGAGCCGTCCCCTCCGGAATAGAACGTCCACGGTTGGCGCCGGTGACTCCACATCGACGCGATCAGCTTGTTCGGGTTCCGGGGATCCATGACGAGGTCAGCGGCCCCGGTGCGGTCATCCACGAAGAGCGTCCGTTCCCACGTCTCTCCACCATCTCGAGTCCGATATACACCCCGTTGCTCGGAGTCGCCGAACGGGCTGCCCACCACGGCCAGGTAGGCGACGTCGGAATTCTCGGGGTGGAGCAGGATTCGATGGATCGCCCGTGAGCCCTCGAGCCCCAGATGTCGCCACGTCCGCCCCCCATCGATCGACTTGTAGACACCGTTGCCGTGGTTCACCGAGTTGCGAGGGCTACCCTCACCGGTCCCGACCCAGATCACGTCGGGATTCCGCTGATCGACCGCCAGGGCCCCGATCGACTGCACCGGCTGATCATCGAAGAGAGGCTCCCACGTGGTTCCCGCGTTCTTCGAACGCCACACTCCTCCGGCGGCTGCGCCCACATAGATGACGTCGGGGTTCTCCACCAGCGCATCGACCGCATTGATGCGTCCACCCTGCCCTGACGGTCCGACGCTGCGCGCCTTCATGGAAGAGAGAGCCGCGAGGTCCACCTGAGCGGCCGACGGCGTCGGAAGCGCAACGAAAAGGGCCACCGACAGGGTGGCGAGGCGAGCGAGATCCGGGAGTGGCATGGGGTATCCGAAGGTTCGTGAACCGGCGCGACAAGGGAACGTGAGACAGACTTCTGCAACTTGGTGTGGGTCGGTCGACTTGGCACCCGTTGTCACGTTCTGTATCGGATGCCTTTCCACTTTGCGAATCGGCCCTTATCCCTAGCGGGTTAGGCGTCGGCGCAGCCGAGCAACATTCGAGAGTCCCAGATGAAGCAGGTCGCTCTGTTGGCCTTTGCGAGCGCGGCGCTCGCGATCGGGTACGGGTCCATTCCCGTAGCCCCGGTCGCGCACGCCCCTCGCTCCGAAACGACCACCGTCAGCATGACGGACGTCGTTCAGGAGTACTGCGTCCGGTGCCACAACGAGAGACGCCTGCGCGGTGACCTTTCGCTGGAGGACTTCGCGGTCGAAGCGGCCGCAACGGAAGCGGCGATCGCGGAGCAGATGATCCGCAAGCTACGGGCGGGCATGATGCCCCCTCCAGGCGCTCGGCGCCCTGCCGGCGACACCCTCGTCGTCCTTGCCCAGACATTGGAGGACATCGTCGACCGGGCGGCCGCCGGACGGTCGAATCCGGGGAATCGACCGTTTCAGCGTGTGAATCGGGCCGAATACGAACGACTCGTCGAGCAGCTCCTCGACCTTCAGGTCGACGCATCCAATTGGCTCCCCGAAGATCAGATCAGCGCCAGCTTCGACAATGTCGCAGACGCGCAGGTGATCTCCGCGACCCTCATGGACGCGTATCTCACCGCGGCTTCGGAGGTCGCTCGCCAGGCGGTCGGCCAGTCGGATGCGCCCGCAGCCTCGCAAACCTACTCGAACGACCCATCGGTCTCGCAGCACGAATGGGAGACGGTAGAGGGGGCACCGTACGGAACCCGAGGCGGGGTCAGTGTGCTGCACACCTTCCCGGCAGACGGCACGTACATCTTCAGCCTCGGCTTCATGTCCGGGTGGGGGGAGCGCTTCCACGACATCGACGTGTCGGTCGACGGCGCCCAGGTCGCGCTCCTCCGGTACTCCGCAGGCACCTCGCGCCTCATCGACTTTCAGGGTCGGCTCGGGTACCCGATGCGCACCGACTCGATCTTTGTGCGCGCCGGACAGCATCGGATTTCAGCCGCCTTCGTGCGCCAGACCGACGGACCATACGAGGACCTGATCCGTCCGAACGACTGGTCCCTGTCCGGGACTGAAGCGAGCTACGGGACGACATCGCCTCCGCACCTCATGCACCTCACGGTCGAAGGTCCGTACGAGCCTGCGGGAATCTCTGAAACCCCGAGTCGGAGGCAGATCTTTTCGTGCCGCCCGACGGCGGCGGATGAGGCGCGCCCCTGTGCGCGAGAGATCATGACGCGCCTCGCCACTCAGGCATATCGTCGAGAGCTCGAAGATCGCGACCTCAGTGCGTTGCTCGATTTCTACGACCTGGGGGCGTCCGAGGGGGGCTTTGAAGTCGGGATCCGCACCGCGATCGAGGCGATGCTGGTCAGCCCCCACTTCCTCTTCCGTATCGAGTCCGAGCCTCGGGGTGTCGACCCGGGCGAGGTCTTCCCCGTCGACGGTATCGATCTCGCCTCCCGGTTGTCGTTCTTCCTGTGGGGGATCGGACCGGATCGCCAGCTCCTTCAACTCGCCCGCGATGGTCAGCTGTCGGATCCGGAGGTCCTGGAGCGCGAGACCCGGCGAATGCTCACCGACCCCCGGTCGGCATCCCTCTCGACCCGCTTCGCCCACCTGTGGCTCAGGCTTCAGGATCTCGAGAAGGTCCAGCCGGATGCCTTCTGGTTCCCGAACTACAGTCGCCAGCTCGCGACCGACATGCGCCGGGAGACCGAGCTGTTCTTCGACCATCTGGTGCGTCAGGACCGAAGCCTCCTCGAACTCCTCGACGCAGACTACACCTTCGTGAACGAACGACTCGCGGACCATTACGGTATCACGGGTGTCATCGGCGACGACTTCCGGCGAGTCAATTATCCCGAGGAGAACCGCCGTGGACTGCTCGGGCACGGCAGCGTCCTCGTCCAGACGTCGCTCGGCAATCGAACATCCCCGGTACTTCGCGGAAAATGGGTCATGGAAGTGCTCCTCGGGGTCCCACCTCCTCCCCCGCCCCCCGGCGTGCCGGATCTCGAGGAGACCAGCGGTGCCGACGGAGTGAAGATTCTTACGACGAGCGAGCGGATGGAGGCACACCGCGCCAACCCTACGTGCGCGTCGTGCCACAACCTCATCGATCCCATTGGCCTCGCCCTCGACAACTTCGACGTGACCGGGAAGTGGCGGACTCGCGAGAACGGCATGCCGCTCGACACGCGCGGTACCTTCTACGATGGGAGCGAGATTTCCAACGCTCTACAGCTGTCCGAGGCGCTTCTCCAGCGTCCGATTCCCCTCGTACGCAACTTCACCGCAAACCTCATGACGTACGCGCTCGGGCGGCGGCTCGATGTCCGCGACCAACCGACGGTGCGAACCATCGCAGGCCTGGCCGAGCAAGACTCGTATCGACTGTCGTCCTTCATCGTGGGTGTCGTCCTGAGCGACGCCTTCCGGATGAAGCAGGCAGTCGACATGGCCTCGAACTAGACGGAGTCGAGTATGCATTTCATTACCGGCAAGAGCATCGAGCGCCGGACCTTCCTCAAGGGGATGGGTGCGACGATCGGTCTTCCCATGCTGGATGCCATGACACCGGCGGGTCGGGCACGCGGGACGACGGCAGACCCACCCAAACGACTCGTCTGCATTGAAGAAGTGCATGGCGTCGCGGGCTGCAACGAATGGGGATCCTCCCAGCACCTGTTCGCGCCGGAAACCGTGGGGCGGGACTTCGAATTGTTGCCGGGCAACGTGCTGGCGTCACTCGAGCCCCATCGCGACGACCTCACCATCGTGAGCAACACCGACGTGCGGATGGCTGAGGCCTTCGCTCCCCCTGAGATCGGGGGAGATCATTTTCGCTCCAGCGCGGTCTTCCTCACCCAGTCTCACCCGAAGCAGACGCAGGGCTCCGATCTGATGGTCGGGACGTCCCTCGACCAGATCCATGCCCAACGGTTCGGTCAGGACACGGTCCTTCCCTCACTTCAGCTTTGCATCGAGCCCACCGACAAGGGCGGCGGATGCGACTACAACTACTCCTGCTCGTACACCGACTCGATCAGCTGGTCGTCACCGACGACCCCCCTCCCGATGATCCGCAGCCCCCGAGCAGCCTTCGATTTGCTGTTTGGCGCGGGCGGGACCGAGGAAGAACGAGCACTGAGACGCAGGACGCACAGCAGCATTCTGGATTGGGTCGCGCGCGAAGTCGCCCACCTCAAACGCGAGGTCGGCGCCCTCGATCGCCAGAGGATCGATCGCTACCTGAGCAGTGTGCGTGAGATCGAACGCCGCATTCAGATGATCGAAGCACGCAACAACAGCGGTGAGCCCCGTGAGCTGCCGGGCGCCCCGCCGGGCGTGCCGGACTCGTTCAGTGAACACATGCAGCTGATGTTCGATCTGCAGGTGCTCGCGTTCGAGACGGACATCACCCGGGTGACGGCGTTCAAAACCGGGCGCGACGCCTCGAACCGGACCTTCCCCGAGAGTGGATCGGACCGCGGCTTCCACCCCGCGTCCCACCACGGCGGCCGTGAAGAAAGCATTCTCGAATTCAACAAGATTTGTCAGTACCGCGTGGCGCAGCTCGCGTACTTCATCGAACGGCTCAAGACCACGGCCGACGTGGACGGCACGCTGCTCGACAACACCGTCGTCCTCTGGGGCTCGCCCATGGGTGACGCGAATCTACACAATCACCGGCGCTGCCCGCTCATCGTGCTTGGCGGGGGTAACGGAGTCCTGGACGGGGGAGCGCATTACAAGGCCCCCGATGGGACACCGATGGCGAATGTCTTCCTGACCCTCCTTCACCGACTCGGCCACGAAGATCTGCGCAGCTTCGGCGACAGCACGGGCGAATTCCTCCTCTAGGCGGCGTGGAGTCGAGCGGATGAGACACTCTGGGGCACGTTGGAGCACGGCCAAAGCGGGCTTTGCCCTGAGCGTGATCCTGGCCCTCGGGGCCATGGCACCTTCCGACGCGCCCGTCGCCGATGCGGCCATGCGTGGAGACGTCGAAGCCGTGCGGTCGTTGCTCCGTTCAGGAGCGGATGTGAACGGCGCGCAGGGCGACGGGATGACCGCGTTGCACTGGGCGGCCCGCCATGGCCACCGGGAGCTCTCCGAGGTGCTGGTGTATGCCGGGGCGAGACTCAATGCCGGGACTCGCATCGGGAGGTATACACCGCTGCACATCGCGGCGCGCGGGGGTCGTCGGGAGGTCGTGGATGTTCTCCTGAGGGCTGGAGCCGATCCGGGTCTGTCCACGACCAACAGTGGCGCGACCCCCCTTCACCTGGCTGCGCGGTCCGGGGACGCCGAGACCATCTCGCTCCTCCTCGAACACGGAGCCCTGGTCGATGCCAAGGCCGGATCGTGGGCGCAGACACCGCTCATTTTCGCCGCAGCGTTGAACCGCGTCGAGGCGATCGAGATCCTGATCGCGGCCGGGGCCGATCCCAACCTCTCGTCCGCTGCGGTGGACGTGGTCGAGATGGCCGACGCCGACAACGCCGCGGAGCGCCGGCTGCAGGAGGCGATCGAGGGCTTCCGTGAACAGCAGGCGGGAGGTCCCGACTGGCAGCCGACCCCCAGCCAGGTACAGGCCGCTGTCGACCTCGCGCGCCAGGTGCAGACCCGGTGGTCGGAGATCTCGCGTCAGGAGGCAGAAGCAGACGTCGATGCCGCGGACGGGAGTGACGAATCCGTAGCGCCACCGGCACCCGACGCGGAGGCTGTGACGGGCACCAGCGGGGAGGATGCGGAGGAAGACCCCACTTCGGAGAGCGAGGATCAGGACGCCGCCGCACAGGGTGG
>CAZBHZ010000001.1:80086-246463 GCA_964492085.1 uncultured Gemmatimonadaceae bacterium | reverse complement strand
AGGGCGACGAAAGCGAGGGCCAGGGCGACAGCGAGGAAGACGATGAGCCCCGGCCCCTGTCATATGCCGAACAGGTCGGATCGTGGGGTGGCCTTACCCCCCTGCACCATGCCGTCCGGCAGGGACACGTCGAGGCCTCCCTGGCCCTGCTCAGCGGCGGAGCCGAGATCGATCGCGTCACCGGGGACGGAACGACACCACTCCTGATGGCTGCGATCAACGGCCAGTGGGACCTCGCCCGAATCCTCATCGAGTCGGGAGCCGATCCCAACGCCGTGAGTGATGCCGGTGCGACACCCCTGTACGCCGTACTCGAGCGCGAGTGGCAGCCGAGAGCCTCGTATGCACACCCAACCGAACATCAGCGCCAGGAGACGACGCACCTGGAGATGATGAAGCTTCTCCTCGAGGCCGGCGCCGACCCGAATGCGCGCCTCTCGAAGCACCTCTGGTACATGGAATACACCTTCGGAGTGCTTCGTGGCAGCGGAATCAATCTCGAGGGTGCGACCCCGTTCTGGCGCGCTGCGTACGCCCTCGACCTGGAGGCGATGAAGCTCCTCGCCTCGTACGGCGCCGATCCCGACATCCAGACCATGAAGCCGCCTCAGAGGCGACGCCGCCCGACCCCGATGCAGGAGGAGAGCGAACCAGAGGAGAGTGGTCAGGAGCCCGCCGCTCCCGAGAGCGCGGAAGCCTCGGAGGACGATTCCGGAGACGAAACAGAGAATGCGACGGCCGACGCCGACGCCGCTGCGGATACCGTCCCGGAAGCCGTCGAGCAGGAATCGGTGGGGGCGGAAGAGCCGGCAAACCAGGAGGACCCAGAGGAAGAAGAAGAGGGGCCCGACCCCTCGGGGCTACCGGTCGTACCGGTCGGCGGTCCGGCGATCCACCCGATTCACGCGGCTTCAGGCGTCGGTTATGGACAGTCTTTCGCCGGCAACGCGCATCGCTACCTGCCCAATGGCTGGCTGCCCGCAGTGAAGTTCCTGGTCGAAGAGATGGGCGCCGACGTCAACGCACGTGACGCGAATGGATACACCGCCCTGCACCACGCCGCCTCTCGGGGCGACGTCGAGCTGATCCTTTACCTGGTCGATCAGGGTGCCGACGTCATGGTGGTCAGTCGCAAGGGGGAGACCACCGTGGACATGGCGAACGGGCCTGTCCAGCGAGTACAGCCCTACCCCGAAGCGATCGCACTCCTGGAATCGCTGGGTGCGGTGAACAACCACAACTGTGTTTCGTGTGAGTAGACGACCGCGGTAGTACGCGGACCTCATCTGTCGATTGCGGGGTTCAAGCCCCCATGGATCGACGGCTTTTCTTCGTCTGGGGCGAGCGGGTGGTCACCGCGGCCCTCCTGCTCTTCGTCCTCTACCGCCTGGGTCCGCAGCTGCAGGCGTGGACAGGCGTGGGCCCGGACCTCGGACGGGCCCCTGCCTATGCGTTCACGGCTCTCGACGGATCGGATGTGGACTCCAACGCTCTCGTGGGCAACGTGGTCGTGCTCAACTTCTGGGCAACGTGGTGCGGGCCGTGCAAGCTCGAGATGCCGGCGCTGCAGAACCTTCATGAAGAGCGCGCTGCCGACGGGGTCGTTGTCCTTGGCCTCGCCACCGACGCCGGGCGCGGAGCCGGTATCCAGGATTTCCTGAGCGAACGGGGTATCGACTACCCGGTGGGTCGCGCCACTTATGATCACCGGAGCGCCTTCGGCGGCATCAGCGCGATCCCGACCACGTTCATCATCGATCGTGACGGGATCGTGCAGCACCGGGTGGTGGGCTACTTCGCCCCGCCCGCGATGCGAGCCGCGGTCGACCGCCTCCTGGACGAGCCGACCGCAGCGGAGCCTGCTTCCTAGCAGGCATGACCGCACGGACTTCCTGGCCTAGTGCCGGAACAACCTCCGACCCGTAAAGACCATCGCGATTCCGTGCTCGTCGGCGGCGGCAATCACTTCTTCGTCGCGGACGGAGCCACCCGGCTGGATCACGGCCTTCACGCCCGCGGAGGCTGCGGCGTCGACCCCGTCTCGGAAGGGGAAGAATGCGTCGGACGCGAGGACCGAGCCCTCTAGATCAAGACCGGCGTCTCCGGCCTTTCGCACCGCGATCTTCGACGAATCGACCCTGCTCATCTGCCCCGCGCCGATCCCGAGCACACCGCCGTCCTTCGCGAGCAGAATCGCGTTGGACTTGACGCCGAAGATCGCGGCCCACGCGAACCTCAGGTCATCCCACTCCTGCTCGGTGGGCTCACGCCTCGTCGCCACCGTCCATGACTCGTCGACCTCACCGTAGAACGGCGGAATCGGGGGCGTCTGCGCCAGCATGCCGCCGTAGACCGTGCGCAGCACCCGAGGTTCGGGGAGGTGTCCGTGACATTCCAGGAACGTGGATGTGTCGTCTCCGGGGAACGTCATGATCCGGATGTTCTTCTTCTCGGTGAGCTTCGCCATCGCGTCGTCGGAGTACCCCGGGGCGACGAGGCATTCGATGAACAGCTCCGACATCAGGTCGGCCGTCGCGGCGTCGACGGGCCGGTTCACGGCGATCACCGAACCGAAGGCGCTCACCGGATCCGTTGCAAGAGCGCGCTCATACGCCTCGGCAAGCGAATCCCCTACCCCGAGACCGCACGGCGTGGTGTGCTTGATGATGGCCACTGAGGGCCGGGGCGATCTGGCGAAGGGCGACAGGCTCAGCAGTGCGCCGTCCAGATCGAGGATGTTGTTGTAGGACAGCTCCTTGCCGTGGTGCTGTTCGAGCGCCGAAATCCCGACAGGAGAGTCGGGCCCATAGAACGCCGCCTGCTGGTCTGGGTTCTCGCCGTAGCGAAGCGTCTGCAGTCGGGTCAGAGAACCCTCCAGGCGAGCACCCAGCACCTCGCCCGCCCCGTCCTGACTCCGCAGGTACGCGGCGACCGCGGCGTCGTAACCGCTGATGTGGTCGAACACCTTGGCCGCCAGGCGTCGGCGCAGCACGGCGTCGTCCTCACCGTCGATCGCACCGATGACGGCGTCATAGTCCGCCGGGTCGACCACGACCCACACATCCTTGTGGCTCTTGGCCGCCGCTCGGATCATCGTCGGTCCGCCGATGTCGACCTTCTCCATCGCAACGTCCACCGGAACGTCGCCGGCGGCCACCGTCTCGCGGAACGGATACAGGTTCACCGCCACGAGATCGATCGGTCCGTATCCGTGCTCTTCGAGCGCCGCCATGTCATCCGGGTTGGATCGTCGGGCGAGGAGACCGGCGTGGATCGCGGGATGGAGCGTCTTCACGCGTCCGTCCATCATCTCGGGGTGCTTCGTGACGTCGGACACGGACGTGACGTCGACACCACCCTCGCGAAGAGCACGCGCCGTGCCCCCCGTCGAGAGGATCTGCCAACCTCGTTCCTGGAGCGCCGTGCCGAGCTCCACGATGCCATGCTTGTCGGACACGCTGAGAAGCGCGCGCTTCATCGGACTTCCTCGTTCGATTCGTGTGGGGATGGGACTTCAGGACGAACGACGTCCGGCGGCTCATCCAGTCGGACGTCGTCCATGCGTTCGGGCTTCATACCCGCTCGCAGTGCAGCACAAAGGTGGTCGACTGCGGCCGGATACAGCCGGTGCTCGACCTCGAGGACGCGCGAGGCGATCTCCTCGGGCGTATCGTCCGGCAGGTGGGCGACCTGCCACTGGGCCAGGATCGCCCCGTCGTCGTATTCGTCATTCACGAAATGGACGGTAGCGCCGGTCACGCGGGCGTTCGACGCTGCCACGGCCCGGTGCACGTTCATGCCGTACATCCCGTGACCGCCGAAGGCCGGCAAGAGCGCGGGATGGATGTTCAGCATTCGACCGGCGTAGCGTCGGGTCACCTCGGGGGGGATGCGTCGCAGATACCCTGCCAGGAGCACGACGTCGATGTCGTACTCCTCGAACGCAGCCAGCGTCTCAACCGTGACGTCGCCGTCGCTGCGGCCTCTCGTCGGGATGATCCGAACCGGGACATCCGCTGCCCGCGCCCGATCGGCGGCCCCGCCCTCCCGGTTCATCACCAGAAGGGCTACGCGCCAGCCTCGATCTTCGGAGGACGCATGATCGAGCAGTGCCTGGAAGTTGCTGCCGCCCCCGGATGCGAGCACGGCGACGTGGACCGGGGCCGCCTCCGGCGTCACACCAACTCGCCGCCATAGTGAGGCACGAGAAACGGATTCGTCACCCGCTCCTGGCCAACGGTCGTAGCAGGGCCGTGACCTGGGTAGAGGATCGTCTCATCGGGCAAGGACAGGATCTCGCGACGAATCGATGCCATGAGCGTCTGAAAATCACCTCCGGGCAGGTCCGTGCGACCGATCGAGCCCTGAAACACGACGTCTCCGACCAACGCCACCGAATCGGGCGCGGAGACGAACACGACGTGGCCGGGCGCGTGGCCGGGTGCGAAGGCGATATCGAACCTGCAGGCGCCGAAGTCGAACGTCTCACCCGGGATCAGCTCGTCAGTCGGCTCGGGCTGAGTGTCGACCGAAAGGCCGAACATCGCAGCCTGACGCTGGACCCCCCGATACAGGGCGAGGTCGTCCGGGTGCAACCAGATGGGAACGCCTGGATAGACCGCGCGGACGTCAGCCACGCCTTCGATGTGATCGAGGTGCGCGTGGGTCAGCAGTACTGCCTGAAGATCTAAACCCTCGCTCTGTACGGCCCGAACGAGCATCGGGGCACCCGAGCCCGGATCGACGGCGACGCATGCCGCCGTCTCCTCGCAGACGGCCAGGTACGCGTTCTCACCGAACCCCCCTCCGGTGAACGTCCGGATCTGCACGGCGTCAGCCCCGGCGTCGGAGGATCATCAGACGGTGAACGAGCTCCCGCAGCCGCAGCCGCCCGACGCGTTCGGATTCCGAAAGGTGAAGCCCTGGCCCATCATCGAGCTCACGTAATCGATTTCGACGCCGTCCAGATACTGAGCACTGAAGGGATCGACGAAGACCTTCACGCCGCTGATGTCCAGGACCTCGTCGTCGGACTCCGGCGCGTCCTCGATGTTCAAGCCGTACTGGAAACCGGAACACCCACCCGGAAGAACCGCGACACGAAGACCGGCTTCGGTCTCGACGCCATGCTCTTTGATGAAGTCCTGCACCTTTTCGGTGGCCATCACGGTCAGCGTCACCATATCACCATCACTCTCATGCTGTCGTACTCGATCGCTCGACGGAGTTTCCGCCCAACGGCCACAATATACCGCGTGATGGAGGCCTCAAGAACCGACTTGTGAGTCCTCCATTCCATCGATGATTACACCGGATGCCCCACGAAGGTCGTCGACGACCCGGACACCCTCGGGGACCTCGGGCTCGAGCTCCGCACCGTACCCGGTACGAACCAGGATTCCATGCCCTCCGAAGGTGATACCGGGCTCCACATCGCTGATCTTGTCACCAATGTAGAACGACCGCGCCATATCGATGTCCAATGCGTCCGCGGCGCGCCGATACATGCCCGTGCCCGGCTTCCTGCAATCACAGGTCCCCGTCCAATCGGGATGGTGCGGGCAGAAGTATGTCGCGTCTACGACGACCCCGTGCTCGGCCAGGATCTCCGTGAGTCGTGCCGCCACCGCGTCGTAGTCTTCGGTCGTATACAGTCCTTGGGCGATCCCCGCCTGATTCGTGACGACCACGAGCAGAAGGCCGGCGTCTCGCAGCGTGCGAAGCGCCTCTGCCGCACCCGGGATGAGCTCGACCCCTTCGGGGTCGGACAGGTAGACCTTCTCGGCAATGATCGTCCCGTCACGATCGATAAAGGCGGCGGGTCGACTCACGTCTCCGAGCCGCTCGACGTAAAGGCCTCCAGGATCCGGCCGGCCACCAACTCGTGCTCCCCGGGGAGCAGGGTCCGGACGTCCAGCCTCAGTCGATCCTCTACAATTCGCCCCACGACCGGCGGAGCGCCTGTCCTCAACTCCCTCGCCAGCGCCTGCGCGCCCCTGGGCCCCGCCAGCTGCACCGCCCACGACGAGAGCTCGCATCCGGGATACGTCCCACCACCCACGGCACCCCGGGTCGGTACGACCTCACACGTGATGCCCCGTGCCTCGAGCATGCCCGCAACCTCTTCGGCTACCGCCCGCAGCGCGTCCTCGTCCTCGGCCAACATCCGAAGCGACGGGATTCGCGACACGACACGCTCGGGATCCAGGTAGAGGCGAAGCGTCGCCTCCAGTCCTGCGAGGGTGACCTTGTCCACGCGAAGCGCCCGGCACAGCGGGTTCTTCCGCATCCGCTCGATCAGCTCCGCTCGCCCGACGATGACGCCGGCCTGCGGCCCACCCATCAACTTGTCACCGGAGACCACGACGGCGTCCGCACCCGCCGCGATCGACGCCGAGGCCCTCGGCTCCTCGGGCAAGCCCAGGGTCTCGGCAGGCACCATCAATCCCGAACCGAGATCATGCACCACCGGGACGCCGTGCCGAGCCCCGATGTCGACCAGATCGCCGACGGAGGCTTCCTCGGTGAACCCCGTCATCCGGAAGTTCGAGCGGTGTACCTTGAGAATCGCCGTGGCCTCTCCGCTCTCCACGACCGCCTCGTAGTCGACGGGGCGCGTCCTGTTGGTGCTCCCGACTTCCACGAGCGAGGCTCCGGAGCGTTCGATCACCTCCGGAATCCGGAAACCGCCTCCGATCTCGACCAGTTCACCCCGGGACACCGCAACCCCGCTGCCCATGCCCACCGTGCTCATCGAGAGCACCAGAGCGCCGGCCGCATTGTTCACTACGAGGGCGTCATCTGCACCCGTCAGGTCGCGAAGGAGCTGCACGCAGTGCGCATATCGCGAGCCTCGTACACCCTCGGCCAGATCGAACTCGAGGTTGGAGTACATGGCCGTCGACCGCATCGCCTCCAGCGCCTCATCGGCCAGAGGCGCCCTTCCGAGGTTCGTGTGGAGCACCACGCCCGTGGCGTTGATCACCCGACGCAGACCCGGGACGGCAGCGGCCGATAGTACCGCGCTGGCGCGCTGGACGTACCATGCGGGGTCCTCGACGAACCCGGCCAAGGATGGGTCACGCCGAGCGATCGCGCTCCGCATGTCCGAGACCGCGGTCCGGAAGGCGTTCGTCACCTGCTCCCGACCCACATCGGCCATCATCGCGCCGGCCTCTGGCGAGGAAAGCAGCGCGTCGATGGACGGAATCCGGCTCCGGGCGTCGCTCATCGGCGTCCTGCCCTCCCCCGGGTCCCGCCGACATCCGCCGACGAAGACTCACCGGTGTCCACAACGGCGCCCGTATCCACGACCGCCCCGGAGTCGGCTCGAGCGATCGAATCGAGAATCGCTGTGGAATCGACGACGAAGTCACGAAGGAGGGTGGTCTCCCCACCGCCACCCGGAAGGCCGAAGATGTTCGTGACCCCGCCGACGGTGACGGCGAACTCCACGCCGAACGGGATCGGTCGATCGACCCGAATGACGAGGCGGCGACCCGGAAGAACCCGCCGCCCGTCCGACGTACGCCCTGCCGTCGAGCCCTCCAGCCTCGGGAGCGACGGCGGCGGCTCTCTGGTGACGAACGTCCGGGGGCGCGTATCGGGCGCGCCCGCACCGACTTGCGCCAGGACGGTGTCTGTGGGCGCCAACGAATCGCCTGCAACGTCCAGGCGTGCGGCCTCGAGGGTCAACAGAGCCCCCGCGGCCGTGTCCACCGCGACAATCGCTGCGCTGTCCGTCGCAGCCAGGGCTGATTCGGCGGCCGCGGCGGCCGCTCGTTCTTCCGACTCGATCGAGTCAAGCCGGGCGAAGGAGTCCGAAACCATCTCCACCCATTCGATGTAGGCGGTCTCGTGCATGAGCTCGACGATGGTCGGAGCCTCCAACGAGTCCGACACGACCGTCACGTCGATCTCCTCGACGCCCGACTCGAAGTCGAGAAAATCGTCGAAGACGATCGCGACCGTCGTCGAGTCGACGACATCGGTTCCGGTCACGTTGGCCGCGGACGTGTCGGGGGTCAGGATCGGAAGTTCGAGCAGCACGGTGTCACCCGCGGCGATGGACAGGGGCGAGAGCCCCTGAACCTCGGTAGAGTCGGGCTCTCCGTTGCGGTTCTGGTCCTGGAAGGCGATCACGTCGAGCGCCCCGGCCGGCAAATATCGGAACGCGAAGATGCCGTCGCGATCCGAGCTCGAACGGTGGACGAGCGAGTCCTCGTCGATGGCGATCAGGGCCGCCTCCGAGACGGGGCGACCCGTGATCCGATCCCAGACCTCGCCCGCGAGCGTCGTCGGCACCGGCTCGCCGCCGGTGGAAAAGACCAGCTCGAAGGGGTCGGCGATCACGTTGCCGAACATATCGGTGACGTTGGGCTTCAGGGTGACCCGGTACACGAGACCCGGTCTCAGCCCACCCTCCAGCTTCACGCTCAGCGACTGGCGCCCGTGGCTCACCTCGTACGCTCCCGACGTCGGCGACACGAGAATCGCCGTCTCGAGTGCGCCCCCGGTGACCCGCTCGCTGATTCGTTCGTCGAACTCGAATCGGATTTCCGTCTGAAGATCGGTGACGGTTTCCAGTGCTTCGGGAACCGTCGCGACGATAACCGGCGGACGCACGTCGTCAGGTCCACCCGGAGGCATCTCCTGTTGCGCACAGGCGATGGTGCCCAGTGCGATCGCGAGAGCAGCCAGGCGGTTCAGGAAATCAGACTCCCAACCCCGTGAGCTTCTCACGGAGCTTGGCGACCTGGTCCTGAAGCTGGGCGGCGTTGTCGCGGGCAGTGTTCACCACATCTTCGGGCGCATTCGCGACGAATTGTTCGTTCGCGAGGCGCTTCTCGACACCCGCGAGCACACCCTCGAGCCGAGCGATCTCGTTCTGCATCCGTTCCTGTTCGCGCTCGACATCGATGACTCCTTCGAGTGGGACGAACAGCTCCGCTCCATTGGAGAGGACCGCGTTCGCTCCCACACCCGAACCCGAACCGGACTCGAGACGGTCGACACGAGCGAGCTGCTCCACCGCGGCCGCGCGCACGGAGAGCGAGTCGAAGAAGCCCTCCGGGCCGCCCTGTACGTTGAGACCGATCCGCTGTCCTTCGCCCACCCCGTACTCTTTTCGGAGTCGGCGCACCTCAGTCACAAGGCTCTGGAAGCCCGCCATGTCCGCCTCGACCGTCTCGTCGCGGTCCGCTTCGGCCGGCGTCGGCCACGGCGCGACGATGAGGTCGTCCGGGCGGTGCACGCCTTCCGGCCACGGCAAGCGCGCCCAAAGCTCCGCGGTCACGAACGGTACGATCGGATGAAGCAGGCGGAACGCACCGTCGAGGACCGTGACCAGCGTCGTCCGGGCTGCTTCGCGACTTGCACCGTCACCCTCCGCGTTCAGGCGGCTCTTAACCAGCTCGAGGTACCAGTCGCAGATCTCACCCCAGAAGAAGTGATACAACCCCTCGGCAACCTCGTGCAGGCGGAAGCGCTCGAGCCCCCGGGTGGACTCCTCGGTCGCGTGGGCGAGTCGAGAGAGAATCCATCGGTCCTCTTCGGCGAGGTCGTCCCGGATGTCGTCTATCGACCGGATCGGTGCGTCCCCCACGCTCATGAGGGCGAAACGGCCCGCGTTCCAGATCTTGTTCGCGAAGTTGCGGCCGTTCGCGAACGCTGCCTCGACGTTCTCGTGGTCCAGGCTGATGTCGGTCCCGACCGCGCACTGGCTGACGATCGTGAAGCGCATCGCGTCCGCTCCGAACGCCTCGACGACCTCGAGCGGATCGATCCCGTTACCAAGAGACTTGGACATCTTGCGTCCCTTGATGTCGCGCACGGTGCCGTGAAGATACACCTGAGTGAACGGGGCCTCCCCACGGAACTCGTACCCCATCATGATCATCCGGGCCACCCAGAAGAACAGAATCTCCGGGGCCGTGACCATGGTGTGGCCGGGGTAGAATGCCTTCAGGTCATCCGTCTCTTTCGGCCACCCGAAGACCGAGAACGGCCAGAGCTGGGAGCTGAACCAGGTGTCGAGGACATCCGGATCCTGCTGGAGCGATTCGCTCCCACACTTCGGACATTCCGTCGGATCCTCGCGCGCGACGATCTCTTCCCCGCAGTCGCAGTACCACACGGGGATCCGGTGGCCCCACCAGAGCTGACGAGAGATACACCAGTCCTGGATGTTCTCCATCCAGTGCTCGTAGACACGCTTCCAGTGAGGTGGTGTGAAGGTGATCGTACCGTCCTGCGACGCGGCGAGCGCCGGCTCTGCCAGGGGCTTCATGCTCACGAACCACTGTTCTGACAGGCGTGGCTCGACCACGGTGCCACACCGGTAGCAGTGGGGCACCGCGTGCGCATGCGAGTCCTCACCGGCCATCAGGCCCTCGGCGTCCAGCGCCGCCAGCACTGCCTTGCGTGCCTCGAAGCGCTCCATGCCACGGAAGGCCTCGGGCGCGCTGTCGCTCATATGCGCGTCCGGCGTCATGACGTCGAGAATATCGAGGCCCGTGCGACCCGCGATGTCAAAATCGTTCTTGTCGTGCGCGGGCGTCACCTTCACCATGCCGGACCCGAACTCGGGGTCGACGTGCCGATCCGCTACGATCGGGATCATCCGACCTGTGAGCGGGAGTTCCACGTCAGCGCCCACCAGCGGCTTGTACCTCTCGTCACTCGGGTGCACCGCGACGCCCGTGTCGCCGAGCATCGTCTCGGGGCGGGTCGTCGAGACGGTCAGGTACCACCGACCGTCGTTGAACTGTCCGATCGCCTCCGCGCCGGCCTCGGACGCGGCCTTTGCGGCCGCCGATGTAGACTCGGGAAGCGGATACCGCAGATGCCAGAGACGCCCCTCGGTCTCTTCGCCCTCGGCTTCCTCGTTCGAGAGAGCCGTCAGGCATCGAGGGCACCAGTTGATGATGTATTCGCCCCGATAGATCAGATCCTTCTCGTACAGGGAGACGAAAACCTCCCGGACGGCCCGTGCCAGATCGTCGTCGAGCGTGAACCGGGTCCGCTCCCAGTCGCACGAGGCTCCGATCGCCTTGAGCTGCTCGAGAATCGTGCCGCCGGTCTCCTCCACGAAGTCCCAGACACGCTCCACGAACGCATCCCGGCCGAGATCCTGTCGGGTCTCTCCCTCCTGAGCGATCCTCCGCTCCACCACGTTTTGCGTGGCGATGCCGGCATGGTCTGTACCAGGCACCCAGAGCGTGGCCCTGCCCTGCATGCGTCGCCACCGGATCAGCACATCCTGCACCGTGTTGTTCAGCCCATGCCCCATGTGCAGGGCGGCTGTGACGTTCGGTGGAGGAATGACGATCACGTATGGTTCCCGCCCGTCCTCGAGCACAGCGGACGCCGGTACGTGAAAGTGACCGCCGTCCTGCCACGCTTTGTACCGTGCGGGCTCGATGGCTCGTGGATCGAGACGCGGGGCCAGTTCCTTGCTCACGTCGACTTCCTGGAGTTCAGCAGGGTGAGGACCGCACCGCGGAGGTGACGGCGAACCCGAAAGATGTCAGTCGCGGTCCCCCATCGGAACCGGCGACGCCGCTCGATTTCAGGGCGTTTCGGGACGCCCGGGAGGCCATCACGACAAACGCGTCGCGCACGGATGGATACCCGACTCGAGCTCCATGCGCTCAGCGAATGCCGGTGGTGTCCCCACGGGCAGCAGCCCGCTCCCGATCCCGCCGTGCCCGAATCGCCGCCGCCCGCTCCTTCCAAGACTGTTCGATGAGATACCGCTGACTCTGCCGTTCGATCTCTTCGAACTCCCAGACGCGCCGGGCCGCGATGTCACGGTGCCCGACCGGGGTCCCGAAGTTCAGCGGGAGCGGGAGGGCGATGTCACCCAGATAGATCTTGCCGTCCGCGACGCCCCACCGCCCTCCCTTCGAGTCCGTGAAGGTCCAGTCCGTGAGGCGATCCTCCGCCGCTCGGGCGATGGCGACCGAATCGTACCACGCGACGATACGCTCGGAGAGAAGGAGCTCTTCCCGCTGCTCGAGCGTGAGCTCGAAGAACTCCGGGGGTGGTGCCGCCCACAGACGCGCATCGACGAGGTTGGGCCGAAGACGCTCCGCCGCATTATTCGGCGGGGGCAGAATCTCCCCGAGACGGATCCCCTCGATCTCGGGCCTGCGCGCATCGGCTTCACCGGCCTCGATCTCCGCCAGCTCCTCCGGATCGTCCGGTCGCTCGAAATCCTCGGGAAGGATATCGATCAGCCGGATCAATGGGGTTCCCTGCTCTGACGGTGCGTCCGTGTTGATCGGCAAATTGAACGCGTCGGGTGCCAGAATGGCGGACACCGCCGTGTACAGCAGGACGCCGACGACGTGGACCGCGATCGAGACCCCGAACGCGATGCTGCGTACACGAGCAGAGCCCAGGCCCCGACTGTCGAGCCAGGCCCGGTCCGTCGTGGATCCATCGTTTCCGGGCCGATTACTCATGGTTTTGCTAACCCCGGGCCAGAACCCGGTTCCTCAGGCTGTACGCCGAATGCGCCCCCTCAGGCGACGACGCGGCCCAGGCGACGCGCGGCGTCCTCGAGTCGGTCCCCGTCGACGGTGAGCGCGATCCGGAAGAAGCCTTCTCCGCCCTCGCCCAGCGCAGCACCAGGCAGGACGATAACCCCTTCCTGCTCCAGAGCCCGTGTCGCGAACGACTCCGACGGTTCACCGCGTGGGACGGGAATCCAGAGGTACATGGTTGCCTTCGGCACCGCGAGTTCGAACCCGGCCGACATCAACGCTGCAGCTGCACGGTCCCGTCTCTCCTGAAAGACGGCGATGTTGCCGGGCACCCACGTCTCGGCAGCGTGCAGTGCCGCGGCGCCCGCCGCCTGCACGGCCATGAACTGCCCCGTATCCATGAACGTCTTCACTTTCGTGAGGGCCCCGATCATATCGGCGTTGCCCACGGCCCACCCCATCCGCCAACCGGTCATGTTGAACGTCTTGGAGAGCGAGTGGAACTCGAGCGCGACCTCCCTCGCGCCCTCGAACTCGAGGATGCTGCGAGGCCGGTACCCGTTGAAGCCGAACTCCGAATACGCGTTGTCGTGAGCGAGCAGGACGTCGTGTTCGGAGCAGAATCGGATCGCCTCCTCGAAGTACGCATCCGGCGCGACGGCGGTCGTCGGGTTGTTCGGGTAATTCAGGTAGAGAATCCGGGTGCGCTCGACGACATCCGCTGGCAGGTCTCCAAGGGGGATCAGGAAGTCGTTTTCGGGCCGCAGCGGGACCAGCCACGGCTCTCCACCTGCCAGAGTCACCGAACCCAGGTACGCCTGGTACCCGGGATCCGGGATGACCGCCGCGTCACCCGGCCCGACGTAGGCGAACGGCAGGTGGGCGAGGCCGTCTTTCGAACCGATCAGCGGCAAGACCTCGGTCACGGGGTCCACCGTCACCCCGAAGCGACGCAGCATGAAGCTGGCCACCGCCTCCCTGAACGACATCAGTCCGGACTGGAACGCATAGCGGCTGTGTAACTTATCTCCTGCTGCCTCACGCAGTTTATCAACGGCGACATGAGGTGGGTCGAGTGGTGCGTCCCCAGCCCCCAGGTCGATCACGTCCACGCCGGCGGCCTCGATCCGGCGTCGCATCGCCTTCATTTCGGCGAGCGGAAACGGGGGTAGCGCGCCGAAGCGCGCGTTGGTCTTCGGCATCAGCCCTGGATCACGGGGTTCCTGACCGAACCCACGCCCACCACCTCGACCTCGACGAGGTCTCCATCCTTCAACGGGGCCACACCGTCCGGCGTGCCCGTGGCGACGAGATCACCCGGTTCCAGTGTCATGATGCTCGTGATGTACTCGATGATCGTGGGAATATCGAACACCATGTCCGCGGCATCTCCTTCCTGTCGCACCTCGCCATTCACCCGGGTGATCACGCCGAGACTGGCTCGGTCGACATCGGCGACGGCCACCGGTGTTCCAACGGCGCAAAACGTGTCGAAGCCCTTCGCACGGGCCCACTGGTCGTCGATGCTCTGAAGGTCGCGCGCCGTGACGTCGTTAACGGGTACCAGCGCCTCGACGTAATCCCAGGCGTCGCTTGCGGGAACGTTGCGCCCCTGCTTGCCAATGATGACACCGATCTCACCCTCGAAATCGACGCGTTTCGAAATCGCCGGCATGACGATCGACGCCGCCTCGCCGATGAGCGACGAGGGGGGCTTGAAGAAGATCAACGGCTCGTCCGGAACCTCACCGCCCAGCTCTGCCGCGTGCTTCGCGTAGTTCCGGCCAACACAAACGATCTTGCTCGGTGAAATGCTCTTCATCGGTGCTCCATATCGGATACGCCACCCGCGGGATGCGGAGGCTGGGGCATGGGCGTGAAAAAGGGCCGTCCGATCACGTCGGACGGCCCTGGAAGTAGTCTGATTCCGGCGAAAACGCTACGCCCGGCGGATTCAGCGGCTCCCTTCCTGCGTGTGGATCCACGTACCGATCAGCGCGCCGAGGGCCGCGATCGTCAGCAGGACCGCGATCACCGTCCACCAGAAACCGATGTCGCTGTAGCCGGTCTCCCAGCCATCGTTCGCCCGGGTGAGTGCCCCGAAGGCGATCCCCAGGTAGACCACGCCGACACCCATGCCGAGGATGCGCTTCATTTCGCTTCTCTGCCGTTGCTCGAGGACGACGGGCCGCACCAACCGCCCGACGGGGCGAAATCTACGAGGGGCCCGCAGAGCATCCAAGGGGGTCACGGGCCATAGAACGCGCGCAGGCGACGTTCGAGATCAGACCACGGACCGCGGATGAAGGGGGCCGGCGGAAGAGAATCCCGCAGATAGCGTCCGTAGCGCTTCCTGACGATCCGATCGTCGAGAATCACGACCGCGCCCCGATCCGTTCGGGCACGGATCAGCCGGCCAAATCCCTGCTTCAGGCGCAGCGCGGCGTGGGGCAGCATGAAGCCCGCGAAGGGATCGTGTCCCTGGCGTTCGAGCGCCTCCATTCGGGCGGCCGTGATCGGTTCGGTCGGAACCCGGAAGGGCAACTTCTGAATCACGAGCCCCCGAAGGGGATCACCCGGAACGTCGACCCCTTCCCAGAAGGAGGACGTGCCGAGCAGAAGCCCCTGCCCCGAGTCGATGAAACGGTCGAGCAGCCGATGTCGATCATCCTCACCCTGCACGAAGAGCGGCCACGACCGGTCGAACCCACGCTCCCGTGCCCCCTGAGCCGCCCGCCGAAGCGCGGAGTACGAGGTAAAGAGTGCAAAGAGGCCACCGTCCGTGATGTCGGCGAGAGCCTGCAGGATGTCCAGCGTTGCCTCACCGAACGCGGGATCGCCCCCCCCAGCCGAGGGCAGATCGGTCGGAACCGCGACCAGCGCCTGCTCCTCGAAATCGAAGGGCGACGGGACCACGCGTTCGTCGATCTCGACCGCCTCTCCCTCGTCACTGAGTACCCCGGCTGCGATCCCCAGACGTCCTCGCAGAAAGGAGAAGCTTTGCCGTGTCGTCAGCGTCGCCGAAGTAAGAACCGTGGTTTCGGCCTGCGTGAACAGCGACTCCCGCAGGACCCCGCCGAGTTCGATCGGCGCCGCTGCGAGGACGAGATTCTTGCTCCGTCCCCGTCCACGGGATTCGATCCAGCGCACGAAGGCCCGCGCCTCGTCTCCGGGAGCGAGGACCAGCCGCAACCCCTGTACCGTCGCTGACAGACGCCGCTCGACCGACCGCAGATCCAGAAGTCGCCCCTCCAGCACGTCGAGCCACTCCTCGACCAGCTCGAGTCGGGCCCTGAGCTCGGAGAGCTCGCGTCCGAGGGTACCGAGCATGGTCAGGACGCTGCGAAGCTGTTCCGCGACGTCGTCGTCCGCTGCCGGTTCGAGCGCCCCGTCCTCGCCGAGGCGCACCGGCCCCTCTCCCGGGGGCGCGAGCGGCTCCAGCCGCTCCAGCAGCCCGTCCAGCGCCGCCCGTCCTCGCGATAGTGCGGGGCGCACGCGGTTCTCGAGCCGTTCACGGATCTCGTGACCGGTCTCCGTTCCGCCCACGGCTTCGTGAATCGTGGTCAGGATCCCGCGCCCTCGTCGATCGAGACGTGAGATCGCGCGGTACATCCCGCGGCGCGTGATCTCGACACCCAAGTGGGAGGTGGCGGCATCCTCCACGTTGTGAGCCTCATCCAGAATTACACGCTTGTACGCCGGCAGCACCGCGGCCTGCGTGTAGTTCGCGGTGGCGCGTCGCACGGCCAGGTCGGTGAACAGCAGGTGGTGGTTCACCACCAGCAGTTCCGCAGACGCCGCCTTGCGCCGTGAAGCCTGGTAAAAGCAGGCCTGAAAGTGCGGGCATCGGGCGCGAAGACATATGTCGGGATCGCTGCGGACCTCCTCCCAGGTATCGTCCGACGGGCGAAAGCCGAGATCCGACAGCGAGCCGTCCTCGGTCGTGTTGATCCACTCCAGCAGGGCGCGCATCTCGTCCGTCCGGTCCTCCTCGAACAGCGTACCCTGGCTCTCCGCAGCCAGTTGAGCCCGACGGATCGAGATGTAATTCCCACGCCCCTTCACGAGTGCCCAGCGTACGTCTCCGAGCAGGCTCTGGACGAGAGGAAGGTCCTTTTCGGCCAGCTGTTCCTGAAGGTTGATCGTGTTGGTGGACACGACCGTCCGCTCGGCGTTCTCCTGAGCCCAGCGCACGGCCGGCAGGAGATACGCGAGGGATTTACCCGTCCCCGTACCGGCTTCGACGATCGAGATCCCTCCGGCGTTGAACCGGTCCACGATCGCCGCCAGCATATCTCGCTGCCCCGGGCGGTCCTCGTAGCCGCCGAACCGCGTGGAGAGCGCCCCCCCTGGGGCGAGCACGGCATCCAGCTCGGCCGAGCGAAGAAGGACCCGCTCTCGCGGCTTCGGCGGTTCGACGACTACGTACAGCTCGTTTGCCTCGTTGTCGATGATCGCCGTGCCGATCCCCTGATCGTACAGGAGCCCCGCGACGTGCATGTCAGCATCCGAAGGCTCCAGCACTCCACTCGGATGGTTGTGCAGCATCACGCTCCCCTCCTTCGCATCCCGCGCCGCGACCAGCACCGCCTCGAAGTTGCCCCGTGCGACCGCGCGCGGATCTCGGACGACCCGTTGCTCATCGACGTCGGCGAGGAAGCAGACTTCCCTGCCCCCGGCCCGATCGATCTCGGCTCTCAGGCGGGCGCTTGCGTCGGCGGACAGCGACAAGGGGAGGACCGGTGGGGCTTCCCTACCCGGCCCGTCCTCCGTACCGCCCGCGGCGTCGTCTGCCGGTTCGAGACCGTCCACCCCGAAGAGCGCCCCCACAGGGACCGTCATCGGGAAGCCCTCGGGGATCTCCGAACTCAAGTCTTGAGCTTCTGCTTCTTGGCCGCCGGAAACAGGACGTTGTTGAGGATCAGCCGATACCCCGGCGAGTTGGGGTGCAGCGCCAGGTCCGTCTGCGGATCACCGATCTGATGCTCCGCGTCCTCGGGATCATGCCCACCAAAATACGTGAACGTCCCCTCGCCGAGGTTGCCATGAACGTACTTGGCCCAATCGCCCTCCTGAGCGAGCACGATCGTGCCGGACTTCAGGCGATCCTGACGGAACGACGTCGTGAGACCGTAGAAATCGGGGACCACGGCTTCGTGGTTCTGAGTCAGCATCGACGGGACGGGATCGAACTTCGCCGAGAAGTCGAACAGCGTGTACACACCCAGCTCGTTACGCCACGGCGTGTTCACCTGATGCCCGTCGATGTCGGAGAATGCGTTCACGGAGGGCGCGATCTGAACCTGCGCATCGGTGAACGCCATCGCCTGGCTCCAATCCATCCTCGCCGATGCGTTCGGATCCGGCGGCGTACCGTCCGAATACGCCGCCGCGATGTCGGCGCTGTGAGCCGCGAGGGCCAACTCGAGTGTTTCGGTCGCGGAGCACATCGCGAAGAGGAAGCCCCCATCCTCGACGTACTGTCGAATGGTCGCGGCCACGTGCTTCTTCAGGGCGGGCACGTCCGCAAAGCCGCCCTGACGGGCAATTTCCTGATTCCGGGCGACCTCTTCCTGAAGCCACGGAGCCCCGGAGTACGTCAGGAAGAACTTCGAGTACTGACCCGTGAAGTCTTCGTGATGAAGGTGGATCCACTCATACTCCGACAGATCGCCGTCCAGAACGTCGCCGTCCCAGATCTTGTCGTAGTCGATCCCGGCGTACTCGAGCGCCATCGTGACGGCATCGTCCCACGGCGTCGAATTCGGCGGGGTGTAGACCGCAACGCGCGGCGCCCGCTCGAGGGGCACGGCCTCCATGTTCGACGTCGCGACCGTCGCACGCATCCGTGCTTCGGCGGATGCGTCCATCGGTTCGATGCTCACGCCCCGGAACGCCGCTTCACGTCGAATGTCTTCGCGGTCCGGGACAAGGAACGACCCACCCCGGTAGTTCAGCAGCCACTCCGACTTTTCCTGCTGCTCGAGGGTCCAGTACGCCAGTCCGTACGCCTTGAGATGGTCCTGCTGAGAGCGGTCCATCGGGACGAGGAGCCACTGGGCGGACACGCCCGCCGGCACCCCCAGGGCGATCAGCGTCAGAAACAGTGCGCGCAGTCCGCGGAACCTCGACGTCATGCTCGTCATCCGCCCCGCCCCCGGAGTCGCTGCAGCTCCACACGCGCGTCGGGGACGACCGCGGCATTGGGACGGTTCATGATCAGATCCTCGAGAAGGCGGATCGCCTCGTCGAGTCCGCGCGGCGTTCTGGCCCGATAACGTGCGAGCGCGAGAGACGCTTCGGCCACCTCCGGCGCATCGGGGTGCTCCGAGATCAGGACCGCACGGATGTCGGCGGCTACGGCCCCCTCGTCACCGTCGGCGGCGATCCGCGCGGCCTCGGCGAGAACCAGGGGTGCTTCGGCCTTCTCGACCTGGTCGGCGGCCTCGGCGAGCCCCAACG
Source organism: uncultured Gemmatimonadaceae bacterium (assembly GCA_964492085.1). Classification (GTDB taxonomy): domain Bacteria; phylum Gemmatimonadota; class Gemmatimonadetes; order Longimicrobiales; family Gaopeijiaceae; genus UBA2589. The sequence goes on along the minus strand of CAZBHZ010000001.1, from coordinate 227,513 downwards.
CGGCCTCCCGGTGGCGACCGTGATGCGCCTTCACGCCGGCGTCGGCAAGCGCCTCGGCTCCCGGAGCGGACAACCTCCCGAGGAGTCCGGCGAACTGGATCACGGCCGTCGCATCGGACGGGGGCAGCCCCGTCAGCGCGAGAAGCAGGGCGGAGCGCCCCGCCTCGATCGCCCCCTCGGCAAGGAGCAGGTACGCGCGCTGCAACGAGCTCTTGGGACCCTCGACACCGTCCAGTACCGCGACGGCCCCTTCCGAGTCACCGCGGGACTGCAAAACCCCGGCCACGGTCGCCGCGAGGTCGTCGATCTCGGGGGCGTTGGGGAAATCATCCCTGAATGCGGCCAGCATCGACCGGAGTTCGTCCGGCGTGGACCGACTGCTCTCCAGCCGGATGACCTGGGCCGTCGCGCGACGACGGTCCACCGAACCGGGAGAAAAGGAGTCGGCGACCCGCCGCTGAGCGTCCACAGCCGTGGCCGTATCCCCGGCCGCGAGTGCGACGTCGATGATGCGTTGATCGAACTGGCGGCGCTCGGCCGGACTCGCCGCTCCCGCTCCGAGTTCGTCGTAGGCCCACGAGGCCACATCCGTCATCCCCGCGTCCCGCGCTCGACGGGCCGCGTCCGCCAGGAAGGTGGTGCGTGCGCGACCATCCAGGTCCGACGACACGTCCTGAACCAGCTCCAGTGCGACGTCATCCACGCCCAGATCCAGCGCCACCCGGGCGGCCGCTCTGCGCCGAGGGAGCATCGGCGAGGTCGAGAGCCGCTCGACCACTCGACGGGCCGCCTCCTCAGTCCCCTCGGTCAGCCCCTGCACCCGCCGGGTCACGGTCGACACCTGCGCGGCATCGTCCCCCACCGCTACCGCCCATTCATCCGCTGCGTCGATGGGATGGCCGGTCGCGGCAAGCAGATCTCCGATCTCCATGGCGAGCGCCCCGGGGCCGACCGCGTCCCGCCCCGTCCGGAACACGTCCAGCGCCTCCTCCGCCCCGAAGGCCCGCTCGAAGGCGCGCCCGATTTCCCGGTAGGCGACCTCACTCTCCGGCTCGGCATCCAGCCATACGTCGGCTTCCCGGCGAACGGCGGCGAGCGAATCGACTTCGGTGAGAACGCGAAGCTTCAGATATCGGACCCCGGACGACGAGGGATCTTCTTCGAGGAATGCATCGACCGCCGGCAGGATCCGGATGATCTCACCCTGATTCCGAAGGACCCGCTCCAGCGCGAAGAGGCCACCGGACGAGCTCGGGCTCTCCTCGAGCAACTCGCGGAGAACCGCCTCCGCACCGGCGTAGTCACCCCGGGACTCGAGGGCCGAAGCCGACCGGAGGCGCTGAGCATCCGAACTGCGCATTCGGATCTGCGCATCGAGGGCGGCAGGAGCGGAGACCAGCGCACACACGACGGCGAGCAGGGCGCGGTTCATGAGCCGCCTCCGGGGCGAGCGCGGTTCAGTCGCTCGAAGTACTGCAGGACGAGTTGGCGGACAGCAGGGCTCAACTGCTGGAGCTGAGCTCCATCGGGAATCTCGTAGCGCATGATTCCCATCTGATCGGCGGTCAGCGACATCACCTGTCCGCGCTCGAACTCCTCGGGCGCCTCGGATTCCCGCTCCTCACTGAACTCTTCACGTTCAAGTGAGCGGCCGGCATCGAGGAGTCGGTGGAAGAGCCGTTCCTGTCGCTGGATCATCTCGGGGGTCAGTCGACCCTGCGTCGCCATCTCCTCGGCAATCGCCCGGGCCTCCTGCGCCAGCTGCTGCAGGTCACCCAGCGACTCCTCCGCACCGGGCTCGTCGGCCAGGTCACCGAGATCGCTCGCCACGGACTGCTGGCCCTCGGACATCTGCTGCATCTGCTGCTGCATCGCCTGTTCGCCGAGCTGCATCGGCATGAGCTGGGTGGACTGGTTCATGATGTCACCCTGCTGCTGAGCGAGCTGCTCCAGCTGCTCGGAGACCTCCTCTCCACCCTGTCCCTGTCCCTGCTGCCCCATTTGTTCGGCGTTCGCGATCGCCATCAGAGCGAGTTGGTTCAGGTCGCCGATCGCCTGCTCGGCCTGGGCTGTCGCGGACGGCGTGCCTCCCCGGCGTCCCTCCATCGCCTCGATGGTGTTCTGCAGAGACTCCATGGCGAGCCCCATCTGTGCCGAAAGCTCACGGTTCTCGCCCATCGCGCCTTCGGTCGCGAGCTGCAGGTTCTCGGCGATGTTCTGAACGCCCTGAAGCATCGACGCCTGCTCGGCCCGCATACCGGCGAGCTGATCCTGGTTCGCCCCCTGCATCCGCTCGCTGAGCTGGTTCTGGCGACGCGCGAGTGAGAGCGCGTCGTCGGCGGTCTGCATCATGGCGCGCTGGATCTTTTCCATCTGCTGCTGCGCCATCTCCGCCATCGCCTGCTGCATCTCCTGCGCCGCCTCCTGCATCTCGTCCGCGGCCTGCTGCGCCTCCTCGCCGGCCTCCCGGCTGTCTCCCTGCTGCGCTTGCTGCTGCGCCTCCTGCATGCGCTCCCGTGCCTCTGCTGAGCGCTCACGCGCTTCCTGAACGCCCTGCGACGCTTCCTGCTCACCCATCTCGGCGAGTCGTTCCTCGAGGGACGCCATATTCTCTTCGAGTGCCGCTGCCTGACGCTCGAGATCCTGCTGCTGCTGGGCACGCAGCTCGGGATCGTCACCCTCCTTCATCGCATCGGCGAGCGCCTGCTCCTGGCGTGCCAGTTCTTCCACTTCACTCGTGGTCGCGCGGAAGTCCTGCTCGAGCGCAGCCCTCCTGAAGCGCTCCAGCGCCTCCTCGAGCCGATCACGCAGTTCCTCCTGCTCCCCGGCCATCTCTTCGAGCGCCTGATTCGCGTCGGTCATGTTCTCCTGCTCGAGCGCGTCGGCCATCTCTTCCATCCGCCGCTGCAGCTCGTCGCCCGTCATCTGCTGCAGCATCTCCTGCAGTTCTTCGAGCTGCCGTCGAAGCTCCGGGTCGGCCTGTCCGGCCTCCTCCATCATCTGCTCGAGGGCTTCCATCTCCTGACGCATCGAATCGACCGCAGCATTCATCTGCCGCTGTTCCTCGAGCGCCGCCTCCAGTTCCTCTCTCTGTTGGAACTGGGCCTCTTCCTCCTGCCCTTCCTCCTGCCCCCTCGGAGTGGCGCTCTCGAGCGCCTGCTCCCGGTTCTCCGTGGCCTGACGCTCTGCGTCGGCGGCCAGTTCCTCGAGCCGGTCCGCTACATCCTCGAACGCGTCCTCCGCCTCTCGGCGCAGCTCGGCGGCATCGGGCATGCGGAGCACGTACTCGTCCGACACCGTCACCTGTCCTGCCGGGCTGTTGTCCGTGGCCCGAGCGTGGTAGCGAACCGTGTCCCCGGGCAGCAGTCCCCAGCTGCGCAGGTCGAGTAACGGGCGAGCGAGAATCGCTCGCTGTCCCCCGGCATCGAAGCCCTGTGCGACGGGCTCCATGCGCTCGCCGAACGAGGTCACCCGGTACGCCACGAGCTCGATGCGACGCAGACCGTAGTCGTCTGCGCTCTCGAGCAGAAGCGGCTGCCGGAAGTTGAGCGGCATGACCGTGTCGCGGCCGGGCACCGGAATGCGGATCTCGGGGGCCGCGTCGGAGACGACGGTGACATCGACCGGCTCCGGCTGAATTTCGGCGGCGCCCCCCATTTGATCGCGGAAGACCCATTCGAAGGATCCGCTCACGTCGGGAGCCCATTGCGCCCGGAAGTTCGCCTCCTCGATCTCGAACGAGAGCGCCTCGGCTCCGGTCGAGTCGACGAGTTGCACCGAGGAGAGCGGACGACTGGTCAGCCCCTCGAACACCACGGTCGAGCCCGCGGGAAGCCTGAGAGGCGGCGGGTCGCCGCGGTACTCATCGGCGGGGATCCCGGTATGAGGGGGATACGCCACGCTGAGGACCATATCGCTCACGAAGAGCGGGTCGACCGGCACAATACCGTACGTGGGGGACTCGTTCCCGGCTCGGTCGAGGACACGGTACTCGATGTCGGCCGAGACCGTCCGGAACGTGTACCTGGCCCGACCGTCGACCACGTCGAGGGACTCCGAGCGGGCGATATCGCCTGCGGCCTGCCACGCCACGTCGATCGTCTGCCGTCCCGCCGCCGAGATGTCGAGTTCGACGTCCGTGCCCCGCAGGACCTCGATATCCCCGGGCTGCACCACGAGCGGGGGAAGCACGGGATCCCTCAGCGTCGCAATGGGCGACATGACACCTCGCACCGCGTGTCCGGTGCGCGCCGGTGAGATCACAGTGAGTCCCGCGAGAACGACCGCGACGACCGACAGAAACCCGAGCCCACGCCGACTCCAGAGCCGGGCCGACTCGGCGATTCGGCCCGCGAGATCCTCCTCGGATCGTCCCTCCAGATCACGGACCACGCCGAAGACGGCGCGACCCGCTAGCGCGCTCGACACCCCCTCCGGCGTGCGGCGAGAAAGCTCGAGCGCACCCGCCACGAGTCCGGACCGAATGCCGGCAGCTTCCTCGATACTGGACGCCAGGCGCGCCTCGGACAGCCGTCCCAGCCATCGCCGCAAACCGACCCAGCCCCCCAGGACGAGGGTCACGGCGACCATGTCGAGCACGGCCGGCGTGTCGCTGCCCTGCACGAAGCCCCCCGGACCCGCGAAGCCCCAGGCAACAACGAGCAGCACCACGATCCCTCCGGCGACCCACACCGCCACCACCCCGCCTGCCCTTCGGGCTACCCAGCCCCGTACGGCGGAGACGCGGCCCTGCAGCTGCTGCGACGCCGGACTCACGAAGCGGCCTGCCCCAGAGCGAAGAGGAAGAGGTTCACACCCATGCGGATCGCCGCCTCACGTATCTCCGCCGTGTCCTCATGCACACCTTCGTCTTCCCAGCCGTCTCCCAGGTCGGACTCGTACGTATAGAAGACGAGCATCCGACCCTCGAGGAAGATGCCGAAGGCCTGCGGAGGGTGTCCGTCGTGCTCGTGAATCTTCGGCAGCCCCTCCGGGAAGTCGTAGAAGGTCGAAAAGACGGGGTGTTCGGGTGGGATCTCTGTGAGCTCTGCGTCCGGGAAGATCTGGGCGATCTCCCTGCGAAAGCTCTCGTCGAGTCCGTAATTGTCGTCAGCGTGCAGGAAGCCGCCCGAAAGGAGGTAGTCGCGAAGCGCCGTCCGCTCGGCCGGCGTGAACTCGACGTTCCCGTGGCCGGTCATGTACAGGTACGGATAGTCACGCAGCGCCGGATCCAGCGCGGTGACGCTGACGTCCCTCCGCGACGTCGGGAGTCCCGTCCGCTCGCGGAGCGCCTCGAGCAGGTTCGGTAGCGACGACGGGTTCGCATACCAGTCGCCACCACCATCGTACTGAAGTCGCGCGATGGTGATGGAGTCCGGCGCGGTCGTCACGGTGATCGGTGACGCCGTGACGGCCATCAGGGCGAGCAGGATCGAGTTCATTCGTCGGTCACGGAATCCTCAAGATCGTGCACGATACGGTACGCCAGATTTCGCGCCAGACCATGACGCTCCGCGACTTCCCGAGCGACCGCCGAGGGGCGTGCCCCGGCCCGAAGACGCTCGGTCGCGAGGGCCCGGGCACGGTCCACTTCCGCCTCCGCATCTTCGGTCTCTCCTGCGGGCGCAACCACGACCGTCACCTCCCCGCGGGGCGTATGCTCCTGGTAATGGCGAAGGGCCTCGGGCAGAGTCCCGCGCACGAATTCCTCGTGAAGCTTGGTCACTTCGCGGGCCACGCAGACCCGGCGCTCGGGTCCGCATCGAGACCCGAGGTCCTCCAGGAGGCGCACCAATCTCTGAGGTGACTCAAACAGAATCACCGTCTCCCGACTCTCCGCTACGCGCGCGAGGTCGGCATCCCGATCCCGACCCTTCCGGGCGGGGAAGCCGAGGAAGGTGAAGCGTTCCGCGGGAAGACCCGAGGCCACCAGCGCGGCCAGCGGAGCGCTCGGCCCCGGGATCGGCGTAACCGAGTGCCCCGCCGCCACCACGGCATCCACGACGCGCTCCCCGGGATCGGATACGAGCGGCGTGCCGGCGTCGGTAACGAGTGCGAGATCTTCGCCACCGTCGAGCCAGCCTACGATCTGCTCGGCACGCCCTCGTTCGTTGTGTTCGTGTACCGACACGAGGACGGCCTCGGACCCTGCGCGCTCGGCAAGAACGCGCGAACGACGGGTGTCTTCCGCCAGAATGCGGGACACGGTCCGAAGAACCTCCCCAGCGCGCGGCGAGAGGTCGTCCAGATTCCCGATCGGAGTGCTGACGAGGTAGAGAGTGGCCACAGGGAAAGATAGCGTCGTGGCCCCACGAGAACGGGGTCGGTGGACGAATCCACCGACCCCGGCCGGGGCGAAGGCAGCGCCCCGATGCGGTCAGGCCCTAGAGGTGCTCGAGGACCTTGTTCTCGTACATCGCCTTCGGACCGGCGCCAATGACCTGGTCGACCAGTTCGCCGTTCTTGAAGAAGAGGACTGCCGGGATCGACCGGACGGCGAAGCGCGCGGACGTCGCCGGATTGTGGTCGACATTCAGCTTGCCGACCTTCAGGCCCTTCTCCTGATACTCGCTCGCGAGTTCGTCCACCGCCGGTGCAATCATCCGGCACGGGCCACACCATTCGGCCCAGAAATCGACCATGTACAGCCCGTCGCCGCTCTCGATTTCCTCGGCGAAGTTCTGATCCGTAATGTCGTTGACCACATCGCTTGCCATTTCGGCTCTCCTTGTAGCGTGTCCGGGCGCGCCGTACGATCCGGCCGTCACCCGCTGACCCGTTCCGAAACCCACCGGTTCAGGCCATCCATGATGTATTCTCCGTCGGCGAACCCGCTCGATCACGTCGCGATCGCCGTTCACTCCATCGAAGATAGTGCCAGCGTCTTCGAACTCCTCTCGGGCGAGACGTGTTCCCCGACCGAGACGCTGGAAGCCCAGGGCGTTCGTGTCGCCTTCGTCGGCTTCATCGAACTGCTCGAGCCCCTCTCGCCCGACACCACCGTTGGCCGCTTTCTGGAACGCAGAGGCCAGGGCCTCCATCATATCGCCTACCGAACGAACGACATCTCGACCGAACTGTCCAGACTCGCTGCCGACGGCGTCCACCTGATCGACGAAGAACCTCGACTCGGGGCCAACGGACACCTCGTCGCATTTGTGCACCCCAAGAGTAGCGCGGGGATCCTCACGGAGCTGGTGCAGCACACGGACTGAGCGTCCGAGAACCGGATCAGCGGGCGGCCATCACCGCCTGGAGATCCACCTGCTCGACGAGCCAGCGGCCGTCATCCGTCTGCACCACCACGAACGGAACGTCTCTCGCGTCCGCGCCATCGGGCGTCGTCAGGTCGACCATGATCCGCGTGGCCGGAACGGTTCGCCCGGCAACGCGCGACTCGCCCGTGATCCGGTAGTCCTGATGCTCGAGGATCGACGCGATCGCATCCATTCGGATCTCGACGTCCTGTTTCTTGACGCACGGCATACCACCGAACCAGCTCCCGATCTTCTTGAACGCGCACCCGAACGTGCTGCCCGTCTCCATCGCCGATCCCTCGGACGTACCGAAAATGCGGCCCATCGCCCGGACGTCGTGCTGATTCGCGGCGGAAAGGAAACGTTCGACGGAAAGCTGTGCCCCGATCTGAGCCCCGGGAGGAGCCTCCATGACGACCGTCGTGCACGCAGTCGGTCCCGCGAGGGCGAGGGTCACCAGGGCGATCATCCTCAGTTCAGTCATCGGAGTCCTCTCGAGGGTCCAGCGAGGTGTCGTTCGAATCTCTTCAAATGACGTCCCCAGTGAAAGTCTTTTCTTCGCCCTTCCTTCGGGGGTACGGGCCCGGCTTTGGCCGGGCCCGCCAATCCCCTATGCATCAGCTGCAACGGAGCGATCGGCCGGCGCGAGGACGGCCGGCGGAACGACGTCGAACGCGAGGGTCGAACGGTCCTCACCGACCCGTACGTGGACCGTCGTGCCCTCCGCGACCTCCTCGTCCAGCAGCAGCATGGCGAGTGGGTCCTGCAGGGAGCGCTGAATCGCGCGTTTGAGCGGCCGGGCACCGAAGACCGGATCGTACCCGGCTTCGGCGAGAAAGGCCTTCGCCTCATCCGAAACGTCCAGCTCCACCCCTGCCTCGGACGCGAGCCTTCCCACCCGAGCGAGCTGAATGTCGACGATCCGGCGTAGTTCCTCCTGCGCGAGCGGGCGGAAGACCACGATATCGTCGACCCGGTTCAGAAACTCGGGACGGAAATGGCGGTGTAGCTGCCCCCGGACCCGAGCTTCGACCTCGTCCCACGCCCCTTCCGTGCCGGCCTCCAGAATGTCCTGGCTGCCGATGTTGGAGGTCATGAGGACGATGACGTTCCGGAAATCCACCGTACGCCCCTGGGCGTCCGTCAGCCGTCCGTCGTCGAGGATCTGCAGGAGGACATTGAACACATCCGGATGTGCCTTCTCGATCTCGTCGAAGAGAACGACCGCGTGTGGGCGTCGACGCACTGCCTCGGTCAGCTGGCCTCCCTCGTCGTAGCCGACGTATCCGGGAGGCGCCCCGATCAGTCGCGCAACCGCGTGCTTCTCCATGTACTCGGACATGTCGATGCGCACGAGCGCGCGCTCGTCGTCGAAGATGAACTCCGCGAGCGCCTTCGCCGTCTCCGTTTTCCCCACGCCGGTCGGACCGAGGAAGATGAACGAGCCGACTGGCCGGTTCGGGTCCTGGAGCCCGGCTCTCGAACGCCGCACGGCGTTCGACACCGCGACGATCGCCTCGCCCTGGCCGATGACACGCTCGCCAAGGTGCTCCTCGAGCTGCGTGAGCCGCTGCCGCTCCGACTCCATGAGCCTCGTCACCGGAATTCCAGTCCACTCACCCACGACGGCCGCGATGTCGTCCGGCTCGACCTCCTCCTTCAGGTATTTGTGCTCCTTCTGGAGTTCGGCCAACCGTTCCGCGGCCTTCTCGATGGACTCCTCCGCCTGCGGAATCTCCCCGTAGTTGATCTCGGCAGAGCGGTTCAGGTCACCGGTCCGCGTCGCACGGTCTGCCTCGACTCGAAGCTCCTCCACTTTCGTCCTGAGCGCCTGGATCTCTTCGATCACGTCTTTCTCCGCCTGCCAGCGCGCCTTCATGCCCTGACTCTTCTCGCGAAGCTCGGCAAGCTCGGACTCGATCGCCTTCTTCCGCTCACCGGCCGCCCCCTCCGACTCGTTGTGGAGCGCCTGGCGCTCGATCTCCAGCTGGATGATGCGACGCTCGACTTCGTCGATCTCCTGCGGCAGAGAATCGATCTCGATCCGCAACCGGCTCGACGCCTCGTCGATCAGATCGATCGCCTTGTCGGGCAGGAAGCGTCCACCGATGTACCGATCCGACAGCTTCGCCGCCGCGATGATGGCGTCATCGGTGATGCGCACACCGTGATGGACCTCGTACCGCTCCTTGAGCCCCCGAAGAATCGCCACCGAGTCCTCGACGGACGGTGGTGCCACGAACACCGGCTGGAATCGCCGCTCGAGCGCCGGATCCTTTTCGATGTGCTTCCGATACTCGTCGAGCGTGGTGGCTCCGACCATCCGGAGTTCCCCCCGCGCGAGCGCGGGCTTCAGCATGTTCCCGGCGTCGACCGCCCCTTCTCCTCCACCGGCACCGACCACCGTGTGCATCTCATCAATGAAGACGACGTATCGACCGTCGCCCTCGGTGATCTCCTTCAGAACGGCCTTCAGCCGCTCCTCGAATTCTCCCCGGTACTTGGCCCCGGCGAGCATCGAGCCGATATCGAGCTCGAGAAGCTTCTTGTCCGCCAGAGACGTGGGTACGTCGCCCTCCACCATGCGCTGGGCGAGGCCCTCGACGATCGCCGTCTTTCCGACGCCGGGCTCACCGATCAGGACCGGATTGTTCTTCGTGCGACGAGCCAGAACCTTGATGACGCGGCGGATCTCCTCATCCCGGCCGATCACCGGGTCGAGCTTCCCACGCCGGGCCTGCTCGGTCAGGTCACGTGAAAATCGCGCCAGGGCTCGATAGCTGTCCTCGGGCGTATCGTCGGTCACGCGGTGGGAGCCACGGACCGACTCGAGCGCCTCACGCACGGCAGCGAGGGTCGCACCAGCATCGCGCAAGATGCGCCCCGCATCATTCTTTTCTCCAGTCAGGCCGAGAAGCAGGTGCTCGGTCGAGATGAAATCATCGCCCAGCTCCTGAGACACGTCCGCGGCGCTGTCGAGCGCCCTGCGCAGGTCGCGTGACAGGTTGGCGTCGGACCCTCCCTCGACGCGGGCCATGGAATCCAGCGCCTCACTCGCCCTGGAACGAACGAGCGCGACCGGGACCTCCAGCTTCTGGAGGATGGGTACGACGATGCCCTCCTCCTGGTTCAACAATGCGTGCAAGAGGTGGACCCCATGGATCTCGGGATTCCCTCGTCCGCGGGCCTCGGCCACCGCACCCTGCAGGGCCTCGCCCGCCTTCACCGTCAGTTTGTCGGCGCTCAGCATATCATTTCGTCCGGAATCGGTTGGTCATCGGCGAAAGGCTGCCAAAACGGCAGCAATCGCATCATCTGACCTCATAAAGGGTCAAGATCCGGGCCATTCCCGCGCCGCGGACCCAAACGGACGAAAAACCACTCCGCAACGTCAGCGGCGGGCGCCCTCCACGACCTTGATCCGCGTCCCGGCACTGATCACCTCCCCGGGCGATACCCGGTTCAACCGGGCCAGCTCGTCCACCTCCACCCCCTGGGGGTTGGACCGAACGAAGCTGTTCAGCGACATCGCCTCGGGAAGCGTGACAATCCTGAGTCTCATCGGTTGGACACCGAGTACGGCCGGATCGGTGACGGGGGCGAAGCTGGACACGGTGCTAGACACCGCCGCTCGGCGCGCATTCCAGTCTGCTGCTGCGGCGTACCCGAGCATCCGGTACGTGACACCGGCATAGCTCAGAAAGGCGACCTCACCCTCAAGGACACCGTTCTCCGCCTCCGCCCGGAAGGGCGCGCGGGCGGTGGTCACGCCGTTCGCCTCCGACTCCGCCACGGCGCCTCCCGTGATCCCCTGCTGTGAAAGGAAATCGCGGAGCCCGGCCGAGGGCGTCGCGACGTCGGACGCGACTGTCAGCACCACGATCGCATCCTCCTCCGAGGATACCGCACCCACCCGATCACGCTGGTTCACGGTCGACCAGCCGGACGGGAAGGTCAGTTCGAAGGCCAGCTCCGGGTGGAGGAACCGTTGCCCTTCGAAGTACCCGTCTCGCGGATTCTCCCCGAACACCATCCCGTGCAGCATGTCGAGGTACCGGTCGCGCTCCACCAGACCATCCCTCGATGCGCCCGTACGGGCGATGTCTGCCCGCATGTCCGCGCTCCGCGTCTCGGGATACGGGTGGGTAAGCTGCCATTCAGGGAGTCGGCCCTGCCCACTGCCTCCGCCCGCGGTTTGGAGCATCTCGAAGACGCCGATCATCGCGTCGGCATCGTAGTCGAGACGCGAGATATATCGGAGACCGAGTCGATCGGACTGAGACTCGTCGTCTCTGGAATACGAGAGATTCATCAACTGGAGACCCGTCGCGGCGAGACCGCTGTACTCCCGGAACGTCTCCGACACCAGCATGCCCGCGACGAGACCGATCTGCTGGAGCTGCTGCCTGCTCATCTGGCTCGCACCATGGCGAGCCGTGACATGCCCGACTTCGTGCCCCAGGACTCCGGCGAGCTCCGCCTCGGAGTCGAAGTGAGCCAGGATGCCACGCGTGACGTAGATGTAGCCTCCCGGGAGGGCAAAGGCGTTGACGAGCGGATCATCCACCACCTTGAACGACCATGGCAGGTCCGGCCGCTCACTCACGGCGGCCAGGCGCAACCCGAGGTCGGAGACGTACGTCTGGAGCTCCGGGTCATCAACGAGGCCGAACTGAGCAGTGATCGCCGGATCGGACTCCCGTCCCAGTGCGATCTCCTGCTGCTCACTGACCAGCATGAACTCGCGCCGGCCCGTAGCGGGGTTCACCGCGCACGCCGCCGCCCCGAGAAGCAACGCAGTCGCACCGAACATTCGAACATTCATCGAAGTCGACTCCTCTTGGTCTTCGACGCGTGCGCGCCGAACTTCTTCGTCACCCGCCGGACCCCGTGGAGTTCGGCAGGAGTACATTCCGCATACCCGGCTCTCGTCCGATCCGCTGCACCGCCATGCTGAATCGAAGCTACTACATCGCCGTCGCCTCGGTGACGCTCGCGCTCGCAGCCTGCGGGGGTGAACCGCTCCCGGAGACCATCGAGCGGGACACCTTCGTCGAGGCCTACGCCAGTCTTCGGATCGCAGCTGTCGAGACGGACAGTGGCCGGATCGCCTTTGCTACCCGCGATTCGATCCTCGACGCCTTCGGGGTGAGCGAAGAAGACCTTACGCTCTTCGCGGACGTGCATGCCGAAGAACTCGAATTCATGCGCGACGTGTGGAACGACGTCGAGCTCCTCATGGACGCCGGCGACGAGGCCAACTGACGGCGCTGGACCCGGGGCGCACCGGATCAGGTGTCGATCTTGACCCCGATTGCAAGCGCGTCCCGGTCGCCAATCGAGCCACCGAAGCGGACGAGCCACCCGGACGAAAGAACGACGTCCAGGCCGAAGTCGAAGGCTCCGCCGAAGCGGACGTTGTCTCCCTCGATGTTCGAAATGTCCAGGACCAGGTGACCGCCGCCATAGGGACTCAAAACGACCTCGCCCCCCTGACCACTCCAGCCGATCAGCGCGCCCAGGGGAAGCGAGATGATCGTGTTCTCACCCCAGCCCAATCCGGCTCCCGACCACCACATCACGTCCACTGGAGCGTCTTCGACACCCCGGGCCAGGAACCCCGAGATGTCCACCCCGGCGGCGAACGCAAGATCGTCACTCGCGTTCTCATCCGTGAGGGAGAGCCGGTACCCCATCCCTACGGGTCCGGCTTCGTGCCGGAACGTCACCAGCCCACCCAGGTCACCACCTTCGGGGCTCACGAGAAAGAGGCTGACACCGGCCGGCGCAACATGGCTGATCAGCGGCGGCGCGTCCCACGCCGTCTGAGCCGCGATTGACGCAGGGCCGATCGCGGACGCCATCAGTCCGGCGGCAAGGAGAGAAATGGACGGGCGCACTGGAGTCCTCCGAGCGGTTCATGGTATCGTCCGTACCTCACACCGGACCAAGGGGCAGCACATGACGTTCCAACGCGTGTTCAGCGGCGCTCGATGGGAGACCGACGTCGGTTACTGCCGAGCCCTTCGATCGGATGATCGGATCTTCGTCACCGGTACTGCACCGGTCAACCCGGACGGGACCGTGTATACGCCCGGCGACGGGTATGCTCAGGCGACGCGCTGTTTCGAGATCATGGAGAGTGCCCTGGACGAGCTGGGCGCCGGCTTCGAGCACGTGACACGTACCCGGATGTTCGTCACCGACATCTCGCGGTGGAAGGAGTACGGGCGCGCGCACGCGGAGATCTTCGGTGAGCATCCGCCGACGACGACGATGGTCGAGGTCCGCGCACTCATTCACCCGGACATGCTCATCGAGATCGAAGCGGACGCCATCGTACCGGACCTGTGACCCGGTGGCGCGCCCCGAGCAGATAACAGGACGGCGTCATCCGGGCGTGACTCGAATGCGGTGCCCGACCTCGAGCGCAGCCCCCGCCCTACTCCCACTCGATCGTCGCGGGAGGCTTCGAGCTCACGTCGTAGGTCACTCGGTTCACGCCCCTGACCTCGTTGATGATGCGGGTCGAGATACGTCCCAGCACCTCGTGAGGGAACGGGAACCAGTCCGCAGTCATCCCATCACGTGATGTGACGGCACGCAACGCGAGAACGTTCTCGTACGTTCTCGCATCGCCCATCACCCCAACGGACTGCACCGGGAGAAGCACCGCGAACGCCTGCCAGATCGAGTCGTACAGATCCGCGGCGCGGATCTCTTCGAGGTAGATCGCGTCGGCTTCGCGTAGTGTGTCCAGGCGTTCACGGGTGATATCGCCCAGGATGCGGATCGCAAGCCCCGGCCCCGGGAAGGGATGGCGGCCCACGAAGTGGTGCGGCAGCCCCAGCTCACGACCGACCGCTCGGACCTCGTCCTTGAAGAGCTCCCGAAGCGGTTCGACCAGCTCGAACGGTACGTCCTCGGGAAGTCCACCGACGTTGTGATGCGACTTGATCGTCACCGAGGGGCCTCCCGCGGAAACGGATTCGATGACGTCCGGATACAGCGTTCCCTGGACGAGGAACGTCGCCCCGGTCCCCTCTCGCCGCGCGGTCTCGTCGAAGACCTCGATGAACCGCTTTCCGATGGCCTTTCGTTTGGCCTCCGGATCGGTGACACCCTCGAGGTCTCCGAGGAACAGCTCCGAGGCGTCTTCGACGACGAGCTTCATGTCGTAGTGAGAACGGAACATGGTCTCGACCTGCTGGCGCTCGTCCTTACGCAGGAGCCCGTGGTCTACGAAGATGCACGTCAGTCGGTCGCCGATCGCCCGATGGACAAGGAGCGCTGCGACGGATGAATCCACCCCTCCGGACAGTCCGCACACCGCGGTTCCGTCTCCGATCTGTTCCCTGATCTTCTCGATCGTATCCTCGACGAACGCGCCCGGTGTCCACGTGGGCGCAACACCGGCAACCTCGAAGAGGAAGTTCGAAATGATGTCGTCCCCGCGACTCGTGTGAGCCACCTCGGGGTGGAATTGCACCCCCCAGATGCGGCGACCGTCCACGGCGCGGAAGGCAGCCGTCGGAAGGGTCTCGGTCGACGCCACACGCTCGTATCCCTCCGGCGGGTCGTCGACGTGGTCACCGTGCGAGCACCACACCGTGGTCTCACTGCCGGCGTCGAAGCCCGCGAAGAGTCCCCCGGAGGTCTGGACGGTCAGCTCGGCGCGCCCGTACTCGCGATGCCCGTGAGCGACCTCCGCACCCTCGATCTGGGCAATGAGCTGCATACCGTAGCAGATCCCCAGGATCGGCAACCCGGACTCGAGAAGAGCCGGATCGGTCTTCGGCACGTCCTCGTCGTACACGGAATTCGGGCCGCCCGAAAGGATCACGGCCGCGGGGTTCCATTCCCGGATCCACTCGAGCGAGCGCGTAGGAGGATGGATCTCGCAGTACACCCGCTCTTCCCGGATTCGACGGGCGATGAGCTGCGTGAACTGGGAGCCGAAGTCGAGAATCAGAACGCGATCGTGCTCGTGACTCATGCTTCCCCTCGGATGAGGTCCTGGTAGGTCTCTCTGCGACGAACGAGCCGGACGTCGGTGCCATCGACCAGCACCTCGGCCGGACGCAAGCGCCCATTGTAGTTCGAAGCCATCGAAAAGCCGTACGCACCCGATGTACGCACGGCGAGGAGTTCCCCCTCGCGCGGCTCCGGGATCGGGCGATCGAGGGCGAGGAAGTCGCCCGTCTCACAGATCGGGCCGACCACATCCACCGTGATGGGCTCGCGATCTCCAATCGGCGCCACGGGCTCGATGGCGTGATACCCGCCGTAATGACTCGGCCGGATGAGTTCACTCATCCCTCCGTCTACGATCACGAAGGTCTTGGGTCCACCGGCCTTCACATATTGCACACGGGTGAGAAAGATCCCTGCCTCACCCACCAGCGAGCGGCCCGGTTCCAGCACGAGGCGGAGGCCCGCGTCGACGACGCGTGGCACGATCTGAGCGGCGAGCGCCTCGAGATCCAGTGCAGGCCCGTGTCCGTAGCTGATGCCGAAGCCCCCACCGATATCGAGGTACTCCAGCGGCACCCCCTCCTGCCGGAGCTCGGTAACGACTCCGAGTACGCGATCGAGTGCCTGAACGTACGGTTCCGTGTCCACGATCTGAGACCCGATGTGCACGTCGATACCGATCGGATCGAGGGTCTCGCGACCCAGGGCCCAGCGGTACAGGGCGCGCGTCTCCTCCCACGGCACGCCGAACTTGGTCTCGGAATGCCCGGTGGCCGTGTACTGGTGCGGGGTGGAGGCGAGTACGTTCGGGTTCACCCGGATGCCGAATCGGGCGGTCACGCCCTTCTCCGCGGCGACCCGATCGATCCGCTCGAGCTCCGAGCGGCTCTCGACGTTGAACGCGTAGATCCCTTCGTCGAGAGCGAACGCGATCTCCTCTTCCGACTTGCCGACCCCCGCGAAGACGATCTCCGAACCGTCGATACCCGCGGAGACCGCACGGTATAGCTCGCCGCCACTTGTGATGTCGGCGCCGCACCCGAGGGCCCGGAGCTCGCGAAGCAGCGTCAGGTTCCCGTTCGCTTTCACCGAGTAGGCCAGGAGGGGCTCCGCCCCCTGGAACGCCGCTCGAAACGCCGCGACCCGACCACGGATCCAGCCGAGATCGTAGACGTACAACGGCGTACCGAAGTCGACGGCGAGATCTTCGAGTGGCACCTCGCCGCAGACGACGCGTCCATCGACGCGCGGAAACGGCTGGGTCAGTACGCTCGAGCCCAAGCCACCTCCGTCACCGAGTCACCCGAGCCGGAGACGCACGCGGTCGGCGCGTCTGCGGAGCGGAATTCCTCACCCGGCAGGCAGCGGATCGTCGCCTTCGTCCGCTCCTTCACGGCGTCTTCCACCGCAGCTTCCCCATTCCATCCGGTGAAGACGAACCCGGCACCCCCGTCCAGCGCCTCCTGCAACTCGTCGATGGTCTTCACGCCGCGAACGGTATTCGCCTCACGACGCGCCTTCGCCGCGTCACGCAGCTCGAACTGGAACACCTCGAGGAGGTCCGGTATCTCCGCTACCGCCTGGGCCTCCGGGAGGAACGACTTCCGCTTTTCTCCCTCCGGCACGACCCGACGCGCGAGCGCGACGGACCCCTTCTCGAGATCCTTCGGTCCGATCTCCAGGCGGAACGGGACACCCTTCCGCTCCCACTCGTAGTACTTCGCACCGGGCGAAAGATTGTCCCGCGCGTCCACCTTCACGCGCACGCCGGCCGCTTTGAGGCGGCCCGCGATCTCATCGACTTTCTCGAGCACGGCACTGGGATTGTCCCCCTTCAGGATCGGCACGATCACGACCTGAACCGGCGCCAGACGCGGCGGCACGATCAGTCCGTTGTCATCACCGTGGGTCATCACCAACCCGCCGATCAGCCGGGTGGACACACCCCAGGATGTATTCCACGCATACTCTTCCTGCCCTTCTTCGGACTGGAACTTCAGATCGAACTGCTTCGCGAAGTTCTGACCGAGAAAGTGCGAGGTGCCCGCCTGAAGGGCCTTGTTATCCTGCATCAGAGCCTCGCACGAATAGCTGCGCACGGCCCCGGCAAACTTCTCGGACTCCGACTTGAGACCCGTAATCGGCGGCATGCCGATCCAGTCCTCCATGAACGTCCGGTAAACGTCCAGGATCATCAGGGTTTCTTCTTCCGCCTCCTCGGCAGTCGCGTGCGCGGTGTGCCCTTCCTGCCACAGGAACTCGGCCGTCCGGAGGAAGAGGCGTGTCCGCATCTCCCACCGCATGACGTTGGCCCACTGATTCATGAGAATCGGCAGGTCCCGATAGCTCTGCACCCACTTGGCGTACATCGAGTAGATGATCGTCTCGGACGTGGGGCGAATGACGTACGGCTCCTCGAGCTCTTTTCCTCCGGCCTGTGTCACGACCGCCAATTCGGGGGCGAAGCCCTCGACGTGCTCTTTTTCCTTCTCGATGAAGGACATCGGGATCAGGAGGGGGAAATACGCGTTCTCGTGCCCGGTCGCCTTGAACATGTCGTCCAGGGCGCGCTGCATGTTCTCCCAGATACCGTAGCCCCACGGCCGAATCACCATGCTGCCCCGCACGGGCGAGTAGTCGGCAAGCTCCGCTCGCTGCACCACCTCGTTGTACCAGGTGGCGAAGTCTTCGCCGCGTGGAGTCAGTTTCTTGTCGTCAGCCATCGTCGGAAGTCCGGTTCTTCGGTCGGGTCGAATTGGCCCGCTCGTCTTTTCGAATCTGGATGATCGCGGCGCCACCCGGGATCACGAAGAGGAGCATCGACGCCGCAATCCACGTCGGCCGGAAGCTCCACCCGACCGTGGCGCCCATCACCCACGCGACCGCGGCGCCGGCTGCCATCGCCATCAGCGCACCCGCGGCCCAGACCGCCCACTCGAGCAAGTCGAGCCGTCGTATGGCGCGTTGTGTGACCTCGTGCGCGCGCTCCGCCGCCTCGCGGTCGATGCGGTCCACCTTGGCACTCGACTTCGATCGGGGCTTCGATCGGCCCTGGGTCCTGCGCCGACTCACCCGAGCTCCCCGATCGGGGTCTCCTGCTGCTCGCCCGAGCCCATGTCACGAACGACGACGACACCCTTCGCCAGCTCGTCGGGCCCCAGCAC
Source organism: uncultured Gemmatimonadaceae bacterium (assembly GCA_964492085.1). Lineage (GTDB taxonomy): Bacteria > Gemmatimonadota > Gemmatimonadetes > Longimicrobiales > Gaopeijiaceae > UBA2589. The sequence continues at coordinate 209,119 of CAZBHZ010000001.1, read as the reverse complement.
AAGTACGGTCTTCGCTCCTTCACGGGACGCCGCCTTCATCTGCTTCCCCACGCCCTGCTCTTTCAGCCCGTACGCCACCGAGTGTCCCCGGTCCCTGAGGTCGTGCGCAAGCTTCAGGGCCGTGGGTCGCTCGGCCGCGGTGACCGGGATGACGTAGAAGTCGAGTGTCCGCTCGTACTCCGGAATGAGCCCCCGGTCTGCGAGCAACTCGCCGAGGACTACGTCGCCCATGCCGAATCCGACCGCGGGGAGAGGATCTCCGCCCACCAGTTCGAGCAGGCGGTCGTACCGTCCGCCCCCGCAGATCGCACGAAGCTCGCCCTTGCGATCGAAGAGCTCGAAGACGATCCCCGTGTAGTAGGCCAGCCCGCGCACGATGCGCAGGTCCAGCTGAACGAAGTCACCGAGGCCCATCGACCGGAGCGTCGCGACGTACTCCCCCAGGCGCTCCAGCTCGGGTGCGACATCGGGATTGTCGCCGAAATCCCGAGCGACCTCGTCGAGACTCGTCGAACTCAAGGTCGTTCTCAGGGTGGTGATCTGCGCGCTGCTCAGCCCGACCTCGTTGGTGAAGAGCACGTCCGCCTTCTCGTCAGGCAGCCGCTCGATCTTGTCGATCACCGAATACGCGGCGCCCAGCTTCTCCTCCGCTACCCCGAGGACACGGAGGAGCGCGGTGAGCAGGCGACGATCCGACACCCGGGCCGCAAAGTCGTCCGCCGTAAGGCCGAGTTCGCGCAGCCCGTCGATCGCCACGGCGACGACCTCCGCGTCCGCCGTGACACCCGCTTCCCCCACGATGTCCACATTCCACTGGAAGTGTTCGCGAAGTCGACCGCGTTGCGCGCGTTCGTAGCGGAAGAGCTGGGGCATCGTAAACCACCGGATCGGCTTGCTCAGGCCACGACTGCGCTCCGCCAGGATGCGCGCCAGCGACGGTGTCATCTCCGGGCGAAGCGCGACCGCTCGGTCGCCCTTGTCCACAAAGTTGTAGAGCTGCCCTACGATTTCTTCTCCGCTCTTCTCGACGTACAGGTCGAGGGACTCGAGCGGGGGACCGTCGTATTCCTGGAATCCGTACCTGCGCGCGACCCGTCGCCACGCACCCTGAATGTGTGCGCGTCGGGCAAAGTCTTCGGGAGGGAAGTCCCGAAAACCGGGGAGTTTGGCGAATTCCTGAGAGGCCACGGACAGTCGAACTTCGGGGATCGGACGGGTGTCTCCGTCAGCCGCGCAATCTACCCTGACCGGCCAGAGGATCCAGCCCCAGCAGTGTCATCGCCGGACCCACGGAATGGGCCGATCCCGTCACGACGACGGTTCCCCCACCAGCCTTCCGGCGCGCGCGCGCGAGCGCCTCACCGAAATCGGGGACCACGCGCACGAGGGTGATCGAATCCACCAGATCGGCCGCTGCTACGGGATCCCACTGGCGGTCGAGCGGGGCGGTCGGCGGTCGGGTCAGGTACGCCGCATCCGTGCGAGACAGAAGAGGGGGCAGCATTGACCTCCAGTCCTTGTCGCCGAGGACGCCGACCAGAGCAACAAGAGGCCGGGGGAGTTCGAGACGATCGATCGTGTCGACGAGGGACACCACCCCAGCCGTGTTGTGCGCCACGTCGAAAAGAAACGTGCATCCATCGATCTCACGAATCTCGTCACGTCCCGGATGCACCACTGACGCGACGCCCTCGAGTACGTCCTCACGCGTCGGCCGACGGGCCTCGTCGAGTTGCTCGAGCATGGCCACCGCCAGTGCCGCATTCACCGCCTGATGCCGACCGACCAGTGGAGTCACCAGTCGCAGGTGCCCCCACACGCCCGACGTCACGGTCAGCTGCGTCGCCTCCCGGGTCACCACCACGTCCCTGATCGACGCCTCGTCCACGTGGACGAAGGGGGCGCCCACCTCGGCGGCCCGCTCGCGCATCAAGGAGAGGATCGCCGGTGCCGACTCGGCAGTGACGAGCGGCACACCCTTCTTCACGATTCCCGCCTTTTCCCGGGCGATGGCCTCGAGGGTGTCGCCGAGGTAGTCCGCATGGTCCATCGCGACGTTCGTGATCGCGGCAACGTCAGGCAGGACGACGTTCGTCGAGTCGAGGCGCCCACCCAGTCCGACCTCGATCACCCCCGTCTCGACGCCCTCCTTCGCAAAGGCGTACATCGCGAGCACGGTGACGGCCTCGAAGAACGAGAGCCCGTGATCGGCGATCGCGGCCGTCGCTTCGTCCGCGTAGGAGAGTAGACGCGCCTCGTCGATAGCCTCGCCGTCGATCAGCATGCGCTCGCGAATCGAGCACAGGTGCGGTGAGGTGTAGACTCCGGTTCGTCGCCCGGCTCGTTGCATCACCGAGCCCACGGTCGACGTGACGGAGCCCTTCCCGTTGGTCCCGCCTACATGGAAGGTTGCGTACGCACGATGCGGGTCACCCAGCGCGGCCAGGGCCCTCTCGGTGCGCTCCAGCCCCCACTGGACCCCGGTCGCAAGAACCGGAAACAACCGGCCTGACAGTGGGTCCGCGAACGGACTGTCCGTCAGTCGCTCCATCCTGCGAACTGATGTCGGAGGATCGTGCCGATCATGTCCTTCAGTTCCCGGCGGTCCACCACGCGGTCGACCATCCCGTGCTCCTGAAGGAACTCGGCACGCTGAAAGCCCTTGGGGAGTTCCTGCTTGATGGTCTCCTCGATCACGCGGGGCCCGGCGAAGCCGATGAGAGCACCAGGCTCGGCCAGATTCACGTCGCCGAGCATCGCGTACGATGCCGTCACGCCACCCGTCGTCGGGTGCGTCAGGATCGAGATGAACGGGAGGCCTTCGTCATGGATCCGAGCGAGCACGGTCGACGTCTTGGCCATCTGCATGAGGGAGTAGATGCCCTCCTGCATGCGTGCCCCACCGGAGGCGCTGACGATCAGGAAGGGGATCTTCTTCTTGAGCGCCACGAGACCCGCGCGAGCAATCTTCTCGCCGACCACGGACCCCATGGATCCACCGATGAAGTCGAAGTCCATCACGGCGAGCGCGACATCGATTCCGTCCAGGGTTCCAGTGCCCGACACGAGTGCTTCGTTCTTGCCCTTCGCCTCCGCGGCTGCGATGCGCGCCGGGTAGTCCTTGAGATCGGAGAATCCGAGCGGATCGGCGGCCTTGAGATCCTCGTCCAGCTCTTCGAACGACCCGGAGTCCAGGAGGATGCTGACGTACGCGTGCGCACTGACCCGGAGGTGATAGCCGCAGTTCGGGCAAACGTTCAAGTTCTGTGCGAGGCGCTCTCGATACAGGATCTCGCCGCAGCCCTTGCACTTGTCGAAGACGTCGGTCGGAACGTCACGACGATCTTCGGCCTTGAGCGGCTTCTTGTCCTTACGGAACCAGGCCATAGGGCCCCCGTCGCTTGGATCGCGTGGGTCAGGTGCGTTCGTGGGCGACCCGGACCGCGATCGCCACAGCTACCCACGACATGAGCAGGAAGGTGCCTCCGTAGCTCACGAACGGTAGGGGAATCCCCGTGATCGGCACGACGCCGACCGTCATTCCCACGTTCACGAATACGTGGACCAGCCAAGCCCCGAAGATACCGAGGAGCACCAGACCGGCAAAGGGCGATTCGGCCCCCCCCGCCAGTCGAACCAGTCGTGTCAGCACATAGGCGAAGGTGACGATCGCCAGGGTGGTACCGACGAACCCCAGTTCCTCGCCAACCACACTGAAGATGAAGTCCGTGTGCTGCTCAGGCAGGAAATCGAGCCTCTTCTGAGCGCCCTGCGTGAACCCCTGCCCCCAGAACTCGCCGCTCCCCACCGCCACCTTCGACTGAATCACCTGGTACCCGGCACCACGCGGGTCCACCTCCGGGTCGAGGAAGACCAGAATCCGGTTTCGCTGGTAGGTCGCCAGCGAATTCCACAGTGGTCGGGCGATCGTGGCCGAGGCGAAGTTCGCGAGAACCAGGGCGACGGACTCGAAGAGGAAGAGCCGCGAGCGCAGGAAGAGAATCATGCACCCGATCACGACCAGGATATACGTGGACCACACCGTGGTGTTGTACGCGAGGAAGAGGCCTACGACGGGGCTCGCAATCAGCATGAGCAGCCAGACCGGCGTCGCCGCCCAGTACAGCATCGCGAAGAGGATTCCTACGAAGGCCATCGCAGTCCCGAGGTCGGGCTGCAGCATCACGAGACCGAGGGGCAGTGCGACCACGGCGCCCGGCACCACCAGTTCGCGGAGTGACGTCAGGCCCTCGTCCCGCGTCGAGAGAAGCTGAGCGAGCCAGAGAATCGTCGCGATCTTGGCGATCTCGGCGGGCTGAAAACCAAAGCCTCCGATGTTGATCCACGACTTCACACCCGCGGCGGTCCCCCGCCCTTCACCGATGACGAGTGTCAGCGCGAGCAGCACGACCGACACCACGTAGGAGGGCAGCGCGGCCCACTCGATCCAGCGCACCGGAATACGCGATATCGTCGAGAACGCCACCAGCGCGATAACGAGCCATTGGACCTGCCGAACCCACGCGGTCTCCGTGACCGCGTTCGGCACGTAGACCTGCCCGGCGGAGTAGATCATCGCCACGCCGAATGTGCTCAGGGCGAGAATCCCGAGGACGAGCGGACGGTCGAGGGTCCAGCGGTCGAGCATCGCCGTCATCCTCCGCCTCCATCCGGATCCTGAGTCTGCGACACGAAGGCCTCGGGAAACCGTTCCCGATACCACCGGGGAATCGGGCCGGTCATGATGTGCTCCCGATAGGTCTGGATCGTGTCGATCGGCATGCCGCGCTTGCTGCGCAGGTAGTAGTCGGCGGTCTTCGCCACGATCGGAGCCGCGACCTGTCCGCCGCTCTCCCCGTACTCGACGATCGCCACGACGACGATCTCCGGCGGTTCGCCCGGTGGACCTGCCATCCCGGCGAACCACGCGTGGTCCTCCGCGAGGCCGCGAACGCTCAGAGGATTCTGCCCCGTGCCCGTCTTCCCGATCACATCCCAGTACTGGAGCGCGGTCCCGAAGTGCGCGGTGCCTCCCGGTGCCGTCACCATGCGGAGGCCCTCTCTCAGCGCCGCGATGTGATCAGCGGAGAGATTGAGCTCCCACCCGTCCGCGAGGGGGGCGTCGCGAGCGATCGCGGGAGCCGGGGCGGAGCCGTCTCGTGCTAGGGCGACGTAGAACTGGGCCATCTTCAGCGGCGTCTGAGAATTCGGCCCCTGGCCGATCGCGAGGTTCAACGCCTCACCCTCGGTCGGCCGGTACCCAAACACTTCCTGCCAGTACTCGGGACCGCTCGGAAAGATGCCCCGACTCTCCTGCGGAAGATCAACTCCGCACTGCTGGCTGAATCCGATCTCGGTGGAGCGCTCGAGTAGCTGATCGAGTCCGAGCCTCAGGCCGAGCTGGTAGAAGTAGACATCACACGAGTTGCCGATGGCCTCGGCCAGATTGTTGTACCCATGGCCACTGCGATCCCAGCAGCCCCAGAAGCGGTTTCCCCAGAACCAGGTACCCTCGCAGGGGTCCGGCATCACCTCGTCCGGAGTGACGACGCCCGCATCCAGCGCGATCCCGGCGGAGGCGAGCTTCCACGTGGACGCCGGCGCATACAGACCGAGCACCGCGCGGTCGAATAGCGGTTTTCCCTCGTCCGAGTTCAGCCCCGCCCACGTCTCCACATCGATGCCGCCGGTGAAGAGGTTCGGATCGTACCCGGGGGCGGAGTACATGGCCAACACACCCCCGTCGGCCGGGTCGAGCGCCACGACCGCCCCCGACATCGAATCAGGAAAGATCTGGTGGATCCACTGCTGCAACCCGAAGTCGAGGTTCAGATGGAGATCCTGCCCCTCGATTGCGGCGGTGCGTTCCACACCTGTGAAATCTCCGACAATCCTGCCCCGCGCATCGAACTCCACCCAGCGTACGCCTTGCCGCCCTTGCAGGGTGGACTCGTACTGGCGTTCGATCCCGATCTTTCCGACGATCATACCGGGATCGTAGATGGAGTCCGGGAAACTCGGCATCGCAAGTTCCTCGGCCGTGACCTCCCCCACGTAACCGGTGAGATGACCGGCTGCGGCACCGAGGTTGTACCGGCGACGCGGCCGCATGTCGATGTAGACGCCCGGGAAGTCCGCGCGTCGTTCTTCGAGCGCCGAAACCACCGCAAAATCCGCATCGGAATCGACGATCACTTCCCGACCGAACCTCCGGAGTCGAGCGATGACCTGCTCGATGCGTTCGTCCGACAGCTCCATGTGCTCCGCGACCCGGTTGAGCGTCGCCCGAACGGAGTCGATCGGCCCCGGCAGGATCGTGATGGAGTAGCCGGGCACGTTGTCGGCGATGATCACACCGTTGCGGTCGTAGATCGTCCCCCGGGGCGCCGGGATCGGAAGAATCCGGACGCGGTTCGAACTGGCGCGGAGTACCCAGTCCTCCGACTGCAGAACCTGTACGCGGAAGAACGCGACGATCAGGACAGCGAGAATGAGGCCCGTAGCCGCATACATCCCGTATGCGCGACGGCGGCGAGCATGCGGATGGTAGATGTTCACACTTCACCCCAGGCGCCCAGCACCCGCGACATCAGAAGCGCGATCGCCGCGATGTACAAACTCCCGATCGTGCCCTGGACCACCACCTGCTCCACGAACGGCTGCCTGACCTCGCTGCCCACCGACACCCAGTGGGCAAGATCACGAACCCATTTCCCAGCGAAGACATACGCCGGGAGAAAGTACTTCGAATCCCCGACGAAGAGATCTTGCGTGATGGCACCGCCCACCGCCACGATCGTCATTGCGATCGAATTGGCCCCGAAGGCCAGCACGCTCATGGCGTCCTCGAGCAGCCCCGTGAAGAGTCCGAGCACGGCCGCCCGGCCCAGGGACGTCTCGCGAGCGGCGATCAGCAGGCCGAGCGTAAGCAGATCGGGCGCACCGCGACCGTACGACAGACCGATATGTAGCACGAAGTGCACCACGAAGAGCACGACGACGACGATCCAGACGACGACGGAGCGGAAGTCGAGTTCGTTCACGGCTCTTCGTCCGCCTCGGGTGGCACGCCCAGCGTGTCAGGCTCCCAGAGCCCGGACGCGTCGTCCCCCGCACCGGAAGCGAGCACCAGGACGTGAGTCGCGCCCGCAGGCTCCGCGATCGGTCTGAGGAAGTACGCCTTGCGCCACGTCCCCTCCTCCTCGGCCACGCTCAGCACGGTCCCGATCGGAATGCCTCGCGGAAAGATGCCGCCGAAGCCACTCGTCAGGACGGCCTGGCCGGAGTCCACCTCTTCGTGGTACGGAATCCCGTTGAGTACCAGTCGGTCCTCTTCGCGAAAGGCTCCCCTTCGACTCTCCACGAGACCGTATGCGGAGCCGTCCGCCAGCATCGCGCTCGGCCGGAAGTCCGGATGCGTCCAGTCGATCCCCACGGAGTTCGAGATGCGAGCCTCGCGGATGACGCCGACGAGGCCCTCCGGAGACACCACGGGGGCTCCCGCACGAACGCCATCCCTCGTACCCACGCTGACAAGGAACGTACTCTCCGAACCCGGCGTTCCGGGGCGATTCACCGTCGCCGGACGATACATGGGGCCGGCGCGCTCCCGGAGCCCGAGGAGCGCGCGCAATGTCCGGTTCTCATCCGCAACCGACTGATGCGTCGACATCGCGCTGGACAGCGAGTCCACCGTCGCCTGAAGCGCGTCGACTCGAACGCGACGGGCACCGGCATCGGTGAGCAGGCTCTGCATTCCGATGAAGGGACGGAGAGCCGAGACCTGCAGCGCGGCGGATATGCGCTCCTGCGTCGTCGGCGGCAGGTACGCCGCGCCAAGCGCAAAGAGGAGGATGACGCCGGCCAGCGCTACATCACGTCCACGCCCGCCCGACTCCGGCTCGTTGCCGTAGGTAGGCAACTCAGAGCCCCGCTACTGGACGAGGACCGTGCGGTACTTGGTCAGGTCGTCGAGAATGCGACCTGCGCCACGCACGACGCACGTGAGTGGCTCCTCGTCGACATGGATCGGCAGGTTCGTCTCGTGCTTGAGCAGCTTGTCGAGCCCGCGAATCAGGGCTCCACCGCCCGTCATCATGATCCCGCGGTCCACGATATCGGAGGAAAGCTCGGGCGGAGTGATCTCGAGGGCGCGACGGACCGCGTCCACGATCGCCTGAATCGGCTCCTGAATGCATTCGCGCACCTCCTGCGAATGCACGATGACAGTCTTCGGAATCCCCGACACGAGATCCCGACCCTTCACGTCCATCTCCCGCTCCTCGCCGTAGTCGAACGCGGAGCCGATCTGGACCTTGATGGCCTCCGCGGTCGGCTCACCAATGAGCAGGTTGTAGTTCTTGCGCAGGAAGGTGACGATGGCGGAATCCAGTTCGTCGCCACCGACACGAATCGACGTATCCGACACGATTCCGGACAGGGCGATCACCGCGATCTCGGTCGTCCCCCCGCCGATGTCGATCACCATGTTGCCCGTCGGCGTCTCCACCGGTAGCCCGACACCAATGGCGGCGGCCATTGGCTCGTCCACCATGTAGACCGACTTCGCACCTGCGGACATCGCAGAGGAGCGGACCGCCCTGCGCTCGAGTTCGGTGATCCCGGAAGGCACGCCGACGACCACGGTCGGCTTGATCCGGAAAATCCGCTTGGATGTGACCTGCTTGAGGAAGTGGCGAAGCATCATCTCCGTCACATCGACGTCCGCGATGACCCCGTCCTTGAGCGGCCGAATCGCCTCGATCCCTTCGGGTGTGCGGCCGAGCATCCTCTTGGCCTCGAGCCCGATACCCAGAATGCGACGGCTCCCCTTCTCCACTGCGACTACAGAGGGCTCGTTGAGCACGATCCCTTCACCCTTCACGTAGATGAGGGTGTTCGCGGTTCCCAGGTCGACGGCGATGTCGTTAACCGGGATCAGTCGACCGGAGCTAAGTTTGGTCAGTTCGAGAAGCAACGTGATGCCTGTTCCGGCGGCGTAAGGCGTTCAGGGGTGGCACTTTGACACATCGGGAGGCGCGCGATGAACATACGTTTACCGGCGACCGCGTGCCAGTATTCCCGAACCGCAGGTCAACACGAGGCAAATCGAAGTCATTTCGTCCCGGTGCTGCCGAATCCGCCCTGGCCGCGCTCGGTCTCGGACAGTTCGTCCGAAAGTTCGATCTCCGGGGCCTCGAAGCGCGCGAAGACCAGCTGAGCAATGCGTTCTCCACGCTCGAGCGTCACCGCCTCGGATCCCAGATTCTGCATGATGACCCGCAACTCTCCCCGGTAATCGGGATCAATCGTTCCGGGGCTGTTCGGAAGGGTGATTCCGTGCTTGAACGCCAGGCCCGACCGCGGCCGGACCTGGCATTCGATCCCCTCGGGCAACTCCATGATGAGCCCCGTCGACACGAGCCGGATCTCCCCAGGCTCGATCGTCACCGCCTCCTGGGCCGACCGCACGTCGTAGCCGGCTGCGTGCTCGGTCGCACGCTCGGGGAGCGGCAGGTCGGGGTTCGACGGGAGCCGCCGAAAGCGCACGGTCGTCATCAGGCCTGAGCCGGAGCTCCGAGGAAGTCCTCGACCGAACGACACTCCATGTCGAAGGCCTCGGACACACCCTGGTAGGTGACATGCCCATCCACCACGTTGACACCGAGCTTCAGCGCGTCGTCGTCGAGGCAGGCCTTCTGCCAACCCTTGTTCGCGAGCGCGGCCGCGTACGGAAGCGTGGCGTTCGTGAGTGCGAGCGTGCTGGTCCGCGGCACACCACCCGGCATGTTCGCTACGGCATAGTGGATGACACCGTCGACCGTGTAGACCGGGTCGTTGTGCGTCGTCGGTTTCATCGTCTCGACGCAGCCGCCCTGGTCGATTGCGACGTCGCAGATGACCGTCCCCTCGCGCATGAGCGAGAGATCCTCACGCGTGATCAGGCTGGGTGCCTTCGCGCCGGGGATCAGCACCGCACCGATGATCAGGTCCGCCTGCTGAATCTGCTTGCGGATCGCGTACCGGGTCGAGAACAGCGTCGTCACGTTCGCGGGCATCACGTCATCGAGGTAGCGAAGCCGCTCGAGGTTGATGTCCATGATGAAGACGTTCGAGCCGAGCCCCGCAGCCATCTTCGCTGCGTTGGTCCCGACGACGCCTCCGCCAAGGATCAGCACCTTGCCCGGATTCACCCCGGGTACGCCGCCGAGCAGCACACCCAGTCCACCCTGGGGCTTTTCGAGATACTTGGCGCCTTCCTGGACCGCCATGCGACCCGCGACCTCGGACATCGGGGTCAGGAGGGGCAGCTCGCCGGTCTCCAGCTCCACCGTTTCGTACGCGATCGCGATCGCCCCGGATTCCACGACGGCGTTCGTCAGTTCTTCGGAGGCCGCGAAGTGGAAGTACGTGAAGATCACCTGCCCCGCCCGCATGCGCGGCCACTCGGGTGCGATCGGCTCCTTGACCTTCATGATCATCTCGGCCTTCGCCCACACCTCTTCGGGCGTGTCGAGGATCGTGGCCCCGGCGTCCTCGTAGAAGTCGTCCGTGAAGCCGCTGCCCAGGCCTGCCCCCTTTTCGATGACGAGTTCGTGTCCGGCGCCCACAAGCATTTCCGCGCCGGCCGGGGTCAGGGCGACCCGATACTCGTCGGGTTTGATCTCCTTCGGTACGCCAATCAGCATATCGGTCTCTCGTACGTTGGTTGGGTGGTTCGTGTGGTGAGGATCAGGCGGCCCCTGGCAGACCCTCGTATGGGCCCAGCCTCAGCTCCAGGTGGAGTTCGGGGTCGTAGTACTGCGTCGCAACCCGCAGAATGTCGTCGCGGGTCACGGCATCGATGCGCGCCAGCACGTCGTCGAGTCCCCGGAAGGGCTCGTCGTGCAGGGAGAACGAGGCCAGGCGGTGAAGTCGGGCACCGGTCGACTCGAGTGAGAGCATGACCTGCCCTTTGACCTGCTGTTTGATACGGTCGAGATGGACCTCGGACAGGCCCTCGGTCGCTACGCGCTGGAGTTCGCCCCGCACGGCCGCCGACGCCTGCTCGGCTGTCGCCGGGCGCGTTCCTACGTAGACGCCCACCATGCCCGCGGATCGGTAGAAGCTCTGGAAGGTGAACACCGAGTAGCAAAGCCCGAGCTCCTCGCGAACCTTCTGAAAGAGCCGTGAACTCATGCCCCCGCCAAGCACCGAAGAGAGGAGGATGAGCGGGTAGCGATCGGGGCTCGCGTGCGAAGGAGCCTCGGCCCCGAATACGATATGCGTCTGGGCCGTGGGACGCTCCAGACGCTGGAATCCGGTTGCCGTCCCGTCGGGTTCGGCGACCAGACCACTGCGCTCGCCAGGCGAAACGGCATCGAAATGACCAGCCACTCGCTCCACGAAGTCGTCGTGCTCGACGTTGCCCGCTGCGGCGACAACAAGGTTCTGGCCGACATACCGTTCCGAGTGCAGCGATCGGAGCGTGTCCCCCTTCATGCCGGCGACCGATTCCTTCGTGCCCAGAATCGAGCGTCCGTACGGATGTCCATCCCAGAGCCGCGCGGAGTGCATCTCGAAGACGAGGTCGTCGGGGGTATCCTCGACCTGCGCGATCTCCTCAAGCACGACCTCCCGCTCGAGCGCGAGATCCACGTCGTCCAGATTGGGCGCGAGGACCAGGTCCGAGAGCACGTCGAGCGCCATCGGTATGTGCTCGTCCAGCACACGCCCCTGATACGACGTGTGCTCCCGACTTGTGTACGCATCAAGCGAGCCGCCCAGGGCCTCCAGCGAGTCGGCGATCTCGAGCGCACTTCGGCGCTCGGTGCCCTTGAACACCATGTGCTCGAGGAGATGGCTGACGCCCGTATCATCATCTGTTTCGTGCGCGGCTCCCTGCCGGATCCAGACCCCGATCGCAGCGGAGCGCATCCCGGGGATGTGCTCGCTGAGTACCCGCACGCCGTTGTCGAGACGCGTCTCCAACATCGCCTCGACCGGCGCGCGGGCCGACGCCGCAAACAACGAGGAAGAGGGCACGGACTCGCGCCCGTGCCCTCTCCATTCCGCGAGGTCGCTCACGCTCGATCCCCTGCTACGAGTCGTGGAACGTGCGCCTCGGGCCTCAGCCCTCGGCGCCCTCCCCGTTGTCGTCACCCTCGCCCGCATCGCCGTCCTTCGCCGCGGCGTCCTCGGCCATTGCGGCCTTGCGGGAGAGACGGAGACGGCCCTTCTCGTCGATCGAGAGGAGCTTGACCCGGACGATGTCTCCCTTCTTGACCACGTCCTCGGTGTTTTCGGTGCGTCCTTCCTGGAGCTCGGAGATGTGGCAGAGCCCCTCCGTGCCCGGCATGATCTCGACGAAGGCACCGAAGGTCGTCGTGTTCTTCACCGGACCTTCGTAGATGCGACCAACTTCGGGATCCTTGACGATCGCTTCGATCATCTCCCGAGCACGGGCACCGGCTTCGCCATCCACGGCGGCGATCTTCACGATACCGGAGTCATCGATGTCGATCGATGCACCGGACTCCTCCTGAATCGCCCGGATCGTCTTACCCTTCGGACCGATGATCTCTCCGATCTTCTCCGGGTTGATCTGGATCGAAACGATACGCGGAGCCCAGTCCGACAGGTCATCGCGATGCGTCTCGAGCGCCTGACCCATCTGGTCCAGGATGTGCATGCGGCCCTTGTTGGCCCGCTGCAGCGCCTCGGTCAGGATGTCGACCGTGAGACCCTCGATCTTGATGTCCATCTGGATCGAGGTCACGCCCTCCCGCGTTCCAGCGACCTTGAAGTCCATGTCCCCGAGGGCGTCCTCGAGGCCCAGGATATCGGTCAGGATGGCCACGTCGTCGCCTTCCTTGATGAGTCCCATCGCCACACCTGCACATGCGGCCTTGATCGGGACACCGGCGTCCATGAGCGCCAGGGAAGACCCACATACCGTGGCCATCGACGACGATCCGTTCGACTCCAGCACATCGGAGACGATCCGGATGGTGTACGGGAAGTCGTCGTACTCCGGGAGCAGCGGTTGCATCGCACGCTCGGCAAGATTCCCGTGGCCGATCTCACGACGGGACGTCCCCCGGAACGGACGCGCCTCGCCTACGGAGAAGGGCGGGAAGTTGTAGTGAAGCATGAACGACTTCTTGATCTCCTCTCGAGAGTCGATCGAGTCGATCCGCTGCTCGTCACGCGACGTACCGAGCGTGACGACCGCCAATGCCTGAGTCTGGCCGCGGGTGAAGAGCGCCGAACCATGCGTTCGCGGCAGCACGCCGACTTCGGACGTGATCGCCCGGATGTCGTCGACGCCACGGCCGTCAGCCCGCTCGCCCTTGTCGAGAATGCTCCGGCGCATCGTCCTCTTCTCGATCGTCCGGAGCGTCTCCTTGATGTCCTTCTCGTGCTCGGCGTACCGCTCGTCGTCCGAGACCATGGCCGCGATCACATCTTCCGTGACCGTCGCCATCGCCTGGCTGCGCTCCTGCTTGTCACCGATCGCGAGTGCCTCCGCGACCTTGGGAGCCGCAAGGCCTTCGACCTTCGCCTGAAGGTCGGCGTCGACCTCCGCCGGCGCCCATGCCATGTCGGGGACGCGATGGCCCTCCAGGAACTCCTCCTGCATCGCGCAGAGCTCCTTGATGGCGTCATGCGCGACGGTGAGTCCTTCCAGAATCTCCGACTCCGGCACCTCGAGCGCGCCGCCCTCGACCATCGTGATCGCGTCGGCCGAGCCGGACACCACGATGTCGACGTCCGAGTACTCGAGCTGCTGGAAGGTCGGGTTGATCACCCAGTTGCCCTGAATCCGACCCACACGCACCGATGCCACCGGTGTGTTGAACGGGACCTTGGACATGTTCAGCGCAACGGACGCGCCGAGCAGCGCAATCACATCGGCGTCGTTTTCCTGATCCGCCGAAAGGATGAAGCACGCGACCTGTGTCTCGTGCATGAATCCGTTGGGGAAGAGCGGCCGGATAGGCCGGTCGATCATCCGGGCGGAAAGGATCTCCTTCTCACCGGGACGACCTTCGCGCTTGAAAAATCCACCGGGGATCTTTCCCGCCGCGTAGGACTTCTCACGATACTCGATCGTGAGCGGGAAGAACGGGAGGTGGGTGGGGTTGTCCTGCACCGTGACGGCACAAAGGACGACAGTCTCGCCGAACTGCACGAGGCACGAACCCTGCGCGAGCTTGGCCATGCGGCCGATCTCGAGCGAGAGCGTGCGCCCTGCGAATTGGCGCTCCATTCTCTGCATCATGTGGTTGTACTCACTTCGTTTGTGGACGGGATCGTCCCGCCCCTGAACAAGGGGCCGAAGCGCGCATGAGATCCGGAGGAGAGAGCGACCGCCGCGCGGGGGCACGGAGCGTTCGAAAACGCGAACCGCGAGCCCGACTGAGCAGCCATGTTGTAGGCCGTCTCCCACCCGAGGCACGAACGCACTCGGCTGATGTGCCGACTCCCACCACCTGCGCGGAGGGGTCGGGTCCTTCGCCACGCCCGGTCGGGCATGGGGTTTCCCCGGGGCGCGCGAGGCGCCGGAGGAGTCACTAGTGCCGGAGTCCGAGATCCTTGATGAGCTCGCGGTACTGCTCCACGTCGCTACGCTTCACGTACTCGAGGAGCCTGCGCCGGCGTCCGACCATCTTGAGGAGGCCCTGCCGGGAGTGGTGGTCCTTCTTGTGCGCATCGAAGTGCGACCGAAGGTCGTTGATGCGCGCGGTCAGGATCGCGATCTGGACCGGGGCGCTGCCACGATCCGACTCGTGGAGCTGATACTTCTTGATGATGTCTTCCTTGACGATCGCCATGGTGGCGTGCCTCCTCAGGAGTCCGATGCTGCAAGGGAAGCGAAAGCTGTACACCCGCCGTGCGGGTGGACTTTCGGGTTTCAGCCTAAAAAGCTAGGCAAAGCGAGAAATGGCGTCTACGGGCGCCATCCAGACACGATCTCCCGAGCACGGTCCACATCCTTCCGGATCTGATCGACAAGGGCGTCGACCCCCGTGAACGGTTCGATGCCACGAAGTCGCTCGATGAAGTCGACCCTGATCTCCTCCCCGTAGATGTCACGGTCGAAATCGAGGAGATGGAGTTCCACGCTCGGCGGCGAGCCCTTGAAGGTCGGCCGGGGCCCCATGTGGAGCGCGCCCATGTACGTACCGCTCCTGAGGATCGCTCGAACCGCGTAGATCCCCTCGGGCGGGATCAACTTGTCGCGCTCACCGATGGCGAGATTCGCGGTCGGGAACCCCAGGCCCCGTCCCCGCCCTTCCCCGCGAACGACGATACCCCGGATGGAATACGGGCGACCCAGCGGCTCGATGACCCCGGACACCCGGCCCTCCATCAGCATCCTGCGAATACGCGACGACGAGACGGCCTCGGCCCCAACCACGACCGGGGGCACGACGTCGACGGTGAAGCCCAGTTCATCACCGATGTCCCGAAGCGTCGTCGGATCGCCCTCCCGGTCACGCCCGAACCCGTGGTCATACCCGATCACGAGTTCTTCCACGCGGAGACGTTCCACCAGAATCTCCTCCACGAAGCGGCGCGGCTCGTAGCGCGACAGCGCTTCGGTGAAGGAGAGGAAGACGGCGTAGTCCAGACCAGCTTCCGCGAGAATCTCCTTCTTCTCGACGGGCGTAGTCAGCATCAGCGGTGCATGCTCAGGCCGCACGATCCTCAGTGGATGGGGATCGAAGGTCACCAGTACGCTACGACGCCCCGTCGCATCCGCACGCTCGCGGATCTCGCGCAGCACCGTCCAATGGCCGCGATGTACTCCGTCGAACGTGCCTACCGTCGCAACCGTACCACGGTCTCGCGGAATACCCGGAGGATGGGCCCAGTGCATGGCATTCATGCCGCAAACACCTTTCGCGGGCGTAACACTCCATCGTCGATCTCCGCCATCGCCAGGAGGTCCGTACCACACGTCACGGTCACGAGGGCCTCGGAGGTACCACCCGATGCCTCGATGCGCACCCGCTGACCATTGCGGATACGCGCCGCCATCTCAGGGTCCACCGGAACCGTCGGCAGATGGCCGAGCGCCTCCGACGGTCCGATACGAGCACCCGCGAGGGCGTCCTCGTCGGCCAGCTTCTGCACGGGAAGCGCTGCGTCGACGTGAAAGCTCCCCACCGCCGTGCGGCGCAGCGCCGTGAGGTGAGCCCCGCAACCGAGCGCGCGGCCCAGGTCACGTGCGATCGCCCGGACATAGGTGCCGGTGGAGCAATGAACCGAGAAGCGGACATCCGGGAGCGCCACGTCCCTCACGGTCAGCGCGTACACGGAGACCCGCGCCGGAGCCAGGTGAATCTCCTCACCTCGGCGGGCCCGGCGATGCATTCGCTCCCCGTCCACCCTCTTGGCCGAAAACTGGGGAGGCACCTGGTCCAGTTGCCCAACCTGCGTTTGGGCCACGGACTCGATCGTGGCTCGATCCAGGCCCCGCCACCCGTCGTCGCCTGACACGACATCACCCTCAAGGTCGAGCGTATCAGTCTCCGCGCCGAGTTTCGCGACCGCCTCGTACCGCTTGTCCAGACCGGTGAAATACTCGGCCAGGCGTGTCGCTCGACCGACGCAGAGAACGAGGAGACCGGACGCGAACGGATCGAGCGTACCGGTATGCCCTACCCTCCGCGTACCGAGCGCGCGACGAGCCATGCCGACGACGTCATGTGAGGTGGGCCCGACCGGTTTGTCGACCGGCAGCAGGAAGTCGCCGTCGGCGATCTTCACGATGGAGCTCTCCCACCGTCGTTCTCGTCTTCGGTCCCCTCTTCGTTCTCGTCTTCGGGCTCGTGTTCGGGAAGTACCTCGGACAGGACGTGTTCGATTCGGGCCGCGCCTTCGTACGAGCGGTCCTCGCGGAAGCGGAGTTCCGGCACCCGCCGCACATGCAGGATCCGCCCCAGCGCCGTCCGCAGGAAGGACGCCGCGGCCTCCAGCCCCTCCAGACTGCGCTGCATTTCCTCCGATCCACCCACCACTCGGACATAGACGCGAGCCGAGCCAAGGTCCGCTGCGATGTCGACCCCGGTAATCGTCACGAGTCCCACGCGCGGATCCCTGACCTGAGTACGGATCAGCTCCGACAACTCACGGCGCAACTGTTCGTTGAGCCGGGCCCGGCGTTTGCTCATTGGTCACTCCGGTCGGGCGCGCTCACGAATGGACCTCGCGTCGGACCCGCACAATCACCGCACCCCCGTGCGACTCCACCAGCCGGTCGGTCTTGTCGAGTATCGACTCCGCCATGCGGCCGTCGCTCGCTACGAGGGCGATCGACAACTCCGCCCGGGCGTGCACGTCCTGCATCCCGGTCTCCGCGACGGATACGTTGAAGCGCGACGCCAGCCGATCGCGGAGCGATCGCACCACCGACCGCTTCTCCTTCAGCGAGGAGCAGCCCGGGAGCGAGAGCTCCCACGTCTGCGATGCCACGACCACGGCGACCGACCTCGAGATGCTTCAGGCGCTGCTCGGCCGTCAGGTCGAGCTCGCGAGCGTCCGTGCGACCTCTTCGACGGAATATGCCTCGATCACGTCGCCGACCTTGATATCGTTGAAGTTGGCGATGCCGATTCCGCACTCGAAGCCCTCGCGCACTTCCTTCGCGTCGTCCTTGAAGCGCTTGAGCGAAGAAATTTCCCCGTCGTAGACGACCACACCGTCTCGAATGAGACGGGCGTGCCCCTTTCGGTCGATTCGACCTTCGGAGACGTAGCAGCCCGCGATGGTGCCGACCTTGGAGACCTTGAAGACCTCCCTCACTTCGGCCGAGCCCTCGACGGTCTCCTTCTTCTCCGGAGCGAGCATGCCCTCCAGCGCCGCCGTGATGTCGTCGACCGCCTCGTAGATGACGTCGTAGACGTTGATCTCGACGTCGTCCCTCTCGGCAGCCTGACGCGCTGCCGTCTGGGGCCGCACGCGGAAACCGAGAATGACGGCGCCGGCGGTCTGCGCCAGCAGGATGTCCGACTCGTTGATCGCCCCCACGCCGCGATGGACGATGTTCACGGCCACCTCACTCGTGCTCAGCTGCTCGAGCGAATCGGACAGTGCCTGAACGGAACCGTCCACGTCACCCTTGATGACGATCGGCAGCTCGGAGAGCTGCCCCGCCTGAACGAGCTTGCCGAAGTCGCCGAGCTTCAGCCCGCGTTCGCGAACGCGGAGCTGCTTCTCACGATCGAGACGCTGGCGCGTCGACGCGATCTCGGATGCCTGATCTGCCGACATGGCCTGGAACGTGTCACCGGCCTGCGGAACACCTCCGGCTCCGAGGACCTGTACGGGCACGGACGGGCCGGCCTCCTCGACCGGGTGACCACGCTCGTCGAGCATGGAGCGGACACGACCGTCGTACAGACCGCAGACGAAGGAGTCCCCGACTCGCAATGTTCCTTTTTGCACCAGCACGGTCGCGACCGGCCCCTTCCCGGGGTCGAGCTGCGCCTCGATGACGGTCCCCTGCGCCTCCCGGTCGGGGTTGGCCTTCAGCTCCAGCATTTCCGCCTGGAGCAGGACCTTGTCGAGGAGTTCATCGATGCCGGTGCCCTGCTTCGCGGAGATCTCCTGGGCGAGCACATCGCCACCGAAATCCTCGACATTCACGTTGTGCTGCAGGAGCTCCTGCTTGACCCGCATCGGGTCTGCGGCCGGAAGGTCGCACTTGTTGATGGCGACGATCATGGGCACACCGGCATTCCGTGAGTGGCTGATCGCCTCGATCGTTTGCGGCATGACGGAGTCGTCCGCCGCCACGATCAGAATCGTGATGTCCGTGACGTCTGCACCACGCGCGCGCATCGCAGTGAACGCGGCGTGACCCGGCGTGTCCAAGAAGGCGACGCTTCGCCCATCCGCGAGGTCCACGTGATACGCGCCGATGTGCTGCGTGATCCCGCCGGCCTCACCGGCGACGACGTTCGTCGAGCGGATCTTGTCGAGCAGGAGTGTCTTACCGTGGTCGACGTGGCCCATCACTGTCACAACCGGCGAACGAGGCTGCAGCGTCGCCGGATCTTCCTCTTCCTCCTCGACCTCCGCCTCGGCGACGTATTCCTCTTCCTTCACCGCGGTGAAGTTGAATTCATCGAGAAGCAACTCGATCTGGTCGAAGTCCAGACGCTGATTGATCGTGACCATCAGCCCGAGGTTCTTGAACGCCGAGCCGATAATCTCGGAGGCGGACACGTCGACCAGCTCGGCCAATTCAGCGACCGTCAGGAATTCGTTGACCTTAACCGTGCGGCGTTCGCGCTCCTTCTTCTCCTCCTGCGCCTGTTCCTGAGCTTCCTTCTCCTCGGCGGAGAGGCGCTGTCCCTTCCGACGGCGCTTCTTGCCACCTCCCCGAAGCTCGGCCATGACGCGCGCGATGTTGTCCTGGACGGCATCCCGGTCGACACCCTTCTTCTTGGCGCCCTTCTTCCCCCGCTCTTTCCTCTGACGGCGCCCATCGGCCGTGTATCCCTCGGCCTGAATCCGAACCTGGCCACCCGGACCTGCGCTTGCGGCCGGTGAAGGCCGGCGGATCGTACGCACCGGGCCATCCGGCTGACCCGCACGCGCAGGTTCGAGCTGCACGCGCTCTTCGGCCGGTTCCGTCTGAGACGCTTCCACGACGGGCTCTGGCTCGGGCTCTACTTCGCCCTGCGCATCTTCGATGGCCTCCTCGACGTCCGCAGTCGGGCCGTCCTCGACCTCTTCCGCGTCCTTCTCCTCCCGCTCCCCGTCGACGTCGGCCACCACCTCGGAGACCTCGTCCTCCTCGGTCTCCTGATCGGACTCGTCGTACTCGGCCTCTGCCGCAGCCTCCTCGACCTCAGCGACCGTCTCGACGTCCTCCTCCGTCTCGACGTCCTCCTCCGTCTCGGCGTCCTCCTCCGACTCCGACTCGGGCTCCGGATCCACCGCGCGGCGGCGGCGGCGACGACGACCGGTGGTCGGCGCAGCATCTTCCATGGCCGCACGAATCGCCTCGGCCGGATCCTTGCGACCCGCCCGGCGTTCGCGCTCCATCTTCGCGAGGACCTTCGCCACCTGACCGTCAGTGATCGTCGCCTCGTCATCGGCCACGGGAATACCCATGTGCCTCAGAAGCCCGATCAGCGCTTCGGCGCCGACGTTGAGATCATCCGCGAGTTCGAATACCTGCATGCTTTCTGCTACGCCTCCACTGCGTCCGTACGGTCCCCGCCTTCGGAGCGTTGGAGCTCCTCGACGAGGCGATTCGCGAACGATGCCTGAGTGACGGCCACCGCCGAGAGCTCCGCCATCCCCACCGCGGCGCCCAACGTGGCACGATCCCCCAGGGTCACCCGGGGGATCGATCCGTCATCCTGCATCGTTCGAATTTTTTTCAACTGGACGCTCGATGCGTCCTCAGCCATCAAAATCAGCAAAGCCTCGCCATCGCGGATCGCCCGACGAACCGACTCCGTTCCGGGAGCGATCGCGCCGGCCCGCCTGGCCAGGCCCAGGAGCCGAAGCGCGCTACTCCTCCGAGTCTCCATCGTCGTCGTCAGCGCCCTCGGCCTCATCGTCCTCGGAATCGGAATCCGCGTCTGCCGCTTCCTCCGCCGCAGGGACCTCGCCCTCGACCACTGTCAGCTCATCGATGAGCTGCAGCAGGCGATCCGCATCTTCCTCGCCGAGGCCCTTGATTCCAAGGAAATCACGGCGTTCCAAGTCGATGATCTGTAGAAAAGTATCATATCCGACCTCAGATAGGGCCGCCAGTACGGCAGGCCGCAGGTCCAGCTCGGAGATCGGGAAATCCGACGTCTCGTACTGGTCCTCCCCCGCGCCTTCCGTCAGCGCCGCGAGGTCCTCGCCCCGCTCGACCCACTCACGCGATCCATACAGGTCGATCTGCCAACCGATCAGCTGCGACGCGAGCCTCACGTTCTGACCGTTTCGGCCGATCGCGAGGGACAGCTGGTCCTCGTCCACGATCGCCGTGACGACCTGTCGCTCCGGGTCGGTGAAGACCTTCGAGACACGGGCCGGAGCGAGCGCGCGACGGGCAAACACCTCGGGATCGGGGTGCCACGGCACGATGTCGATC
The DNA here is from genome assembly GCA_964492085.1 of uncultured Gemmatimonadaceae bacterium. Classification (GTDB taxonomy): domain Bacteria; phylum Gemmatimonadota; class Gemmatimonadetes; order Longimicrobiales; family Gaopeijiaceae; genus UBA2589. The sequence goes on along the minus strand of CAZBHZ010000001.1, from coordinate 188,028 downwards.
CGCTCACCGCCGAGCTCGTTCACGACCGCCTGGACTCGCGAACCTTTCAGGCCCACGCACGCGCCGACCGGGTCGATCGACTCATCCCGGCTGTAGACGGCGATCTTCGTCCGGCCCCCGACCTCACGGGAAATCTCACGGATATCCACGATCCCCTGGTGGATCTCCGGAACTTCCAGGTGAAAGAGCGCCGCCACGAAAAGCGGATCGGCCCGGGACAGGATCAGGCGAGGCCCCTTGGGCGTTTCCTCGACCTTCTTGAGGACGGCCCGGATCGGATCCCCTTGCCGGAAACGCTCGCGCGGGTTCTGGTCCTTCCACGGAATGATCGCCTCGGCGTCGCGCGCCCGATTCAGCATCACGACGAGCTTTCCACGCTCGATCTGCTGGAGCTCTCCGGACAACAGCTGCCCGACCTGATCGGCGAACTCGTCTCGGATCCGGTCACGCTCGTTCTCCCGAACCCGCTGGACGATGCGCTGCTTGACGGCCATGACGGCGTTCCGACCGAAGTCCGCGAAGGCGACCGGAACCTCCATGACGTCACCGACTTCGTAGGTGTCGTCGTCCCAGCGTGCCTCGTCGAGCGAGATTTCCGTAGCCGAATCCTCGACCTCATCGACGACGCGGCGCAGAACCACGATGTCGAAGTCGCCCGTGTCTTCGTCAATGTCGATCTCGGCCTGCACCGTGGCACCATAGATCCGGGCCAGTCCGGCAAGCATGCCATCCTTGACCAGATCTGTCATCTCCTCGTCGGAGAGGCTCTTCGTTGCCGCGACGTCCCGGAAGGCCGCCACGATCTGTGCCGCGTTCGCCATTCTATCTCCTCACTTCCACGTAAAAACGAGATGCGCCTTCCGAATCTCCGACCTCGGAACGCTCACCTCCTCGCCGCTCGGCAAACGGAGAAGGACCGACTCTTCATCGGTACCCTCACCCGCCAGACCGAGTAGTTCTCCTTCCAACCTCGTCGCCTTCCCGAGAAGGACCTCCTTCCCGCTCACGGCAACGTGCTCCCCTCTGAACCGCTCGAAGTCGCGCGGGCGAACCAGCGGCCGATCGACCCCGGGGGACGAAACCTCGAGCACGTAGCGCTCCGAAAGCCCTTCATGCTCATCCAGCCAGGACTCGAGTGCCCGACTCACGGTCGCGCACTCGTCCACGGTCACTCCTTGACCCGGAACCGTGTCCGGACGATCGATACGGAGCTTGAGCATCGGACGACGGCCACTGCCTCCCCACCGCAGCTCGACCACCTCGTACCCGAGTTCTTCAACTCGGCGTTCGAGGCCCTGATCGATCTCCGGCACGGCCCGCATACCATCCTCCAATCAACAACGAGGGGTACGCCACCGAAGCAGCGAACCCCATGTCCACATCGAACAAAAAAGCGGGGGCGACCAACTCCCCCACTTCGATCCTGCCGCCGCAAACCTCGCGGCTATATCGGAGGGGGAATATAGAGGAGGCCCGGTGCTCGCTCAACCCGAGGGGCGGCGTGCACCGGGCCCATGCCCTTGATCAGGGCAGATTCCGGGGTGGCCGATCAGCCCCCGCCGTCCCCTCCGTCGCCATCACCCCCGTCCTCCGCCGACGCCCCACCGGCATCGTCATTCGACGACGCCTCGGTCGAGGCCCCGAACACGCTCTCCTCGAGCGCTCCGAGACGGTCCTTCATCGCGTCTACCGCGTCCCTGACCTTTTCAAGATCCGCCTGCGAGGCGAAATCGAGGCGCCCACGTGCCTCCTCGGCTGCCGTCTGAGCCTTGCCGAGCGTCTCCTTCATGACCTCTTTCGCGCGATCCGTGGAGAGATCGCCTCGCTCGCGGGCCTCCTGGATCGTTTCCTCGAGAGCGTCCCGGAACGCCGAGAGCACGCCCAGCCCCTCCTTGATCCCGTCACCCATGGACTTCCTGCGGCCCTGGCCCTCGGAACCGGACGGCTCCTGCGTCGCCTCCTGTTCCGGCCCTCCGGTTCCTTCCTGTTCGTCGCTCATCGCATTCATCCTGGCTGATTCGGGTCGTCAGCGATCCGTACGAGGGTAGTGAGTCGGGAGATTCTGCACCGGCTTACTCCTCCCGGCGCTCGATCCGGGCGCCGAGCCGTCCGAGCCGCTCGTCGATCAGTTCGTACCCGCGCTCGATCTGTCGAATATTGTGGATGGTCGACGTCCCTTCCGCGCCCAGCGCCGCGATCAGGAGCGCCATACCGGCCCGGATATCGGGGCTCTCGACCACCCCGCCCCGGAGCGGGCTGGGTCCGACCACGACAGCCCGGTGCGGATCGCACAAAATAATCGAGGCGCCGAGGCCTACGAGCTTGTCCGTGAAGTACATACGAGACTCGAACATCTTCTCGTGAATCAGCACGGTGCCGATGCATTGGGTGGCCGCCACCAGCGCGATGGAGGTCAAGTCTGCAGGAAACGCCGGCCATGGCCCGTCGTCGACCTTGGGAACGGCACCGAACGCATCCATCTGGATATGGTTGTCCTCGGAGCCGTGCACGTAGAGGTCCTCCCCCACGACGTCGCAACGGATACCGAGACGCCGAAAGCCGATCAGCGTCGAATCCAGGTGCTGGATCGGCGCGCCCTCGATGGTGATGTCGCTCCCGGTGACGGCTGCGAGCCCGATGAAGGATCCGGTCTCGATGTGGTCCGCACCGATCCGGAAGTGTGTCCCATGAAGCTCGTTCACGCCTTCGATCGTCAGCTGGTGGGTGCCGATGCCGGAGATCTGGGCGCCCATGGCGTTGAGGAGGTGGCACAGGTCCTGGACGTGTGGCTCGGCGGCCGCGTTGCGGATCGTGCTGACCCCATCGGCCCTGACCGCGGCCATGACCGCGTTCTCCGTACCGGTCACGGACGGCTCGTCCAGGAAGAAGTCCGCCCCCACCAGGCGCTCAGCGCGAATCTCGAATCCGTGGTTGAGGACGAGTTCACTGCCCAGCGCCTCGAACGCGAGAAAGTGCGTATCCATACGCCGGCGGCCGATCACGTCCCCACCCGGCGGCGGGAGCTCCACATGACCGAAGCGGGCGAGGAGCGGCCCCGCGAGAAGCACGGACGCCCGAATCCGCCGGGCCATGTCCACGTCGATCTTGTCCGTGCGCACCCCGCCGGCATCGATCGTCACCTCGTTCGGGCCGGTCCAGGTGACGTCCGCCCCGAGCGACTCGATGATCATCAGGAAGGTGAGTACGTCCCGAATTCGCGGAACGTTCTCATACGAAACCGGCTCCGGGCAGAGTACGGCCGCCGCGAGGCACGGTAGTGCTGCGTTCTTGTTCCCGGCAGGGCGTATCCGGCCCTCGAGCCGGTGCCCGCCCTCGACCACGAAGGTCCCCATATCGTCCTGAAAGCGCGGTGAGAAGGGGGCGGCCCGGAGACGGCCGATCCAGGCCAGCGGCCCGGCCGCGGAAGGCGAAACATACCCGGACCCCACACCCCTCGCCAACCGCACCATCCAGCACCTCCGGACCTGAGAAGACCGATCGAAAAAGGTCGCGCTGAGCACGCCGCTCTCCCTGCCATGGTCAAATGCACGATGCGTGCCGAACAGCGAGACGAAGGCCGCGCCGCGCATTATCTTGGAGTCATGGGTATCCCCACACTCACGCTCGCCCAGGCGGCGACCAGCGGCACGACACTGGCCATGCTCTCCGAGGTGGCCACGGTCGTGATCGCTGTTGCCATGCTCATCCTGGTGCTGGTCACGCTCTCGATCTTCCTACGCCTGAACCGCCTCCTCGATGAGATGAAAGGCGTGGCGAAGGACAACATCGGGCCCGTGTCCGACCGGGCGAAGATCATCTCGGACAACGTGGAGTTCATCACACAGGCCCTCCGGACGGACGTAGAGCGGTTGAACTCGTCCGTGCGAGCCCTGTCCGACCGCCTCAATCAGGCGTCCGAGCGCATGGAAGAGCGGATTGAGGACTTCAATGCGCTCATGGAGGTCGTCCAGGGGGAAGCCGAGGACATCTTCCTGGACACCGCCTCAACGGTCCGAGGTGTCCGGGCTGGCGCGAGCCGGATCGCGTCTCCTCGAAACGCAGCGCCAGCGCCGCCCGAAACGACGGCGCGGGGGAGCGAGCACGTCGACGAAGACGATCCCGGGGCCGAGGCACCCGACGAAGGGTCTCGCGCAGGCGGGACCGGCGGCGAAGACGAACCCACCTCCTCGGTGGGATCACCCGCGGACGCCGGAGTCTGACCTCCGTGGCCCCCGGCCGCGTCCTCCTGCCCGCCCTCGCCGTCGCGGCAACGTGGCTGCTCCTCGTGCCCGATCCCGTCCTCGCATGGGGGCCCGCGACCCACGTCGCGCTGGGCGAGGCGGTCCTGAGCTCTCTCTACCTCGTCCCGCCGGCGGTTCGGGCGATCCTCGAGCGGTATCCCCTGCACTACCTGTACGGGTCGGTCGCGGCGGACATCTCGTTCGCCAAGAAGTACGTGCCCGAAGGCCGGCACTGTCACAACTGGCACGTCGGCGAGGAGATCTTCCACGCCGCCGACTCCGAGCACATGGCGGCGGTGGGGCTCGGCTACCTCTCTCACCTCGCGGCGGATACGGTCGCGCACAATACCTTCGTGCCCCGGCAGCTCCTCCTCACCAATACCACGCAGGCTCTGGGCCACACGTACTGGGAGCACCGGATGGACATGCACGTGGGCGAGGGCTTCCTCAACCTGGCCCGGCACATCGTCGTGGATCACGACCACAGTGAGGCCGACGCCCTCTTCGATGACGTACTGAGCCGCACCGTGTTCAGCTTCGGCACGAATCGCAGGATCTTCCGGGGGATGATTCGCTTCCAGGGCCACGAGCGCTGGCAGAAGGTCTTCGGCCAGGTCCTGGCCAACTCACGCTACGACCTGCCCGATCCGATCGTCGATCGGTACTTCGAGCGCTCCTTCGAGCACGTGATCGGATACCTCAGGGAACGGGGGTCATCGAAGGCGGCGCAGCTCGATCCGGTCGGCGACCTCAATCTGAAGCTCGCCAAGAAGGTGCGGCGTCGAGCGCTGTCGGATCATACGGCCGACCACCCCGACGTTCTCGAGGAGATGGCGGACGCCTTCTTCGGCTTTCCAGAGGATCCGCTGGTCTACTGGCCGCAGATCGACGACCCGGAATTCGCGTCCGGTATCAGCTCGGAGACTGCCGCCGGGCGCACCCTTCCCCCATTCAGGCCGGCAGCCGATTCCGAAGAAGCTCGTCGACCCGACGAGGGTCGGCCCGCCCCTCCGAACGAGCCATGACGCGGCCGATGAAGAAGCCGAGCAGATTCGTCTCTCCACCCCGGTAGCGCTCGACTTCCTCCGGGTGAGCGTCCATCACCTGGTCGACCCACGAGATCAGCAGGTTGCGGTCTCGGACCTGCTCGAGGCCACGTTCATCCACGACCTCGGCCACCGATTTCGACTCCTCGAGCATGATGCGGAGAACCTTCTTCGCGACCGAATCCGAAATTCTGCCTTCGTCGACCAGTCCGATCAGCTCGACCAGATGCGGCGGGCGTACGGCGAAGGCCGCCGTGGTGTCCGATTGTTCTTTCATCAGCGACTGAATCGGCCCCATGACCCAGTTCGCTGCCTGCTTGGCGTCTCCGCAACCGCGCGCGACCTCCTCGAAATACTCCGCGCCGGCGGACGTGCGTGTCAGGACGTCTGCGTCGTACACAGAGAGACCGAGGTCCTCACGGAACCGCGCGGCGCGCGCTCGGGGAAGCTCGGGTAGAGCATCCCGCTCCACGCTGATGACCTCCTGCCCGAGGCGTAACGGCGGAAGGTCCGGGTCCGGAAAATACCTGTAGTCGTGACTCCCCTCCTTCGACCGCATCGCACGCAGTGTCCCCCGATGATCATCCCACAAGAGGGTCTCGGAGTGGACCGCCCCCCCGTGCTCGACCACCTCGATTTGGCGGGCGATTTCGAGTTTCAGGGCCCGCTCGATCGCAGCAAACGAGTTCACGTTCTTGATCTCGGTCTTGGGGTTGAGTCCGCGCTCCCCGATCCGGCGGATCGAGACGTTGGCGTCCACCCGAAGGCTGCCCTCTTCCATCGAACAATCGCTCACGTTCGCATACTCCAGGATTCGCTTGAGCGCCTGCAGGAACGCGCGGACGTCGGCCGGATCGTGGAGGTCCGGCTCGGTGACGATCTCCACCAGTGGAATGCCCGCCCGGTTGAGGTCGACGACCGTGGCGCCCGGGGTACGATCGTGTACGGACTTTCCCGCGTCCTCCTCGATGTGAATCCGGTGAATCCGAACCTGCGACGCTCCCCCGGAACCGTCGAACTCCACCGCCCCCCCGGTCCCCAGGGGCTGATCGAACTGCGTGATCTGATACCCCTTCGGCAGATCGGGATAGAAGTAGTTCTTGCGGGCCCAGACCGACCGTTCGCGGATGGTGCATCCCAGGGCCAGGCCCGTGCGGACGGCCAGGCGGACCGCCTCGCTGTCGAGCGTGGGCAGCGCTCCGGGCAGTCCGAGGCATACGGGGCACACGTGCGTATTGGGCTCGTCTCCGAAGACCGCCAGGTCGGCGCAGAAGAGCTTTCTCCCCGTTCGAAGTTGAACGTGGACTTCGATGCCGACGACCGGCTGCCAGTCAGTCATGCGTCTCTCCCAGCCCACTCGAGGACCCGAGCCGCCCGGATCATCCGGGCTTCCTCCCACCAGGGTGCGATGATCTGCCCACCGACAGGGAGCGCGTCGACCCGGCCGATCGGGACCGTCATCGCGGGAACACCGGCCAGGCTGGCGGGCGTCGTGAAGACGTCCTCCCGGTACATCTCGAGGGGATCGTCGATCTTCTCGCCGATCTGAAAGGCCGGGGAGGGCGTCGTCGGGGTGAACAGCAGGTCGACCCCCGCCGAGAACGTGCGCCGAAACTCCGCCCGAATCGCGGCTCGCACGCGCTGAGCGGCACCGTAGTACGCGTCGGAGTAGCCGGCCGACAGCGCGAAGGTCCCGAGCATGATGCGCCGTTTCACCTCGAGCCCCAACCCTTGGCCGCGGGTCGCTTCGTACATCCCCGGAACTGATTCGGCCGAGACACGCCTGCCGAACCGAACGCCGTCGAAGCGGGCGAGATTGCTCGAGGCCTCGGCCGTCGCGAGGACGTAGTAGCATGGAACGGCGAGTTCCGTCGCAGGCAACGAAACCTCCCGCACGGTCGCGCCCGCCGCGCGGAAGTGATCGAGCGCAACCTCCATCCGTTCCCGCACCGGTGCGTCCATGTGGTCCGGGAGGTATTCGAGGGGGACGCCTACCGTAAGGCCGGCAAGATCACCCGGGGGCGCACGACCCTCGAACTCTCGGGGGTCCAGCGGAGGTCGGTCCTGACTCATGGCGTCGCGAGGATCGTAGCCCGAGACGATCGCGAGCAGTCTCGCGGCGTCATCCACCGTCCGCCCGAACGTCCCGACGTGGTCGAGCGACGAGGCGAAGGCAACCAGACCGTATCGGCTGACACGCCCGTACGTCGGCTTGATGCCCACGACACCACAGAATGCGGCCGGTTGCCGAACCGACCCTCCCGTATCGGAGCCGAGTGCCATCGGCACGTAGCCGGCTGCGACCGCCGCGGCCGAGCCTCCGGAGCTTCCCCCCGGCACCCTGCGTCGATCATGTGGATTCAGCGTGGGGCCGAAGGCCGAGTTTTCCGTCGACGAACCCATGCCGAACTCGTCCATGTTCGTCTTCCCGATGACGACCCCGCCCGCGTCGCGCAGCCTTCGCACCACCGTCGCCTCGAACGGTGAGCGATACCCTTCCAGCAGCCTGGACGCACACGTCGTGAAGAGGTCCAGAGTCGCCAGGTTGTCCTTCACCGCGATGGGCACACCGCAAAGAGGGCCGCCATCGGCATCGGCCTGAGCAGCCGACACCGCGTCAGGATCGGCGATCGACAGAAAGGCGTTGAGACCGTTGCTGGACTGCTCCGCGGCACGGATGGCATCGAGCGCGGCGCGCGCGCTCATGCGTCGTCGTCCGCCTTCACGCCGGGCGGAGGGGGCACGACGAAGAAGCCCTCATCCCAGGCAGGGGCGAAGGCCGACAAATCCGCCCTCAGAGCGTCGGGCTCTCCCGTCCCCAATCGCGCGCCTTGTATCGCCCCGTGTTGGTCGGGACTCCCGGAGTCGGCCGCTCGAGGTGAGTCGTCCGTGTGGTCCATCTCCGCCCGGTCCACGCCCGCGGACCTCAGACGCTCGGCATACTCGAGGATGCGATTCATCTCTTCCGTCAGGCGGGCGGTCTCGTCGTCCTCGAGGTCGAGGCGGGCGAGTCGAGCGATCCGTCCGACCTCGTCCCGATCCACGCTCATGGCCAATCCTTTTCGAGCGCCGCATATCGGAGAAGCAGCTTCTTTCTTCCTGCGTCGTCGAAATCCACGGTGACCTTGAGGTCCCTGCCGAAACCGGAGATCTCGACGACCGACCCCGACCCGAACGTCGGGTGAACCACGCGCTCCCCCTTCACGAAACGGGGAGTGTCCTGATTCATCGAATCTTCGAGATCGGGCTCGTAATCGTACGGAGCCTCCTCCCGCTGAGTCCTATCTGACTGCCACGCGCGACGGCTCCGGTGCGGTGTCGACTGCGCCGCGAGGTTCAACCGCTTCGTCCGCCGCTCATCGACGAGCTCCTCCGGAATCGCGTCCACGAAGGAGGATCGCGTGTTGTAGTTGAAGTCTCCCGCGCGTCGCCGTTGTCGGGCCCAACAGAGCGAAAGCTTGTTCTCCGCCCGGGTGATCCCGACGTAGAACAGCCGTCGCTCCTCTTCGAGCGCATCCGGCTCGTCGTAGGCGCGGCCCAGCGGAAAGAGCCCTTCCTCCATCCCCGCGATGAACACGACGGGGAATTCCAGTCCTTTCGCGTTGTGAAGCGTCATCAACGTCACGGTGTCCGCATCCGGATCGAGGCGATCGACGTCCGCGACGAGGGCAACCTGCTGCAGGAACAGGTCCAGCTCCGTGAACGTGTCGATGTCCTCCTCGGCGATGCTCTGCACCTGGGTGGAATCGAAGTCCACGGCACCCGCGATCAGCTCCGACACGTTCCGTGCTCGGTCCTCCCCGTCGGGTCCCTCCTCAACGAGATGGCGCACGAGGTCCAGGTCTTCCACCAGCTCCTCGAGCAGATCACCGACGTTCGCTTGCGTAGCGCGAACGCTGAAGCGCTGAATCAGCTCGGCAAACCGTTCCAGCCCCCGTGCACCGGCGGCCCTGAGCTTGGGGATCTCGCTGGCTCTCAGGGCGGCCTCGAGCAGCGGGATTCCATGCTCGTCAGCCCACCGCGCCAGGTGCTCCTGACTCGTGAGCCCGATCCCCCGTCTCGGATAATTCACTACGCGAGCGAACGCCACCCCATCGCGCGGGTTCGAGATCAGTCGCAGGTAGCCGAGTACGTCCTGGATCTCCCGTCGCTCGTAAAAGCGCACGCTGCCCACGACCTGATAGGGGACACCCTCCCGCCTGAACGCGTCTTCAAGCGCTCGCGCCTGAGCATTCGTGCGATAGAGGACCGCCGTCGACGAGTACGACGAACCCGGGTTTTCCCGCAGTCGCGTGTCGATCTCGTCGACGATCCAGCGTGCCTCGTCGTTTTCGTCGAAGGCCTCGAGGATCGTGACCGACTCACCTCCGACCCGCTCCGTCCGCAGAGTCTTCCCTTTCCGGTTCAGGTTTTCCGCGATCACATGGTTCGCCGCGTCCAGGATCGTCTGGCTCGATCGGTAATTCTGCTCGAGGCGGACCGTCACCGCCGAGGGGAAGGCGTCCTCGAAGTCGAGGATGTTCCGGATGTCCGCCCCCCTCCAGCCATAAATCGACTGATCGTCATCCCCGACCACCATCAGATTGGTGTGGCCCCCGGCCATCAGCTCGACGAATCGGAATTGGGCACGGTTCGTGTCCTGGTACTCGTCCACCAGCACGAAGGCGAATCGTTCGCTGTAGCGGTCGAGCAACTCGGGCATCGCCTCGAACAGCTCGACCGGCTTCACGAGCAGGTCGTCGAAATCGAAGGCGTTTTGACGTTCGAGGGCCTTCTGATATTCCGGGTACACCTTCGCCACGTTGCGCAGATAGAGGTCGAACGACCCTTCGTGCTCCTGCGCGAACTGCGTCGCGGTGATCAGCTGGTTCTTCGCGTTGCTGATCTCGTTGCGAATCGCCTTCGGGCTCCAGCGTTTCGGGTCCAGTCCGATGGAGTCCTGGACCGTCTTCACAAGCCGCAAAGCCTGATCCGCATCGAAGATGCTGAACGTCCGATCCCACCCCAGCCGGTCGGCGTGACGTCGGAGAATTCGGGCTCCGATCGCGTGGAAGGTGCCCACCCACATACCGGCGGGATCCGACCCGAGGAGTCGCCCGATGCGCTCCTTCATTTCGCCCGCAGCCTTGTTGGTGAAGGTGACGGCGAGGATACGGTCGGGCGGGACACCGTGGGTGTGAATCAGGTGGCAGACCCGCGCAGTCAGGACTCGCGTCTTGCCCGAGCCCGCACCCGCGAGGACCAGGATCGGACCCTCGAAGTGCTGCGCTGCATGGAGCTGTTCGGGGTTCAGCCCCTGGAGGTGTACGTCGGAGCTCAGGAAGGAGTCCTGCATGTGTGAACGGCGGTGGGGTCAGGCGTCGGCTGCGGGGAGGCGGATCTGGAATGTCGTACCTTCGACCGTTTCGAGAAGCTCGATCTTGCCTTTGTGCACACCCTCTACGATTCGGCGTGACAGGGCGAGGCCGACCCCCCACCCCCCGGACTTCGTCGACACGCCGGGTTCGAAGATCTTGTCGCGTACGTCAGGGGCGACACCCGGGCCGGAATCACGGATCCGGACGCTCACCCACTGTCCTCCGATCTCCCGGGCATAGATGGTGATCTTGCCGCCCCGCCCCGCGAGCGCGTCGAGCGCGTTCTTCACGACGTTCTCCAACGCCCACACGAGCAGAACCTCGTTGCCCTTCACGCGGGGCAACCCGTGCGGGATATCGACGATGAGCTCGACGCCCTTCTTCGCCAGTCGGGGAATGCGCGCGGCGAGGTAGGCTTCGAGGTCCTCTACGACCTGCCGGACCGAGAGGCTCTCCAGTTCGGGCTCGGTACCGATCAGCTCGAAGCGATGGCTGATCCGCTCCAGTCGCTCCAGGTCCTCTCCGATGGAGCTCGCGATCTCGAGATCGTCCAGGTCGCCCGGTCGGTCCCTCTCAGGAAGCCTGAGCACCTCGAGCCAGCCGGCCAAGGACGACAGCGGTGTGCCGAGCTGGTGGGCCAGCTCACGAGCCATCGAGGTCCATGCCCGCTCGCTCTCGGCTCTTCGCTGGTAGCGGATCACGAGGAAGCCGATGAACACGGTGAGCAGGAGTCCAGTGGCCTGGAGAAACGGCACCGAGCGCAGACTCTGAGCCTCGGGGGAGTCCCCGAAGTGGATGTGCTGCGCGCCGAACGGATCTCCGACGGGGTCGTGCTCGGCGTCGAGCGTGCGCACGTATGAACGAATCCGCTCCTGCCCCTCGACCGTCCGGTCGTCGACCTCGAACGGGAGGTTCACGTGGCTCAGAACGGTATCGCCAGGCCCCATGACGACCAGTGGGACACCCGACTCGGTCACGATCCGCTGAAGCTCGAGCAGCGACTGCGTGACCTCGGCCTGGTCCTGCGAGACCAGGCCCTCCTGGACCTCCGTGTAGATCCGCGACAGGAGTTCCGAATTCTCCTGGACGCGCCGGAAGATCTGCTGGGTGTACAGGAGGTACCAACCCAGCAGCATCACGAAGAGCGTCGCAAGGGCGACGGGCCACTTGATGCGAATCATCGGAGCTTGGAATCGAGACGTTTCGACGGCTCCCCGCGCGAGGAGCTCCGCACGAAGAGCGTTCCTACGACGCGGCGGTCAGCCGTTCGGTGCCAACGTAGGGGTGAAGGACCTCGGGAAGCGAGACACTCCCGTCCGCTTCCTGGTACGTCTCCAGCAGGGCAGCCACCACCCGGGGAAGTGCAAGGGCCGAGCCGTTGAGTGTGTGCACGAACTCCGGCTTCTCGGCCTGAGCCCGGCGAAAGCGGATGTTGGACCGCCGCGCCTGATAGTCCGTGAACGTCGTGCAGCTCGAGACCTCGAGCCACATCTCGACGCCGGGCGACCATACTTCGAGGTCGTACGTCATCGCACCGCTCTGCCCGAGGTCACCCGTGGCGAGGAGCAGACGCCGATAGTGGAGTCCCAGACGTTCGAGCACCGTTTCCGCTTCACGGGTCAGCTCCTCCAGCGCCTCGAGGCTACGTTCCGGCGTCTCGTACCGGACGAGCTCCACTTTATCGAACTGGTGGACACGCAGGAGACCTCGTGTGTCCTTGCCAGCCGCACCGGCTTCACGACGGAAGCAGGGGGAGTATGCCGTGTACCGTTTCGGGAGATCATCGGCGTTGAGGAGCTCGTCTCGGTGCAGATTGGTCACCGGAACCTCGGCCGTCGGCACCAGCCACAGGTCGTCGCGCTCCGACTGATAGGACTCCTCGGAGAACTTCGGCAGCTGCCCGGTTCCCGTCATCGAGTCCGGATTCACCAGATACGGGACCCGCACCTCGGTGTACCCGTGCTCCCTCGTATGCAGATCGAGGAAGAAGTTGATCAGTCCACGCTGAAGCTGCGCTCCCCGTCCCACCAGCACCGGGAATCCCGACCCCGAAATTTTCGAGCCCCGAGGCAGATCCAGAATCCCGAGCTCCTCTCCGATCGACCAGTGCGGTGCGGGTTCGAAATCGAATGTGGCCGGCTCACCCCACGTCGACAGGACCTGGTTGTCCTCCTCCGTCCCGACGGGCACCCGTTCGTGCGGCTCGTTGGGAATGAGAAGCAGGTTGTGACGAATGAAGCCATCCGCATCCCGCACGATCTCGTCGAGCTCATCGATCCGCTGTCCGAGTGCGCGGGTCTGCTCGATGATGTGTGATGCGTCCTCGCCGGCACGCTTCAATTCACCGACCTGCTTGGAGGCGGCGTTCCGCTGTGCCTTGAGTTCGTTCACCTCGCCGATCGCTTCCCGACGCGCCTGATCTCGAGACAGGATGTCGTCGACGGCGTCCGGGAGCGTGGCGTCTCGCTTCACCAACGCCGCCTTCACGGCGTCCGGCTCGGCACGCAGCCGACGAATGTCGAGCACCGGTCAGTTGGGCGGCACGAGATCCCGATCGTTGCAGACCGGGTTCGTTACGTGGCGAAAGATCAAGGTCCCACCCACGGGATCGATGTCGACCGCCTCCAGCTTCGCGTGATATCGGCACGACCGACCGAACGAGCCGGGTGAGCGGTTTGTCTTGACGACGTAGACGTTTCCGAACTCGACCGGCACCGGCCGGTCCGAGACGTACCGTAGGGAGTCACTCGGAGCACGGGTCACATCCTCGAGACGCGTGTTCTCTATCGTCGCGATCTCGGCCTCGGTGAAGATGCCCAGAACCGGCGGTGGGAGCATGACGATCTCGCCACCGCGCGTGTCGACCGCCAGATCCCACTGCACGAGCGCGTTCGGAACCTCCACTTCGAGCTCCAACCCCTGGAAGAACGAATACGCGGACACCAGGCCGAGCTCGGGACGGGCCATGGAGTACAGCAGGACCGTGTCGGGGATGTCCGTCCAGTTGAAGGCGAACGGGTCGTCGTCGCACGCCGAAGCGGTGAGCAGCACGGCGAGTGCCCCCGTGACCGACAAAGCCGCGCGGAGGCGTCGGTGATTCTGGTCTGACATCTGATTCAAAACGACCTCGAACGGGAACCGAAGCGGGTGCGGGAAGTTCACGGCACGCGGAAGAGGGGTCAACCCCGAAAAGCCGCGTATTTGCTTGACTTTACCCCATATCGAAGGTAGGTTCCGCGCCATCCCCGGAGGGTGCCTTTCCGCTTAGACGGTACCCTCGCCCACACTTGGCCTGTGAGGTGGTGCGGTGGCCCACGCCCCGCTCGTCGAAGGGAACCGACGCGTTCTGGTGGTCAACGACGAACCTCACATCCGACGTGTTCTCGAGGCGGCCCTCGGCTCCGGAGGGTTCGACGTCATGATGGCGTCGGACGGCGTGCAAGGTCTCGATGAACTGGGTCGGAAAGCCTTCGGTCTCGTCATCCTCGATCTGATGATGCCGGGAACCAGCGGACTCGAGATCCTGTCGAAGATCCGCGCCAACCCGGATCGGGCCGACACTCCGGTCATCATCCTGACGGCCAAGGGCCAGGACGCCGACCGGGAAGCCGCCCTCGCCGGGGGCGCGAACGATGTCCTCACAAAGCCCTTCAGCCCGAAGAAACTCATTGCCCGAATCCAAGAGATCCTCGACGGCGTCTGACCCCGGGACGTGGGTCACGGTCCTCGCCGGGGGGATCGGATCACGCTTCTGGCCGGCGAGCACCCCCGCCCGGCCCAAGCAGCTCCTCCCCCTCGGGAGTGCGGAGCCCCTGATCGTCGACACGGTCCATCGGGCGCGTGCGCTCGCTCCGGACGACAGGATTCGCATCCTCGCGGGAGCCCACCTCGCCGGCCCGTTCCAATCGGTACTTCCGGGCCTCTCGGACGACAATTTCTGGATCGAACCCCAGGCCCGAGGGACGGCGCCGGTTCTGGCCTGGGCCGCTTGGAAACTCGCCCAGATCGATCCGGAAGCCGTCATGGTGTCGCTTCATGCGGATCACCTCCTCGAACCCCTCGATGGCTTCGTGGAGACCGTTGCCAGCGCCGTGGAGGTCGCCCGACGCGACGAACTGCTGCTGAGCATCGGCGTGCCGCCCGACAGGATCGAAACCGGCTACGGACATATCGAAGCTGGTCCGAGCGTGGAGCCCGCAGGAGCTGCGCGCGCCTTTCGGGTGGAGGCGTTCCACGAGAAGCCGGACGCTGACACCGCGCGCCGGTATGTCGACGAGGGCTACCTGTGGAACACCGGCATCTTCATCTGGAAGGCATCCGTGCTGCTCGACGAGCTCGCTCGCCACGCCCCGGAGATCTCTGCGCTTCTGCCTGTCATCGGAGACGAGAGCGACGAAGCCTTCTTCGAGCGTGTTCCGATCAGCGTCATCGACCGGGCTGTCATGGAACGCAGTGACCGCGTGGGTGTCGTCGAGGCCACATTCACATGGGACGACGTGGGTAGCTGGGAGGCATTGGCCCGCACCCGGTCCGCCGACGAGTCCGGAAACGTGGTCCTGGGCGACGCCCGGGTCGTCGACGGGCAGAACTGCATCGTATACCAGGAGGGCCCCGGCCGGATCGTCCTCCTCGGCACGGACGACCTGGTCGTCGTACAGACTTCCGAAACGACGATGGTACTTCCCCGATCCCGGGCACCCGAGATCAAGGACCTGCTCACGCGTATGGAGAACGACTCGTGACGGATGTGTCGCTCTACCTCTTCGACGACCGCCGTGCCCGTCGGTGGGCACCGCTGAGCCTCACGCGCCCGGTCGGAGAGCTGTTGCACGGATGCCTGACCCTTCGAGAACGTGCGGAGCACACGTTCGGAGCTCCGTGCAAGGGTCATGTGAGCCGCACGGCGCTGATCGGGTTCGACGAGCCGGGGGCGGCGCCTGCGATCACGCCGGACGACGTCTCCCAGACCGGCATGCGGATCCTCCTTTCGAGTCGAGCGGTCGTCGAGTTCCAGGAATTCGAGATCCCCGAGCACTCTGCACGGATCGTCGTCGATGGTCAGCCGGTCGGATGGATTGTCGCGGACGGTGACCCCCTGCCCTCCGAGCTCTGGCTACGCGATCCCGGCGCGGAGCCCGAGGACGGGCCCTGCCTCGAGCTCCAAGGCACGATCCTGGGTCACCCCTGGGACCTGATCGCCGCCAACGAACATCGCATCGGGCGAGATGTGGAGCGGCTGTACCCTACGGATGATGACACGCCCGGGGTGCACAGAATCGGGGATCATAACGTCTCCCTCGGCGCAGCGTCGGTGATCGAGCCCGGTGTTCACCTCGATCTCCGGAACGGTCCGATCCGTCTGGACGACGGGGTACGCGTCGAAGGACCGGCCCGGCTCTCGGGGCCGCTCTATGTCGGTCGGGACTCCACCATCCTCGGGGGTGCCGTCGGCACATCCTCAGTGGGGCCGGTCTGCCTCATCAGGGGCGAGGTCGCGCACAGCGTCTTCCTCGGATATGACAACAAGGCCCACGATGGACACATCGGGCACGCCTTCGTCGGCCGCTGGGTGAACCTCGGCGCGTTCACCACGAACTCCGACCTCAAGAACAACTATCGGACGGTCCGCGTGTGGACACCGGAGGGTGACGTGGATTCCGGTCTCATCAAGGTGGGCTGCTTCCTCGGCGACCACGTGAAGACGGGGATCGGGACCGTGCTCAACACCGGTACGGTGATCGGTGCCGGAAGCAATGTCTTCGGCGGCCTCATGCCCCCGACGGCGGTGCCGCCGTTCACCTGGGGATCCGGACGTGACTTCCGCGATCACCGGCTCGACAAATTCCTCGAGACCACCGAACGCGTCATGGCGAGGCGGGGCCAGGCGCTCACGCCCGGTGTGATCGAGGTTCTTCGTCTCGCCTGGCGAAAGACTGCGGGGCGTCGGGACCAGTGACGCCACGATGAAAGTCTCCGTTCTCGGCAGCGGCAGCTCCGGCAACTCGATCTTCGTCCGGGCGGGCAATACACGGGTCCTCGTCGACGCGGGGTTCAGCGGGCGGGCCATCGCAGAGCGATTGGGCAGGATCGGCGTGGGCGCGGACGAGATCGATGCGATCGTCGTGACCCACGAGCACTCCGATCACACGGGCGGCGTGGGCGTCTATGCCCGCCGGCACGGCACTCCGGTCTACATGACGGAGCGCACGCGGGCCGCGTGCTCGAAGATCCTGAGGGGCACGGAAACGGTTCACTCGTACGACCCCGGGCGTGCGTTCCACGTCGGAGACGTGCGGGTCGAGCCGTTCCTTACCGTCCATGATGCTGCGGACCCCGTCGGGGTAGCCGTCGTCGACGAGTGCACTGGACTCCGGCTCGGTGTGGCAACGGACCTCGGTCGACCGACCGCCCAGATCCGGCATGCGCTGTCGGGGTGCGACTTCCTCGTCCTGGAGGCGAACCACGACGAAGTCCTCCTCCACTCGAGCCACTACCCCATCTCGGTGAAACGACGGATCGCATCGAGCCACGGTCACCTGTCCAACCAGGCGGCGGCCCGTTTCGCGGTGGAACTTGTCCATCCACGCCTTGCAGGAATCGTCCTCGCGCATCTCTCGAACGAGTGCAATCGGGCCGAGCTGGCACTCGAGGCCGTGGGTTCGGCCCTCGACAAGGTCGGCTGGTCAGGGCACCTCGAGGTGGCAACACAGGATCACCCCACCGCACTCCTCGACGTCGAGGAGCTGCGGTATCGGAATGGACCGGCCCAGCTCAGCCTGCTCTAGCCGGCGTCCGTCAGCGAGCGCCGCCTTCCCGGCGCCCCACGGAGAGTCGCGAAGGCGTGTCCCGATCCAGCTGGGCGTGTGCTTCCTCCAGCCGCTCGTCGGCCAGCGCGACCTCCCCGGCAAACGCCTGCTCCAATGCCCTGCAGCCCCGAGTTCGAAGTCGTGCCAGGTTGGCAGCCAGGGACCGGGCGGCGTCAACCGTCAGATCGCGATGGCGATATTCGTGCGTGCGGATGGCGTCCTCGATCGCACGCCAGGATGCCTGCTCCTCTGCGGGCCGCCCCGCCTGGCCGGGCCATGATGGCAAGGTGATACGCACCTGCACGGTCACGGTCAGGTCCGAGACCCGACACCGACCATCAGCCCCCGCGGGTCGCCAGGTCGGTTGGATGTGGTACTCCGTAAGGCCCTGAGACATCTGCCCACCCGCGCCCTCGAGGCGGGTCCGGTTCAAGCGCTCGATTACACCCGAAAGGGACGAATCCGGGAGCGCGTAGTACGCTTCAGATGCCTCGACGCGCAGCACGTCCCGGGAAGGACCCGACTGCGCCATGAGCTCGATGGGCACTGCCGCGAGTCCAAGTCCGAGCGCGGCTGCCGTAACCGCGGAACGCCCCGGAACGCCGCACCGCCTCATCCCATTAGATGCCCAGGAGCCTCAGCACATCGTTCGATAGCGCCCAGAGCATGATTCCGACGATGATGAAGAAGCCGACGTTGCTCCACTTCAGCCTCTGCTCGATGCTCAGCGCCCGTCCTCCCCGGATCGCTTCGATCGCGAGGAAGACCAGGTGCCCACCGTCCAGGATCGGGATAGGGAGCAGGTTGAGGACCGCCAGGTTTACGCTGAAGAGAGCCATGAAACCGAGGAAGCTGTCCAGGCCTGCCTGGGCAGCCTGACCCGACAGGTCCCCGATGGTCACGATGCTCCCCACGGAGCGCGGCGAGACTCCGCCCGTGACGAGATCCCGGAGAAAGTCGAGGATCAAACCCGTCACAAAGACCGTCTGCTGGTACCCTGCGACCACGGCCTCGCTCATCGAGACCTCCTCGTAAACCGTCTCGATCGCCGGCCGGTTGATCCCCGCGCGCCCGATCGTGCGGACGGCACCATCCAGACCGACCTCCTCGACGGCATCGAGGGTGAAGGCACGCACGAGTTCGTCACCGTTTCGGTCGATCGTCAGCTCGACCCGTTCACCTGGACGTGCCTGAACCTCGGTTACGAAGTCGTACCAGCCGGGCGTCGGCTGACCATTGACCGCGGTCACGCGATCGCCGGCTTCCACGCCGGCCCGGTCCGCTGGAGAGCCGGGCTCGGTGAATCCGACACCCGATTCATGCCAGACGGCGACGGACGCGTAGAGTGCGCGCCGCTCCTCCCCCGTCACGGGAATCCGGATCTCGATACTGCGCGTGGGCTCGACGAGGTCGATGCTCACCGGGCCCGGCACTCCCTCGTACAACGCCTGCTCGACATCCCCCCAATGCTCGATCGGCTCGCCGCCGATCCGCACGAACCGGCTGCCCCGATCGACCGTGGCGAGGGCCTCGGTCCCGGGTGGGAGGGTGCTCTCGACGACATAGCCGATGCGCGTGCTGTCGGCATGTTGCGCGCCGTACGTCGCCGCAAGGAAGGTGTAGACGCCGAACGCGAACAGCATGTTCATGATCACGCCGGCAGAGATCACCAGAGTGCGCGCCCAGATCGGCTTGGCATCGAAGTCGCGCTCGCTCGGTTCACGAGCCGGGCCCGGGACCTCGCCACCCTCGATCTTCTCCATCATCTCGTCGTCCATGCCGCCCATCTTCACGTAGCCACCGAGCGGGATGGCACTGACGACGTACTCTGTCTCGCCGCGTGTGAAACCGAACACGCGTGGACCGAGCCCGATCGAGAATCGCTGAACTTCGATACCGACGGCCTTCGCCGCCCAGAAGTGACCGAGTTCGTGCACGAAGATCAGCACCCCGAGCACAATGACGGTCGCAAGTACGGTCATGACGTTGTCCCCATAGCTTCCCCGCACCGCGCAGCTTCCTCCGCTGCGACAACCCGGGCCGCCGAATCCACGGCGATCACATCATCGAGATCACGAGGCGCATCGGCCCCGATCGTGTCCATTGTCTTTCGAACCACTTCGGAGATTTCCAGAAAGCGGATTCGATTCTCCAAGAATGCCTGAACGGCAATTTCGTTCCCTGCGTTGTACACCGCCGGCGCGCAACCGCTCCGCCGCCCCGCCTCGACCCCGAGGGAGAACATCGGGAACGCGTCGTGATCGATGTCCTCGAACGTCAGCGGAGACGACCGCACAGGGTCGTACGTCCTGAGCACGCCGTCGTCGACGCGATCCGGATAGTTGAGGGCATAGAGAATGGGCAGCTCCATCGTGGGAAAGCCGAGCTGCGCCAGGACCGAGCCGTCGACGAATTCGACGAAGGAATGAATGATCGACTGTGGATGCACGACCGCATCGATACGCTCGTACTCGAGCCCGTAGAGGAAGTGCGCTTCGATCACCTCGAGCGCCTTGTTCGCGAGGGTGGCCGAGTCGATCGTGATCTTCGCCCCCATGTCCCACGTGGGGTGCCGCAGCGCAGCCTCGGCCTTCACCTGACGGAGATCCGCCGCTGGACGCCCACGGAAGGGGCCGCCTGACGCCGTCAGCGTGATTCGATGGATCTCGGCGTCACCAGCCCCCTGCAGGCATTGGAGGATCGCCGAGTGCTCCGAATCGATCGGGATGACCTCACCCCCTCCCCGCTCCGCTGCGGCAAGCACGAGCGCCCCGCCAGCCACAAGAGACTCCTTGTTCGCCAGAGCGAGTCGGTGGCCCGCCTCGAGCGCAGCCAGCGTCGGCCTGAGGCCAGCGGCACCGACGAGAGCATTGAGTACCACATCGACATCCGGGTCGGCTGCGATCGAGAGCATCGCGTCGACCCCCCGGTGCCAGACGGTATCGCCCGTCGGATCCGTCGGCAGTTCGACCGACTCGTCACAGAGTACCGCCGTCCCGGGCCGGAACTCCGCCACCTGAGCGGCCAGCATATCGGCGCTGCGATTCGCGACGAGGGCGACGAGGTCGAATCGGTCGCGGTGCCGCCGCACGATTTCGAGGGCGCTCCGACCAATCGAGCCCGTAGACCCGAGAATCGCGACTCGGATCACGCGAAGCTCGCCACGAGAATGAGAAGTGCGTACGACGCCGGTATCGTGAGCACCAGCGAGTCGATCCGGTCCAGTACGCCGCCATGCCCCGGGAAGAGCGAGCCGGAGTCCTTCACCCCGGCCTCGCGCTTGAAGAGGGACTCGAGCAGGTCCCCGACCACGGCCGCAAGCCCGAGGACAGCCCCGATCACGGCGAACCAGATCGGGCCTACCTCGGCCAGCGCGGGCAGACGCCCCTGAACGATGAAGAGCCACGCCACCGCAGCCGCAGCCGCGCCGGCGATGCTGGCCCAGAAGCCGACCCACGACTTGTTCGGTGAAACCGTCGGAGCGAGGCGGGCACGGCCTTTCCCCCACGTCGTCCCCGCGAAATAGGCGGAGGCGTCTCCGATCCACGTTGCAGCGAGAGGAAGCAAGACAATCAGGAGAGGGGCCACAGGATCCGCAGCTGAGGCGGTCCACGCCTCGCGGCCCGGGAGTGCCAATAGCAGAGGGATGAAGCCGAGAGCCAGGCCCGTATAGATCGCACCGAAGACGGTCACGGAGACGGCCGGCAGCGGATGGCCGTCGGGCCCCCGGGTCCGCATCGCTTCCAGCGCCGCGACGAGGCTCGTCCCGATCACGACCGCCAGGGCCAACGGCGCATAGTCGACGAACGATGGCCGCCACGCTGCCAGGAGCACGAGAGACACGGAGGCGGTCACCCCCACCCATCCGATGGGATCGATCCCCTTTTCGTGAGCGAGCCGATAGACCTCGTGCGCTCCCAACCCGGCGAATGCGGCGAGTGGTACCGCGAGAAACCACCCGCCGAGGTAGGCCAGGCCCAGCACGATCGGGATCGCGACGACCGCGACCGCGACCCGTTTGGAAAGCTCGCTCACCGACCCGTGCTCAGGAGGCCTCGACGCCCGCGCTCACGCGGCCGAACCGACGCTCCCTGCGCTGATAATCGAGGATGGCTTCGAAGAGGTGCTCCCGGTCAAACGCAGGCCAGTACACGGGCGAGATGTGGAGCTCCGTGTAGGCGAGCTGCCAGAGCATGAAGTTGCTGATCCGATGCTCACCGGAGGTCCGAATCAACAGGTCTGGACTGGGAAGGCCCCGGGTGAAGAGCGAATCCTCGAGCGCCGACTCATCGATATCGGCCGGGTCCAGCTCCCCCGCCCGAACGCGGTCGGCCAGGGTCCGCGCGGCACGCAGCAACTCCTCCCGACCTCCGTACGAGATCATCAGGTTCAGGCGGAGGGCACTGCCTCCCCGCGTGCCCTCGACGATCGTTTGAACCGCGGACCGCGTAGCATCGTCCACACGGTCGAGGTCTCCCAGCACGTGCACCTCGACCCCCTGTCGCCGAAGCTCAGCCCGTTCCTTCTTCGCATAGAGCTGGAGGAGACCCATCAGCGCGGTCACTTCCTGAGCCGGTCGCTTCCAGTTCTCTGTGGAGAACGCGAAAAGCGTGAGGATGTCGATCCCGGCCTCTACACCGCCCTCGACGACCTCACGGACGGACTTCATGCCCTCACGATGCCCCAGGTGCCGCGGCAGACCGCGCTCACTGGCCCACCGGCCATTCCCGTCCATGATGACCGCTACGTGCGACGGGACGCTTCCACCCAGGTGCACGCGGTCGAGAAGATCGGAGGCCATACTAAATGGCCATCACCTCTGCTTCCTTCGCCTTCAGCAACGCCTCGATCTTGTCGGTGTATTGATGAGTCAGTTTCTCGAGCTGCTCCTCGCGACGCCGGCCCTCGTCCTCCCCGATTTCGTGCTCCTTCACGAGGTCGTGGATCTCGTCGCGTACCGTACGACGAGCGTGTCGGATCGAAATGCGCCCTTCCTCGGCCATCTTGTGGAGGATCTTCACGAACTCTTTCCGGCGCTCCTCATTGAGCGGCGGAATCGGGACCCGGATCACATTCCCGTCATTCATCGGATTGAGGCCGAGATCCGACGTCATGATGGCCCGCTCGATATCGCCGAGGAGCGTCTTGTCGAAGGGCTGAACCATGATCATGCTCGGCTCCGGCGTATTCACGGTCGCCACCTGGTTCAACGGCATCTGAGAGCCGTACGCCTCCACGCGCACCGAGTCGAGAAGCGCCGGGGTCGCCTTTCCGGTGCGAACGGTCGCGAACTCGCGGCGGATGGCCTCGAGGGCGTCTTCCATGCGCTTCTGGCCTTCTTCGGCGGTCGCCATGCTCGTCTCCCGATCCTGAGGGCGTTGGACGAGGCGGATCGCACCCGCCTCACTGATCTGCTACGAAACTAGTGTGCCCACCCGCTCGCCACGAATCGCATTAGCCACGGCACCACGGTTGCTGAGGTTGAGCACGATGATCGGCAGGTCGTTCTCTTTGCAGAGGGCGACCGCCGCAGCGTCCATCACGCCGAGCTCGCGCTGCACGACCTCCTGAAACGAGATCGTGGGGATGAACTCGGCCGACGGGTCTTTCACCGGATCCGCCGTGAAGACACCCTGGACCTTGGTCGCCTTGATGACGACGTCCGACTCCATTTCGATGGCTCGGAGCACGGCCGCGGTGTCCGTTGAGAAGTACGGATTCCCAGTCCCGGCAGCGAAGAGCACGACCCGACCCTTCTCCATGTGCCGCATCGCGCGCCGGCGGATGTACGGCTCGGCGATCTCCTCCATGCGGATCGCGGTCATCACTCGAGTCTCGACGCCCTTGTTCTCCAGCAGGTCCTGAACGGCCAGGGCGTTGATGACGGTACCCAGCATCCCCATGTAGTCGGCCTGAACGCGGTCCATGCGGCCGCCCTTGGATGCAATCGCACCCCGGACGATGTTGCCCCCGCCGATCACGATGCCAAGTGACACGCCCATCTCGACCAGTGACCGGATTTCGTCGGTCAGCTGGTCCACGACGGCAGGCTCGATACCGAACCCGCGCTCTCCGGCGAGCGCCTCGCCGGAGAGCTTGAGGAGAACTCTGCGGTATCGGAGATCAACCTGACCGGACATCGATCAGCCCTGCTCGCCGATCTTCATCCGGGCAAAGCGCGCAACCTCGATCTTCTCGCCGACCGTGCCGGATACCTCGGTGATGAGCTGCTCGATCGTCTTGTCCGGATCCTTCACGAAGGGCTGCGCGAGAAGCGTGCTCTCCTTGAAGAACTTCTGGATACGACCCTCGACGATCTTTGCCGCGATCTCCTCCGGCTTCCCCTCTTCCTTAGCCTGCTCGAGGTACACGGCGCGCTCGCGCTCGACGACGTCCGCCGGGATCTGGTCGGGGGAAATGGACAGCGGGTTCGTCGACGCAATGTGCATCGCGATGTCCTTCGCGAGCGCCTTGAAGTCGTCGGTGTTGGCCACGAAGTCTGTCTCGCAGTTGACCTCGACGATGGCCGCCGTCTTGTTGTCGAAGTGGATGTAGCTGCCGATCGTGCCCTCATTCGCGGATTTCTCGGCACGCTTGGCCGCCTTCGCCGCACCCTTGGCCCGAAGGAGATCGACGGCCTTCTCCATATCGCCGTCCGTCTCGGTCAGGGCCTTCTTGCAATCCATCATCCCCGCACCGGTCATGTCGCGGAGCTTCTTTACGTCTGCTGCGCTGATCATCGTCGCTTCACTCATTGTGATCGTGCTTTCTGGTTGTTCACCGGTTCGCACCGGTTCGTGAAAGAGGCGGCGGGACCTCTGCCTGGCCGCGCCGCCTCGGACGGGATCCCCGAAGGGGAACCCTCACCCGCCCTGTCGAGCGGAACGGAGCGTCGAGCGCTCCGGCGCTACTCCTCAGTCGTCTCGGCCTCAGCCTCCGGAGCGGCGTCGGCTTCGGCCGCCGGTGCCTCGGAGTCTCCCGCCTCGGCAGCCGCGGCACCCTCGCCTTCGTCCTTCCGATGGGCCGCGATGACTTCCGGACGCGGACGACGCTTCCGACGCGGACGGCGGCGCTTCGGCGCCTCCTTCTCCGTCGTCTCACCCGTTTCGGTCGAGTACGTCGTAGCTTCCATCTCGTCGATCCGGCGCCGCTCGTCCGCGGGCACCTCACGGCGTGCGACGGCAATCGTGTCCGCCATCGCCTTGGCAATCAGGGTCACCGAGCGAATCGCGTCGTCGTTGCCCGGGATCGGGTAGTCGACCACATCCGGATCGGCGTTGGTGTCCGTGATCGCGATGATCGGGATACCGAGCTTCTTCGCTTCCTTCACCGCGATCCCCTCGCGACGGGCATCCACCACGAAGATCGCACCTGGCAGACGTGTCATGTCTTTCACGCCCGCGAGGTACTTGTCCAATTTGATCCGCTCACGCTCGAGCATGAGCCGTTCCTTCTTCGTGTAGAACTCGAACGCGTTCTCTTCCGCACCTCGCTCGAGCTCCTTGAGACGCCGGATCTGCTGACGAATCGTCTGAAAGTTCGTCAGCATCCCACCGAGCCAGCGCTCGGTGACCCAGTACGAGCCGCTGTCCTGAGCTTCCTGCTCCACTACACCACGAAGCTGCTTCTTGGTGCAGACGAACAGGATCCGCTCACCGCGGAGAACGACCTCACGAACCGCCTGCTGCGCGGCTTGAAGACGATCGAGCGTCTTCCGGAGATCGATGATGTGGATCCCGTTCCGCTCCGTGAAGATGAAGCGCTTCATCTTCGGGTTCCAACGGCGGGTCTGGTGGCCGAAGTGGACTCCGGCCTCGAGTAGCTGGTCGAGACGTACGTCAGACATGTCGAGTCGTGTTCGTGGGGCCGATTTACGCCCCGGTCAGGATGCAGAGTCGGTCGAGCCGACTCTGTAGAAACAGCTTAACGCTTGGAGAACTGGAACCGCTTCCGAGCCTTGGGACGGCCGGGCTTCTTGCGCTCGACCTGGCGGGGATCACGGGTCAGCATGCCCTTCTCGCGCATCGTGCCGCGAAGCTCCTCATCGTGTTCGACGAGCGCCCGAGCGAGTCCCATCCGCACGGCGTCGGATTGGCCCGTCAGGCCGCCTCCGTTCACGCGGACGAACACATCGAACGTTCCATCGAGCTCAGCCACCTTGAGCGGCTCTTCGACCCGGATCTGGTGGGTCGGACGAGGGAAGTAGTCCTGCATCGTGCGACCGTTCACGCTCCACTCGCCCTTGCCAGGGCGGAGGAGGACGCGAGCGACGGAACGCTTCCGACGCCCTACGGTCTGGATCTGGTGTTCACCGGCCATTCGTCAGATTCCTGATTCAGATGTCCAGAGGCTCGGGCCGCTGGCCCTGATGAGGATGCTCGGTGCCGGCATAGACCTTCAGCTTCGAGCGAAGAACACGACCGAGAGCGTTCTTGGGCAGCATGCCCTTCACCGCGAGTTCGATCACGCGCTCGGGGTGGGTTTCGATCATCCGCTTGAAGGGGATGTGCCGCTCGCCACCCATGTATCCGGAGTGGCGGAAGTAGGTCTTCTGATCGGCCTTGTTGCCGGTCAGACGAACCTTTTCCGCATTGATCACGACGACGTTGTCGCCTGTATCCAGATGAGGAGTGTACATCGGCTTGTGCTTGCCGCGGATGACCTTCGCAATCTCGGCGGCAAGACGGCCGAGGGGTTTGTCGGCCGCATCGACCAGCCACCAATCGTGCTGGATGTCTTCGGCCTTCGGAGTATACGTTCTCATGCCCGTGATCTACAGAAACGGCGCTACCTGAAAAGAGCTATCAAAGCTAGACGAGGCGCTCAGGAGCGTCAACGGCCTCGCGGCCTTGTTCGGCGCGGGTTTTCGGGGGACCGTAGGTCCTACCGGTAGGTCTCCAGGAACCGGGCCCGGGACGCATGGCGGAGCCTCACGAGAGCCTTCTCTTTGATCTGCCGAACCCGTTCGCGGGTGATCCCGAGGATTTCCCCGATCTGCTCGAGCGTCATCGGATCCTGATCGTCGAGACCGAAGTAGAGGCGGAGAATCTTTGCCTCCCGCTCCTTCAGGGTGCCGAGAGCCTCTTCAATCGTCGCCTTGAGGGCGTGCTCGAAGGCCTCGTCCTCGGGCCCGGGCGAGTATTGATCCGGGAGATAGTCGAGGAGCCGGTTGTCTTCGCCCGGCGTCATCGGTGCATCCAGTGAGAGATGCGAGTGCGAGATCGCGAGCGTACGCTCGATCTCTTCCTTGCTGACATCCAGGTCTTCGGCGATCTCGTCGACCGTCGGTTCGCGCCCCAGCTCCTGCAGGAGCGTCGAGCTGCGACGACCAATCCGGTACAGCGCCCCGGCGCGGTTGAGCGGAACCCGAACAATCCGACTCTGCTCGGCCAGCGCCTGAAGAATCGCCTGCCGAATCCACCACACCGCGTAGGAGATGAACTTGATCCCCTTCGTCTCGTCGAACTTATGCGCGGCCCGAATCAGTCCCAGGTTCCCCTCGTTGATGAGGTCGGAGAGCGGGACTCCCTGATTTTGGTACTTCTTCGCCACGGAAACCACGAAACGGAGGTTCGAGCGAACCAGCTTGTCGAGGGCCTCTTCGTCGCCTTTCCGGATGAGTTTGGCGAGGCGGGCTTCCTCGGCGCGGTCGATCAGCGGGTACTGACTGATCTCCTTCAGATACTGGTCCAGCGAGCCTTCCCTGGTGGAAGCTCTACGGGAGGAGAAGGTCATCTGAGCGCGCGGGCGGTGAGATCAAGGCTGACCGTGCGAGGCGACGGAAAAACCGAAGCCCTGCGTAGGATCTCAAGGATCCGGGGATCGCGCAATGGCCCACCGGTGCTTGCGGCCGCCTCGATCGAATCTGCCACCCGACTCAGCGGATGACCGTCCCGATCCGCGCCCACCGGACGGTGGAGAGCCATGGCAGTGATTCCTGCGCGGTTGGCTCGAAGGAATAGTACACGACGGCGGGGCGTCCCCGGATCTCGTCTCGAGACACGAATCCCCAGTACCGCGAGTCCTCGCTGTTGTCACGGTTGTCACCGAGGACGAAGAACCGCCCCTGAGGCACGACGATCGGCCCCCAGTTGTCGCGGGTCGGATGGTACCGGCGCGGCTCGGACGCGATCAGGTGGTGCGATTGCCATTCCATGTCCGGGTGGACGGCATCCCCTCGTCCATCGACGTGACGAACGTACGGCTCATGAACCGGTGCGCCGTTCAGGTAAAGGCGCTTGTCCCTCATCTCGAGCGTGTCGCTCGCCACGCCCACGACTCGCTTTACGTAGTTCTTTTCCGGCTCGTGCGGTGGGTGGAAGACGACGACGTCCCCACGTTTGGGCTCGGCGAATCCGGGCAGGAGGATATCGGTGCCCGGAAGGCGTGGCCCGTAGACGGCCTTGTTGACGAGGAGAAAGTCTCCCACCAGCAGCGTCCCCTCCATCGACGACGTGGGGATCTTGAACGCCTCGACGACCGACGCCCGAATCACCAGGAAGAGGACGAAGGCGATCGTGAGCGACTTGAGCCACTCTGCAGCGCTCTGCCTGAGGCGTTGCCCCCGGGACCGTCGCTCGGTCCGGAGCAACTCCGTCACGGCACCTTCCCGGTCATCGGTTCCTCGCACGCGCCCCTCGCTTCTCGCTTGTCTGCCCCGGGTGCAGGCCCGACGACCTCAAACAGCCTGCCCTCGCCCCGGGCCACGCGTCAACTACACGCCCTCCCACGCCGCGTTCCTGGCCTGATCGTTTCTAGCTCCGACGCCGGACCATTAGCTTGCCTCGTGAGGATCCCCGGCCCTGACGGAGACCGCACGTGCCCGTGCGACTGACGCTGAAATCCACCACAACGTCCCTCGTCATCCTCGCGCTGATTGCGGGCGGGGTCGTCGCGACCCGAGGCAGGCCCGATGCCGGCTCCGCCCCCTCTCGATGCGCACCGACGGCGGTGGACTGTCTGGAACGGGAGGACGGGCAGCAGGAGACCTCGCCGGCTCCGCTGAGGGCCGCCGACTTCTGCCGAAACGTCGGATACCTCTGCGCGGAGCTCGACGCGTCAAGCACGCGCCTCGGACAGCGCGACGAGATTGTGCTCCGGCGGTGGCGTGACTTCGATGGGACCATGGTCGTGCACGTACCACTGCCCGACATCGACGACCCCACGATCGCGCGAAACCTTCAGCGTGCGGCAGCCCAGGGAGTGCGCGCGTGGAACAACCAGCCGTTCCCCGTCCTGGCTGACCTTCGCGGCGATCGTGATCCGAACTTCGCCATCCGTTGGACTTCCCGTCTGGGAGGCACGCAGATCGGTCTGGCACGCACCCGCTGGAGCGATGCCGGGGGCCTCGAGGTCGAGCACCTGGAGCTCGCGACGCGTGCGGTCTACGGAGACGGTGCGTGGGCTGATCCGGGCCGGATCCGTCTTACCGCCGCGCACGAGATGGGCCATGCGCTCGGCCTCGGGCACAGCGACTCCGAACGTGACGTCATGTACCCGACGAACACCGCAACCTCGGTGAGTGCGCGCGACCGGCGCTCTATGGAAGTCCTCTACCAGACACCGGACGGGACGGTCATTCGGCGCTGACCGGTCCCCCTCGGATCAGCCGTCCCGAATCAGCCCGTACTTCTCGATCTTCTTGTACAGGTTCGATCGTGGCATGTCGATACGCCGAGCGGTCTCGGCCACGTTCCAATCGTTCTCTCGCAGCTTCTGCTGGATAAAGGCTCGCTCGGCCCCATCCTTGAAATCCGAAAAGCTCTCGCTGGAGAGCAGGTCACCTCCGAGTCCCGACCCCGCGGATCGACTACTGGCGAGCATCTCCACGTCCTCCGGACGAACGGATTCTCCAGACGCCAGGATCAGGAGCCGCTCGACCGTATTCCGCAACTCACGGACATTCCCCGGCCACGACAGCGCCTGGAGCCGTTCGATCGCCACCGTCTCGAAGGAGCGCGGCGACATGCCATCCCGCTGCGTCATGAGATCCGAGAAATGCTGGACGAGCATCGGAATGTCGTCGCGTCGTTCCCGGAGGGGCGGAGTGTGGATCGGAACGACGTTGAGGCGATAGAAGAGATCCTCGCGGAACGTGCCTTCGTCGATTTCGCGCGCGAGGTCCTTGTTGGTCGCGGCGACGACGCGCACGTCGACATCGATGGCCTTGCTGCCGCCCACCCGCGTGACCACCCCCTGCTCGAGGGCCCGCAGTACCTTCGCCTGAGCGTCCGGGGACATGTCGCCGATCTCATCGAGAAACAGCGTGCCTCCGTCCGCCTGCTCGAACTTGCCCGCGTGGTCTGCGACGGCTCCGGTGAAGGAGCCCTTGATGTGACCGAAGAGCGCGGACTCGATCAGCTCCGACGGGATGGCGGCACAGTTCACCTCCACGAACGGCCGGTCCGATCGCGGTGAAAGGCGATGGATGGCCCGTGCAACCAGCTCCTTGCCCGTGCCGTTCTCTCCCGTGATCAAGACCCGAGCATCGGTCGGGCCCACCCGCTCGATGCGTTCAAGCACCTGACGAATCGGGTACGACGTCCCAACGATCTCGTAACGGCTCTCAATCTGACTGCGCAGGTCGGCCATCGACTGCGTGAGGCCCCGCAGCTCGAGTGCACGGCGCAGTGTGACCAGCAGGCGGTCGGTGTCGAGCGGCTTCTCGAGGAAGTCATAGGCCCCGGTTCGCGTCGCTTCGACCGCGGTGTCGATCGTCCCGTGACCAGAAATCATGATGACGAGCGCGCTCGGGTCGTTCTCCCGCAACTCGGCGAGAACGTCGAGTCCATCCATTCCGGGCATCTTCACGTCCAGGAAGATGACGTCGGGATTGAACTCGCCGGCCATCCGGAGACCCTCGTGGCCGTCTTCCGCAGCGCGAACCTCGTGCCCCTCGTATTCGAAGACCTGCAGGAGTGCGGTGCGGATACCGCGTTCGTCGTCGACTACGAGCAGTCGGGCCATCGAAATCCGTATGCGTGGGTGGCAGGACGGTCAGCCATCGGCTCCACCATCTACAGCGCGCCCCAGATTTGGTTCAGCCGCATAGAGAACGAGATGGTCGTCCACGATCCGGACATCGGCGATTCCGTCGGGAAGAGAGACCCGGAGCGCCGGGCCGTTCGTGCCCTCGAAGCTCGTGGGAAGCTCACGAACGAGCGCGTCAACGACGGTTCCCGGAAGTGGGATACCCTGGGCACGGGCGGAGCTGACCTCGAGAACCAGCCTCCGTCCAACTCGGACGACCCTTCCGTCGAGTTCGGCGGAGACGGTGTCGGGAAGAGCGGCGCGAAACGAACGCAGACGATGCGCACCCGACCACGCCGCCGTGACCATATCGGCGCGCAGCACGACCCCTCCGCCCCGGATGTCGACCGACGTGTTCGTGACACCCGTCGGCACGAGCCCGGGAAGACTCTCGTTCAGAAGCGCGGTCACCTCATCCGACCCGAGCGACATCGACGAGCTACCGTTCCCGGTCCGGAAGAGCAGCAGCCGGTCGACTGTGCGCGCCGCCAGCACGTCTCTCGCCACGATGCCCAAGGCACGCGCGTCCGTCGCGGAAACCGCTCCGTCGTCCTGCGCGGCGACGACTCGGGACGATGGCGAGTTCGGTTCGACCCGTGCAACGGACAGGGCCAGAACCAGCAGCCCTCCGGCCGCAATGCCGATGCCTCGTCGCGTCGTCATGCCGCGCCGAGCCGAACGGAGGAGACGACACTGTAGCGAGCCCCGTCGCGTGACAGGTGACTCCGCATCAGATCGATGGAATGCACTTTCAGTTCGTCCTCGAACTGCAGCGACGCGAACATTTCGTCCAACTCGCGAAACGCCCCGGCCCCACCGGCATCCTGCGCCCGTCCCAGCGTCACGTGCGGGTGAAACGAGCGTGACTCGGCGGGAAAGCCCGCATCACCCAGCGCCCATTCGAGGTCCTGCTTCAGGCACCTCAGCTCCGGGCACGCCTCTACTCCGAGCCAGATCACGTTCGGCCGGCGCACGGTCGGGAAGGCCCCGAAGCCTCCGATCTCGGTCTCGAATGGACGAGTGGACGCCGCCGCTCGCTCGATCGCGGCGGTCACGACGTCGACCTGCTCGCGGCGAACCTCGCCCAGAAACTTCAGCGTTACGTGGAAGTTATCCGGCTCGATCCATCGAACGGGCAACTCCCGATCCCGTAAAGCACGCGCCGCCCGGTGCACCTTCGCCCGCTGTCTCTTGGGGAAGTTGATGCCTACGAAAAGCCGCATCGCCGCTCGCTCTGGGGGGCGCCGCCCCGGACAACTCCGGGTTTGGACGTGGTTCCTGCACGTAAGTGTACGATTTGACTCCGTGCGGGGCGAGGAACGTGAGCACTTCGCCCGAAGCCTCCCACTACGATCCGGACCCTGCCGGGTTCCCGTCTTCCTCAGTGGCCCGAGCCGGCTCGGCGAATTCGGAGATGACCTCACGGGCCAGATTCACCCGCTGCGTCGGGTATGCCAACGTCACGTCAGGATGCTGATCGAAGACGTCGAGGACCCGTTCCCACAGTGTGCTGCCGGACCCACGCCGCTCGCGGGGACGGCACAGGTACCGCAGCGTGAGTTCAACTCCGCTGTCCGCAACCGCCACGTAGACCACAGGCGTGAGTTTACGGTACCGAATCAGGAAACGCTGCTCATCTCGAGTCGTGCCGCGATGCGCTTGCTTGCTCAGGTCGACCGTGTGGTCCTTGGCGAGTTCCTCGAGGAGCGTCTTCGCCCGGCGCCAGTTGCTCTCGAAGGTCACCTGTACCGTCAACTCGTTCCACAGATACGGAAAACCTGCGACGTAGTTGGCGAGAGGCTCCGTGAACACTTTTGCATTCGGGATGTGGATCAGCCGGCCCGTGCTTTGATCCGCACTGACCCAGTTACCGATCTCCATGATCGTGAACTGAAAGAGGCTTCGGTCGACGACGTCGCCGGCATGCGGTCCGATCTGGATCCGATCTCCCAGATCGAATGGGCGCCGCCACATGATGAAGATCCATCCTGCCAGATCGGTGACGATGTCCTTGAGCGCAATCGCGAGACCCGCCGAGAGCAGCCCGAGGAACGTCCCGATCGAACGGATCGCCGTGAACCAGATCTGCACCAGCAGAAGTGCGGCGATCACGAAGCTCACGGTCGCCGACACCTTCGCCCATCGGTACCGGAGCTCCGAGTCGTCGGTCCGCCCGTGGACCACCGCCAGCACCGCACGGCGGATGAAGAAGATCAACAGGACGACCAGCACCGACAGGACGATGTTCGTCTCCGTGACCGCATCGACCCCGGGGATGAGCCCGGTCGACTCCGGAACTGCCGCCTGCCTCATGATCATGTCGCCAGCGTCTCCCTGGTCTTGCCCTCGCCACGAGGTGCGGTCGGTCGGGCGTCTGTGGTGATGACGACGACTGACGCGAGGATGATGGCCGCCGCAAGCATCGAGCGGAAGGTCAACGGCTCATCGGCGAAGCCCCACCCCAGCAACATGGCAACAACCGGGTTCACATAGGCGTAGGTTCCGACCCGTGAGGGTGGCACGACCGTGAGCAGCCAGATGTAGGCCGCATACCCGATCAGCGCCCCCGCGATGATCAGGTACACGAAGGCGCCCCACGACCTCGCCGAGACCTGCGCGATCGAGAAACCGTCGAGTTCTCCGAAGCCGAGCGAGAGCACTGCGAAGACGAACCCGCCCGAGAGCATCTGCGTCGCGACGAGCATGCGCGGGCGCGGCGGATCCGTGGCATATCGGGAAACCAGGGAGCCGATCGCCCAGCACAGGCTGCCGCCAAGCACCAGGGTCGCCCCGAACAGCTCGAGCGGACCCCCTGCACCGACCCCGGGTGAGCCCGCGAGCAGCCCGACGCCGAGAAAGCCGGCCAGGAGCCCCGCGCTCGATCGTGTGGACGGCGTCGCGCGTGACCCGAATACCGCATCGAGAACGACCATCCAGAGCGGGACGGTCGCGACGATGAGCGCTACGAGTCCACTCGGTACCCACTGCTCTGCGATGACCACGGCTCCGTTGCCCCCGACGAGCAGCAGGGTGCCGGATATCGCACCACTCTTCCACTGAGCTCGTGTCGGCGGTTGGACGCCGAGGGCTCGTGACCACACGTACATCAGGGTGCCTGCGATCAGGAAGCGAACCGCGGCCATACCGAGTGGTGGCATCGTCTCGATCGCGAAACGAATGGCCAGGTACGTCGACCCCCAGATCAGGTAGATCGCCGTGAAGGCGAGCACGAGCGCACCCAGTCGGGGATCGTCCCGGGGAGCCATGGTCGTGGAGGCGGGCGCGGACGTCATGCGGGAAGGTCGCTCGCTTCCCGCTCGAGTCAATCGGGCCTCAAGAGACCCGGCGCGCGGTAATGAAGTGCTTCGGCCACGTGGTGTCCCCGAACTCGATCATCACCGTCGAGATCGGCGATCGTCCGGCTCACCCGAAGCACCCTGTCGACACCGCGTGCCGACATCCGAGCGCGTGCATGCCGCGATCGGAGCAGGCGCATGCCCGCCGGATCGGGGCGCGCGTCCTGCAGAAACGTTGGCCCGCGTGCCTCAGCATTGCACTCCACCCCGTTCTCGAGGTCGTATCGGACGCGTTGTCGATCGCGCGCGTCGTCCACCCGACTTCGCACCTGTGCGCTGGACTCGTTCACCCCCCCGCCCTCGAACGGGAGGCGATCGGGGACATCCAGCTCCACGCGGACGTCGATCCGGTCGATCAAGGGTCCGGAGACTCGCCTGCGATACCGTTCGAGTATCCGGTCGTCGCACCGGCACCGATCGGTCCCGTCACCCCGGTACCCGCACGGACATGGGTTCATCGCGCCGATCAGAACGAAGCGAGCCGGCAATCGGACACGTCCCTCTGCCCGGGACAGAGTGATCGCACCCTCCTCGAGCGGCTGGCGGAGAGACTCCAGCGCACGTCGGTCGAATTCCGGTAACTCATCGAGAAACAACACTCCACGGTGGGCCAGGCTGATCTCTCCGGGCCGAAGACGCCGTCCGCCGCCCACAAGACCCGCGTAGCTGACCGTGTGGTGAGGGGCACGAAAGGGTCGATCCAATGATCCGCTCGGCATGGCATGCGCCACGGCCGAGCGGACACGCGCGACCTCAAGGCCCTCCGAGACGGACAACCGGGGGAGGATCGAGGGCATGCTCTTCGCGAGCATCGTCTTGCCAATCCCGGGGGGCCCGATGAGCAACAGGTTGTGCCCGCCCGCGGCGCTGATCTCAAGGGCCCGACGGGCCACGGCGTGGCCACGAATGTCAGCGAGATCCGGGCCAGCGGCGGCGTGGGCGCCGTGCTCCGGCGCGGTCGCTTTAACGCGTGGAGCCTCGTCTCGGGCCAGCGCCTCCACCAGAGCTCGTAGAGACGATACTCCCCAGACGTTGATCCCGCTCACCATGCGAGCCTCCGCCGCATTCGCGGCAGGCACGACGAGTCGCCGAACGCCCGCGGCACCAGCGAGGACCGCGGCCGGCAACGCGCCCGGCACGCCGCGAACCCGCCCATCCAATCCCAGTTCACCCAGCACGAGGGTGCCCTTCAGCTTATCCGGCGCCCCCAGTTGCCCCGAGCAGGTGAGGATACCGAGCGCTATGGCGAGGTCGAATCCGCTGCCCGACTTGCGCTGATCCGCCGGCGCGAGGTTCACCGTGATACGGCGAAGGGGCAGCTCGAACCCGCTGTTCGCGAGCGCCGCGGATACTCGTTCCCGCCCCTCGCGCACCGCGCCCTGAGCCAGTCCTACGATGGAGAACGACGGGAGACCGGTCGTCAGGTGCACCTCGACGCGGACAGGGAGGGCATCCACCCCGAGCAGCGAACACGTATCGATTCGAGCGAGCATGCCGGAGCATCGGCATGCTCAGCGGGCGCTGGAATGTCGATAGCGGCCGGGGTTTCCCCGCGCCGGACCCTGCGAATGCCCTGCGGGCGATCGTCTCAGGTCAGCAGGGCCATCAGCTGACTCATGCTGTCCTTCGCGTCACCCAGGAGCATCTTGTTGTTCTCCTCGAAGAAGAGAGGGTTGTCCACACCGGCGTACCCTGCGCCGAGACTCCGCTTCAGGACCACCGTGGTCTCGGCCTTCCAGACCTGGATCACCGGCATCCCGTAGATCGGGCTGGACTCGTCCGTCTCCGCGCCTGGGTTGACCACGTCGTTCGCCCCGATGATCAGGACCAGGTCGGTGTCCGGACAGTCATCGTTGATCTCGTCCATTTCAAGCACGATGTCGTACGGCACACCCGCTTCGGCCAGGAGAACATTCATGTGGCCCGGAAGCCTCCCCGCGACTGGGTGAATCGCGTAGCGGACGTTACACCCCTTCTTGCGCAGCATGCTCGAGAATTCGTTGACGAGGTGCTGAGCTCGGGCGACGGCCATCCCGTACCCGGGGACGATCATGATCGACTTCGCATTCCGGGCCAGCTCGGCCACCTCCTCGACGTCGGTGATGGTGACTTCGCCCTCGATGACGGCGCCGCCCGCGCTGGGGGCCCCGCCGTCGGTCCCGAAGCCGCCGAACACGACGTTCCAGATCGAGCGGTTCATCGCCTTGCACATGATGTACGAGAGGATGGCGCCGCTGGAACCCACCAGGGCACCGGTGACGAGGAGAAGATCATTGGCCAGCATGAAGCCGGCAGCCGCGGCCGCCCACCCCGAATAGCTGTTCAGCAGACTCACGACGACGGGCATATCGGCGCCACCGATCGCAACGACCAGGTGCACCCCGAGCAGGCACGTCAGGCCCGTCAGGATCATCAGGTACAGGAACGCCCGACTGTCGGTCGTCGGATGATTGATCCTTTCGAGCTGCGCGGTCAGCCGATCCACGTCGGCCTGAGCCGCCTCGCCCCCGTCACGGGCCAGCACATCTTCGGCCGCCTCGAGCTGAGCGCCGACTTCGATTGCGGGCGCAGCCTGCGCGTTTGTGTCCGCGACATAGGGCACAGCCATGCCGATACAGGCGAGGGTCACGATCGCATTCAGCGCATGACGACCGGGCAGGAGGAGCGGTGCGCCCGGCACGCGCTTCCCGAAAAGCCAGCCTCGAAGCTTGGCCCATGCGACCACGGACCCGGTGAAGGTGATGGCACCGATCGCGACACCGAACCAGATCTCGAGAAGATGAACCAGATCGCTGCCGTGCCCGGCCAGATCGGCGGTGAGCCACGTCGAGATCCCCACGAGCACGGCAGCCAGGCCGACGAAGCTGTGCAGGAGCGCAACGAGCTGAGGCATGGCGGTCATCGCCACGCGCTTCGCCATGATCGATCCGATGACGCCACCAACCAGAGCGGTGACGATCAGCACCGTCCAGTTGTTCGATCCGATCTGTCGGGTGTCCCCGTACGCATCCGGAACGACCAGCAGGAGGATCGTCGCGGCGATCGCGATGACCATCCCGACGAGACCATACGTGTTGCCTCGGCGTGCCGTCTCCTGATTGGAGAGGCCGCCCAGGCTGAGGATGAAGAGAACCGCTGCACCGAGGTAGGCCACGTTGGGAATGGCCACGAAGCTCTGGAGGTCCATGGCTAGTTCCCCTCCTTCCGGAACATCTGGAGCATGCGCTGCGTGACGAGGAAGCCACCGGCGATGTTGATACTCGCCACGAGGATCGCAACGGCCCCCAGCACCGCGGCCGTGTTCAGCTCGGGTCCCGCGACGCCGAGCAGGCCACCGACGACGATGATTCCACTGATCGCGTTCGTCACGCTCATCAGAGGCGTGTGCAGTGCCGGAGTCACGCTCCAGACGACCTGCCACCCGATGAAGCAGGCGAGGAAGAACACCGTCACCTGCTGAACGAAGTGCGGGACGGGCGCGCTCTCGGCAGTGAAGCCGATGAGCGCGAGCACGATCGCCAGAGTCAGGGCGATCGCGTTGCGTGGACCGACGGCCATCGGCTCCGAGGCCGCACCGTGTCCGTGCCCACTGCTCTTTCGGGGCGCGGGCGTCTCGGCAGCCTTGATGACGGACTTGGTCGGCTCCGTAGCGGGCACCTCCGGGTCCGGAGGTGGCGGCCAGGTGACTTCGCCCTCTCGGACGATGGTCGACTTCCGAAGGACCTCATCCTCGAAGTCCACCTTGTAGTCCTCGGCTCCACCCATGTCCGACAGGAGGTTCACGACGTTCGTGCCGAAGAACTGACTGGCGTGTGTGGGCAGTCGACTCGTCAGGTCCGTGTAGCCGACGATATGGACACCGCTGCTCATCACGACCTCACCCGGCACGGTCGCGGTGCAGTTTCCACCCTGCTCCGCGGCGAGATCCACGATCACCGAGCCCGGCTTCATGCTCTCGACCATCTCATGCAGAATGAGTTCCGGAGCCGGTCGCCCGGGGATCAGTGCCGTCGTGATGATGATGTCGACCTCCCTCGCCTGCTCGGCAAAACACGCCAGCTCGGCCTGGAGGAATTCGTCGCTCATGATGTTGGCATAGCCCCCACTGGACTCGCCGGAATCATCCATCTCGACGTCGAGCATGAGGAACCGCGCCCCCATGCTCTCGACCTGCTCCTTCGTCGCCGGACGTACGTCGAACGCCCGGACCTCCGCCCCCAGTCCCCGGGCCGTGCCGATCGCGGCGAGTCCCGCCACACCCGCACCGATCACCAGGACCTGTGCCGGCCGGGTCTTCCCGGCCGCCGTGATCTGCCCGCCGAAGAACCCCCCGTAGAGGTGCGCCGCCTCGAGCACCGCCCGGTAGCCCGCGATGTTCGCCATGGAGCTGAGCACGTCCATCTTCTGCGCCCGAGTGATCCGAGGGATCTGGTCGAGCGCAATGGCGGTGCGGGAGCCCTGCTGCAGTCGTTCGACCAACTCGGAATTCTGCCCGGGGAAGATCAGAGAGATGAGCGTGCTGCCATCCCGCAGCGAATCCGCTTCATGCGTCCCATCCGCGCGTTCCTGCGGCGGGTTGATCTTGCAGATCAGATCCGACGAGCTCCACACGGTGTCCGCGTCCGGCGCGATCGACGCGCCGGCAGCCTCGAAACTCCCATCGGGGTAGTTGGCGAGCGACCCGGCACCGGCCTCGACACAGACCTCGAAGCCCATCTTGAGGAGCTTCTTCACGGTGTCGGGCGTCGCCGCGACACGACGCTCTCCGGGCACGACTTCCTTGGGGATTCCTATGCGCATTGCCATACCGAAAGCTGAAATACGAGGGCGAGGAAGCCTGCAAGCATAAGCGGTTCGCTCAAAGACGCCAGCGATACCCGCAGATCAGTGAATCTCGTTCGCGACCACCTGTAGCAGCGACCACGTTCGCATCACGTGCTGCTCCGTGGTCTTGATGTTGCCAATCGCGAGTCGAAGCACGACACGCCCCTCGAGCACCGTGTGCGTCATGAAGGCCCGGCCACTGGCATTCACGGCATCCAGGATCGCGTGATTCAGGCGGTCCTGATCTTCCCCGGACGTACCTGTCGTCCGTCGAAAGGTCACCAGTCCCATGTCGACGGGCGCCACGACCTCCCACCCATCGGTCGCCTCGATCATGTCCGACAGCACGGACGCGATCCGAAGATGTTCTCGGATCCGGTCGATCAGCCCCTGCCGGCCGAAGTAGCGGATGACGAACCAGAGTTTGAGCGCGCGAAAGCGACGCCCCAGCGACACCCCGTAGTCCATCAGACTGCGGGACTCCGCCTGCTCGGACGACCTGAGATATTCGGGCACGAGCGAAAAGGCCTGCCTGAGCACCTCGGGCCGTCGGCAGTAGAGGACAGAACAGTCGATCGGGGTGAACAGCCACTTGTGGGGATTGACGACGATCGAATCCGCGCGCTCCCAGCCCTCAAACCACGGCTCGGCCTCAGGCAGCATTGCGACCGGGCCCCCGTACGCGGCGTCGATGTGAAGCCAGACCCCGTGCTGCGCGGCGATCTCAGCGATCGGTCCGATCGGGTCCATCGATGCCGTCGAGGTGGTTCCGAGCGTGGCGACGATTGCGCACGGGCGAAGACCGGCATCGCGGTCGGAGCGGATCGCTGCGTCCAATTCGACCGGGTCCATGGAGAAGCCCGCGTCCGACGGGATCGTGCAGTAGCCCTCCTGACCGAGCCCCAGCGTCAGGACCCCCTTCTCGACAGAGGAATGCGCATGTTCCGAGGCGTATACGCGTCCCCGCGGGAGGCCGAACATCCCCTCCGCATGCGCCTCGGGCCACGTCACCTCCCGCGCCGCCGCGAGCGCGTACATCGTGGAGGACGAGGCCGTATCGTTGATCACGCCTTCGAAGTCGCGCGGCAGCCGCAGCAGCTGTCGCAGCCAGTCGGTCGCAACATCCTCGAGCTCGGAGGCGGCTGGAGCGCTCCGCCACACCATCGCGTTGACGTTCAGAGCGGAGGCGAGCAGTTCGCCGATGATGCCGGGCCCGGAGGCCGAAACCGAGAAGTAGCCGAAGAACGACGGGTGATTCCAGTGGTTGATCCCCGGCACGATGATCGAACGGAAATCACTCAGAAGCGCGTCCATCGATTCGGGCTGCTCCGGCGGCGCATCCGGGAGCGCCGCCGTGATGTCACCGGGCCGCATTGCTGGAAAGACCGGCACCTCGTCCACCTGCTTCAGGAAGTCGGCCACCCAGTCCACCGCCTCCCGGGCATGGTGCCGAAACTCCTCGGGTGGCATATCCCCCAACTGCGGCGAGGCGTCGGCCTCCTGACTCATCCGGAGTTTCCGTTCGACGCGCGGGCGATCAGTCCTACGTCGGTCCCGATCCCGTCCAACTGCTCCGCGACCTCCGCGGCGATGTCTTCTCCCCGGAGAAGCGCAGCCCCCTCGGCCTCGAAGAATTCGAAGAAGAGTGCATCGGTGTGGCCAACACTCGCGTGCGTGACTGCGCGATCGAGCGCCCGGTTCAGGCGGAGTACCTCGCGCAGGGACAGCGGCACGGTCCCACCCATCGGGGGATCCCGGTACAGGTCCCGAATGACCAGTTCCCGCAGGAGGTGGACCTCTTCGATCGCCTCTCCTGCAGCAAGACCCCGCTTGGCTGCGACGGCCCCGAAGAGTTCGAAGCCTCGGATCCACAGCGGGAGAATCTGATCACGGTGTGGCCCGAGCATCATGGGCAGCATCTCGACCAGCTGTCGCGCGAAGCGGTGCAAGACTGCGTCGTCGATCCGCCCCTGACCGAGGCCCCGGGCAGCGATCTCCTGAACCCAGAGCATCCGAAGGCTCGCAACACGCTCTTCGAGCCATGCCGTGAACTCCGCCATGCCGACGCGGGTCGTAGCGGCGCGAGCCGCCACGGCGATCGTCGTGGGGTCGCCGGAATCCGTTTGCATGGACACATAGTATCGAGCGTCGACGCGACGCGGAACGCTCGGCCCCTTGGGGTGGGGCTATTCGTGTGCCACGCCGGCTTCGTCCGGTTCCTCCCAGACGCGCAAGGTGACCGTCACGGTCGTCCCCACGTCGACCTCGCTTTCGACCTCCACACTGCCCCCCCACGCGCGAACCACCCGCTGAACGATGGCGAGGCCGAGCCCGGATCCCTTGGAACGCGTGCTGAACTGGGGCTCGAAGATGCGAGGGAGGACGTCTTCGGGGATGCCGGCACCATCGTCGGTGACCTGAAGCATCACCGTATCGGGCAGAATACCCCGCCGGCCGGAGATCACGACGGATGTCCCCTCCTCCCCCGCCAGACGCGCGTTCTCCAGAAGGTTCACAAGGACTTCCTTGAGCTCGGCCGTTCTGGCCACCACCGGCGGGAGTTCCGCGTCGAGCTCCTGGGAAAAACGCACCCGCGACGTCGCCCCCCCGTACAGCACCATCACCTCTTCGATGACGTCGCCAAGCACGACCGACGCGAGCGGTACGTCCTGAGCACCCGGCGCCCCGAACCGTGAGAAGGACTGTGCGATCTCGGCCAGTCGATCGATCTCGCCGAGCATGGCGTCGGCATTCCGGATGAGAATCTCTTCGAAGTCAGGACGGTCATCGTCCCAGGCTCGTCGAACATGCTGAATGCTCAGCTTGATCGGTGTGAGCGGATTCTTCACCTCGTGTGCCACCTGCCTAGCCATCTCGCCCCACGCGAGCACCCGCTCGGCACGCAACTCGTCGGTCACGTCGTCGAGCGCGATGACAACTCCACGGCGGGAACCGAAGCTGCCCAGGCGGCGGGCGCGCACGCGAACACGGCGCTCCGACACCTGAAAGTCGGAGCTGGCTTCGTCGGCGCTGCCCTGGAGGTAATCATCGAGCCAGACGGCGAACGCCTCTCCGAGCGCGCCCTCTCCGGGCAGGGCTCTCCCGACGAACACCTCCACGCCCAACAGTTCCTCGGCGCGCGGATTAACGAGCGTCACCCTCCCGGCCGGATCGAGGGCCACCATGCCGACCGCCGCCTCGTCCATGATCAGCTGGGTCCGACGCGACGTGCGGACGAGCTGACGACGAGCACGGCGCACTCGGCCGACCATCCGGTTGAAGGCGCGGAAGACCGCCCCGAACTCGTCGTTCCGGTGCGCCGGGAGGCGGAGTCCGAGGTCACCCGACCCAACGCTTTCCGAGGCGATCTGAAGCGCAAGAATCGGCCGGGTCAGCGCCCGGCCCGCCGCCATGGCGAGGACCAGAGACAGGACCGCACCGAGCAGGACGACGAACGCGAGCAGCTCGACCAGGTCCGTGGTGCGAAGGGCGCTGGTCCCGGCCTGAAGCGGAATCTGCACGGCAAGCAGGTCATCATCCGGAAGGCGCCTGTACGCCGTCACGTATTCCCAGCGACCCACGGTCGACTCGCGGAATACCCGTGTCGCCTCGTACGAATCGAGGGTCTGCAGGACGTCGTAGGGCGTCCAGCCCTCGTAGAGTCCGAGCTCCACGAGCTCTTCCAGCGAGCCCTCGCGAAGCTGTCCGCCGCGGTACTCCAGCAAGTCCGCTCCGACCTGGCTGGCCAGCCGCTCCACCTGACCGCCGAGGGCCTGGTACCATCCAGCGGCATCGTCGACCACCCGCTCGGCGATGACCTGGGCCGAGCGGCGCGAGGCCTCATCGAGTGTGCGGAAGGCGACAGTCCCGAAGAGTGCGTTGGCGAGCGCGAAGAACCCGAACAGAGCGAGGGTCACGCGGGCGCGGAACGATATGACGAGGCTCGAAAGCTGAATCCGCTCGCGCGCGGTCTCACCGAGCAGACCTCGACCGCCGAACCAGAGAAGCAGAAAAAGCACAAGGTTCAGTACGGTAAGCAGAGAAGCTCGGGCGACGGCGAGCGGGACCTGTGGCAGATCGACGGCATAGCGAGCTCGATAGGCCGGTCCGGTGCTGAACTGGAGGCCGGTCTCCACGCGCCAGCCCTCGGCCGTCCGGGCACGTCGGATCGAAGGGTCCACCTCCTGCCCTTCGGCCAACGCCATCACGGACAGGGGCTCCAGCTCGGTGTCACCGGCACCGCGCAGAAGCGGACCGAGCACCGATCGTCCGGAAACGGCCGGGAACGGAGGCGCCACGGCGACGAGCATCCGGCCCTCGGTGAGGGCGACCGTGAGGATATACCGCGCATCGTCCTGGTTCAGTTGCACCAGACGGACGCCACCGGATCGACGTCCCTCCGCAAGGACTTCCTGATACGGCTGGGGCTCGGTGTCTCCGGCCCCGACCCGAAGGCCCTCGCCGGGTGATCCGTCCCGCTCCTCGATCTGAAGTCGAACCGGATCCCCGAGCTCCGCGAGTCCGCTCAACCGCCAGCCTTCGTAGAGGATCG
This sequence comes from uncultured Gemmatimonadaceae bacterium, assembly GCA_964492085.1. GTDB lineage: Bacteria > Gemmatimonadota > Gemmatimonadetes > Longimicrobiales > Gaopeijiaceae > UBA2589. The sequence goes on along the minus strand of CAZBHZ010000001.1, from coordinate 144,817 downwards.
TGACGTCCTCGGCGCCCGCGAGATCAAGGGAGTCGGCAACGCGCGCGAAGTCGATGAGACGATCCTCGACTTCCGTGTCCTCGACCGCGGCGAGACGAGCCAGGCGGCCTTCCCCCAGCTGAAGGCGAGCTTCGATACCCTGCCCCCACACGGTAGGGATCGCCGCGCATGAGCCGAGCACTGCAGCGCTGGCCCATCCGACCACGGCCCGCTGCCATCCCGGCCATGCGTAGAGCCCTCGGGCGATCATGAGGGTCGGAAGCGCCCAGATGACAGGGAACGCCACAGGGAGTCCGACCCGATAGACGGCCCACGCACCCGCGCCCCCCGCCATCAGGATCGCGACGCCCAGACCCCCGAAAACCCATCCGCGTCCACCTCCACCGTCCCGGGCGTGGGCGAAGCCGAATCCTGCCGCGAGCGTGAGGAGGCCGGCAGCCGCCACCTGGTAGGCGACCCATTCCGGTCGGCCACCCGCGAGCACCGCTGGCACGACCCCGCGCCCGAGCCAGAGCAGCAAGGGTGGAAAGAGGGCGAAGACGGTCGCCCCGGCGACCCAGAACGGTGCTCGGGTGCGCGGACGGGGAAGCACAGGCACCAGGAGAAACGAAGCTGCGACCAGGAGAGCGAGTCGGCCCGCACTCAGTGCGATCGGACCCGGCAACCGATACGCCCCGTCGAAGAGGCCTGCGCCCAGAGACAATCCGGGACCCACCGGCAGCGCGGCGGCGGCCACCATGATCGCGGACGCCGCGGCGACGGCTTCACCGACCGCGAGCGGACCGCCGACGGCCAGGAGGAGCCACGCCAGCGCACCGAGGAGGGCGACGCGAAGAGCCCAGCGTGCCTCCAGCACTGCGACGCGCTCGACCGGGTCGGGTTCCGCGAGAACCACGGAGAGCAGCCGATCCTCGTCCAGCGCGAGATCCCACACCGCCTCGGCGACGCCCGGATCGTCCTCGGTGATGCGGATACGCTCGCCCGTCTCGTCGTAGAAGCGACTCGCGAGGTCCCCCATGTCCGCCCCGAGCCCCTCGGGAAGGGACGCCCGGAGTAGATACGCCGCCATCGCCACGCTGCCGTCCGGCGCCGAGGCCGTCACATAGAGGTAGCCGAAGAGCGGCAGGTCCCGGTACAGGTCGAGTCGCTGACCACGCTTCGCGGCATCCGGTACCCGACCTCGATGGATTCCGTCCCAGGCGATCAGCTCTCCGTTTCGATCGTAGAGCGCCAGGGCGGAACTCCGGGATCGAGCCCGCAGCTGGGCGATCCCCTCGCCATCCACGTCGACAGCATCGGAGTCCCACAGGCGGACGAGCTCCTCGACGACCTCGGTTCCAACGCTGTGTCGACGCTCCGCCAGTTCGCCTCGGAGCAGGACGCCGACCTCGTCCACGCGCCGGTTCCAATAGCGATCCCAGTCGCTCGAGACCTCTGCGATCTGGCGTTCGGCGGCGAATCCGACGAGGATGCCAAGGATCAGTGCGGAGAGACCAGCCGCCCGCCAGCGGCTCTCAGCTCCGACACCGTTCCAGAACGACAGGAGCACGAGCGCCGAAGCGAGCGGGAGCAGCCAGACCCACGACGTACCGGCCCAGATCCACAGGGCCGCCGTCGCACACCACGGACTGAGGTTCGATACGACGACAGACGGCTTCGCCGTGGGGTCGTTCCAGGGAGGTGCCGATGTCATACGCGGTCGACGAGCTGACGTGGCCAAAGGTCGGTCGGATTCTCGCCGAAGACCCACGGCTCATCATGACGATCGGCGCCCTCGAACAGCACGGCCCTCACCTCCCTATCGGAACCAACATCTTCATCGCTGAGCAGGTCGCCCGCACGGTGTCCGAACGCTGCGGCATTCTGCGTGCCCCCCCCTTTTCGTACGGAGTCACGGTCAGCGGAGGTCCCTTTCGCGCCCCCGGGCTGCGGCGCAAGACGCTGCATCGGGCGGTGAACGAACTGATCGGAGGGTGGGAAGACCTGTACGTCCAGCACTTCCATCTGATCACAGCTCACCGGTACGAGCCTCATCTCGAAGCGCTGCTCATGACGGCCTCCGGGCCGGCGCACAAATCCGTGTACGATCTCTATCAGATCGATGTCTCCGACGTGATCGAGACCGATCCGGAGTTCGAGCATGCTGGAGAGCTCGAGACCTCGTTGATGCTCTACCTCGCACCGGATCGGGTGAAGATGGACCGGGCCGCCGACTTCCGCCCCCAGGGCTTCGCACTCCGAAAGTATACCCGTCGAAGGGTGCCGAAACCCCCGGTGGAGTCGCGGGGGGTCCTCGGTTCTCCGCGCCTGGCTACACGTGAGAAGGGTGCCGCCGTCTTCGATCGCTACGTGGCCGTGCTGTGCACCGCGGTCGATGCGGGAATGCCGGACGAACTCGCAGGGTGACGTCCGTGTACACACGTCCATGAACCTTCGACTCCTCCTCGCGACCTCGGTTCTTCTGGCCCTCGCTACGCCCGGGTTAGGAGCCCAGGGGGTCATCGTCGACGAAGGCTCCTTCGCCGTCAGCATAGGGGGCGTACCCGTGGGAACGGAGGACTTCGTCATCCGCCGCCCCGGGGTGGGACGCGAGGATGCGCTCTTCGCCAACGGGGCAATTGCCCTGACGCTTCCCGAAGGCCGCCTCGACATGAATCCCCTGCTGCACGCGGCACCGCCAGACGGCGTTGCGGTTCGCTATCAGGTTTCCGCTACCGGCCCCGACCCGATCCAGGTTCAGGTCGCCCGCTCGGGTCGTCGATATCTGGCAACAATCCGGTCCGACGAGGGTGCCGAAGACCGCGAATTTCAGGCGCACATCGATACGCGGGTCCTGGAGCGACACGTCGCTCACCACTACTACTTCCTGCGCGATCTCCGACCCGAACGAGCGGTGCACACGCTCGAGCCGCGGACGCGCCTCCAAGGTCTGATCACGGCGAGGGAACCGGTACAGGAGATGATTCGGCTGGGACCGAACGAGATTCAGGCGAGGCGGATCGATTTCACGACGGACACCGGCGAGATCCGGACCATCTGGTACGACCGTCAGGGCCGTGTACTCAGGGTCCACATCGCTTCCCTGGAGTATCTGGCCGAGCGAACGGACCTGGTAGGCTGAGCCCCCAACTTCGTTACATTCGTGGGTCGCGGGGACCGCAGGGGCGGTAAAGAAGAGAGCGCTCCGAATCGTACCCGTCGATGCGAACGCGATGAATTCCGCCCCCCCCGAAACCCGGCGCGCCGCCAGGGCGTACGGGTCATCGACCGATCGTCCTGATTGTCCCTGTGCATGAGGTCCGTGAGGATGACGAAACGCCTCGGATTGCTGGTCTACCTTTCCGCGCTCCTGGCGCCTCTGTCACTGGAGGCCCAGGATCGCGTCCCGGCACGGCTTTCGCTGGCCGAAGCCATCGAGATCGCCCGGTCGGCCAATCCGAGCTTCCTTCAGACACGGAATGACGAGGCACTCGCCGACTGGAACGTGCGACAGGCGTGGGGGCAGCTTCTGCCCAGCGCGAGTGCGTCCGGCGGGCTGAGCTGGCAGGGGTCCGGGGAGACGCAGCTTCCCGGAAGTCTCACTCTGGGCGATCTCGGCTTCACGGACCAACCATCCTACTATGGATCGAGCTATTCCCTCGGCCTCAACTACTCCCTGACCTGGGCGACGATTCTCGGGCCGAAGCAGACGAAGGCGGAGCGGCGCTCGACCCTCGCCGGGATCGGCGTGGCCGAGTCGAACCTGGTTCAGCAGGTCACGACGGCGTACGTGGAGCTGCTCCGTCAGGGAGATGGGGTCCGGATCGCCGAGCAGCAGCTGGAGAACGCCCGCTTCAACCTGCGACTCGCTCAGGGCCAGCTCGAAGTCGGTCAGGTAACACCGATCGACGTCGGTCAGGCCGAAGTCCAGGTAGGACGCTCCGAGGTCAACGTCCTGCAGACCAGGAACCGTTACACGACATCGCGGATGCGGCTGCTTCAGCTTCTCGGGCTTCCGGTCGATCAGGATTTCGAGACGGTGACTCAGTTCGAGCTGACCGAACCGACATGGGATCTCACTCAGCTTTCCACCATGGCCGTCGGCGGGAACCCCGAGCTCCAGCGCCGCCGGTCGTCGTGGGAGGCCGCCGACATAGGTGTCCGTTCGGCGTGGTCCCAGTACATGCCAAGCCTCAACCTGGCGACGGGGTGGAGCGGATTCACCCGGGAGGCGAGCAGCACCACCTTCCAGATCGCGCAGCAGGAGGCGCAGATCCAGTCGGCGATTTCGAACTGCTTCTTCACGAACGAGTTGTATTCCCGTCTGGCCAACCCTCTGCCCGCCCAGGACTGCAGCCAGTACACGTTCACGGATGCGGACCGCAACGCGATCATCTCCGGCAACGATCAGTTCCCGTTCAACTTTGTGGGCTCGCCGCCGAGTTTCCGCATGACGGTGAGTATTCCCATCTTCTCGGGCCTCAGTCGCCAGAGAAACGTCGAAGCGGCACGCCTCCAGCGGGAGGATCTCTCGCAACAGATCCGCGAGCAGGAGCTCTCGGTTCAGGCCGACCTCGCGATCGGGCTGGAGAACGTCCGAACCGCCTACCAGAGTGCCCTGCTCGAGGAGCGGAACCGCGACCTGGCCGAGCAGCAGTTGAATCTCGCGCGCGAGCGATATCAGCTCGGCGCGATCACCTTCGTCGAACTCGTCGACGCACAGACCCTCTCGGCACAGGCCGACGCGGATCGTACCGTCGCCGTTTTCGCCTATCACGACGCCGTCACCAATCTCGAGGCACTCGTCGGCGCCTCCCTACGCTCTCAGAACTGACGCGACCTCATGGAGAATCGTTCGAAGATCATCATCGGCATCGTTGTCGTCGCAGTACTCGGCTCCGCTGCGGTTCTCTCCGTCATGCGAGGTCGGGAAGGAGGCATCGAGGTCCGCACCGAAGCGATCGAGACACGTGATCTGATCGAGATCGTAACGGCAAGCGGAAACATCCGTGCCCGTCGGACCGTGGACATCTCGTCCGATGTGTCCGCCCGGGTGACCGAGCTTCTCATCGACGAAGGGGAAGACGTCAACGCCGGCCAGACCCTCCTCCGCCTCGAGCCGGATCAGTACCGGGCCGCTCTCTCCCGGGCGGAGGCCCAACTCGCTCAGGCCCAGGCGCAACAGGGCCAGCAGCGGGCAAGCCTGACCCAGGCCACGCGAGACCGCGATCGTCTGGTGCAGTTGAGGGCCCGTGACTCGCTTCTCGTGAGTCGGCAGCAGCTCGACGACGCCGAGACGCAGGTCGAGGTGCAGACGCAGCTCCTGGAATCGGCGCGCTACGGGGTATCCCAGGCACAGGCGGGGGTGGACGAGGCCGAGGACCGGCTCTCCAAGACGATCTTCACCGCTCCGATGGCCGGGAAGGTCACCCGATTGAACGTCGAGGAGGGAGAGACGGTCATTATCGGAACGATGAACAACCCGGGATCGCTCGTACTCACGATCTCTGACCTCACGGTCATCGAGGTCGTCGTCCAGGTCGACGAAACCGAGGTGTCGGAGATCGCCCTGGGCGACAGCGCCGCGATTCGGATCGACGCGTTCCCCGACCGGGAGTTCTCTGGCAGGGTGACGGAAATCGGCAATTCGGCGATCAACCCCCCAAGCCAGCAGCAGGGCAACCAGCAGGCCGCCATCGACTTCGAGGTCGTCCTGACCCTCGACGAGACCGACGCACCGCTCCGCCCCGACCTGTCGGCTACGGCAGACATCGTCGTCGAGTCCCGTTCCGACGTCGTCGCCGTCCCGATCATCGCACTCACGGTACGGGACGCAGACGAGGTCGAGGGTGACATCGAGGTCGCCGCCGACGGCTCGCTGCCCACGGATGTGGAGGGCGTCTTTCTCGTCGGGGAGGACGAAGTGGTCACTTTTCAGCCGATCGAGGTCGGGATCGCTGGCCAGGAGTACTTCGAGGTGCTCTCCGGCCTGTCCGCCGGGGACGTCGTGGTGGCGGGCCCGTACCAGCGAATCCGACAGCTCCGCGAGGGTGACGTGATCACCGTTCTCGACGAAGACGGTACGAGCGAGGACGACGAGAACTAGCGATGCATCTCTGGGAGGGGATCGCGCTCGCGTTCCAGCAGATTCGCTCGGAGAAGCTGAAATCGTTCTTCAGCCTGCTCGGCGTGATCCTGGGCGTGATGTTCCTCATCGTAGTGGTCACGGTCGTCGAGGGTCTGGATCGGTACGTCCGGGAGGACTTCACCTCGCAAATCTTCGGCGTGAACACCGTCACACTCCGCCGAGCCGAGTCCGTCAATATCAACCGGAGCCGCGAAGAGCGTCGTGCCATCGCTCGCCGCCCGCGTCTGACGTTCGATGATGCCGACGTTCTTCGTGAGCGCCTCACCCTCCCCACCCGGGTCTCGGTCGAGAGCGACGCCGGCACGAGTGTCGTCGGCGACAATGGGCGTACGGCGGGCGGTGTGCGCCTCGTGGCCGCGGATGCCGAGATCTTCGAGATCAGGGACCTTGAAATCGAAATCGGGCGTGCATTTTCGCCTCAGGAAGCGGAGAACGGTGCGCCGGTCGTCGTGATCGGCTTCGAGACGGCGGATCGCGTCTTCGAGGGTCTGGAGCCGCTGGGGCGCTCCCTTCGGATCCGCGGCTTTCCGTACCGGGTCATCGGAGTCCTCGAGGAGCAGGGCTCGCTCTTCGGTCAGTCGCTCGACAATCAGGTCTTCGTTCCCGCGAAGTCTCCGGCGCGAGCCATCACCGCGCCACGGGGATACATCGACTCGGTCATTCTTCAGGCGGTGAACCCGGACCAGTTGCGTGACATCCAGCTGGAGGCCGAGGGCATCATGCGGTCACGCCGTCAGCTACGACCAACGGAAGAAGCCAATTTCGCCCTCGAAACGGCGGACGAGGCGATCAGCTTCTGGAACACAATCTCCCGGATTCTCTTCACGGCACTACCAATGCTCGTCTCGATTTCGCTGGTGGTCGGCGGGATCGTGATCATGAACATCATGCTCGTCTCGGTGATGGAGCGGACCCGTGAGATCGGCGTGCGAAAGGCCCTCGGGGCTCGCCGCCGCGATATCCTGACCCAAGTGCTCATCGAGTCCGCGACGCTCTCCACCGTTGGAGCTGCATTCGGGGTGGCCGTCGGCCTCACGATCGCCAAGGCGATCGAAGCCGTGTCCGTCATTCCCGCAGCCGTCGCGCCAAGGTGGATCACGCTCGGAGTCACCCTGGGCCTCACGGTCGGAGTCATCGCCGGCGTCTACCCGGCGTCCCAGGCGTCGAAGCTCGATCCCGTCGATGCGCTGAGGTATGAATGAGCGAGGGTAGACGGACCCGCGCTGGGATGGGCGACGATCGCCCGCCACGGGGTGCGAGTGGACTGTCGGCCCTGACCGAGGGCTTCCTGATCGCATGGGAGGCCATGCGCGCGAATCTCCTGAGGTCGGTCCTGACGGTCATGGGGGTCGCGGTCGGCGTCTCCGTCGTGGTCGCGTTCGGCGCCCTCATGACCGGTCTCCGCTCCAGCGTGCTGGAGGCGTTCGAGGCGGCCGGCCCCGACAACTTCGTCGTCACACGTTTCGACTTCACTGCGATCACGATCAGCGACGACGGTGCCCGCCCTCCCTGGTGGGGCAAGCCGGTGATCGAGCCCGAGGAAGCACGTCGTATCGAATCCCTTCCCTCCGTCTCCGACGCTCTGTACGACCTGACACAATTCCAGGTCGACATCGCGTACCAGAGCGAGGAGATGCAGAACGTTCTCGCGCAGGGGTCATCGGCGGGCTGGTCTGCCTATCAGGTAGGCGACTTCGTCGTCGGGCGTGACTTCACACCGGCCGAGGTGCAGCAGAACCGAGCGGTCGTCGTCCTCTCCTCGGGCCTGGCCGAGCAGCTCTTCGGTCAGCAGGATCCCGTAGGGCGGCGCGTACGGGTCGGCAACGTATTCCGAGGGACGCAGGAGCCGTTCACGGTGATCGGTGTGTACCAGCCCGAGGAGAACATCTTCTCCGCCGCCCTCCAAAACTGGGCGATTTTTCCGTGGACCGCCTCGATCCGGCGGCTTCGGCACAACAAGTTCCAGGCCCAGATCCTGGTCGTTCCGGAGGAGGGTGTGTCTGCGGATCGAGCCAAGGACGATGTCATCGCGGCCATGCGTGGGATGCGCGGATTGGGCCCGCGAGAGGAGAACGACTTCGCGATCACCTCCTCGCAGCAGATCGCGGACATCTTCAATCAGCTCACGGGAGTCTTCTTCCTCGTGATCCTTCTCCTCGCATCCGCAGGGTTGCTCGTGGGCGGCGTAGGCGTCATCGGTATCATGCTCATCTCGGTCACGGAGCGGACCCGCGAGATCGGTGTGCGTAAGGCGATCGGCGCCACGCGGCGCGAGATTCTGTGGCAGTTCCTCGTCGAGGCGTCTCTCCTGACGTCCGCGGGCGCCGGGACCGGTCTACTCATCGGTTGGGGCATGGCCGAGATCGTGGCCGCCCTCAGCCCCGTCCCTGCCGAAATCCCCACCTGGGCCGTCGTCGCGGCCTTGGGCATGGCTGCGGGGACCGGTATGCTGTTTGGACTCCTTCCCGCATACCGGGCCGCGCGCCTCGAACCCGTGGTGGCCCTGAGATACGAATAGCCCATGGTTGAACTGGACGCGCCGCTCGATCTCCTGGCGATCATGGCCCATCCGGACGACGCCGAGCTCCTCTGCGGGGGCACGCTCATCAAGAGTGCCTCACGAGGAAAGCGGGTCGGGATCGTAGACCTGACCGCTGGGGAGATGGGAAGCGCCGGCTCCGCGGGAACCCGGGCACGGGAAGCCGCGAACGCTGGTGCGCAGATGGGTCTCGCGATCCGTGCCTGCGCCGAGCTTCCCGACTCGAACCTCCAGAACGACCACGACTCGCGACTCGTCGTCGCAGCGCTGATCCGGGCCTTCCGACCTCGCGTGGTCATCACGCACTGGACCGTCGGGCGCCACCGGGACCACCGCATCGCTTCGGAACTCGTGCGAGACGCGTGCTTCCTCTCGGCCCTGCGTAAGCTGGACGTCCCCGGTGAGCCCTTTCGGCCGCACAAGCTCGTCTACGCCACCGCGTTCCGAGAGGACGCGGACCCACCGGATTTCGTGGTCGATATCACCGAGCAGATGGATCGGAAGCTTGATGCGATCGCCGCGTACGGATCTCAGTTCGACGGTGCAGTTCAGGCGGGTGAGGTGTTCCCCGGCGGGAGTCGTGACCTCATCGCGCAGATCCGGGCGAAGACGGCGCATTACGGGTCCCTGATCCGCGTGCGCTACGGTGAGCCGTTCCGGATCGACGAGACGATGGAGGTCGATGAGCTCTCGGAGCTCGGTGTGTCGACCTTCTGATGCTTACGTGGTCATGCAGGAGACCTCGAGAAGCAGCCTGCGCCACGACGGCACCTCGGCCCCTCGAACACGCAGGGTGACCGCAGTCGCCACGCCTCCGCTCGACATCCACGGCCACAGCCACCAGCAGACATCCGGCGGAAGGTGGCCAATCGGCTCACCGGCCGCCGTGTGAACCCAGACCTCCGGGTCATCTTGAACCGGCGGATCCGCAACGAGCCGAACGACGTCACCGTCGTGAAGGCCATCGACGTGTCGATCCCGTCCCGCGAACACGGTCCCGTGCACCGTCGCCCGGAAGTTCGTCGGCTGTCCGGCTGGAAACGGCGGGGACGTTCGCGGCATCGACACTCCGCGTGGGGTAACGTGGTGGGCGCTCGGCCCGGCCCGATTAACTTACGGGTCGCTTCACCCCAGGCAAATCAGCTCTTTCGCATGTCCACCGCTTATCTCGACCACGCAGCCACGACACCCCTCCGGGCCGATGTCGTCGCCGCCATGCAGCCGTATCTGACGGCCCGTTTCGGGAACCCGTCCAGCGCACATCGGTGGGGGCAGGACGCCTCGGCGGCGCTCGAGAACGCACGAGCCCGGCTCGCCTCGGCGATCGGCGCGCGCCCATCCGAGGTGCGCTTCGTCCGGGGCGGAACGGAGTCGGACAACCTCGCGATCATTGGTGGTGCCCGGGCACTCGCCCGTGACGGGGCGACACCCGTCACGCTCACGTCGGCGATCGAGCACAGCGCAGTTCTCGAGCCCGCCGAGTGGCTCGCAGCGCGAGGAGAGGCCGAGTTGCGCGTGATCCCCGTGACCCCGGACGGTACGCTCGATCTGGACCGGGTCTCCAGCGAGCTGGACGCCCGCCCTTCGCTCGTATCCGTCATGTGGGCCAACAACGAGACCGGGATGTTGCTACCGATCGACCGGGTCGTGTCGTGGGCCCGGACGACTCGAACCGTCGTGCACACGGATGCATCCCAGGCCCTGGGAAAGGTTCCGATCGACCTGGGAACGGTCGAGGTCGACCTGCTGACCGCGACCGGACACAAGCTCGGGGGGCCCCGTGGCTGCGGCGTGCTGTTCGTGCGTGACGGAATCGAGGTCGAGCCCTTGATCTTCGGAGGCGGGCAGGAGCGATCGCTGCGTCCCGGGACCGAGGACGTCGCCGGAGCCGTCGGCCTGGCGGAGGCGATTCATCTGGCCGTCCGCGATCTCGATGCATCGGGGGCACGGATGGCGGCCCTGCGCGACCGGCTTGAAGCACGCCTCATCGACTCCATTCCGGGGCTGAGGGTGAACTGCGGCGACGCTCCGCGCGCGCCCCATGTGCTCAGTCTGGGCCTGCCCGCCATCCGCAACGGGGCCGACTTCCTCACCGCACTCGATCTCGAGGGCGTCGCTGCGTCCGGCGGGTCCGCGTGCCACACCGGTGCCGCAGCCGCGAGCCACGTGATTTCGGCGCTCTATGGGTCGGACGACTCGTACGCCACGGTCCGCCTCTCGGTCGGTCGTGACACCTCAGAGGATGAGGTGGACCGCGGTGCCGCTGCCGTCGCCGAGGTCTGGGGCCGGATGAAGAGCGCATGAGCCGGGTTCTCGTCGCAATGTCCGGGGGCGTGGACTCCTCCGTCGCCGCCGCGCTCCTGGTCGACGCAGGCCACGAGGTGGTCGGTGTGACCATGAAGACGTTCTGCTACTCGGACATCCCCGCGCACGGCAAGACGTGTTGTGGCCTGGACGGGATCATGGACGCCAAGCGCGTGGCGTCGACGCTCGGCATTTCTCATTACGTCTTCGACGTCGAGGAAGACTTCACGCGCGACGTGATCGACGACTTCGTGTCCGAATACGCCCGCGGCCGAACACCCAATCCGTGCGTGCGCTGCAACTCGAACACGAAGTTTCGTGACCTGCTGGTGAGAGGTGAGGCACTCGGATGTGACCGGATCGCCACGGGTCATTACGTACGCGTCGAGCACGGCCCGGAGGAGACGGCCCTGCGTCGCGGTCACGATGACGGGAAAGACCAGTCGTACTTCCTCTGGGGCCTGCCGCCCGAGATGCTGCGACGACTTCTCTTCCCCGTTGGAGAGCTGACCAAGACCGAGGTCCGTGAGCGCGCGCGAGCCCTCGAGCTGGCAACCGCGGACAAGCCCGAATCGCAGGAGATCTGCTTCGTACCGACCGGTGACTATCGGGACCTCCTGCGCAAACGCCTCGGGCCGGTTCATCCAGCTCTCGAGCCTGGTGTCATCGTTCGGTCGGATGGAGAGGTCGTGGGAGAGCACGCCGGTTTCGCGGGGTTCACGGTCGGTCAACGGCGCGGGCTCGGGGGAGGCTTCTCCGAACCGATGTTCGTCCTCGAGGTCCGTCCCGATACGAAGGAAGTCGTCGTCGGCACGCGAGACGAACTCTTCGCAGCGGAGGTCACCGTCCGGGAATTGAACTGGCTGACGACACCACCTTCGACCGGTGATGACGTTCGCGTACAGCTGCGCTACCGAGCACCCGCGGTGTCAGCGACCGTGGTCGACGTAGGCACGGAGTTGACGCTGACACTGGGCGATGCCCAGCCAGCCATCACGCCAGGGCAGTCCGCCGTCGTCTTCGACGGAGACCGCGTCCTCGGCGGCGGTCGAATCGCGTAACGGACGGTCCTGCCTCAGGGTGGCTCGGCGGACTGGTCAGGCCGCCGCTAATGCTTGAGGCCGCTTGCCTCCGCGAACTCCTCCATCGCCTTCCGGTCTTCCTCTGAGAGCTGGTCGGGGACAGACACGACGACCTCGACGAACTGGTCGCCGATGCGGTCCGCCTTCTCGATCCCCTGCTTCCGAATCCGGAATTTCGTTCCGGACTGCGTCCCCTCCGGGATCGTCAACACGACACGCTTTCCGGAGATCGTGCGCACCTTGATCTTCGAGCCCAGCGTGGCCTGCACGATGTTGATCGGAACGCTGACGTGCACGTCGAGACCGTCCCGTTTGAAGAAGCGGTGAGGCTTCACCTTGTAGGTGATGATCAGGTCTCCCGGGGGGCCTCCAGCGCGTCCCCGTTCGCCCTGCCCCGAAAGACGCACCTTGGTACCCGTCTCGACCCCGGGGCGCACGTTCAGGGAAATCTTCCTCTGCTGTCGCACCGCACCGCGCCCCGAGCAGGAAGTGCATGGCGTTTCGGGTAGCTTGCCGCGACCGAAGCACGCCGGGCACGGACGCTTGACCGCGAACCCACCCTGGCCGAACGAGATGTTCCCGGAGCCCTTGCACTCCTCGCACCGTTTGACCGACGTCCCGGGCTTGGCACCGTCACCCCCGCAGGTCGCACAGTCTTCCGTGATCGCGACGTCGACGGAGATCTTGCCACCCTTCGCCGCGGTGAGGAACGGGATTTCAACGACGTACTCGACGTTCTCGCCCTTCCTCCGGGGCGATCTCGCCTTCTGACCGGCCGGCCCCGGAGACGGCGCTCCGTCGGGGCCTCTCTTCCCGAGATCGAACAGCGAGGAGAAGAGGTCCGAGATGTTGCCGAACCCGCCCTGGAAGTCATCGAACGAGAAACCGGGGTCGGCGCCGGGTGCTCCCCCCGGACGCCCGCCGCCGGGCCGCGGACCGAACCCGAACGATCCGAGCTTCCGCATCTGGTCGTACTGCTTCCGCTTCTGGGGATCGCTGAGAACGGAGTACGCCTCACCCACCTCCTTGAAGCGCTCAGCGGCCTTGTCGTCGCCCTGGTTCGCATCGGGATGGTACTTCTTCGCCAGCTTGCGATAGGCCTTCTTGATCTCGTCACCGTCCGCTTTTTCGCCGACGCCGAGGACCTTGTAGAAGTCTTTCGCCTGAGCCGCTGCCGCCATGCCCGTCTCAGCCCTGCGTGAAGACGCTTACCCGTGCAGGGCGCACGAGAATGCCCTTGAGCGAGTACCCCTTCTGGAACACCTGAGCGACCTGGTCGACCTGCTCGTCGGTCTCCGCGGGAACGCGCATCATCGCTTCCATGCGCTCGGGGTCGAATGCTTCGCCCGATGGATCGATCATCTCCGCACCGGAGTCCTCGAGGGTGCGAACGAACTTTCGCTCGACCAGGTCGATCCCCTCCATGATGGCCTCGACCGTTGCGTTGGACAGGTCGAGCTCGGCGACTCGTTGAAGGTCGTCGAGCACGTCGAGGAACTTCCCGACGAGGTCGGCCTGGGCGCGGGACCACGCGCTCAGACGCTCCTGCTCCGAGCGACGACGGAAGTTGTTGAACTCGGCCACCAACCTGAGGTGACGATCATTGAGCGCGTCGAACTCCTCACTGAGGGCGCTCGCCTCCGTCGACTCCCCGGGCGGATCGCCTGTCGGCGTGGCGCCCTCTGCCCCGAGCGGAGGCTCGTCGATGCCCTCCGAGGGGCTGTGGTCACGGCCGGCGCCATCTGCCGACTCCGGGGTCACGTCGACATCCTGCTCGGCCGACTCGACCGTCTCGTCCTGCTCGTTTTCGATCTGCGCGTCCGACATTCTCTGACCATGGGTCGCGGGTTCAGCAACTGAAAAGATACAACAGGGCCCGTCAGGGGTTCACCCCGCCGAAACATCCCGAAGTCGACGATACACGTCCTCGAGTGCGGCTTGGCCGGCACGCGCCCGAACCGCGTCCCGGTCTCCCGAGTAGCGGCCCACGAACGACCGGACCTCTCCCCTTAGGCAGCTCCCAATCCATACGGTTCCAACGGGCTTTTCTTCACTGCCCCCACCCGGACCGGCGATACCCGTGATCCCGATACCCACGTCTGCACCGAATCGGCGGGCAATGCCCTCCGCCAGTTGCCGGACAACCGTCTCGGACACCGCACCGTGCGTCTCGATGTCCTCTGCCCGGACACCGACCTGTTCGACCTTCACCCGGTTCGAGTAGGCGACGACACCTCCGACGAAGACCTCCGAAGACCCCGCGAGGTCGGTCATGCGTTGCGCGACCAGGCCCCCCGTACAGCTCTCCGCGGTGGCCATCGTCATCCCTCGGGCACGCAACTCCCGGGTGACGGCTTCGGCCAGATCACCCGATACGGATTCGAAGCGATAGGGGGCCACGACGTCCTCGATCGCGTCGAGCAGTGGTTCGATGCGCGTCATCGCCTCATCAATCGAACCCCCTCGCGCGGAGAGCCGCAGGTCGACGCCGTACAGATCCGGAAGGTAGGCGAGACCCACCTCGCCCCGGACGACGGGGTCCACGCCGGCCAGACACTCTTCGACGCGCCGTGTCAGCTGGGACTCGGCAATCCCCGTCGTGTACACGACGTGGTGCCAGATGCGTTGGGTCCCCGCGGGGAGCATCGCATTCAGATATGGCCGCAGCGCTCCGCTGACGATGGCCTCGAGTTCGCGTGGCACGCCCGGAAGCAGCACGATCAGTGCCTCCTGAGTGGGAAGGAGGATCCCCGGCGCAGTCCCCTCGGGATTCTCCAGCGCCGTGCCCCCCTCCGGCACGTCCGCCTGCCCGCGGGCCGCCACGGGCACCTCGTCGAGGCCACGAGCGACGTACCGGCGCTTCAACGTCGCCAGAATTTCCTCGTCCCGAACGAGATCGAGACCGAAGGTGCTCGCGACTACGGGCTTCGTGAGATCGTCCGGAGTCGGGCCGAGCCCGCCCGTCACAAGCACCAGATCCGCGATTCGGGCTGCGTCTTGCACCGCCCATTCGATATCGGCAGCAACGTCACCGACCGTGAGCCGCCGCAACACCGGGATCCCCAACGCCGCGAGTTCCCGACCGAGCCACGCCGAATTGGTATCGACGGTCTCCCCGAAGAGGAGTTCGTTGCCGACCGACACGACGGCGGCGCTGGGCGCGCCCAGTGTCACGTCAGTCCCGAATGCCGACAATGGTCCGATAGGACCAGAGGTAGTCGATCAGTGAGTACACAGTCAGCAGGATCGCCAGTCCCAGATTGATAGCGACCCACGCCTGAAGACCTGTGGAGAAGAAGCTCCAGAGTCCGTTGTCCCACCCGCTCGTCGTTCCAACCTCGACCAGCGGGAACCAGAGCAGCACGCCCCCGATGAAGAACATCTGGAACATCGCCTTCCGCTTTCCCGACCACCCAGCGGCGATCACCACCCCGTTTCGGGCCGCATACGCCCGAAACACGGTGATGAAGAGTTCGCGGCCGAAGATCACGAGCAGCACCCACATCGGAAGAGGACCGATCCAGGGCACATCATCGAACGGTCCGCCCCGGTGTGAGATCAGGTAGACCGGGATCAGCGTCACGACGAGAAGCAGCTTGTCCGCGATCGGGTCGAGGAGCTTCCCCATGTCGGTTACCAGATTCGCCCGACGAGCGAGATACCCGTCGAGGATGTCCGAGACCCCGGCGAGGGTGTACAGGGCAACAGCGGCGAATCGAGCGGTCGTGTTCGACGACATCGCCAGCCAGAACAGCACCGGGCAGAGCGCGATGCGGGTGACGGTGATGACGTTCGGGAGGTTGACCCTGCTCCTGCTCACAGGCGGCTCGACGGCTCCGATGGACGTGTCGATGAGGTCAGGACAGCGCCTCTACGACCATCTTGCTGACCGAGGACAGCGTCTCGAACACCCCCTCACCCTTGATCGCCACTCCCTCGAAATCGGGGACACCCATCGGGTTGATCTGCGCCCTCAACTCCTCCGGAGAGAGGATGTTGTCCATGTCGCGCTTGTTGTACTGAATCGCGAACGGAATCGTCTTGAGGTCGTACCCGTACGTTTCCAGGTTCTCGTACAGGTTGTGCATCGACTCGATGTTCGCCTCTGCGCGAGAGGCCTGAGAGTCGGCGACGAAGACCAGGCCATCGACACCTTTCAGAATCAGGCGGCGGCTGGCGTTGTAGTAGACCTGTCCCGGCACGGTGTAGAGGTGGAACCGGGTCTTGAAGCCACGCACCTCACCGAGATCGATCGGGAGGAAGTCGAAAAAGAGCGTCCGCTCCGTTTCGGTGGCGAGGGAAATCATCTTCCCTTTTGTATCGGGATTCACCCGGGAATAGATGTACTCGAGATTCGTGGTCTTCCCGCCCAGTCCGGTACCGTAGTACACGATCTTGCAGTTGATCTCACGCGAGGCGTAGTTGATCATCGACATGGGTCGACGCTACCTCCCCTGCTCTGTGGAGCGTGAATTCACGGGATCTCTCGTTCCTTCAACGGGTTGCGGGGGTCGCCGGAGAACATGATCGCGACCGGTGCGCCCGAAACGGGCTACAGAAGGTAACTTCGGTTCGCCCGTCGGCAGGGGCAAGGTTCCCTTGTTTCAAGCCGAATTCGCCCGGGCCTCGATGCCCAGCCGCTCCGCGTCGTCGAGCATGCGGTCCACGATTGCCTGGGCCCGGTCTCGCAGCATCTGCTTGGGCTCCCAGGAGATGAAGTCGAGGAGCAGGCGAATCAGGTCCACGGACGCCGGTTCCCGGCTGATATGGCCGAGGGCCGCGAGGCGCCTCAACGCTCGGGGCGAGAACAGATCACGCTGGTGACGCGTGATCTGGCCCCGGATGATCATGGCCGCGATCGCACCCGCGGCGGCAGCCGCGAGCACCGTCAGCCCTGCAGTCCTCAGACTCCTGTCCATCTTCACATTTCCCGTCGGCCCGCCAGAGCCTGTGCAATCGTTGTCCCATCAACGTATTCCAGATCACTGCCCACCGGAATGCCGCGCGCCAACCGCGTCACGCGTGGTCCGAGCGGTCTGATCTCCTGCTCGAGGAAGACGGAGGTCGCCTCCCCTTCCACACTCGCGTTCGTCGCGACGATCACCTCGCGAATCGCGCCGCTCGACGCGTGAATCCGCTGTAGCAGCGAGGCGACGTTGAGTTCGTCCGGTCCGATTCCGTCGAGCGGAGACAGACGGCCACCCAACACGTGGAAGAGACCGCGAAACTGACCCGTGCGCTCGATTGCCCCGACCTCGTACGCCTCTTCGACTACACAGAGCAGCGACGTGTCCCGTCGAGGATTGGAGCACACGTCACAGAGCTCGTGCTCCGAGAAGTTCCCACAGACGTCGCACGCCCGAACCTTGTCGGCCAGGTCGACGAGTGACCGGGCAAGACGCCGGGTATCGTCCTTCGACCCCTTCATGAGGTGGTGGACAAGACGGAGAGCGGTCTTGGAGCCGATCCCGGGAAGGCGGGACAGCTCATCCGTGAGACGGTCGATCGCCGACATGGCGCGCGATCAGAAGAGCTTTGGCAGGCCCGGGATGTTCATCGGGAGACCCCCTGTGGCCTTCCGCATCTCCGCTTCGTACTCACTCTGCGCCTTGATTTGCGCCTCGCTGATGGCTGCCAGAACGAGGTCTTCGAGCATCTCGACGTCTCGTGGGTCCACGCACGTCGGGTCGATCTGGACGCGCTTTGCGTGGCCCTTCCCGTCGACGGTCACCGTGACCATGCCGCCCCCGGAGGACGCAGACACCGACGCCGACTCGAGGTTTTCCTGTAGCTCCGTCATCCTCGCCTGAAGCTGCTGGCTGAGCTGCATGAGCTGAGAAAGGTCCGCCATCGCCGCGACTTACTCCATGAGTTCGAGATCGAGTTCTTCTACCGCCCGTTCCAAGCGCGGTTCCTGCCGATACAGGGCCTTCAAGGTGTCCGCGTGCACCTCTTCGCGGGTGACCCTCTCGCCGTGGGCCTCGTCCACATCCGGCGTGTTCACCCTCAGTACCGGACGACGACCGAGGAAGGGGGTCATCCCTTCCCTGATGGCCTCAATCACCGTCGGCTGGCCGAGACGCTCCATGGCGGGCCCCGGTAGCGGAGTGATGACGAGGGCTCCGTCCTCGTCCTGGGCAACGGATGCAGAATGCAGGAAGGGGCCGAGACCGGACGGCATCCCACGGCCGGACCCCACCCAGCGCGCCCACGCTTCGCCGATATCGTCCGTAGGGACGATGGGCGTCGGGGCGGGCTCCTCGTCCGGCGGATCCGCGTCGGCGATCTGCGTATCCGGCGTGTCGTTCACCGCTCCGGGACCGACCTCCGGCGTCGAAGCGGAGTGATCGGCCTGGGAAGGGTCTGCCGCGGATGCGTCCGGACCGGAGGCGTCTGTACTGGTTACCTCAGGAGCGGACGGAGCCACGGCGGCTCGGTCAGCACCCGAACCGATCCCACCCCCACTGGGTCCGGCGCTCCCGGCTCCACCACTCGATGGAGGTGCGCCTCCGAGAGCACCGATGAGTTCTTCGAGCGCGACCGTGCGGTCGAGGAAGCTCATCCGCAGCAAGAGCATCTCGATCGGGAGTCGAGGATTGGGGCTGCGACGAAGCGAACCCTGACTCTCGAGGTCCGCCGCAGCCGAGAGCATCCGCACCAGATCTCCCGGTGCGAACGAGGCCGCACGTTCCGCGAGTTGGGCGCGAATCTCGTCCTGCACGTCGACGTCCGCATCAGGGGAGAGGCGCAGGCGCAACATCGTGCGGAGAACGTCGAGTAGACCATGGTAGAACTCGACCAGATCGTACCCCTCGTCGACGAGGTTCTGTACCAGCCCGAACACGGCGTCGTGCCGGCTCTCCCGCAGCACGTCGACCAGTTCCAGGTACCGTTCCTCCTCCACGAGTCCGAGAACGCGCCGCACCGATTCCAGGTCGACCTCACCTCCGGTCAGGGAAATGACCTGATCGAGGAGCGAAAGAGCGTCCCGCATGCCGCCATCCGCCTTTCGGGCGATGACGCGCAAGGCATCCTCCGGCGCGTTCGCATCCTCCTCTGCAAGAACGATCGAGAGGCGTGAGACGATGTCGAGTACGCCGATTCGGCGGAAATCGAAGCGCTGGCAGCGCGAGAGGATGGGTGCCGCGGCCTGCTGGATCTTCTGGGGCTCGGTGGTCGCGAAGACGAAGATGACTCGCGGCGGCGGCTCTTCCAGGATCTTCAGGAGGGCATTCCACGCCTCCCGTGTGAGCATGTGGGCCTCATCCACGATGTAGACCTTCGAGCGTCCCTCGGCCGAGGGTGCGTACATCGCGCGTTCCCGAAGGTCGCGAGCGTCATCGACGCCGCGGTTGGACGCCGCATCGATCTCGACCACGTCCAGGGCGGTGTGGCCACCCCAGATTCGCATGCAGGAGTCGCACGAACCGCACGGCTCTCCCTCGTCGGTCCGATCTGGACAGTTGAGGGCCATCGCGAGCACGCGGGCCAGCGTGGTCTTACCCACACCCCGCGGGCCACAGAAGAGGTAGGCGTGCCCCACACGGTCGGTCGCGACGGCGCGACGAAGGGTCTCGGAGACGTGCTCCTGAGTCGCCACCTCCGAGAACGAGCGAGGCCTGTGCTTACGCGCTAACGCCTTGTGGCTCAATTATTTAGACAGCTTCGAGTAAAGTGGCGCCTTACACAAAAATTGCCCCAGGCTACCCGCAGCGACGATCACCGCACTTACCGTTGCTACCTGCGGGGTCCTGGCGGAGTTCGTGAGCTTTCGCCCTGCGGACCTGGGGCAACCGGGAAGCTACCCGGGCCCCAGAGAGAGGTCAACGCGCGGCGGCTGACCACACGGCCCCCGCAGCTATGGAGACGCCCGCCGGGACCCTCAGCTTGGCCGCATGGACAATTCGTCAGCTCCCCACCCACCGCACGTGCTCGGGACCCGCGGCGAGTCGATCGCTGCAGATCTCCTGCGAGCCGCGGGCTGGCTCGTCCTCGAGCGCAGCTACCGGCTGGGTCGCCGAGAAATCGACCTCATTGTGCGCCGCGGTGACACACTCGCCTTTGTCGAGGTGAAGACGAGATCGGGACGCGGATGGGGAACACCGGAGGAGGCCGTCACCGCCCGCAAAAGGGGCGAGATCGAGATGGTGGCGCGCGCCTACCTCGCCCGGATGCGGCCAAAGGACGTGGACGTGCGCTTCGACGTCATCGCGATCGAGATGGACCGAGGATCCGTGGTTCGGACCGAACACCTCACGGACGCGTGGCGCCCCTGAAAACTACCGGCCTAGACCGGTGAGACCGTCTCGAGCGGAGCCGTCAGGTCCCGACCGATGGCGTTCGCGATCACACGAATCTGCTCCATCAATTCCGAAAACTGTTCGGGATAGAGAGACTGCGCACCGTCGGACATCGCCCGGAGCGGGTCCGGATGGACCTCGATCATCAGGCCGTCGGCCCCCGCGGCCACCGAAGCGCGCCCCATCGGAATGACCTTGGAGCGCAGCCCCGTGCCGTGGCTCGGGTCGGCGATGATCGGCAGATGCGAGAGCGACTTGACCACGGGGATCGCCGCCAGATCAAGGAGGTTCCTCGTGTGCTTGGCAAAGCTCCGTACGCCACGTTCACACAGAATGACGTCGTGGTTGCCCTCGGCCAACAGATACTCGGCCGCCAGGAGCCACTCCTCGATCGTCGCAGACATGCCACGCTTGAGGAGAACCGGCTTTCCGGCTCGTCCCGCACGACGCAACAGCGGATAGTTCTGCATGTTGCGAGCGCCGATCTGGATGATGTCGGCATACTCCGCGACCTGGTCCACCCCCTCCGGATCCAGCGCCTCCGTGACCACCACCATGCCGGTTTCGTCTCGTGCCCGGGCCAGGAACCGCAGTCCATCGAGCCCGAGTCCCTGAAACGAATACGGGGACGTCCGTGGCTTGAACGCACCTCCCCGGAGCACCGTGGCGCCCATTCCACGCAGGACGTGGGCGATATCCACGATCTGGCGCTCACCTTCGACCGCACAGGGGCCCGCCATAATCACGAGTTCCGTCCCACCGACGACCGTTCCGTTCGGCAGCGTGACGAGCGTGTCCTCCTCTCGCCACTCTCTCGAGACCTGCTTGTACGCGTGCGTGACCGGGATCACTTCGAGTACCCCGGACAGACCCTCGAGCCGGCCCGCGTCGACTCGGCCATCGTTGCCGATCAGCCCGACCGCAGTGCGCTGCCCCCCGGGGATCGGACGCGCGTCGTAGCCCATCTCCTTGATGGTGCCGACCACCCCCGAGATGTCTTCCTCGGAGGCGTTGTGCTTCATGACGACGAGCATGGGTCCGAATCGTTCAATGGGCGAAAGCGCTGAAGTTTACACGCCTTCGGGCGCAGATTCCACCGGGAAACCCGGGCGTGTGGGGTCAGGCTGCCCCAGCGGCCTGCAAGGCTTCCTGAAGCTTCACCCCGACGATGGTACTCACGCCGGGCTCCTCCATCGTCACACCATAGATCCAGTCGGCGGCCTCAATCGTGCGCGGATTGTGCGTAATGACCACGAACTGGGTCTGGTCACTGAAGTCCTGAAGGAGCCGGATGAATCGCCCGATATTCGCTTCGTCCAGAGGGGCGTCGACCTCGTCCAGCACGCAGAAGGGGCTGGGCTTCACAAGATAGATGCCGAAGAGGAGCGACAGCGACGTCAGCGCTCGCTCGCCACCGGACAGCAGATCGATTCGCTGCGTCTTCTTCCCTCTCGGGGACGCGTGGATCTCGATCGGCGACTCCAGCGGGTCATCCGGATCCTGCAGCCACAGGTCGGCCTCACCTCCTTCGAACAGCCTCACGAACGTCGTGCGGAAGTTGGCCCGAATCTTTTCGAACGTGTCCGAGAAGAGATCAGTGGCCGTCTTGTTGATTTCGCGAATGGCCGAACGCAGGTCGTTGCGCGCCTCGACGAGATCGTTCCGCTGCTCGGTCAGGAAGTCGAGGCGAGCACTCTCCTCTTCGTGTTCCTCGACCGCCAGCATGTTCACGGGCCCCAGGCGCTCCAGCGCGACGACGAGGTCCTCGAGTTCGCGCTCCAGTTCCTCCGGCTCACCCTCGACCGGCTGCGCCTCGTCCAGCAGCGTCTCGAGCGGACGCCCCCACTCTCCCTCCAGGCGCTCGCGAATACGCGCGATGCGCCCACTCAATTCCTGCTTCTCCAGCTCGAGGGCGTGGCGCCGGTCGGATACGGCACGCTCCTGCGTTCGAGCTTCCCGTACCCGCCGCTCCGACTTCGCGAGCGCTTCCGAGATCGTGTTCAGCACCTCGTCACGCTTCTGGACCTCGGTCTCGGCCCGGGTCCGCTCTGCGAACAGGCGCTCGGTTGCCTCGTCTCCCTCGGCCCGCAGGGCTCGCGCCTGCGCCTGCTCCTCTCGCAAACCATCTTCTTCGGCGCCCAGGCTGTCCACCCGCTTCGAAGCCTGATCTTTCGAGACCGTGATCGTCTCGAGTCGATCGCTCAGGCGCGTGACATCACCCTCGAGACGTGCGACGTCGACCGCCAGGCGAGCTTCTTCGGCCCGGGCGGTTTCCCACTCCTCCTGAACGGCCTCCGCTGCCGTCCGGGCCGTGTCACGCTCAGCCTGAAGGCCCGCCTCCTGCTCCAGCAGTACACCTCGGTCCTCACGCGCCTCACTGGCCCGTTCGAGAGCGCGGGTGCGCGCTGCACGGGTCCCTTCCACCTGCCGTGACAGTTCGTCCCGCAGACGATCCATGCGGCCCCGATGGTCGGTCTGCGCCTCCAGATCCCCGTGAACCTTTCGATGCCCATCCTCCGCCGACCGAAGAGTAGCACGTGCGGCTTCGAGCGCGGCTTCCGCCGCGTGAAACGCGTGCTCCGCCTCCTCGGCCGCCGCAGCGGCCCGGGCACTCGCCGACTCGGCCTCCTCGCACTCGGAGGTTACACGCTTGAGGCGTTCTTTCCGCTCAAGGACACCCGATCCCCCGGACGGATTTCCAACGCGCACCACGCCACCGCGCTCCGTGACGGTCACGCTAGCCGCGGTCTCGGGTGTGTCGACTCCGTCGAGCAGCGCCTCGACCCAGGGTGCCCCGGCCCCCGACACCGAGATCCGGTCGAGCAGACCGGAGCGGGCGTCCCGTCCGGAGTCTGGGACCCGGTCGAGCGGAAGCAGGATCAGCCCACCACCCCCGTCCCACGACGCGCCGAACCACTGCAGGGTTCGCTCCAGGGCGTCCCCATCCTGGACGATCACGGCGCTGGTCAGCGGGCCGAGATACGACTCGACCGCGGACGTCGCGCCTTCGTCCGCCTCGATGAAGTCTGATACGACGCCTACGACCCCCGCGATACCCGCCTCGAGAATCCCCTTCACGACCGGCTCGACACCCTCGCGGTCCCTCGCCAGACCCTCGAGTGCGTTTCGCCGGGCGGTCAATGACGCGAGACGATCCGCCTGGCCTCGTCGCTCGGTTCGAGCGCTCTCGAAGGCAGTGCGGCTACGCTCCACCTCCGACGTCGCATTCGAAACATCGCGCCGAGCGGTCTCGAGCGCCTCCGCGAGATCACCCAGCCGGCCCGAGAAGAGATCACCCTGAGACTCGAGATCGGTCAACGTATCCGCCGTGGCACTCAGCTCCGACGTGACCTGAGCAAGGCGACGCTCGAGCTCCGCTGCCTGCGCATCCGATGCATCCGCATCCCCTTCGAGCTGCGCGACCCGCCTCGCGATCTCACGCCCCCGCGCCTCGACGCCCTCGAACGCACCACGAGCCTCGTCCAGTCGAGCCCGCACTTGCTCCGAATCCGAAGCGCGCTCCGCCGCCACGGCTTTGATCCGCGCGAGTTCTTCACCGACCCGGTCACGGCTGGCAGCGAGCTCGGCTTCGTCCTTGTCTAGAGCCGAGACGCGCTCTCTGGCCTCGGCCCGTTCCTCGTCGATCTGCGCGAGCCGCCGCTCGGCGTAGGCGGCACGCTCGTCGGCAACCGCGAGATCACGCTCCCAACGCACCAGCTCCGACCGGACACCTTCGAGCACTCCTGCCGCGGCGACCCGTTCCTTTTCAGCGTCGACCTCGCGGAGGCGAAGCGATTCGTATTCGGCCTCTGCGGACGCGAGCTCCGCGACCATCCCCTGCTCCGTCTGCACATCGCCGGACAGGTCCGACGAGACGGCCTGGAGACGAGCGGTGAGCGTCTCGAGCTGATGACGAACGACCTCGACCTCGACGTTCAGTCGACGCTGCCGATACTCCGTATACCTCTGAGCCTTGCCCTTTTGCCGTGCCAGCGACCGCACTTTGGTCTGGACTTCGGCGATGACGTCTTCGAGCCGCTGAAGATCCATCTCGGCCCGCTCGAGCCTTCGGGTCGCGGCCTTTCGGCGATCCTTGTACTTCCCGATCCCCGCCGCCTCTTCGAAGAGCCCACGGCGTTCGTCGTTCCGGTCGGAGAGAATCGCGTCGACCATCCGCTGCTCGATCATGGCGTATGCGTTCGCCCCTAGACCCGTGTCGCGGTATAGCTCGACGATGTCCTTGAGCCGGACCGTGGAACGGTTGATCGAGTACTCGCTCCCTCCGTCGCGGAAGACCTGACGGCCGATCTCCACCTCTTCGTAGGCGATCGGCAGCGCGCCGTCTTCATTGGTGACGGTCAGAGAGACGGACCCACGGTTCACAGGGCGACGGTTCAGGGAGCCCTGGAAGATCGCCTCCTCCATCTTGGCGCCGCGGATCGCCGTCGGTCGTTGCTCACCGAGCACCCAGCGGATCGCGTCGGAGATGTTCGACTTGCCGCAGCCATTCGGGCCGACGACGGCTGTGATTCCCTCGTGGAACTCGACTGTCGTGGCATCGGCGAAGGACTTGAAGCCCTGCACCTTCAGTGACTTGAGCCTCATCCCATCCCTGTCGACAGGAACCAGCCGAGCGCGGCGATGACCACAACCACCAGCGCGATAAGCATGACCATGCGACCGCGGCCCTCGCTCTTCCCGCCCTTCTCCTCACCCACGGCCTCGGACGCTCCCGACGCCACGGCCCCAGGTGCTCCTGACGCCGCGGTCATGCCCGCGACCTGAGCAGGCCGGGTCACGGCGCGCACAAGAGGCTCGAGGTCACGGATCGCCACGGGCGCTTCTCCACCCGACCCGAGCACGATGATGTCGGACGCGGAACCGAGAAAACCGGGTGTGCCCGGCTCACCGTCGAGCAGGTAGAGCATCAGTGTCACGCCGGCCTCGGCCATACCCTCTGTGAAGCGTTGCCACCGCGCATCTCGAACGATGCCCATCGCGTCCGCGACCGGTGAGCCCGCGGTGATCAGAAGGTAGCCGTCTACGGGGTGGGAGACGCGGCTCGCGGAGGCCCCGAACAGAGCGGCATCCACGACACCCTCGCGGTTCGGAATCTCAGCCGGAGCGTGCAGCGAGGGATGATCCAGCCCGGCGTCTGCGAGCACGATGCGGTGCCCTTCGGACGCCCATCGAGCCGCGAGCTGATGCGCCGCCTCCGGAGCCCACCCTTCTCGCCGTGCGTCCTCCGACGCGACCAGAGCGATCACGCGACCGCCTCCGGCCCCCACCGCAACCGGTGCCTCGACCTCGTCCAGCGGCTGCGGTGTCGGAAGTTCGGACATGTGCGAGCGGTGATCCAGGCTGGTCGTCAGGACCCGCCGGGCGATTCGATAGGGATAGGGCGCCGCTTCATGCGACCCGACAATTTAGAGCGGCTCGGTACGTGCGGAAAGGAACCTCAGGCGTCAGGAGCTTCCCAACGGGGTGCGTCTCCCCAGAGGTTCTCCAGCTGGTAGAACTCTCTCGCCTGTGGGTGGAAGACGTGGACGACGAAATCCACGTAGTCCAGCAGGACCCAGCGTCCGCCCCGCAGCCCTTCCGAATGCTCGGGACGGACGCTGTCCTTCTTCAACTCGTCGAGCACGTGCTCGGCGATCGCCTTGACCTGAACGTCGGACGTTCCACCCGCGATGACGAAGTAGTCGGTCGCCGTCGAGATCCCTCGGAGATCGAGGATCACGACGTCGTGAGCTTTCCGCTCGAGCGCGAGCTCAGCGGCTCGTCGGACTTCGGGTGGAAAGTCGTCCGGATCGGTGGTCAGCGCGTCCATGAGGCGGGTCAGCCCTCCGCGGCCTCCACATGGACCGTGATCTCGACGGTGACGTCACTGTGGAGCTTGATCGGAACAGAAACCTCGCCGACCGCCTTGATGACCTCATCGAGCTGCACCGTCTTCTTGTCGAGCTCGAAATCGAGCTCGCCGGCATTCACCCGATCCGTGATGTCGGACACGGTCACGGAGCCGAACAGCTGACCATCGTCACCAGCGTTTTCACTGAACGTCAGCGAGAGTCCCTCGAGCTGCGAGGCCCGACGACGCGCTTCGAGGAAATCCCGCCGTGCGGCCTCTTCCGCCTGCGCCTGCTCCGCCTCGATTCGGGCGAGGTTTTCGTCGCTGGCGACGTAGGCGAGACCGTGCGGGATCAGGTAATTCCGAGCGTAGCCCGGCTTGACGGTCACGACCTGACCGACGTCACCAAGATTCGGAACCGACTGCTTGAGAATGAGCTTCATGATTCCTCCAGTAGATGCCTAACCGGTCACGGCCTCCGCGCGTGCGCGGAGGTCCAACCATGTATCTGCGATACCCAGAAGCGCTGCGAAGCCGACCACCACGGGTGCGGCGAACAGAACGCCCAGGACGAACATCAATGCACCGAAGAGCGAAAGCCCTCGGTTGACGAAGACGACGACCCCCGCCCCACGAAGGGCGTAGAGTGCCGTCATGAAGACGACCAGATTGGCCCCGATCCGCACCGCGCCCTCGTTCGTTCTCGTGACCACGAGAACGAGGCCGGTGATCAGAAGCCAGACCAGGTGATCGTTGAATGCGAACTGGCGCATGGGCGCCAGGCCCTGGTCGTCGCGGAAGACCAGTCGCCGATAGAGCCACCACGCGACACCGAGAGCCGCCATCGACTCGAGCGCAATCACCGCGGGAAACACGGCTGCCTGCAGCTCCACCGTGCGGTACACGGCCGCCACGAATGCCGGCGAGACGGTCTGACCTTCGCGAACCACATCGAGCACGTAGAGGAAGTTCCCCAGAACGGCCGACAATCGGTCGTTCATGCCCCAGTCCAGGTTCGCCCATGCACCTCCGCGAAGCGCATAGAACAGCGTCGCGCCGATCACCGAACAACCCACGGCCGCGAGTGACCTTGACGTAAGGCGCCAGCGAGGAAGAGCGATCGTCGCGGCCGCGAAAAAGCCTCCCAGCATGACCGCCCAGCCGCGCTCCGCATACCAGAGGGGGTCACGCTGACCGGCGAGCGCGATGAACATCGCGACCACGGTCGCAATGAGCAGCCCCACACTTCGTATGCCTCCCAAACCGACGAGGATCAGGAGAGGCACGCTGACCAGCATCCCCGCGGGAACCAGAGACGTCACAACCAGCAGCACAATGAGCGCTGCCGCGCGTCGCCATCCGGTTCCTTCACGTGCGAACACAGTCCCGTTCTCGGTCGCCATCACGTCCCGTGCGTCGGACTCAGCCGTCCTGACGGCGCATGTACGGAAGCAGGGCGAGGTACCGTGCACGCTTCACCGCCGAGCCGAGCTGACGCTGGAAACGAGCCGTAACCTTCGTCGTCCGCTTCGGCAGGATCTTGCCCTGCTCCGTGATGAAGTGGGACAGCGTCTCGACGTCCTTGTAATTGAGGACGATGACTCGGGGTCCCTCCATCCGGCGACGACGCCCCCGTGCGCCACTGAACTCGGGCGGAGCGCTCGTCGGATCTCGGGGCTCCTCCTCTTCGTCGCTGGCGACAGACGCATCGTCGTCATCGTCGTCATCGTCCTCGTCGTCCTCGCTGACGGCGCGCGCAGGAACATCCGCGAGGATCGAGGCTCCGCTGGTCGGCTCCCCCTCGTTGATCACGAGCAGGTAGCGCAACACTTCCTCGTCGAGCTTGAGCAGGCGCTCGAACTCGGGGAGGGCATCGGCAGCCGCGGTGAAGTGGGCTACGACATAGTAGCCGACGGTCTGCTTATTGATGGGGTAGGCGAGCTGCCGGGCGCCCCAGTGATCGACGGCGGAAACCTCTCCGCCGTGAGCGGTCGCGAGCTCATGGAACGCTTCGAGCTTCGCGGTCGCGGCACTCTCGTCGAGCGCCGCGTCCAGGATGTACACAACTTCGTAGAGCCGCATCTTCGGTTCCCTCGGTCCGTGAGTTGGTAACGGGCTCCATCTCACGTGGGACCTCGACAGCGGCGAAAGTCCCCGATGGAGCGGGATGAATGTGTCGCACCGTCATTGACGGAGCGGCGGAAAGCTAGTGCAATGGGGTGTGAGGTGGAAGCGCGGGAGGGCGGCCCGGCCCGACCCCTGTCGGCGGAGCCGCTACCCCGCGACCGCCTGCTGTACCGCGGCGATGAGGTGCGGGTAGCGTTCGAAGCCCCATCGCGCCTCCTCGACGTCCATCCGCTCCCGGTTCGTATGCGCGAACCGCTCCTCTCCGGGTGCGAAGCCCACGGTCGGAATCCCATGGACGCCACACGACCAACCGCCGTCGGTCGCGAACTTCCAGGGCCGGATCGTCGCGGCCCCTTCTCCGTCCCGGCGACCGACCGCGTCAGCCGCAGCCAGGATCATCGGATCGTCGGCGGCCATCAGGAATCCGGGGGTAAGCAAGTTTCGGTCTTCAACCAGGCCGGTGTAGGTACGCTGCCGCTCCAACGCCATGCGGACTTCCCACTCGAAGCCCTCGGGCGTCGCCGGGATCCGGGCCGAGATCGCCTCGCGGACCCGGTTCATGAGCGACTCGTCGTCACTCCCCGGGAGGATACGCCAGTCGATCGTGACGACAGCGGAATCCGGAATCACGTTCCGGCTTTCCGGCAGCACGTCCACCATGGTCGCGATCAGACTCGATGGACCGAGGATCGGATCCGACGGCTGGTCCCCGGCCAGGTCGCGGATGCCGGCGAGCACGTCCCCGAGCAGGTCGAGCGCGTTGTGCGCCCGTGCAGGCACGCTGGCGTGGCCCGCGAGCCCGGTGATCGCGACCTCGACCTCGGCCCGACCGCGGTGCCCAATGCACACGTCTCCGTGCGTCGCCTCGCCGATGATCACCACGCCGGGCTCGACGGCACCGGACTCCAGAAGGTGCTTCATGCCGAGACCGCCACGCTCCTCCAGCACGGTATGGGCAACGATCACGTCGCCGGGTGCCTCCCCGATCATCGACGCGGCAGCATAGGTCTGCAGGGCGAGCGGCCCCTTGATGTCCATCGCGCCACGGCCGTGCAGGAAGCCATCCCGCACCTCACCCGAGAACGGCGGCACCTCCCACTCGTCGTGATCCCCCTCCGCCACGACGTCCATGTGGCAATTCAGGAGGGCAGCAGGAGCGTTCCCGCGACCGCGAGCGACACCGATCACGTTACCCGCGTCATCGACGCGGATGTCCTCGAGCCCCAGGGCCTCCATCTCGTCTCTCACCCGGCGTGCGACGTCCCCTTCCTCTCCCGGAAGCCCGGGAATACGGATGAGATCTGCGGCGAACGCGAGTGCGTTCTCGAAGTTGGCTTCCTTGGACATCGATCAGCTCCCGAGGGATTCGGTCGTTTGAGTAGTCGGCGAGCCAGGGCGCCCGACGTCGCCGGCGGCTCGATACGCGCGCGGGTGGCCGACCATCCGGCCAGCCACCCGCCCACGGTCCTGCTTCGGTGCCGCGCCGCGAGGGCGCGAGGCTCGGGTCCGATCAGGCGATGAACCAGGGCGCGAGCACGAGAGATACGACGCTCATCAGCTTGATGAGGATGTTGAGCGATGGGCCTGAGGTATCCTTGAACGGATCGCCCACGGTGTCACCTACGACGGCTGCCTTGTGCGAGTCCGAACCCTTGCCGCCGTACGCACCACCCTCGATGTATTTCTTGGCGTTGTCCCAGGCACCACCGGCATTCGCCATGAAGAGCGCCATAAGTACGCCCGTCACCGTGGCGCCGGCCAGCAGACCGCCAAGAGCTTCGACCCCGAGCACCTTGCCGACAATGACCGGCGAGACGACCGCGGTCAGACCCGGAAGGACCATCTCCCGGAGCGCAGCCTGCGTGGAGATGTCCACGCAGCGAGCCGAGTCCGGCTTGGCGGTGCCCTCCATGATGCCCGGGATCTCCCGGAACTGACGACGCACCTCCTCCACCATGCCCTGCGCCGCGCGGCCCACGGCCGTCATCGTCAGCGCGGCCACGAAGAAGGGCAGCGTTCCGCCCAGCAGAAGACCGATCACCACCATCGGGTCGACGATGTTGATCGTGTCGAGGTTGGTCGCCGTCGCGTACGCGGAGAACAGTGCCAGCGCCGTCAGTGCCGCCGAACCGATCGCGAAGCCCTTTCCAATCGCAGCCGTCGTGTTTCCGATCGCATCGAGCGAGTCCGTGATCTCACGCGTCTCGGGACCGAGACCGGCCATCTCGCTGATGCCGCCGGCGTTGTCGGCAATCGGACCATAGGCGTCCACGGACATCGTCACGCCAACCGTGGCCAGCATGCCTACCGCCGCGATGCCAATCCCATACAGGCCCGCGAAGTTGAATGCCACCGAGATCGCAACGCAGATCAGGATCACAGGAATCGCCGTCGACTCCATGCCTACCGCGAGCCCGGTGATGATGTTCGTGGCCGAACCCGTCTGGCTGGACTCGGCGATCCTGTCGACCGGTTTGGCTGCCGTGTAGTACTGCGTCACGGTCCCGATCAGGATACCCGTGAGCGTGCCGGCGAAGATCGCGATCCAGGGCCCGTTCACCGGGTAGCTCTCACCCGTGAAGGTGATGCCCATGCTCGTCACGACCGGATACATCAGGCCGAGGAAGAGCGCTCCGGCGATCCACGTAGTGCCGTGAAGAGCGTGCGAAGGATTCCGCTTCTCGAGGACCTTCATGAAGGCGATCCCGACGAGGGACGAGATCAGACCCACCATCGCGGTCGTCAGCGGAAGCGCGATCGCCTCCGCGCGCGAGCCCGCCAGCATCGGAGCCGAGGCACCGATCGCGATCGTCGCCACCATCGAGCCCACGTACGACTCGAAGATGTCGGCGCCCATACCGGCGACGTCACCCACGTTGTCGCCCACGTTGTCTGCGATCGTCGCGGGGTTCCGCGGGTCGTCCTCGGGGATTCCGGCTTCGACCTTACCCACGAGATCGGCGCCAACGTCAGCGGCCTTGGTGTAGATCCCACCCCCGACGCGCGCGAAGAGTGCGATCGTCGACGCACCCATGGCGAAACCGGAGACCAGCTCGGCGTACGCCGAAAAGTCGGCTGCGCTGGCCGCGCTTGCGCCGAAGCTGAAGTACAGTAACCCGAGGCCGAGCATCCCGAGCGCGGCGACCGCGAGCCCCATGACCGAACCGCCGAAGAAGGCGATGCGGAGCGCCTTGCCCTGCCCTTCCTGATTGGCAGCGGCAGACGTCCGGGTGTTGGCACGCGTCGCGGCCTTCATGCCGGCAAAGCCGGCCGCCGTCGAGCTCAATGCGCCGAAGACATAAGCGCCGGCCGAGTTCCAGCCGATGGCGAGCCCGAGCAGCACCGCCACCACAACGACGAAGCCTGCAAGAACAGTGTACTCGCGGCGAAGGAAGGCCATTGAGCCATCATGGATCTGCTGGCCGAGGTCGATCATCACCTCGTTGCCCTGATCCTGACTCGTCACATAGCGGTAGATCCCGCCCGCAATGACGAGCCCGAGAATGCCCAGCGCCCAGGCGAATCCGGTAAAGTCGACGAAGTTCATTGAATGAGTTGTCCTCTGGGTCGTCGTTCTGTGGTCTGTTGTTGATTTATCGATTGAAGCGGTTCATCGCTGCTTCCGTCCCTTCCTCCAGCCACACCCGCACGGCCTCGGACAGCTCCGGGAGCAGTCCGACGACCACGTCCTCCTCTTCCACGGGCATCGGCGCGAGAACCCACTCCGACAGATCCTCGCCGTCGGGCTTCTGCCCGACTCCGATCCTCAGTCGAGCGTAGTCGTTCGACTGAAGAGCCCCGGACACGGACTTGAGCCCGTTGTGGCCGCCCGCTCCGCCCTCCGGGCGGAAGCGGACGCGACCCACGTCGAGCGCCGCGTCGTCGACGACGACCAGGAGATCCTTCTCCAGATCGAAGTCCCTCATCGCCTTCACAGGCCGCAGTGCGAGCCCGCTCCGGTTCATGTATGTGGCTGGCTTCATCAGGCGAACCTCGATGTCACCTACCGTTCCTTCGCTGACGAATGCCTTTCCATCCCGGCGAAAGGGACCGAAGTCCCAGTCGTACGCCAGCCGATCCACCACCCACCACCCGACGTTGTGTCGGGTGTTGTCGTAGTCGGGCCCGGGATTCCCGAGCCCGAGCACGATCTTCACGCTGCGCGTCGCTCAGTCCGATGGTCAGCCTTCGGACTCGTCCGAAGCAGTCCCCGCCTGAGGCGCGGCCGCATCGGCATCCAGCCCGTCCTCGACGTCCTCGTCCGTCTCGTCGACGTCCGGACCCTTCGGTGCCGCGACCGAGCAAATGGTGCGCTCCGGCGCGATGGTCACCTCGATGTCTTCGTCGAAGGCGACATCGTACACGTGGAGCACGTCCCCGACCTCCAGCGCGCTGACATCCACGTCGATCGTCTCCGGGATCTTCGACGGGATGCATCGGATCGGGAGCTCGTGGATGATCTGCTCGAGAGATCCGCCACCCAACCGGACACCCTCGGGCGTGCCGACGAGGTGAAGCGGGACCTCGACGTCGACCGCCACACCCTTCTGGATGCGCAGGAAGTCGACGTGAAGGAGCGTGGCCTTCCAGGGATGCGTCTGGATCTCACGGACCAGGGTCCGCACAGGCTCTTTCTCGCCCTCGACCTCGAGATCCACGATCGTGTTCTCGACCGAAATGTTGCGGAACAGGTAGTCCGCATCGTGCGTGTCGAGCGCGATATGCATCGGCTCTTCATCACCCCCGTACAGAACGGCCGGGGTCTGGCCAGCCTGGCGCATCTTGCGGGCAACGCCCTTGCCGGTGCCGTCTCGGCGCGCGGCCTTCAGTGTCGTGTCAGTCATATCTGACTCCTCTGATTGTCGGCCCCCGGGCGACCCCGGGGCCCTTTCCCTCAGTTGTCAGGAAGCATCTCGAAGAGCTGGCTTACCGACTCGTTCGAGTGCACGTGATCGATCGCCTTCGCGAGTAGATCGGCGACCGAGAGGATCTTGAGGTTGCTGAACCTCTTGTCCTCTGGAATGTGGATGGTGTTCGTGACCACCATCTCTTCAAGCGGGGCCTCGCTCAGCCGCTCGACGGCTGGCCCCGAAAACAGTGCGTGTGTCGCGGCGGCATATACAGCCTTCGCCCCGCGCTCCTTGAGCGCGGCTACGGCGTTGACCAGCGTACCCGCCGTGTCACACATGTCGTCGACGAGAAGGCAGTTCATGCCCTCGACCTCACCGACCACGTTCAGAACCTCCGACATGTTCGCCTTGGGACGACGTTTGTCGATAATCGCGAACGTGGCGCCCAGCCTCTTGGCGAAACCGCGAGCCATCTTCGCCGAGCCGACGTCGGGCGCGATGACGACCAGATCATCCAGCTGCTTGTCCCGGAAGTACTTCGTCAGCACGGGCGCTGCATAGAGGTGATCCACAGGGATATCGAAGAAACCCTGGATCTGATGCTGGTGAAAGTCGATCGACACGACGCGGTCGGCGCCGGCCGCGACGATCAGGTTCGCGACGAGCTTGGCACCGATCGCCACGCGTGGCTGGTCCTTGCGGTCCTGCCGTCCATAGCCGAAGTACGGGATGACGGCCGTAACCCGGGCGGCACTGGCTCGACGGGCGGCATCCGTCAGGAGCAGGAGCTCCATGATGTTATCGGACGGCGCATTCGTCGATTGGACGATAAACACGTCCCGGCCCCGGGCATTGCGGTCGATGCGAGCGAAGATCTCGCCGTCCGCGAACTGCTTGATGGTCGCGCCGTCCGGAGACTTCCCGATGATCTCCCCGATCTCGGCGGCGAGCGGGCGATTTGCCCGGCCTGCGAGAAGGAGGAGTGGGCCCCGTCTGTAGGTGTCGTCCATGTCGGGTATTCAATTCCGTGACGCGCGAAAGAACAGCCCGAAAAGCTACGGATCACCCGGTGGGGGGTCAACGAGCAGTGAGGACCTCGAACACCGCCGTGGAGACCGCATCCGATCGGTCCGCCGTGCTGAGCACCAGACGAATCCGGTACGTTCCGGGGTCCAGGGGTGGCAGGTCGAGGGCGAGGTAGTGAAAGTCGTGTCCCGGCCGATCCGGGGCCGGTTCTTCCCACGACAGTTCGAGCGGCTGGGGACGCTCCGTCAGACCGAGGGCGCCACCCAGGCGGCTGAGGAAGCCACGGTCCGTGCGCTCGACCGACACTCGGAACCGGAGCATCTCGGCTCGAAAGCCCAGCCCTGCGACCTCCCACCCGATGGCGAAGGCCTCCTGCGGCTCGATCTCGGCTCGGGGCAGCGCGCTCGCCAGGGCGTCCCGAAGCTGCTCGGGCTCATCGGGCGACGGTGACAGGAGCAGAAGATCCGAGAGGGTGGCCAGATCCTCCAGGGCCCTGCGCTCGATTCGACCCAGCCGAAGCCGACCAGCCCGCCGCTGCTCGGGAGCCCAACTCTCTGCGGAGATGACCATCGGGCCCGTAGGGACTTCGAGCATCAGAGCACCGTCGGTCCGGCCCATGCCTCTGGCCACATCCACAGGAGTACCGTCAGGGCGCACCACGAATAGCCCGATGCGCTCTTCGGTGTCGGAATGAGGCCCATCGTCCATCCACGGGAGTGGATGGTCGTGCTGAGAATGGAACGTCGTGTCCTCGGGCAGGAAATGCGTTGTAACCACCGCGGTCCGCTCACCCCGCGGAAAGAGGGCTACCTGCCCTTCCATGGGTAGAAAGACGGGTGCGTAGACGGGGGCATACAGGCTCCTTGGTGATGTTCGGTCCGGTCGCAGCGCCTCTGCGGTCATCTCGCCCAGATCCTCGAGGGCCTCACCCGGAGGCATGAAGTCCCGTCCCTCGGGGTGCTGGTGGCCGACCGCGTCGTCGTCGGGCTGGAACCCTCGTCGAGCACGACGCTCCCATCCCATCTCCCATCCATTTCGGACCGTGAGCTGTTCGAGGTCACTGCCCCAGGGGAGCAGGAACGGATTCCGCGCCCCCGACCGAATCGCCGACGCCGTCCAGCGCGCATAGTGTTCGGTCAGACGGTCGTTGCCCGGGGCCAGGTAGAGGGGATCCGCCAGTGCCCAGATCGTGTGGATCAGTTCGTCGTGAGCCTCGGGCTCATCCTTCAGATCCTCGAGAAGGTCTCGCGCCTTCGAATCCACGGGCCAACGCGGGACGATCCACTCGCGTGCCTGTTCCGCGTCCATGCGCTCGAGTGCGGTCTCGAACGCGCGAAGTGATGCGTCGTATTCGCCCAGCGTCTGAAGCGCGAAGCCCTGCAGCACCCCACACCACCAGCGTTCCGCTTCGCCGCACGCCCTCGCGACCGCGAGCGCGGCTCTCGCGTCGCCCGCCTCAACCCGGTACCACACGCGCTGCCCGAGAATCCAGTCACTACCGGGAGCCAGCGCCTGGAGCGAGTCGAGGCGCTGCAGCAGCCGCGTCCGCATCCGGACGATCTCGTCGTCTTCCGGAACTGGATACCACTCACCTTCCGAGTACGTAGTGCAGATTCGGCCGATGATTTCATCGCAGTCGCCCCCGAAGCCGTCGAAATTCGTCGGCAGATAACGAATGCGGCGGCGCTCGAAGCTGGCCTGGGCCGCGCGGGCGGACGACACGGCTCGCCCAATGTCGACCGTGTCCGGCTCGAGAGCGCCACCCGAGACGGGGTTCGGGCTCGACGCTCCCACGGCGGGCGGACCGCCTACCATCGCAGACGCGGCGAGCGCCGCGACCAGAACACCCAACGACCCCTTCATGCGGACAAGCTACCGGCCGCCGCATGCCCGGGCGACGTCTCGGGATTGGCCCGGGTGGATTCGAACCACCACTACCGGTTCCAAAGACCGGGGTCCTGCCATTAGACGACGGGCCAGTACTCGAATGCTACCAGAACGGGCGAGCGAGCTTCAAGCCCTTGTCGAGGTGCGCCTCTACGGCTAAGCGACCCTGACCTCCGGGATCCGCCGGAGGGTCGTGCACGGCACGACAGGCCATCCCAGGGACATGGACAGGTCCGTGCACCAACCCGCTACATCCGCGGCGTCAGCCTCGGGACCGAAGAGGGAGAAGGACGCCCCCCCGCTGCCCGAGAGCATCGCGATCGCGGCTCCTGCGTGCCTCATCGCCGACAGTGATTCAGCGACGGGTGCATGGTGCGCGGCGACGCTCTCCTCGAAGTCGTTCGTCATGCCTCCACCGATGAGCTCGGTCCACGACATGTCCTGGTCCAGAGAGGGCAGCTCCATCGGAATCATGCCCGCCCGCGAGGCGGCCAGCGCCCGGTACGCGGGACCGGTGGCCACGTGAACGGGCGGCAGTGCCACGGCGATCGGCCGCTCGGGTAACGACGCCACAGCTCGAATGAGCTCTCCGCGACCTCGTCCGATCGCCGTGGCCGAGGGTCCGAGGAAGAAAGGCACGTCCGATCCGAGATCCGCCGCGATGTCCGCCAGGAGCGAAGGCCGGCCCCGATCGGTCAGTACTGCCAGGCAGCGTAGCACCGCAGCCGCATCCGACGAGCCCCCTCCGAGGCCCGCACCTGCGGGAACCGACTTCCAAAGCTCGATGGAGATCCGGCCTTCGAGCCCAGTCTCGTCCAGAAACGCCGCCGCGGCGCGCCACGCCAAGTTCTCCTCGACCGGGCCCAGGTCCGGTCCGTGCACGACAAGGGCGATGGGGCTGCCATCGTGGGGACCCACGCCGGTCGGATCCCACTCCACCCGCACCTCGTCCGCGAGCGAAATGGCCTGAAAGATCGTCGCCACTTCGTGGAAGCCATCCGCGCGTTCGGCCCCGATGAAGAGGGCCAGATTGACCTTCGCCGGGGCAAGCGTGTGCGCGACCGCGCGCGTGTCAGCCCGCATCTACCGTCTGATGCTCCTCTTCATCATCCCCCCACGTGGCGTCTTCCTGCGCCTCGTGGACCTGGTCTTCCGCGGCGCCGATGTCACCCAGCGAGAGCCCGAGGCTCCATGTGTACCAGAGCCCGATCACCGTGATCGGGATCCACCCGCCGAAATGGTACGCGAACGCGAAGGCCAGAGACTGGGTCTCTGAGACGCCGTAGACCGTCGTCAGGGCAAAGTTCGCCGACGCGTGGAACGTCCCAAAGAAGCCGGGAGCCGATGGGAGCGCGACCCCAAAGCCGACGACCGCTTCGGTGAACATGGCCGAGAACCAGCCCGTGTCGATACCGAAGGCGAGCATGCCGAGCCAGAACGACAGCCCGTGCCAGCTCCAGAAGAACAGAGACCAAGCAAAGCCCAGTGCGAGCAACTTCGGGTCCCGCATGATCGCCATCGAATCGAGGAGTCCCTCGAGCAACTCCACGATCCGACCCGCCCATCGTCCCGGCAGGAAGCCGACGAAGAAGCGGGTAAGGGCCAGGAACTGGCTGGGCATGGCGGCCATCAGAACGAGGGCCAGCAGAACGCCGAGGACGAGAGCGACGGCTCCCTGGAAGATCGCCAGACCTCCGCCCTCGAGGAGCGCGTTCACGTCCGGAAAGGCGGGCGTGAATACGGGGATAATCAGGAAGAGGAGGAGGATGACCCCGTCCATGAAGCGTTCGACGACCAGACTGCCGAACGCGGCTGTGATGCTCACCGGTTCGAGTCGGCTGAACGCGTAGGGTCTCGCGAACTCTCCCATCCGTGCGGGGAGGATGTTGTTTGCCATGAACCCGATGGCAACGCCCGCGAACCGGGAACGGAGTCGACTCTCCGGAAGGACCGGCGCGAGCAGGACACGCCACCGGACCGCGCGAATCAGAAACCCGAACGTCGCAACGAAGATCGAGGCGGCGAGCAGCCACATGTTCCCCGTGGCGATGTTGGCGAGAACCTCGCCGAAATCGACGTCCTGAAGGACGTACCACAGCAGGAGGACGGTGACGCCGAGGCCGACCACCGCTTTCCCGGCGTTCCTCACGAGGCCCGAGCTCTCCGCAGAATGTCCAACATCTCCCTCACCGCACGCTCGAGTCCGACGAGCACGGCTCTGGAGATGATTGAGTGTCCGATATTGAGCTCCTCCAATTCGGCAATGGCGGCGACCGGGGTCACGTTTTCGTACGTCAGTCCATGACCCGCATGCACGGCAAGTCCCGCGGCGCGTGCGAAGGAGGCGGCCCGGGCCAGTCGCGCTACCTGCTCGGCACGTTCCACGCCGTCGCTGTTCGCGAACTCGCCCGTGTGCAGTTCGACCGCGGCGACGCCCAGATCTGCGGATGTGCGGATCGCATCCTCGTCCGGGTCGATGAAGAGCGAAGTCCGGATACCCAGGTCCCGCAGCGTGCGAACGGCTTCGACTACGGGAGCACGTTGAGCATCCGTCTGGAGCGCCAGCCCCCCTTCGGTCGTCACTTCCTCCCGCTTCTCCGGCACCAGCGTCACCTGCGCAGGGTGCCATGCGCAAGCGAGTCCGATCATGTCTCCCGAGGCGGCGATTTCGAGGTTGATCGGCGTCCTCACCGTATCCATGAGAAGATCCACGTCGCGGTCCTGAATGTGACGTCGGTCTTCGCGGAGATGGACGGTGATGCCATCGGCCCCACCGAGTTCGGCAAGCACGGCTGCCCGAACCGGATCCGGCTCATCGGTCATGCGTGCCTGCCGCACGGTGGCGATGTGATCGATGTTCACGTACAAACGCATATCAGTAGCCCGTTTCTGTCGTCTCGAGATGGAGATACCGGCTGAAGAGGTCGTCCAGGGCCTGTGACACGCCTGGATCGAGGCTGCCTCGCGACAGTGCCAGAGCCTCCGCGCCGATGGTGGCGTACAGGCGGGCCTCGTCGTCGTCGAGCGCCCGAAGGTGCAGGGCGACCGTGTCCACGTCACCGCAGGCAATCGGCCCCCGGAGCGCTTCGGGCACCTCACCGGCCTCGATGGAGTCCAGCGTGCTGCGTACGAGCGGGATGAGTGCCGCCAGTCCGTCGTCGCCGTCGACCCCGGCCCGCTGCATCAGTTCCACAGCTCGAGCGAGCAGCGGCAACATCATCGTGCTGGCCAGCACGGCTGCCGCATGGTACGTCGACCTCCGCGCCGCCGGCACGGTGATCAATCGGCTTCCGATGGAGTTCACGAGGACGCGCGCCACGGACACCGCGTCCGGAGCACCGGTCACGGAGAACCACGCGTCACCGACGCTGTGGCGTCCAATCCCCGGGTCGGCTACGGCGAGAAGAGGATGCAGTGCCCCGACGACGTACCCGGCGTGATACAGGGGCTCGAGCACGTCGGTCGGCAGCGTACCCGAAAGGTGGAATACTGCACAGCCTTCCGGTGCACGTCCGAGACCGGCCAGTGCATGCGCCACCTCCGGCACCTCGGCGTCGGGAACGGCGAGCAGGACCGCGAGGCTGCCGGCGGTCGGGCGCTCCACTCCGAAGACGTACCGCGAACGCTCGTCCCACCCGGGCACGTCCGGCTGTGCGGGGTGTCGTCCTGCCACGACGACCTCTCGGAACGTGCCGGCGTCGTGAAACGCCCCGGCCAGCGTCAGTCCCATCCTGCCTGGCCCGATGATCGTGACCGACCCGACACTCATGCGACGTCCTCGATTTCGATCCCGTCCCGTGCGGTGAGTCGCCCCAGCACACCGTGCGGCAGGCGGGCCGTCAGCCGCACATCCGTCGCCTCGTCCACCCGCTCGGTCACCTCCCCCTCCCTGTAGACGGCGGCGATCGCCTCGCCATCCGCGAAGGGGATCCGCACGACCACCTGTGACAGGCGATTCCGGATGCGAGCTCGAAGTGTCTCCCTGAGAGCCTCGAGAGACTCTTGCCGATGTGCACTCACGAAGACGGCGGGCGTCGGTTCCAGTGCGCGAATCCTCTGCTCGAGCGACTCACGCTCCACTTCATTGATCCGATCGGTCTTGTTGAAGACCAGGATCTTCTCCCGGTCGTCGAGGGCCAGGTCGCCGAGCACCTCCAGAACGACCTCCCGCTGCTCCTCCCAGTCCCGATGGGAAGCGTCGATCACGTGCAGCAGCACGTCGGCCTCTCCCGCCTCTTCCAGTGTCGAGCGAAAGGACGCGACCAGATGGTGAGGTAGCTTGCGGATGAACCCCACGGTATCGGTGACGAGCGCCTCGTAGCCCCCTCCCAGGTCGACGTTGCGGGTCGCGGAGTCGAGGGTCGCGAAGAGCCGGTCCTCCACGAAAAGATCGGCGCCCGAGAGTGCCCGCAGCAGGGATGACTTGCCCGCGTTCGTGTATCCGACGAGCG
The DNA here is from genome assembly GCA_964492085.1 of uncultured Gemmatimonadaceae bacterium. Taxonomy (GTDB): domain Bacteria; phylum Gemmatimonadota; class Gemmatimonadetes; order Longimicrobiales; family Gaopeijiaceae; genus UBA2589. The sequence continues at coordinate 104,273 of CAZBHZ010000001.1, read as the reverse complement.
CGACGCGGAAGAGTCCCTCTCTCGACTTGCGTTGAACCGCTCGGGCCTTGGCCACCTCACGGAGCTTACGCCTGAGGTCCCCGATTCTCGTGCCGATCAGACGTCGATCCGTTTCGAGCTGCGTTTCACCCGGTCCACGCAGCCCGATACCGCCCCGAATACGCGAGAGGTGATTCCACATCCGGCGGAGCCGCGGAAGCAGGTACTCGAGCTGCGCCAGCTCGACCTGCATGCGGGCCTCTCGGGACCGGGCGCGGGTGGCGAAGATGTCGAGAATCAGCTCTGATCGATCCATCACCCGGACCTCGAGTAATTCCTCGAGGTTCTTGCCCTGAGCCGGACTCAGCTCTTCGTCGAAGATGACGAGATTGGCCTTCCGTTCCTGCACGAGCTCACCGAGAGATCGGGCCTTGCCTTCGCCGAGGTAGTACCTCGGGTGTGGCGCGTCGAGGCGTTGGACCAGCGAACCGACGACCTCGCCACCTGCCGTGTCGGTCAGCCGGGCGAGTTCGTGGAGGTGCTCGTCCGCGACGCCGCGCGCCTCCGATCTGGACGGCGCTCCGACGAGCACCGCCCGGTCGACGGGCGTCCGCAGATCGATGAGTTGCGTGGGGATCCGATCACCTCCGTCCCCGACAAACGGACCTGCAGGGGGACCCCTGAAGAATACCCAAGGTCACCCCACGCTCACAGGGCCCGATCAGCCCTTGTCCCGGCGTTCTGCCCACCATTGGAGTCGCTCCGAGATGGTCTTTTCGAAACCGAAGCGACCCGGTTCGTAGAAGCGTGCGTCGGCGACTTCGTCGGGGAGGTACGTCTGATCCGAGACACCGTCCGTCTCTTCGGGATCGTACCGGTACCCGTCACCGTACCCCAGCTCCTTCATGAGCGACGTCGGGGCGTTCCGAATGTGCAGCGGCACCCCCGCGGCCGGTGTCTCGCGCGCACTGGCCCGAGCCGACATCCACGCCCTGTACACACGGTTGGACTTCGGCGCGGTCGCCAGGTAGATCGTGGCCTGGGCGAGAGCGAGTTCACCGTCCGGAGCTCCGAGGAAGTGGTAGGCGTCCCGCGCGGCGACCGCGTGACCGAGCGCCCCCGGATCAGCGAGGCCGATGTCCTCCGCCGCCATGCGCACGAGGCGCCGCGCGATGTACAGGGGGTCTTCTCCCGCTTCCAGCATGCGGGCCAGCCAGTAGAGGGCGGCATCCGGGTCCGATCCGCGCACCGACTTGTGCAGCGCGGAAATCAGGTTGTAGTGCTCTTCCCCCGACTTGTCGTACGACGCGAAGCGATGCTGCAGAGCTTCCCGCGCGGCGTCGAGCGTGACCACACCACCCGCACCTGCGAGATGGGCCGCGGCCTCCAGCACGCCGAGTGCCCGTCGAGCGTCTCCGTCCGCCGCGTCCGCGATAAACGAGAGCGCCTCGTCCTCCCCGTGAAGCGCCATCGAAGCGAGTCCCCGCTCTTCCGACATCGCCTGATCCAGGATCGAACGGATCGCTTCAGGCGCCAACGCCTCCAGCACGTAGACCGGCGCCCTCGAGAGAAGCGGCCGGACGATTTCGAACGACGGATTCTCCGTGGTCGCTCCAATGAGGATGACGGTCCCGGCCTCCACATGTGGCAGGAAAGCGTCCTGCTGCGCCTTGTTGAATCGATGGATCTCGTCGCAGAACAGGATCGTCTGGCGTCCCGTTGCCTGCCGTCGAGCCCCCGCCTCTGCGATGATCTCGCGCACGCGAGCCACCCCCTCGGTGACCGCACTGAACGGGACGAACGTCGTGCCGGACACATCCGCGATGATCCTTGCCAGCGTCGTCTTCCCACTCCCCGGGGGGCCCCAGAGAATCATGCTCGCGACCTTGCCTCCATCGAGCATGGAGCGAACTGCCTTTCCCTGGCCGAGGAGCTGCTCCTGGCCCCGGAAGTCGTCCAGCGTCCGCGGACGCATGCGCGCCGCCAGCGGGGCGTTGGGGTCGACGGTGCCGCCGCCCGGGCCTTCTCCGCCCGCGGACCAGGATCCTGCCTCATTCGGTCGGGCGACGTCGCCATCCCCCGCACCGGGCGAGGCGCCGAAGAGGTCGAGATCGGTCACGTTTCCTCCTTCTTCGCCGCGTCGACGGCATCGTGCTGGAGCCGCCGTGCGATATCCTCCGCCCGGAGAAGCAGGCCGTCGTGCTCATTTCGGTCGGGATCCTCGAGCACCCAATCGAGCAGTTCCTCCAGGATCTCTCCGAACACGGGGCCGGGCCTGATGCCCATGCGCATCAGATCACGTCCGTCTGCGGCCAGTTCCCCCACCGTGAGCGGAGGACCCGATCGCAGCGTCGCCCGCATCGCACGCCACGACGCCACAACATCGGCCGGTTCGCGCTCGCCGTGCCCGCTCCGAGCGGACGCCAGATCGAGGCGTCCCACACGTCTCATCAGTGCGGCACCGTGGCGGCTGAGCCAGCGGCGGCGGTCCTCCTCCGCGGCATCGGCTCTCGGGAGTTCGGGTGCAGCAGCCAGGCGAGCCACGAGGTCCGTGTCGGCGTTCGACAGTCGCAGCCGAAGTAGGACGGCCGCAGCGGCGGCCGGGTCGACCGGGCGCAACAGCGCAGCAAGCCGAAGGATCGGACGCCCCGGCGGGAGAGCATCCACCACGTTCATCGCGCGCGTCCACTGGTCCTCCGAGAGCGCATCGACCTCCGGGTAGAGAACCCGATTGATCCCGCCCTCGCGGTAGAGGCCGAGCGCACGGCTCGGCTGAACGTCCGACCCGAGAACCTTGGTCAGCTCCTCGCGGATACGCTCCGCTGACAGGGAGGGAAGGTGCTCCGTCAGGGCCACCAGTGCCGACCACGTGTCCCCATCGATTCGGAGGCCGAAGCGCCCCGCGAACCGGACGGCGCGAAGGATGCGGAGGTAGTCCTCCCGAAACCGGTCGGCTGCGACGCCCACCGTGCGGAGCGTCCCGCCCGCGAGGTCTGCCGCTCCGGCGAACGGATCGAAGATCTCGTCACGAAGGGGATGCCACGCGATCGCGTTGATCGTGAAGTCCCGACGTGCGAGGTCGTCCTCGATATGATCCGCGAACTCGACCACGGCATGGCGACCATCCGTCTCGACGTCCTTCCGAAACGTCGTGACCTCGTACATCACGCCATCGCGCGCGAGAACCCCAACCGTGCCGTGGTCCATGCCGATCGGGACGGTACGGCGAAACGTCCGTCGCACCTGTTTCGGCGTCGCCCGGGTCGCCAGGTCCCAGTCGACGGACGGGCGGCCCAGGAGCGCGTCACGCACCGCCCCCCCGACCGCCCACGTCTCATAGCCGGCCTCTTCCAGCGTTCGCGCGATCCACCGGACCGCACCCGGCGCGATCGGACGAACGTCACTCATCCCGGAAGCACGGCTCCACCGTTGACGTTCACCACCTCTCCTGTGATGTGGCGGGCCAGCTCCGAGCAGAGGAATACGATCGGTCCAGACACATCCTCCGACGTCGCGATGCGGCCGATCGGGATCGAGCGTGCGATGCGGGCCCGCTCATCGCCCTCAAAGGCGCTCTCCGACATCTCGGTGTCGATCCAGCCCGGAGCCACGGCGTTCACGGTGATCCCGCGGGGTGCCAGCTCGATGCAGAAGCCCTTCACCAACGAAATCATCGCGCCCTTGGTTGCTGCATAATCGCCGTGGAACGCCTCACCCCGTTGACCGGCCGTGCTACTGACGAGGACGATCCGACCGTTGTCGCGGAGACGCGCCGCTGCGGCCCGACACGTGTAGAAGATCGAGTGGAGGTTCGCGTCGATCGTTCGATGCCAACGTTCGTCGGACAACGTTGCGATCGGCGCGTCGTCCGGCGGCCAGATCCCGTGGTTACCCACGAAGATGTCGAGTCCGTCGAACTCTTCATCGCCTCGGGCGAACAGCGCTTCGGCCTCGGCCGGATCAGCAAGGTCCCCTCCGTGCGCCCATGCGTCGACGCCGAGGGCTCTGCACTCGCCGACGACCGCCTCCGCATCGTCCGATCGGGACCGGAATCCTATGCCGACGTTCGCTCCCGCCTGGGCGAGCTGCAGAACGACCGCCCGGCCAACGCCGCGAGAGCCGCCCGTGACGATGGCGTTCCTTCCCCTGAGATCGATCAACGGATTCACTGTGGACGTCCTTGTTCAGTGCGAAGAGGTCAATCGTGTGGAAGCGAAGCTTCAACCACGTCACACACGGCATGGCCGATAAGCAGATGTAGTTCCTGGGCTCTCGCCGTCGAATCCGTCGGCACCACCAGGGCGAGGTCGACCTTACCGGCCAGTGCCCCCCCACCGCGGGCCAGCAGACCGATGGTCTCCACGCCAAGGGAACGAGCCGTGTCGGCCGCCGCGAGCAGATTCGGCGACATCCCACTCGTCGAATGGAGGATCAGCAGGTCGCCCGGAGAGCCCAGTGCCTCGATCTGACGAGCGAAGACGCCGTCGAAGCCGAGGTCGTTGCACACCGCGGTCAGCACGGAGGTGTCCGTCGTCAGCGCGACCGCGCCTACGGCCCTTCGCTCCCTGGTGAAGCGAACCACGTACTCAGCAGCCAGATGCTGGGCGTCGGCAGCCGAACCCCCATTCCCGCAAAAGAACAGGCGTCCGCCCGATCCGATCGTGCCGGCGACGCGGGTCGCGTATTCCTCCATCTCGGCGGCGAGGGTGTCGAACGCCGAGGACACGACCTGCGCGTGCTCGTCGAAGTGGGCGCGGAACTGCTCGAAGTGTGTCATGCCTGTCGCTCCATCGAACGTTCGCGTCGGACGATGATTCCGCGCAGCCTCTGAAGCAGCGACGACGGCGCGGACACCGGCGGTACCGTCAGAGGCTCCAGATCGTGGAAGATTCTGGACGGATTCACCCGACAGAGGAGATCGAGAGCCTCCTCGCCTCCCCGTTCTTCGAGCTCGGCCCACGCTTCCTTCTTGTAGATCCTGAGCCGTGACTGTCCATGGAAATCGGACGCGAGGTAGTCAGCCTGTCCCCCCTCGATCAGGCGCCAGGCGACTGCTTGAGCGTCCGATCCATACCGCCCGACCAGCGAACCGTAGTTCACCTGAAGCAAGGCACCCGCCTCTTTCCACTGATGAGCCAATTCCGTCTTGCGAATCATTCCGGCGTACCGCTCCGGGTGCGCGATGATCGGGCGATGCCCCTGGTCACAGATGTACCGGACGACCCGCGGCGTCCCCGGCGGCACCTGCAACCGGGGCCATTCGATAAGGACGAAGGACGTCCCTGCCAGCCGAAGCCGAGGATCCGTCAAGTCCGGCTCGGGGAGATCGATGAGGACTTCGTGTCCCCTGTGGTATTCGACCTCGGGGAACTCCTCCTGAATCGCGTCGTGCGCCGTCTGCCACGCCTGCGTCACCTCGTCGAGCCGAGCCGCGAGTCGGGACGGCGTAAGGGACAGGCTCGCATCGATGTGCGGTGTGGTGATGAAGCGTCCAATCCCGACCTGGGACATGCGTTCGATCGCGTTCAGCACGCCGGGCAGGTGGCGAGCTCCGTCATCCACCCCCGGCACCAGGTGGCTGTGGATGTCGACGAGAGTGGGAGTCTCCGAGACAGTCATGGGGCTGACCCGATCGACACCAGCCGATCCAGCACTTCGTCCGGCTCGTCTCCCTCCAGAGCAGATTCGCAGGCGTATGTGACGAGCGCGTCCGCCGCGAGGAGATCGAACGCTGCAGTCCGCACGCGGCCCGGCCGCCCCAGGGCAGCTGTGAGCGCATCCTCCGCCGCGCCGAGGAGGCGCTCCGCTACCTCGTTTTCTTGAACCGACCCAGCGACGTGGTCGCGCAGACGAGCGTCGAGATCGGCCGGCGGCCTCGGCGTCCGAGCCTCCATCCAGCTCACGTCAGTCCCCCTCGGCGCCCGCCAGCAGTCCCTTCACGGCCTCGGCCCCGGCACCCAGCGCCTCGTCGAGACGGGATGGATCCTCGACACCCGCCTGAGCCATATGCGGGCGCCCACCCCCGCGACCGCCGACCACCGACGCGACTTCGCGAACGACCGCATCCGCTCTCACGCCCCGAGAGATCATGTCGTCGGTCACGAACGCGAAGAGCGCCCTCTTCTCGCCCGGCAGCTCGGCAGCGAGGACCGCGACTCCGCTCTGCCCGGAGTTGAGAAAGGTATCTCCCCATTTGCGGGCATCGTCGAGATCCCGGGCACGCAGTCGAAGGCCCCGATACGACGCCGTGCCGCTTCCCGGGATGTCGATCGTCTCTTCGGCAGCGACGTCCTCACCGCCGCCGCCCTGAGCCCTCACCTCATCGAGGAGACGCTCGACCTCGGCCTTTTCCTCCAGAAGCTGCTCGGCCCGGCGTGCGAGGTTGTCGGGCTGGGTCTTCAAGACTTTCGCAGCCTCTCCAAGGGCTTGCTCGCGAGTCTCGAAGTACGCGAAGGCGCCCCGGCCCGTGAGCGCCTCGATTCGACGCACGCCCGCGGCGACCCCGGACTCACCGACAATACGGAATAGCCCGATGTCCCCCGTGGACGAGACATGGGTTCCGCCGCACAGCTCCATACTCACACCTGGAACGTTCACGACCCGGACCTCGTCGGCGTATTTCTCGCCGAACAGGGCCATGGCGCCAGCGGCGACCGCGTCATCGTAGGATCGCTGGTCGATCTCGACCGGGTGGTTCTCCCACACCCGGTCGTTCACGATCCGCTCGACCGTCGCCTTCTCCTCGTCGGTCATGGGAGCGGTGTGCGCGAAGTCGAAGCGGAGTCGATCCGGCGCCACGAGCGAGCCGCGCTGCACGACATGTTCCCCAAGCACGGAACGGAGGGCGGCGTGAAGCAGATGCGTCGCGGTGTGGTTGCGCAGGGTGTCGCCACGTTCCGAGGCGGGAACACAGGCCTGCACACGGACCTCGCCCTCGTCGTCCGGAAAACTGCCCTCGACGGGCCCGAAGATCGCCGTTCCTCCCGGCACCTTAGCCACCCGTTCGACGGTCAGGCTCCATCCCTCGCCCTGGACGGAACCGGCATCGGAGACCTGCCCACCGCTCTCGACATAGAAGGGGTTGTCCTCGAGAAGAAGACCGACGCCTCCGTCGATCGCCTTCCAGCCGAGCACATCCGTGTCCGACTCGAGCGCATCGTATCCGACGAACGTCTGCGCGCGGTCAGACAGCGAAATCCAGCCCTCGGCATCGGCCGAGTCATCCCCGTCGACACCGCTGGCAGCTCGGTCCTTACGGGACCGGGTGCGCTGCTCCTCCAGCGCGGTCTCGAAGCCATCCACATCGACCTCGACACCCTTCTCGTCGGCCATGAGCTGCGTGAGGTCGAGGGGAAACCCGAACGTATCATAGAGCTTGAATGCCTCGTCACCCGGGATCACCCCCGAGTCGGCTCCAGCGAGTTCCTCAAACCGGCTGAGCCCGCCTTCAATCGTTGCCAGGAAGCGCTCTTCCTCGGCACGAGCGGCGTCGACGATGTGGTCCCGTCGCTCGACGAGGTCCGGGTACACATCACTCATCGTATCGATGACGGACTCCACCACACCGACGAGCGTCGGCTCGCGACGCCCAAGGAGCCACGCGTGCCGAACACCCCGTCGCAGGATGCGCCGAAGTACGTAGCCACGCCCCTCGTTCGACGGATACACACCATCGGACAGAAGGAACGTTACGGCCCGGGCGTGGTCCGCCAGAACGCGATAGCTCACGCCAGCTTCCGTGTCGGGCTCGTAGGGCGTGCCCACCAGTTCCGCGACCCGTTCGAGGAGGGGCGCAAAGCCATCCGTGTGGTAGTTCGAGTCCGCCCCCTGAAGCACCGCGGCGATGCGCTCGAGGCCAGCTCCGGTGTCAACGCACGGCGCCGGAAGCGGGTGCAGCGTTCCCTCGGCGTCCCGATCGAACTGCATGAAGACCAGGTTCCAGAGCTCGACGATCGTGCCGGAGTCGTTCAGCTCAACGAACTCCTCGGTACTCGTGACCGGCGTCCGATTCTCTCGGAGGTCGTAGTGCAACTCCGAACAGGGACCACACGGGCCCGTGTCCGCCATCTGCCAGAAGTTGTCCTTGTCACCCAGACGATACACGCGCTCCGTCGGGAGCCCGATATCGTTCAGCCAGAGCTCGGCTGCCTCTTCGTCCGAGTGGTGCACCGTGGCGTAAATCCGCTCCGGATCGAGCCCATACACGTCGGTCAGCAACTCGAACGCGTATCGAATCGCGTCTCGCTTGAAGTAGTCTCCGAACGAGAAGTTCCCCAGCATCTCGAAGAACGTGTGGTGGCGCGTGGTACGGCCTACCTCTTCGAGGTCGTTGTGCTTTCCGCCGGCGCGCACGCACTTCTGCGACGTAGCGGCCCGACTGACCCCGAGGTCCTCCTGCCCCAGGAAGACCTTCTTGAACTGCACCATCCCCGCGTTGGTGAAGAGCAGCGTCGGATCGTCCGCCGGCACCAGCGAAGACGAGGGTTTGACGGCGTGCTCTCGCTCCTCGAAGAACGAGAGGAAGCGACTACGGATATCGGCGGTCTTCATCGGAACAATCGGCGGGTGACGTGCGGTGTGCAGTAGGTCGTCAGTCCTGCGACTCGAAGTGGGCCGCAGGGGCGAAAGATAAGAGCCCCGGACGAATCTGTCGTCCGGGGCTTCCTACCCGCGTTGCCCGTCGGCGCTTTCTACAGAGCACCGAACCCGCGTCTGACGCGACGCTTCGGCCCGTCAGCCGGCGCTGGCCTCCGCCGGCGCCGGCTCTTCGGCCTCGCCCTCCGAAGCGATCTCGACCTCGGCATCCTCCTCGACGAGTCCCAGGGCGACACGCAGCTGTGCGTCGATCTCTTCCGCGATATCCGGGTTGTCGACCAGGAACTGCTTCGAATTCTCCTTCCCCTGACCAAGGCGAAGATCCCCGTACGAGAACCATGCTCCAGATTTCTGGACGATGCCGTGTTCGACACCAAGGTCTACGAGGAGCGCGTTATGGCTCACACCCTCGTTGTACTGGATATCGAATTCGGCCTGCCGGAACGGCGGAGCGCACTTGTTCTTGACGACCTTCACGCGTGTCCGGTTACCGATCACGTCCTGCCCGTCCTTGATCGCGCCGATCCGACGGATGTCGAGACGGACCGAGGCATAGAACTTCAGAGCACGGCCGCCGGACGTCGTCTCCGGACTACCGAACATCACACCGACCTTTTCGCGAATCTGGTTCGTGAAGATGACGGCCGTGTGGGAACGGTTTACGGCGCCTGTCAGCTTCCGAAGCGCCTGGCTCATGAGCCGGGCCTGAAGACCGACGTGAGAGTCACCCATCTCACCCTCGATCTCCGCCCGGGGAACGAGTGCCGCGACCGAGTCGATCACCACCACGTCGATGGCGTTGCTCCGGATCAGAACTTCGGCGATTTCGAGGGCCTGCTCACCGGTGTCCGGCTGAGACACCAGGAGGTTGTCCACGTCGACCCCGAGCTTGCGCGCGTACCCGACATCCAGCGCGTGCTCGGCATCGATGAAGGCTGCGATGCCGCCGTTCCTCTGGGCATTCGCGATGACCTGGAGACAGATCGTCGTCTTTCCGGACGACTCCGGACCGTAGATCTCGCTGATCCGCCCGCGCGGCATCCCCCCGATGCCGATGGCTGCATCGAGGTTGATCGCACCCGTCGCGATGGCTTCGATGGCAGTCGGACCACCGTCCTCACCCATACGCATGATCGCGCCCTTCCCGAAGGAGCGCTCGATCTGGGTCAGCGCCGTGTCCAGCGCTTTCTGCTTGTTGTCCGCCTTCCTGTCCGTCGCTGCGCCTGCCATCTCGCCTCCGTTCCGTGGCCGCCCACAATTCGGGCATTGGGTCGCAAGGTACCGTACCCGAAGATAAAGCGAAAGTGTGTCGATTCGCCACTCGGGACGCAGGAACGTATCGCGGGCCGTACCCGACCGGAATGCCGGCCGCGGCCGACACCATGCCGCGGTGGGCGACGACTGGCACGACCGCCCGGGAACCGGCACAATCGCACGCGTGTTGCGTCCCCGGAGGCCCCCACCCCGCTGAACCACGTATGAAGCATCACGACGAATACGATCTACTCGCCGTAGGCGGCGGGACTGCGGGACTCGTCTCCGCCGCAGGAGGCGCCTACCTCGGCGTACGGAGCGCGATCGCCGAAAAGGCTGCCCTTGGTGGTGATTGCCTTTGGACCGGCTGCGTCCCGTCCAAGGCCGTCATCGCGTCCGCGAGGGTCGCCCACGCGATGCGCGACGCTGATCGGTACGGCCTGACCTCCGCCGCGCCGAAGCACGCTTTTGCCGACGTGATGGCCCGGATGCGTGCGGCCCGCGGGATCGTGGAGCATCACGACGATCCACAGCGCTTCCGGGATATGGGCGTGGACGTCCACTTCGGCGCCGCCCGCTTCCTCTCGAACCGGGAGGTCGAGGTGGACGGTGTCGGCCGGCTGCGTGCGAAGCGCTTCGTGATTGCCACCGGGGCGATCCCGGTGGCACCCCCGATCCCGGGGCTGGAAGAGGCGGGATACCTCGACCACCACTCCCTCTTCGAGACCGACCACCTTCCCGACCGGGTCGCCGTGCTGGGAGCGGGCCCGATTGGACTGGAGATGGCCCAGGTCATGTCTCGACTCGGGGCCCATGTCACGGTCGTCGAGATGGCTGACCGGATTCTGCCGAAGGAGGACCCCGACATCGCCGATCGTCTTCGGGCGATGCTCGAGGAGGAAGGGATGACGATTCGCCTCGGTGAGCGTGTCGCCACGGTCGACGTCACGCGCGAGGGCAAGATCCTCAACACGAGTTCGGGAAGCCGCCTGATCACCGACGAGATCTTCGTGGCCACGGGCCGGCGTCCTTTCCTGGAGGGACTGGACCTCGACCGCGCGGGTGTCCGGGTCGTGGACGGCTCGGTGTCGGTCGATGCCGCGATGCGGACGACTGCGCGCAACATCTGGGCGGCTGGAGACGTGACCGGGGGCCTCCAGTTCACACACGTAGCCGATCAGCAGGCCAAGGCCGTGCTGCGCAACGCCCTCCTTCCTGGATCGACGAAGGTGAGATACGACAACGTCCCCTGGGTGACCTACACCGACCCGGAAATCGCTCATGTCGGCCTCTCACAACACGAAGCCGACGCCCGCGGGGGCACGACCTTCACCTACGAACTCGACGACCTCGACCGCGCCATCGTGGACGGCGTCGGGCGGGGAGTCGTGAAGATTTCCGCCGACGCTAAGGGACGGATTCTCGGTGCGACGATCCTGGGAGCGCACGCCGGTGAACTGATCATGCCCATCGTGCTGGCGAAGACGCATGGCCTGAAGCTTACCCACCTGACCAACACGATCTTCCCGTACCCCACACTAGTCGAGGGCGTGAAGCGTGCTGCGACCGAGTATCAACGACGCCGCCTCGACGGTGCCGGCGGGCGGGTGCTCAAGAAGGTGATTTCATGGCTGACGTGACAAGCCGTTCGCGCGGCCCACTCGTGAAGCTGGCCGCGCTGTTCGTACTCGTGGGCGCCGGTGCCGCGGCCGCCGCCTTCACACCGCTCGGCGAGTATCTGAGCCGGGACGGTGTTGGGCAGGCGATCGAATGGCTGCGTGCGTCTCGGGCGGCTCCACTCCTGTACATCGCCATCTACGCGTCGGCGACGGCCCTCGCGATCCCGGGCTCGATTCTGACGCTCGTGGGCGGCGCCATGTTCGGCCTCATGGGGGGCACCGTGTACACGACGATCGGGGCGAACATCGGCGCGAACCTCGCGTTTGGTGTCGGGCGTTTCCTTGGCCGTGACGGAGTGCGACGCCTGGCGGGGGATCGACTCGACGCACTCGACCGGGCCACGGAGCACCACGGATTTCGCGGACTGCTGACGCTCCGCCTGATCCCTGCGGTTCCGTTCAATGCGCTGAACTTCGGTTCCGGACTGACGTCCATCGGGTGGTCGACGTATGCAGCCGCAACGGCGATCGGGATCTTTCCGGGTACCGTCGTCTACACGATGTTCGCCGATGCACTCCTCGCAGGGTCTCGCGAGGCATCCCGTGAGGCGCTGCTGCGGGTCCTGCTTTCCGGAGGTCTTCTCATCCTGCTCAGCTTTCTACCGTCCCTTGCGCGCCGGATGGGCATCCGGGTCCCCGGGGCCATGATCACGTGGGGCCTGCTCCTCGCGGCACCGTCGGCCACCGACGCACAGCCACTTCCCACGCATGAGGCCTTCTCGGAGGTGCTGGCCGAGGTCGTCGACCAACCGTCGGTCGACTACGCGGCGCTGGTAGACCGAAAAGACGCACTGGACGCCTACATCAGCACCCTCGAGCGTGTATCCCCGACTGCAGTCCGGGCCGCCAGCCGGGACGAACAACTCGCCTTCTGGATCAATGCCTACAACGCGTGCATGCTCCGACTGGTCGCCGAGCACTATCCCATCCAGAAGGCCGGCGGCCTGTTCACCGGCATCAGGAATGCGATCGCGGGCCGTCCTGCGAACTCCGTCTGGCAGATTGACGATGTCTTCACCGTCGCGCACTGCCGGATCGCCGGCGAGTTGCGCTCCCAGGACGATATCGAGCACTCGATCATCCGCCCGATGGGTGAACCCCGCATCCATTTTGCCGTCAACTGCGCAGCCCGCAGCTGTCCGGTGCTGTGGCCGGACGCCTACGAGGCTGCGACGCTGGAGGCGCAGCTCGAGCGAGCCGTCTCGAAGCTCGTCTCGAGCCCCGAGCACTTTTCCATCGAGCCCGGCGTCGTCCGGATGAACAAGGTCCTCGACTGGTTCAAGGACGACTTCGGGGGCGTGGACGGGCTGCGCACCTTCTTCGCACCCTACCTCGAACCGACGGACGCCGCGGTGATCTCGTCACCCGACACCCGAATCGAATTCTTCGAGTACGACTGGACCCTGAACGATCCGGGGTCGTGACCGTCCCCGGATCTCTATCGGTCGTCATACCGACGCTGAACGAAGCGTCGACGCTCCCGAACCTGCTCGACGACCTCTCCGGCTTATCGTCCGTCGATCGGATCATCGTCAGTGACGGGGGGTCATCCGACGGGACCCGCGACGTCGCCAGACGCTGTGGCGCCACGGTGGTGTCCGGGCCACCCGGCCGAGGCGCTCAGCTTCGTGCGGGTGCAGAAACAGCTTCGGGATCGTGGCTCGCCTTCCTGCACGCAGACACCCGGCTCGGCCCCGAGGCGGCGCACGCACTCGATCGATTCGTCGAGACCGCCGGACCGGCCGACTTCGCTCACTTCCGGCTCCGCTTCGATCGTCGCAGCACCGGATATCGGCTGATCGAGTTCGGACAGCGCGCTCGCGAGCGGCTCTTTGGCATGCCGTACGGCGATCAGGGCCTGATCGTCTCCCGACGCCTCTACGACCAGGTCGGAGGGTTTCCGAATTGGCCGATCATGGAAGACGTCGGTGTCGTGGACCGACTGTCACGACACGGCCGACGCATCGTCCTCGATGGGACCGTGGTCACGAGTGGCCGGAGATACCGACGGGAAGGACCCGTGCGGGCGTGGCTGAGAAACATCACGCTCATCGTGGCCTTCCGCCTCGGTGCGGACCCGGAGGCCCTTGCGACGCGGTACCGTCCGGAAGGCCCGGGCCGCGCGACCGACGCCGAGACACGGCATACCGTGGTCCTGTTCGCGAAGGTCCCCGTCCCCGGCCGGGTGAAGACACGCCTCGCCGCCGATCTGGGCATGGAACGCGCCACGTCGATCTACCGGGAGCTCGGTCGTCGAACGGTCGATGCCCTGCGATCGGGTCCTTGGGTGACCACGGTCCACGTCGCTCCGCCGGATGCGGATTCGATCGCCGATGTGACCGCCTGGCTGGGAACCGATGTGCAATACCGCGGACAGACCCCGGGTGACCTGGGGGAACGCATGCGCGCCGCGATCGACGATGAACTCCGTGGCGCGACCGCGGTGTGCGTCGTGGGAACGGACATCCCGGGACTCGATGAGTCCACGCTTCGACAGGCATTCGACGCTCTGGAGACGCATGACGTCGTGATCGGCCCCGCGACGGACGGTGGGTACTATCTGATCGGGATGACCCGGACCCGGCCGGAGCTCTTCGACGGTATCCCATGGAGCACCGCTCGAGTCCTCGACCTGACCCTGGAGCGGGCCGAGGCCGCGGGACTGAGCGTGGCCAGGCTCGAACCACGGACCGACGTCGACACCCTCGACGACGTGCCGCCGGCTCTGCTCGAGGCGTAACCACGGCCGCCGTCGACGGCAAAGCCCCTTCCACGGGGTCGAAAAACCCGCGTAAACACTTGGCGCAAGCGCGGAAGCTGCATTCACTACTTGCCGTATCGTGTTGGCCCACCTCACCTTCGGCGTCCCCTCCCCCCCCCAGGCCCAACCGACCAGGGAATGAAGACAGCCACAGCGGTTCGATCTCGCCTGAGGTTCGACAGCCTCGAACACGTGACCATGCCCGACGGTTCGGGGCGGGTCTCGGTGCGCCTTGAGTGGGAGGGTGACACGTACGAAGGCACCGTCGGCTGCCTCGAGACTCAGCAGGGGATCATCAAGGCTGCATCTCAGGCCGCGCTGAAGGCCGCCCTCGCCAGCGCATCCGAATTCCTGGCGAATGGGGCCGACCTCGAGGTCGTCGGCGTGAAGGCCGTCCGAGCGTTCGACGGTTGGGTCGTCGCGACCCGGGTGAGCGGCTCGTCAGAAACCGGGGAGCATCGTCTGCTCGGCGCCGCCCCGTGCGAGAATGAGCAAGACCTTCCGTCCGCTGCGGTGAAGGCCGTGCTGAACGCGAGCAACCGCGTCCTCGAGCAGCGGATCGCTCGTTAGTATGGATCCGGCGAGCGTCGGAGACCGCGCTCGTATCGATGCCAGACGCCAGGGCGCACGGGTATGAAGATCACGTCGAGCGGCCTGCGCGCGCTGATCACGGCGAACACCGGCACTCCGCGATACACGCCGACCCGAAGGATCTGACTGCAGTCGATCGGGAACGTGTCGTCGGATTTCCCGAAGTCGCCGCCCTCGAACACGATGACCTCGTCATCGAGGTACCAGAACGCCGATCCCGCGTAGTTCCCGGCGAAGGTCATCGCCGGACGGAGAGACCGGACGGGCACGGGCGGCGTTCCGACCAGGGTGTCGCCCGCAGCCGTGACTTCGATGGACACCGTCCGACCCGTCGCGAGACACATGGAGGCCGGATCGCCCGACACGACCGTACGCGCGGCACCCGGGTCTCCGACCAGGACCGTGTCCGGCGGCGGAGGCGGGATGTAGATGGTATCGGGCTCCGTCCGACGCATCATTCGGGGGCGACAACGAAAGCCGGCTTCAAGTAGACAGACCGCTGCCGAGAGCGTGAAGCCGAATTTCGGCTTCTGGTACTCGGAGAACTGTCCGTCCACCGGCCAGTCATGGTTCAACGCGAGCCCCTGAACTCCAACCCGCACGCCATTCCAGTCGACCTGCGCCCCGAGGTTGATGTCGAACCCGTTGTGCTCGGCCATGACGGTCACCTGCGAACCGTCACCCGCCGACATGTGCAGGGCAGTGCCGAGGAACCACCCGGCGTTGGTGGCAGGCGCGTAGAAGTCGAGTCCCCCGCCTCCGGCGAACATGCCGCCTCCGTACCCGAGGGTGAACGTCATATCGTTCTCGGGCATGAAGCCACCGTCATAACCCCTCAGGTAGGCGGTTGCCACGCCGTAGAGGCTCAGGTTCGTGTCGAGGCCGACGCCGCTGGAGTACGTCGACCGGAGCCGCTCATCCGGGAAGCCGAGTCGACCCGGCGCGTACTCCACACCCCCACCGGCCAACCCTTCGAAGCTCGGGGACGTCAGGTATCGTCCCCCGACTGCAAGACCGAGCCCCTGGTCGATGGGCTCCCAAAGCCGGAGGCGGCCGAAGAGCCCCCAGATGTCGCCACCCTCGGTCGCGTCGTTGAGCGACTGGATGGCCACACCCGCCTCCACGCGGTCGAACAGGCCGACGGACGTGGAGACGTCACCGAAGAAATCGCTCCGAGCAGGACCAAATCCCGAGGGTTGACCGGCCTCGTCGATTTCGACCCGGCGTCCCAACGAAGTCCAGAAACCGGAAAACGTGGTCGTGACGGTCAGGTGCGGAAGCACGCTCGACACGGGGATATCGAGCAGACCGGAACCGTACCGCTGTGTGCTGGGCATGGTCGGCGTCTGGGCAGCCGACTCCGTGACGACCGTCACCGCGGCGAGCACCAGGAGCACCGCTCCCGCCAGATGCCTGTCTCTCGTCATGAGCGGCCGACCCTTCCCCGGCCGATCAGTCGAGCAGGCGTTCTTCGATCGCCCGCAACCGACGTGCGATCGAGACGGCCCAACCACCGATGAGGAGGATCACCAGGGTATAGGCGGCGAAGACGTGCCAGTACGGACGGAGATTCTGCTCCGCCAGACGACCGGCTTGCGGCATGCCGGCCGATTCCTGCGCCACTGCGGCCGCCGCCATCACGGCAATCGTGAGGACGGTCAGGGCGAGGGCGTAAGTCATGGATTTCTTCATGGTCGTTCGATGGCGTCAGGCCGCGGAGCGAGCGCGCAGATCGGCTTCCGCGCGCAGCCCTTCGACCGCATAGCGGAAGAGGAAGAGTCCGAAGAAGAGCACAGTGAAGACGAGCACGCCGAAGAGGAGCGTGACCAGCATGTCGCCCGGTAGCGTCGGCCCGTCCGGCCGGGCGACGACCGGCTCCGGGTGGAGTGAGCGAAACCAGACCACGCTCAGGTGGATGAACGGGATGTCGATCGCACCTACGATCGCGACCACGGCCGCGAAGCGCTTCCCCTTCTCCGGGTCTTCCGTCGCGTTCCGGACCATGAAGTACCCGATGAAAATGAACCACAGCAGCAGCGTGAGCGTGAGCCTGGGCTCCCAGGTCCAGTACGTACCCCAGGCGATCTTGCCCCAGAGTGGGCCGGTCGTGAGGACGAGGGTGGCGAAGATCAGCCCCCCTTCAACCGCACAGAGCGCCGCGCGGTCGAGGCGCTCGTCCCTCAACCACAGGTACATCCCACTCGCCAGGGCAGCGAAGCCAATGGCGAGAAAGCTGGTCCACGCCGCAGGTACATGGATGTAGAAGATCCGTTGAACGACCCCCTGGTTCACCTCGGTCGGGACCCAGAAGAACGCCATCCAGTACAGAGCGATCAGTCCGAGAAGGCCCAGCAGCGTCAGCGTCGTGCCGCCTCGTCTCATTCCTGCCGTCGACATCAATCCTCCACTACGTATCGGAAAAGCACGGCCCCGGCCGCGACCGCGGCCAGTGCAAACGCGCCCAGCATTCGGACATTGCCCTCGACTTCGTCGAAGGGTCTCCCGTTGATCAGCCGAGTGGTCGTACCCACCCCGTAGATCACCATGGGGACGAGCAACGGAAAGACCAGTACGGGGAGAAGTGTCTCGCCCATGTTGGTTCCTGTCGACACCGCAGCGAAGAGAGTGCCCAGCGCGACGAAGCCCAGAGCGCCCAACCCGAGCACCACGACCACCCAGCCCAGATTCGGTCCCAGATCGAGACCGAAGAACAGCCCGAACACACCAAGGACCAGCAGCGACACGACATAGAGCAGAACGAAGTTGGCGGCTGTCTTCGCGAGAAAGACCGCGTCTTTCGGCGCAGGAGACATCAACACGCCCTGAAGGGCACCGTCCTGAGCCTCCAGATGGAAGGTCCGTCCGACCCCGAGCAGGCCACCGAAGATCAGGGTCATCCAGATGAGCCCCGAGGCGACGTCCTGAGGGCGCGTGGTGGTCGTGTCGATCGAGAAGTTGAATAGCACGCCCGCGAGGACGGCGAAGGCCCCCATCGCGGCGATGCGCTCACGAGAACGCATTTCCAGGACGAGATCCTTCCAGACGATCACCCACACCTGACTCAGGTAGGTACTCACACGCGGCCCTCCACGACGTCGTGATAGTGCCGCTCGAACTCCTCTCGCCCCAGCCCCTGGTTGGAACCCTCCCACGCGAAGCGTCCTGAGACCTGCACCGCGAGGCGCGTCGCCATCGCCAGGCCCTCGCGAAGGTTGTGTGTGACCATGACGACAGTCCGACGGCCGTCTCTGAGCTCCCCGAGCACGCTTCGTAGGACGCCCGCCGCCGAGGGGTCGAGACCGGTGTACGGCTCATCCAGCAGGACCACGTCGGGGTCGTGCAGCAGCGCACGCGCCAGAGACAGACGCTGGCGCATGCCGTGGGAGAGTTGGCGCACCTCGAAACGGGCCCGCTCGGCGAGACCCACGCGGGCCAGCCGGGCCGGGACCCGCTCGTCGAGGTCTCGGAGGCCGAAGAGCGTTCCATAAAAACGCAGGTTCTCCTCGACGGTCAGACGACCGTAGAGGAAGCCGCGATGGGACAGCATGCCGATCCGGTGCTGCCAGTCGTGCTCGGAGAAGGAAAGGGCCTGACCACGCACGCGGACCGTGCCCGCGGTCGGCCTCATGCCCCCGCCGAGCATGCCCAGGAGAGACGATTTTCCCGCACCGTTCGGCCCGAAGATCGTGAGGAACTCACCCTCCTCCATGGTCAGATCGACACCGTCGACCGCGACGACCGAGCCGTAGTCCCGCCGAAGCCCTTCCGCCTGAAGGACGACCCCGTTCGAGTGGTCGATTTCGTCTCGGTCGATCTTCTCCAGGCCGAGCGTATCTGCCGAGGGGGACACTTCGTCCGTCACCCCGTCATGGCTTCGGCGAGCGCATGTCCACACGCCGAACAGAAGCGACTACCGTCGGCGTTCGTGTAGGCACAGGCAGGGCACGCTGCCCCAACCTTCAGGCCCGCGCGAAGGCGCGCGATCTCCGCTTCGAGCGCGGCGTCGTCACCGCCGCCCGACTTGGACGCCTCGTCCGCCTCGAGAGCCGCGAGCGCCTCGGCGGTCAGTTCGCTCTTCAGTGACCGATAGTCCTGTTCATCGAGCTTGCCCGCGAGGAAGTCGTACTCGACGTCACGCAGCGCGAGCAGTGCCACACGCTTGCGGGCTTCGGTTTCGGTCAATTCGTCGTCGTCACGATCGAGCGACGCATGGATTCCCTTCACGACGGGCTGAAGGATGAAGAGCACCACCGCGGCGGCGACGAGCGCGACACCGGCGTAGAGGGTCATCGCAGGGCGCCCCGCGGACTCAGTCCGCCCCGGCGGCAGCAGGCTCTGCGGAACCGACGGCCTTCTCTCGAGCCATGCGCGCCCGGTCCACACTCGGCCACAGGGCAATCACGGTGCCGATCGCGATGAACAGACATCCGATCCAGATCCAGTTCACGAGCGGTTTGATCAGGACCTGGAGGTCGATCCCCTGCGCGCCCGGGTCGTTCCGAAGCGCGCCGCCGCTGTCGTTCATGGCAGAGAGGATGAGGTACAGATCCTCCTGGATAATCGATCGGATCCCGACCTCGGTCATCGGCTGCGTATCGCGGTTCGTGTACTGGCGCTTCTCGGTGGTGAGCACACCCTGCGGCTCGCCATCCCGCCGCACCGAGACAGTCGCGATCGCCTGCCAGAGGAGATTTCTCTCCCCCCGTCCGATCGACATCGAGAGACCTTCGTACGTCAGCTCGTACGTGTGTCCGAACGGTGACTCGACCTCGACGACGTCGCCGGGCTCGACATTGAACCTGCTGTCGGTGTTGTACCCGGCGCCGGCGAATCCGATGCACATGAGCACGAAGCCCACGTGAACCGTGTAGCCGCCCCACCGCCTGCGGTTTCGCGTGATGAGGTGGAAGAAGGCGAGCACGTACCCCTCGCCCTCGATCCGGGCACGCGCCCGCGTGCCCTTCCAGAACTCGGTCGCGATGATGGTCAGCACAAACGCCGAGATACTCCACGTCACCAGAGCCAACTCGTGACGCGCCCCCAGCGCAAAGAGTGAGACCGCCGTGATTGCGCCGACGGTGACGGGAATGGTGAAGTTCTTCTGCAGGTTTCGCTTGGTCGCACGACGCCACGCGATGACGGGCCCGATCCCGACGAGCGCCAGAAGTACCAGCCCGATCGGGAAGTTGACCTTCTCGAAGAATGGAGGCCCGACCGAGATCTCCTGCCCCGTGAAGCCCTCGGAGATGAGCGGGAACATCGTGCCCCACATCACCGAAAAGGCCGCACCCAGCAGGAGGAGGTTGTTGAAGAGAAACGCCGATTCACGGGAGAAGAACGACTCGATCTGATTCTCCGACCGCAGCTGTGGGAGCCGGTAGAGAATCAGGACGACGGAGACGGCGAGCACGGCTCCCATGAAACTCAGAAAGATGTATGCGATCTTCAGTTCCTGAGCGAACGAATGCACCGACTCGATCAAGCCCGAACGGGTCAGGAACGTCGCGAAGATCGTGAGCAGGAACGTCAGGAGCACGAGCGACATGTTCCAGACCTTCAGCATGCCACGATTTTCCTGGATCTGAACCGAATGCAGGAACGCGGTCGCGGTGAGCCACGGAAGCAGTGACGCGTTCTCGACGGGATCCCAGAACCAGTACCCGCCCCACCCGAGTTCTTCGTACGCCCAGCGCATCCCGAATACGATGCCGACCGAGAGGAAGAGCCAGCTCGTGAGGATCCACCGCCTCGTCAGCTGGATCCAGCGCGCATCCAGACGGCCATTGAGCAGCGCGGCCACCGCGAACGCGAACGGGATCGTAAACGCGGTGAAGCCCAGATAAAGCGTCGGCGGGTGAATCGTCATCCAGTAATTCTGGAGCTGAGGATTCAGGCCACGACCATCCGCGGGGGTAAACTCGAGGCGCTCGAACGGATTCACGTCGGCGAAGAGCAGAACGACGATGAAGAACAGCATGATCGTCTGCAGCACGCCGGCGACGTACGGCATGAACTCGCGGTTCTTCTTTCGGTTCGTGTAGACCGTGATCACGCCGAAGAGCGCAACAAGCACGGCCCAGAAGAGGAGCGATCCGCGCTGACCGGCCCAGAGGCCTGTCACCTTGTAGAAGAGCTCCAGGTTCGCGTTCGAATAGTTGGCGATGTACCAGTACTCGAACCGGTCTCCGAGAAAGGCCGCACTGACGCCAAGGCACGCGATGACGAGCAGGCCGAAGACCGCGTAGATGCTCCGCTCGGCGCTGAGAACCAGGTCACCGCGGAGCGTTCGACCTCCTGCGTACCCCAGCACCATCCCCCACGCCGCTACGGGCAGGGAGATCCAGAGAGCGAACTCCCCGAGAATGGTCACGAACCGGTCCCTGCGAGCTCCTCGGGCGACGCTTCGTAGCGACTGCCACACTTGGTCAGGAGCGTCGTCGCCTCGAAGACGCCGTCGGCGCGAAGCTTGCCTTCGAGCACGACCTCTACGTCGTCCGTGAACGTGTCGGGGAGCGCGTCCCGATACTCGACGACGAAGGTGACGGACTCGTCGACCAGGTCGCTCACGGTGAAGACATGGAGAAGCTCACCCTCCACACGAGCGTAGGTACCCGGCACGACCATGCCACCGACCTTGACCCCGACCTCGTGGAACGTCGGATCTTCCGACACCTTCTCGACCAGCTCCACGGGGGTCATGTAGTAGACCATCGTCTCGCTGACGCCCGTCCAAATCAGGTAGGTGACGACGGCTGCAACGCCGACGAGCCCGACCATGAAACGTCCGTTCTTTTTCATACCGTCTTCTCCCAACCGTGTCTTGCGAAACGTGGCCGCAATTTAGCCCTATCCCTACGCCTGCGAAAAGTCCGGAAAACCCCCTATACGGCGGGAGTTAGCCCTCATCCCGGGCCCAGGCCAGTGACGCGCGGACCGCCCGGTCCCATCCCTTCATCGACATCTGTCGCTCTTCACTCGCCGCCCCCGGGTGGAATCGGCTCGCGTCACCCTGAGCGCCGAGGAAGTCTTCCGCGCTCGCCCAGACACCGGCCGCGAGGCCCGCGAGGCCCGCTGCACCAAGAGCCGTGGTCTCGACCATGGGCGGGCGGCGCACCGGTACGTGGGTCACGTCCGCCTGAAACTGCATGAGCCAATCGTTGAGTGACGCGCCCCCGTCGACACGGAGCTCCGAGGTCACCACACCGGAGTCGGCCTCCATGGCGCGGAGGACCTCGGTGGTGCCGTACGCCATGGCCTCCAGCGCGGCCCGTACGATGTGGGCCGACGACGTCCCCCGCGTGAGACCGAACAGAGCACCCCGCGCATCGGCCTCCCAGTGCGGGGCGCCCAGCCCTACGAAACCGGGGACGAAGTAGACGCCACCATTGTCGTCGAGAGCTGCGGCCATAGCCTCCGATTCCGCAGCCGACGAGACCAGGCCGAGCTCGTCCCGCAACCACTGGATCGCCGCACCCGCGATGAAGACCGAACCTTCGAGCGCGTATGCGAGCCCCCCGGAGGCGTCGCACGCCGCCGTCGTGAGAAGACCGTGCTCCGACGGGACCGCCGTATCTCCCGTGTGCAAGAGGAGGAAGGCGCCCGTTCCATAGGTGTTCTTGGCGAGGCCCGACTCCCAGCACCCCTGACCGAAGAGCGCTGCCTGTTGATCACCCGCCACTCCCTGAATGGGCACCTCGATGCCGAGGTGGTCGCCGAGACTCAACCCGAAGTGCCCGGAACTGGGTCGAACCTCCGGAAGAATTCCCTGCGGTACGCCGAGCAGGTCCAGTGCCCACGGGTCCCAGGAGGCCTCGTGGAGATTGAACAGCAGCGTTCGAGACGCATTGGTCGGGTCGGTGACGTGCGCCGCACCGTCGGTGAGACGGGCGATCAGCCACGTGTCGATCGTTCCGACCGCCAGCTCCCCCGCCTCGGCCCGCGCTCGCAGCGTCGGCTCCGATTCGAGGAGCCAGGCGATCTTGGTGCCTGAGAAGTAGGGATCGAGCACGAGACCCGACCGGCGGCGGACCTCGTCTTCGTGACCGGCGTCCCTGAGAGCACGACACATGGGCTGCGTGCGCCGGTCCTGCCAAACGATCGCGCGGTGCACGGGCTCGAGTGTCTCCCGGTCCCATAAGACCACGGTCTCACGCTGATTGGTCATTCCGATCGAGCGCACGTCGGCCCCGTCCGCCGCATCAAGCGCCTCGCGCGCCACGCGGCTCGTGACGTTCCAGATCTCCTCTGCGTCGTGCTCCACCCAGCCGGGCTGGGGAAAGTGCTGGGTGAACTCGGAATAGCCCCGCCCGAGCACGCGCCCATCGGTCGCGACGACGAGGCACGTACTCCCCGTCGTCCCCTGGTCGATGGCGAGAACGGCCGGGACGCTCATGGATCTACTCCGTCGAAAGGGGCTTGATCGCTCCGAAGTCGTATCGAAAACCGGCCGGCCCGAGCAGGTGCAGAAATACTGCCACGGGAAAGCCGACGACGGCATAGTAGTCCCCATCGATCGAGTCGACCAACGCGGCCCCGAGGCCCTGGATCCCGTACCCGCCGGCCTTGTCCATGGGTTCGCCGGTGGCGACATACGCAGCGGCGGTTGCCCGGTCGTACGTGCGCATCCGAACGATCGCAGTGGCGACGGCACTGACGGTGCCGTTCGGGCCGGCGAGTGCAATCCCACTGTGTACCTCGTGACGACTGCCGGAGAGGCCGGCCACCATCGCGATCGCGGCCTCTTCGTCGACTGGCTTCACGAGCACGTGCGAATTGTGCACGACCACGGTATCACCACCAACGACCAGAGCGTCCCCTTCTCGTGCGAGCACCGCCTCGGCCTTCGAACGGGCAAGTCGCTCGACGTGATCGCGCGGTGTCTCTCCGTCGAGGTACGACTCGTCGACGTTCGCCGGTCGCACCTCGGGCACGAGCCCGAGCTGGCGGAGGACGTCGACCCTGCGCGGCGACTGCGAGGCGAGGATGAAGCGCAGGCCCCCGGCCCCGTCGGTCATCGCTCGAGGACCAGTGTCACAGGACCCTCGTTGACCAGATCCACCTCCATGGCGGCACCGAACTCCCCGGTCTCGACCGAACCCGTGCAGCGCGCGCGAAGCTCGTCCACGAATCCCTCGTAGAGGGGCACGGCGATCGACGGGTCGGCGGCACTGACGAAGCTGGGTCGCCGCCCCTTCCGCGTATCGCCGTAGAGCGTGAACTGACTCACGACCAGGAGGTCGCCACCTATGTCCTCGAGCGAGAGGTTCATCTTCCCCATGTCGTCAGGAAAGACGCGCAGGCCGACGACCTTGTCCGCCATCCATGCGAG
>CAZBHZ010000001.1:0-79986 GCA_964492085.1 uncultured Gemmatimonadaceae bacterium | reverse complement strand
CCATGTCGTCAGGAAAGACGCGCAGGCCGACGACCTTGTCCGCCATCCATGCGAGAGACGTATCGTCGTCACCAGGCGTGAAGCCGACCAGGAGCAGGTGCCCCCGGCCCACGCGGCCGACGACCTCCCCATCGACGCGAACTTCCGCCCGCGCGACCCGCTGGAGGACTACCCGCACATCGGCCGCCTCGGCGCCGACCTCGGCACCGCAACACTCACTCGACGGTGACGGACTTCGCGAGATTCCGCGGCTGATCGACATCCGCACCGCGCATCACCGCGATGTGATAGGCGAGCAGCTGGAGAGGAATCGTGGTCAGCACCGGCAGGAGGTGCGGCAGCGTGTGAGGCACCTTGATCATGTGGTCGACCTTGCCCTGCAGTTCCGGTGCGTCGTCCGACACCACCGCGATGATCCGTCCGGCCCGCGCCTTCACCTCCTCGATGTTGGACACGACCTTGCCGTAGATCGGGTCGCGGGGGGCGAGGACCACGACCGGCATGTCCTCGTCGATCAGCGCGATCGGGCCATGCTTCATCTCGGCGGCCGGATACCCCTCCGCATGGATGTAGCTCACTTCCTTGAGCTTGAGCGCGCCTTCGAGGGCGACCGGGAACTGATACCCGCGACCCAGATAGAGGAAGTTGTGGGCGTCCTTGTAGCTGCGGGCGAGCTCCTCGATCTCGTCGTTGAGCCTCAGCACCTCCTCGATCTGGTCCGGGAGCACCTGAAGGTGCTGCACGATCTCGATGCCCTGCGCCGCCGACATGTTCCGTCGCCGTGCCATGAAGAGCGTGAAGAGCGAGAGTGCGACGAGTTGGCTGGTGAACGCTTTCGTGGACGCCACGCCGATCTCGGGGCCCGCGTGCAGATAGATGCCGAAGTCCGTCTGGCGGGCGATCGTCGAGCCGACGGCGTTCACGATCCCCATCGTCGTCAGGCCGCGCTGTTCCGCCTCCTTGAGCGCCGCCAGCGTATCGGCGGTCTCACCCGACTGACTGATGGCGAGGGCGAGCGTGCCGTCCTCGAGTACCGGATTCCGGTAACGGAATTCGGAGGCGTACTCCACGCCGACCGGGATCTTGGCCAGTTCCTCCAGCATGTACTCGCCCACGAGGCCGGCATGCCAGCTCGTTCCGCACGCGGTGACGACCATCCGCTGAACTCGCCCGAGATCGAACTGATGCTCGATGATGCCGCCGAGGCGCACGTTTCCGTCATCCGGGAGAAGCCGGCCCCGCATGACATCGGCGATACTCGACGGCTGCTCGAAGATTTCCTTGAGCATGAAGTGCTCGTATCCGCCCTTCTCGATCGAATCGAGATCCCACGTGACCTCGTGGACGCCACGATCCACCTCGTGCCCCTCGAGGTGGTACGTCCGATAGCCGTCGGGGGTGAGGACGGCGTAGTCGCCGTCGTCGAGATAGACGACGTCACGGGTCGCCTCGATGACCGCGGCGGCATCCGAGCCGGCCAGCATCTCCCCGTCCGAGCCGACTCCGATCAGCAGAGGGCTTCCGTTGCGCGCCACCACGATCTTGTTCGGGTCCCGGGCGGATACGACGGCGATCCCGTAGGCGCCCTCAACCCGTCGGAGTGCGGCAGCGACCGCCTTCTCCAACGGCTCCCCGTCTTTCCAGAGGTAGTCGATGAGGTGCACGACCACCTCGGTGTCCGTTTCCGACGTGAAGGTGTACCCCTCGGCGGTGAGCTGAACCCGAAGGACGTCGGCGTTCTCGATAATGCCGTTGTGCACGATCGCGATGTCGCCGTCGTTCGACGTGTGCGGATGGGCGTTCGGCTCGTTCGGCGCGCCGTGCGTCGCCCAGCGCGTGTGTGCGATGCCGCACGTACCCTCGTGGGGTGACGCTTTGATCGCCTCTTCGAGTACGCGAATCTTGCCGGGCTTCTTGACGACCTTGACGCCGTCGCCGTTCAGGAGCGCCACCCCCGCGGAGTCGTATCCGCGATATTCGAGGCGCTTCAGGCCGGCGAGAAGGATGGGGGTCGCCTCTCGGGGACCTACGTATCCGACGATGCCGCACATAAGGGAAAATCTCCTGAGGAACGTCTGTGCGCCGTCAGACGACGCTCTCGAGCAGGGTGCCGGCCCGATCCACCAGTTGCTGTGCCGCCTCACGCGTCCGGGCCTCCGCGATGAGCCGGACCACGGGCTCGGTTCCGGACGGCCGAACGTGCAGCCACGCACCCTTCGCCTGCCATGCCAGGCGAAGCCCGTCCGACCCGTCACTCGAATCCGCGGCCAGCTCCGCCTCGAGGGCAGCGTACCCGTCCGCAAGCCCCTCCCTTGGGAACGAGACCTTCTCCTTCACGATCTCGTACTTCGGCCAGCGGTCGGCGGCTTGTGACGGCGTCACACCCTCTTCTGCAAGGTGCTGAAGTATGAGGGCCGATGCCAGCGGCGCGTCACGCGTGTGGTGGAGCGCGGGAAGGATGAGCCCCCCGTTGCCTTCTCCACCCACGACGGCGCCCTCGGCCTGCATTCTTCGGGCGACATTGACTTCCCCGACCGGCGCCCGGACCAGAGGCGAATCGAAGGCGCTCGCGACGTCCTCCACGACGGCACTCGTCGAGAGGTTGGTCACCACGGGGCCCGGTGTGCGTGCCAGAACCGCCGCGCAGCCCAGTGCGAGCGTCAGATCCTCGCCCATCGGTCGTCCCGTCTCATCCACCAGCGAAAGGCGATCCGCGTCCGGATCGATGGCGAGGCCGATCGCCGCACCGGACTCCGAGACGAGGCGCCCCAGGTCGGCGAGGTTTGCGGCGGTGGGCTCGGGGTCACGAGGGAACCATCCGTCCGGCTCCATCCCGATGCCGACGACCTCACAACCGAGCCGCTCCAGGAGCTCGGACATCACCGGACCACCGGCGCCGTGCACGCAGTCCACGGCGACTTTGAGGCGGGCATTGCGGATCGTCTCCACGTCGATCTGCGGAAGCGCCAGAATCGCCTCCAGATGCCGGGACCACGCCTCGTCGTCCGACGTGACCGATCCGAGCTC
This sequence comes from uncultured Gemmatimonadaceae bacterium, assembly GCA_964492085.1. GTDB lineage: Bacteria > Gemmatimonadota > Gemmatimonadetes > Longimicrobiales > Gaopeijiaceae > UBA2589. The sequence continues at coordinate 76,959 of CAZBHZ010000001.1, read as the reverse complement.
GTCCCAGGAGGCTCGGATCGGATCGCGCGTCGTCAGATACTCTCGGAACCGCGCCGACCGGTCTGCGTCGAGGAAGATGCCCTCACTGGAGACGAGTTTGAGCGCGTTCCACTCAGCCGGGTTGTGACTCGCGGTCACGCCGATGCCGCCGATCGCCCCGTGGTGGCGGACCGCCATGAGGATCGTCGGCGTCGGCACCACACCGACATCGATGACGTCACACCCGACGGACTGGAGCCCCGACGTGACGGCCCGCGCGAACATCGGACCGGACACCCGGGAGTCCCGGCCGAGGATGATCGTCCGTCCTCCCTCGACGTCACGCAGGTGCGCACCGAGCGCGGCAGCGATGCCCGCCATGAGCTCAGGGGTCAGCGGCTCGCCTACCCGGCCCCGGACACCGGAGACGCTGACCATCAGGTTCTCGGGGAGGTGAATCGGCACGATCCGGAATCCTTCGATTCTCAAGGTGTGAAGCGGTTCTTCCGGGCCTCCGACGGCGCCCGCAAGATTCTCGCGGAGACGGGTGGTGCGCGTCAACGCGATCACCGATCTTGCGCCCCGTTCGGACCGACGGACTCGCCGTCCGGCCCCTGACTCTCGACGGACCCCCTTCATGAGCGACGCTTCGACCGACTTCTCTTTCGGCACGAAGGCCATCCACGCCGGTGTAGAGCCGGAGCCGGTCACCGGCGCCATCATGACGCCGATCTTTCAGACGTCGACGTACGTTCAGCCCGCCGTCGGCGAACCTCGTGGCGGCAGCTACGACTATGGTCGCACCGCCAACCCCACGCGCGAAGCACTCGAAGCGAGCATCGCGGCACTCGAGAGCGGATCGCATGGAATCGCCTTCGCGTCGGGGCTCGCTGCACTGGAAGCCATCGTCAAGCGGTTGTCCGCCGGGGACCACGTCGTCAGCGAGGAGAACACGTACGGTGGGACGACCCGCATGTTCAACCACGTGCTCAGCCGGCTCGGGATCGAGTTTACGTACGTCGACGCCCGAGACGTGGACTCGGTGGCAGCGGCGATGCAGCCGAACACCAGGCTCGTTCACGTGGAGACGCCGACGAACCCGATGATGAAGCTCTGCGACATCCGGGCCGTGGCCGATCTCGCACATGCCCACGACGCCCTGCTCTGTGTCGACAACACCTTCGCGTCGCCGTTCAACCAGCGTCCCCTCGAGCTCGGCGCGGACTTCACGATGCATTCCTCGACGAAGTACGTGAACGGACACTCCGACGTGATCGGTGGACTCGTCGCCGTGCGGGACGATGCACTCGCCGACGATCTGTACTTCATCCGGAAGTCGTCGGGTGCGGTCCCCGGGCCCATGGACTGTTTCCTGACTTTGCGGGGGATCAAGACGCTGCACGTGCGCATGTCGCGCCACAACGAGAATGGACAGGCCGTCGCCGAGTTTCTCGAAGGGCACCCGAGGGTCGATCGCGTCCTGTACCCTGGCCTCGAGTCGCATGAACAGCACGACCTCGCCAGGAGCCAGATGAGCGGCTTCACCGGCATGGTCTCCGTCGATGTCGGCACACTGGAGCGGACCAAGGCGCTGACCGAGCATCTCAGGATCTTTTCGCTCGCGGAGAGCCTTGGAGGCGTCGAGTCACTCGTGAACGTCCCTGCGCTCATGACCCATGGCTCCGTCCCGCCGGACCGCCGGGACGCCATGGGGATCACCCCGGGGCTGGTACGTTTCTCGGTGGGTATCGAGGATATCGACGACATCATCGCGGACCTCGACCGAGTGCTCAGCGCGTAGGCCGCGGACGAAAGCACCCGAACCCGCACGGGGTGTCGGAGTAGTGAAACCGGCGAGAAGAGGGCGCCGTAAGGCCCTCCGAGCGCCGACAGGCCGCGCGCGGCAGCGCCGGTGACCATACGCAGCGAGGAAGACGACATGGCGGACGAGCAGGATCTGACCGAAGGCGCACCGGAGGGCAACGGAGAGGCCCGTTCGAGGCGGATTCTCGCCGACATCGCGCCACACAACTGGGAGCACCCGGCGGACAAGGCCGCGCTCCAGGCGCTGCGGCGTATCCCCGTGTTCGATGAGGTACTCAAGAAGGTCTTCGGCTTCTTCGGCGAGAAGCCGGTTCGCCTCGCATTTCAGGCGGATGCCGTCCGGGTGTCGGACAAGCAGTTCCCCGAGGTGTACAGACTCTACAAGGAGGCCCTGCGCACACTCGACGCGCCGGAGGAGTATCCCCTCTTCATGTCTCAGACGCCGATGGTGAACGCGGGCGCCTACGGCATGGACCAGCCGTTCATCATTCTGAATTCCGGTACGCGGATGATCCTGTCCGACGAGGAGCTTCAGTACGTGATGGCGCACGAGATCGGTCACATCATGAGCGATCACGTGCTGTACAAGACGATGACGGTTCTCCTGATCAACCTGGCGAACATGGGCTTCCCGATCGTAGGCCTCGCGGCACGCGCGGTGCTGGTCGGACTGCTGGAATGGTCCCGGAAATCCGAGCTTTCGTGCGACCGGGCCGGCCTGCTCGCCATGCAGGACCCGGAGGTGGTCATGAGCGCCATGCTGAAGATGGCCGGGGGGCCGACGTCCGAGGACGAGACGAGCCTCGCCGAGTTCATCATCCAGGCGGACGAATATCGCGAGAGCGGTGACGTCGCCGATCAGGTGTTCAAGGTCCTCAACGTGCTCGGCAGGACACACCCGTTCCATGTGCTCCGCGTGGCCGAACTTCGCGACTGGATCGAAAGCGGCGACTACGACCGCATCCTCAGGGGCGAGTACACCCGACGGGGTGAGCCCGACCCGGCGTATCAGGACGATCTCAAGGCCGCCGCCGCGGCGTATGCCGACGGCGCGAAGGAATTCCTCGACTCGATCACGGACGCCGCAAAGCGTGCCGGATCGGACTTCCTCAGCGGCCTGCGCAAGTAGCGGAAACGGGCCCGTGGATGGGCATGTAACCGGGGCGGACGGGTTCATCCCGTCCGCCCCTTTTCTTTCCCACCCGGCAGGCTAGACTCTGGCCATGCGCATCCTCATCGTGGGAAATGGTGGGCGTGAACACGCCCTGCTCTGGAAACTTCGGCGTGATGCACCCGACGCCGAGTTCTTTGCCACCCGGCCGAACGGGGGCATGGCCACGATGTGCCACACGGTCGAGATCGGGCCGAGCGACGTCGAAGCCCTCGCAGGGTGGGCTGCCGCAAACCGTATCGACCTGACCGTTGTGGGGCCGGAAGCCCCTCTCGCGGCCGGTATTACGGATCGCTTCGAGGCTCAGGGTCTCCGCGTCTTCGGTCCGAGCCGGGCGGCGGCGCGAATCGAGTCCAGCAAGGCGTACGCGAAGGAGCTTCTGCGGAACGCGAACGTGCCGACGGCCGATCACCGCACCTTCTCGAATCAGGCCGGTGCCGAGAGTTGGGTGCGCGAACGAGGGGCACCGATCGTCGTGAAGGCCTCGGGCCTGGCCGCCGGAAAGGGGGCGGTCGTGTGCATGACGGTGGAGGAAGCAATCGAGGCGATCGGTTCGATGCTCAGCGACATGGAGTTCGGTGAAGCGGGCCGGGAAATCGTCATTGAGGACTTCATGGACGGCGAGGAATTGTCCGTCTTCGCGATTTGCGACGGAAAGGACTTCGTGCTCCTTCAGCCCTCGCAGGATCACAAGCGCGTCGGCGAGGGAGACGCGGGCCCGAACACCGGGGGGATGGGCGCGTACGCACCCGTGTCGATTGCAACGCCGGACATCATGGACGAGGCGGCCAGCGAGGTGATCGCACCGACGCTCGCCGCGCTGGCGGCAGACGGCGCTCCGTTCCGTGGTCTCCTGTACGCGGGACTCATGAACACGGTGGAGGGACTCAAGGTGGTCGAGTTCAACTGCCGGTTCGGTGACCCGGAGACCCAGGTCGTCCTGCCCCTTCTGGAGTCGTCACTCCTCGACCTCATGCTCACCGTAGCGGAAGGGCGCTCGCTGGCCGGGGCGACCGTCACCACGCGACCCGGGGCCGCGGTGGCGACGGTGGTCGCATCGGGTGGGTATCCCGGAAGCTACGAGAAGGGCAAAGTCGTCCACGTCCCGGATGGGCTCGAGTCCGACGAGCTCATCGTGTTTCACGCCGGCACGTCGAACTCCGACGACGGACTCGTCACCTCCGGAGGCCGGGTCCTCGCCGTCACGGCGGTCGCGGAGACGTTCGCTGCAGCCGCGAACGCCAGCCGTGCAGGTGCTGCCCGGATCGAGTTCGAAGGTGCGTTCTACCGGAGCGACATCGGATGGCGTGAGCGAGCGCGGCTCGACCCGCAGACGGAATCCGGGGAGGAGTGAGGCGACGCCTCTCGTGAGCGATGCCCGAGCTGCCGGAGGCTGAGACGATCGTCCGTGGCCTGCGAGCCACGGTGGTCGGCAAGACGATCGCCCGGGTCGAGGTCGTGAAGGCCGACATCCTCAGGGAGTCGAAACGTCGATTCACCCCGCGCCTACGCGGGCGGACCATCTCCGCCGTCACGCGTCGGGCCAAGAACGTCGTCCTGGAACTCGATGACGGCTCGGTCATCTGGGTGAACCTCGGTATGACGGGGCGCCTGCTGCCCTTCGACACCCCGCCTCGAGGCTCCGCACGCCCCACGCACCCGGCCGTCCGCTTTCGATTCTCCGACGGGGGTGTGCTCGTCTTCGACGACGTGAGGCGGTTCGGAACGGTCGAGCACCTCGACGCCGAAGCGCGGAGCGAGCGTTCGAGCGCACTGGGACCGGAACCCCTCGCCCCTGCATGGCGAGCAGAGCATCTGGTCGAAGCTCTGGGTCGGTCCCGCAGCCCGGCGCGCTCGTGGCTCCTCGATCAGCGACGCATCGCCGGCGTAGGGAACATCTACGCCGCTGAAGCGCTCTTTCTAGCGGGGATCGACCCCCGAACTCCGGTCCGTGCCATCGACCCGGAGCGAGGTCGGGCCCTCCACGGAGCGATTCGCGATGTCCTTCAGGGGGCGATCGACGCGGGGGGTACGACGATTCGGGACTACCGCAACGCAGAAGGCGAAATGGGAGAGTACGGGCGAAAGCTCTACGTGTATGGTCGTGACGGTGCGCCCTGCCACCGATGCGGCACGACGATCGAACGGGTCGTCTTCTCGAACCGCTCTGCCTTCCTGTGCCCGACGTGTCAGCACGGAGCGTGAACGGCAGCCTGGCCGTGGGTCTGGCCGTGATCCTTGCCAGCGTGCAGCCGGTCGGGGCCCAGCGCCCGGCGTCGAGCGGTGATCTGCCGTCGGTCGAGCGGATCGTGCTCGAGAACGGGATGCGTGTCCTCCTCCTGCCTCGCCGCGGCGCCCCGACGGTCTCCTTCGTCATGCAGTACGCGATCGGGGGCGTGCACGAGCGGTCCGGCGAAACGGGGGTCGCGCACCTCCTCGAGCATATGCTCTTCAAGGGTACGGAAACGATCGGGACCACCGATGTCGATGCGGAGCGCGAGCTGTTCGAGCGCATGGACCGCCTCCATGCCTCGGCAGTCGAGGCAGCTGAGTCCGGTGACCCGATCGAGGCGCGACGCTTCAGAGCCGAGATCGACGCGCTCGAGGACGAGGCCCGATCCTTCGTGGTGAGTAACGAGTTCGATCGGATCCTCTCCCGGGCAGGGGCTCAGGGGCTCAACGCCATGACGACGACCGAGTCCACCACCTACTTCGTCGAACTGCCGGCGAATCGAGCCGAACTCTTCTTCGCGCTCGAGGCCGATCGGCTGGCCAACCCCGTGTTTCGCGAGTTCTACTCCGAACGCGATGTGGTCATGGAGGAGCGCCGCATGCGCGTCGACGCCAGTCCGGGTGGCACGCTGTACGAACGCCACCTCGCCGCGGCGTTCACCGAACACCCGTACGGCCAGCCAGTCGTCGGATTCATGGCAGACCTTGAACGACTGGGCCGTGAAGACGTCGAGCGCTACTACCGGGCGTACTACGGGCCGAACAACGCGGTTCTGGCCATCGTCGGGAACTTCGACCCAGCCGAGGTCGAGGCGTGGGCCCGCCACTATCTGGAACCGATCCCACGCGGCCGAGAGCCACGACCGATCGATGCGGTTGAGCCACCTCAGGCCGCTGAACGACGCATCGAGGTGGAGTGGGATGCTGAGCCTTCCCTGCGTATTGGATGGCATGTCACCGACGGCCGTCACGATGACGCCCCGGCGGTCGCGATGCTCTCCGCCGTTCTGACCGGGGGGCGGACGTCCCGGCTCCACCGCCGCCTGGTGACGGAGGACCGGATCGCTGCCTCGGTCTTCTCCTCGACCGGGCCGGGCAGTCGGTTCGCACAGCTCTTCCAGATCGATCTGACGCCGGTGCAGACGTCGTCGGTGGAGGATGTCGAGCGAGTCGTGTACGATGAGATCCGTCGGCTTCAGGAGGACGGCCCGAGCACCGAGGAGGTCGAGCGGGTCCGCAACCAGATCGAGGCCGGCCGCGTGCGACGACTGCAGTCGAACCTCGGTCTCGCCTTTCAGATCGCCGATTCGGAGTCACTCCTCGATGATTGGACTGCGACGTTCGCCGCCGCGGATCGACTCCGAACCGTCACCACGGAGGACGTTCGCCGCGTCGCTCGGCGATACCTGACGCAGGACAATCGGACGGTCGCGATCCTCCGACGATCGGAGTCGACCCGATGACCGGGTACCCGACCCGTCCGGCCGGTCGATCCGCCTTGACCGGCATGGCCCTCCTCGGTCTGGCCTTCGCACCCGCACCGGCCGCCCCTCAGGCGCACGGCCTCGCCCCCTCCGGTCGACCCGTCATCGAGTCGCTGACCTTCGAACCGCTCGACTTCGAGCAGCCCGAGGTGGGGCACCTCAACGTCGAGGGTGTCGACATCCTCCACCTGGAGGATCGAACGCTGCCGCTGGTGACGGTACACGCCTATTTCAGGGGCGGGTACGGTCTATTCCCCCGCGAGATGTACGCTGCCGCCATGGGGCTGCCGGCGCTCCTCCGCTACGGGGGAACCTCCTCGAGGACTGCAGCCGACGTCGATGAAGAGATCGCCTTCCATGCGTACCAGCTTTCGTTCGGCAGCGCCGGAGGGAGCGTCACGTCGTCGTTGAACACGCTGACCGAGCACCTGGAGTCGGGACTCGCCCTGTGGGGCGACATGCTCTCACGCCCGGCGTTCGATCGTGGAGAGGTCGAGGCGTGGCGCACACGGCAGCTGGAGGGGGTCGCCCGGCGACTCGACGATCCGGCGCGGCTTGCCTACTCCGAATTGAACCGGCTGCTCTTCGGCGACCATCCGGTCGGCTGGGAAATGGACGCGCGGGACCTCGATGCGGATCGGCTGGATACTGCCGACTTCCGCTCGATCCATGCGCGGGTCATCTGCCGGGACAATCTCGTGATGGGGGTTACCGGGGACGTGAGCCATGACGAGGTCACGCCTCTGCTCGAAACCTTCCTGTCGGACCTCCCATCGTGTTCCGAATCTCTTCCGGATGCCCCCATCCCGGACATTCGCCGGGCGCCGGGCGTCTTCCTGATCGAAAAGGAGCTTGATCAGGCCGTCATCGCGATGGCCCACCCATCCGACATTCGGCTCGGTGACGACCCCGAGTACTTCGCTGCGATGATGGGCAACGCCATCCTCGGAGGAGGAGGCTTTTCGAGCCGCCTGCTCGGGCGGGTGCGGACAGAGGAAGGATACGCCTACTCGGCGGCCTCCCTCCTGACCACGCCACGGCGCCACGAAGGCCTGATCGGCGCCACCACGCGCACCCGTCCCGACCTCGTCGTCCCGGCGATCGAGGTCGTGCTCGAGACGATGGACGGGCTGACTCGCGAGCCTCCGACCGTCGACGAACTCGACACGACCGTCTCCCAGATCGTGAACGGCTTCGTTTTCAACTTCGAGACTCCGAGCTCGATCGTGGCTCGAAGCATGTATTACCTCGCGCAGGAGATGCCGGAGGACTGGCTGGAGCGGTACTGGGCCGGCGTGCAGGACGTGACGCCCGAAGGCATTCGCTCGGTCTTTGCCGAGCACCTGCGCCCCGAGGACATGACCATCCTGGTGGTCGGGGATCCCGATCGAATCGGTAGAGATGCCCTGGCGACGCTGGGGCCCGTGACCAGGATCGAGGTGCGCTGACGCTCGTCTCAGCGGGTGGCGGCCGCCGTGGCGGCGGTCAGGTCAGGCTGATCCCCAGTGGATCGCGGCGATTCCGCCCGACACCAGCGTCCACCCGACGTCTGTGAAGCCAACCGACTCGAAGAGCGCACCGAAGTCCGTCGGGCCGGGAAACTCCCCGACCGACTTCGGCAGGTAGGTATAGGCCCACGGATGGCCCGACACGATGCGGCCGATCAGCGGCAGGATGTTGTGGAAGTAGAACAGGTATCCGGCCCGAACGATCGCGTTGGGCGGTGTCGTGAACTCCAGGACAACCAGCCGCCGACCTGGCTTCAGCACCCGCCGGAACTCAGCGAGGCCTCGCTCGAGATCGGAGAGATTCCGGACGCCGAACCCGACGGTCGCACCGTCGAATACATCGTCGTCGAAGGGCAACCCCAGCGAGTCGCCGCACACGGGGCGCACCACCGCCTCGCCGATCTTGGAGCTTCCCTGAACCAGCATGGGATGGGCGAAGTCAGACGCGATGACCGCCCCGTCGAATCCCTGCCGGGAGGCGAGTTCCAGTGCAAGATCGTAGGTGCCTGCGCAGGCATCGAGGTAGGCGCCTGATGAAGCAGACTCCCATCGCAGTGCGTTGACGGCCTTGCGTCTCCACGAGCGATCGATGTTGAGGCTGAGCACATGGTTCAGCAGATCATATCGCGGCGCGATCTCCGAGAAGATCTGCTGCACCTGCTTCTCGCGCTCTGCCCCGGACTTGGGAGCGGCGTCAGGAGTTGATTGCATGACAGGGTTCGGTCGCCCGCGTAGTTTTGAGTAGCCCGACAGGGTGACGGCCTCGACACGGGGCCGAAAAGCTAACGGGAAGCGTCAGAGCCCCTCAACGCCTGTCCGAAACCCACGCCCATCGGATTGCGTAGGGCCGGTCGATGAGTACCGACACCGCTTCCCTGCCCCGAGCCGCCACGCGCTGGCTGACCAACTCCAGGCAGGACACGAGAACTCTGGCCGCAATCGACTACGCGAGCCTCGACGACCGGGAGGTCGCGACACACGCGGCGCGCGGCCATGAGCCGGCGTTCCGGGAGCTGCTCAGACGATACGAGCGGCCCGTGTTCTCGCTCGTCTACCGTATGGTTCGGGACCGGACGCTGGCCGAAGACCTCGCTCAGGAGGCCTTCATCAGGGCCTTCAACGCGATCGGCACGTACAAGACCAGTTACAAGTTCAGTAACTGGATCCTCAAGATCGCGAACAACCACACCATCGATCACCTGCGAAAGCGCCGACTGGAAACCGTCTCGATCGACGGGTCGCCCCACGCGACGACCGCCGACGAGGTGTCGCAAAGCAGGGTCGTGATCGCGTCGTCGGACGAAAATCCGGCCGAATACGTGGAGCACCGCGAGCTCGGTAGCCAGATCGAACAGGCGATCGCAGGCCTCCGTGAGGAGTACCGAACGGTCATCGCACTACGACACGTCGAGGGGTACGCCTACGACGAGATCGCGGACATCATGGAATTGCCCCTGGGAACCGTGAAGACGTATCTGCACCGCGCCCGGGGCGAACTCAGGAAGTCCCTCTCTCACCTGGCCTCCTGACGAATGACGTACACGCGGATTCTTCAGTCCCCGCGCGGGAACACGGGCCTCGAAGGGTCGCGGAAGGGAGGTCCGTTCTTGGTGAAACCCGGTGCGAAGTCCGCCCGTAGTGCGGGGCGTACGAAACCATCTGGAGTCGGACCGTGACGCACGACCACACGAACAGCCACCTGAGCGCCGAAACGATGCAGGCGTTCCTCGAGGGCGAGCTCTCCCGTCGGGAGACCTCGGCCACCGAGGAACACCTCGCCTCGTGCCCGCGGTGCTCGGCCGAGCTCGACGGGTGGCGTGTGCTGTTCGAGGACCTGGGCGGCTTGTCGTCACACCGCCCCCACGAGGGCTTCCACAATCGCGTGATGGCGAAGGTGAGCGTCCCGGAGTCCGTGTCCCTCGGCGCACGAGTGCTCGGGCGAATCGAGGAGTTCACGACGAACGTTCACGTCGCACCCGACGTCATGCAGGACTTCATCGAGGGCTCTCTTGCGGCTCGGCGCGCCGAGCGTGTGGAAGCACACCTCGCTGCCTGCACCCACTGCTCGAGTGAGGCGGATGCCTGGCTGGATGTCATGCGCAGGCTGGACGAGCTGCCCTCGTTCGCTCCGAGTGAAGGGTTCCCGGATCGCGTCCTGGCGGGCATCACCCTTCCCGAGACCCCCTCCCTGGCCGCGCGGCTGGCCGGGCACCTCTCGCGGCTCGCGGGTCGAAGACCCGAACACGTGCCCACGGGGCTGCTTCAGGATCTGGTCGACGGAGCGCTCCCTGCGAAAGCGGTGGCGCGGATCGAGACACACGTCGCGGAATGCATCGTGTGCACGAACGAGCTGGCAGCGTGGCGGGCCGTATCGGCTCACCTGGACGGACTCGAGCGCTTCGCGCCGTCGGACCACTTCCGTGACCGCGTCATGGAAGCGCTGGCTGCGGAGGAGGTTCAGACCGCGGTCGTGCCACGGCGCGCGTGGTCTCGTGCCATGGGGGCGGCGTGGAGACTGGTGCCTCAGACGCACCAGGCTCTGGCGGCACTGTCGGGAGTGGCCGTGACCCCCGTCGCGATCGTGGGCCTCATGGTCTACGCCGTCTTCTCACACCCGGCGTTGACGGTCGGGTCGCTTCTTTCCTTCGCCTGGTGGCAGGTCTCCGACCTCGCGTCGGGCACCCTGTCCGCGCTTTCGAGCGCGGCTGTCCAGAACGCCGACAGTGTTGGCGTGTCTTCCCTCTTCGAGATGCTGGCCGCGGCACCGATCCTGGTGGCTGGCGGCGTCATCCTCTACACGATGGCCAGCGCATTCGCGGTGCGGGTGCTCTGGAAGAACCTCCATGCACATGCCTCATCTGCTTCGTAGAGTCGCACTGGCTCTGGGCCTGATCGCCCTCGTCCTTCCGTCCGCTGCGGACGCGCAACTTCGGGACATCGTCACGAAAAGCGTGTCGGTGTCGTCGACCGGAGCCGAACTCGAACTCCGCTTCCGCGACGGCTCGGGACTCGGCATCCGCCTCGATGACGGCACCGTCTACATCGACGGCGAACGCGGCGGCACGTACGAGCCCGGTGATGCGCTCGATCAGGCCTTCCGCGGCCTCCTGCGCGACGCGATGGCTCTTGAAAACGGTGCGCTCGCCGAGGTACTGGTCGACTGGTCGGCTCCGTCGGACGTGCGCGACGTCGATTCGGCACGCGTGATCGACGAGGCGCTTGAAGCGTCGATCCGCGACCGCGACGTCGACGTGGCGGTCGATCTCAGTGACGGTGAGGTGTCCATCTCCATCGGGGATGAGACCTCCCTCATCCAGCTGCTCGTCGGTTCGGTGACTCGCCTGGGGATCCTGGAGGACGCTCTGGAGGGCCTCGACGACGAGCTCCGGATCCACGTCGATGAGGACGTCACGATCGAGGCGGGAGAGATCGAGCCCCGCAGCATCGTGGTGATCGAGGGCACGCTGCGGATCGACGGTGAGATCCTGGGGAACGTGGTGGTCGTGGGTGGGGGGCTGGACGTGCGCGAAGACGGGGTCATTCGGGGCGAAGCCCGTGTGGCGGATACACGGATTCTCGGGAACAACGGTGAGGTGCGTGGGGGCATCGTGGATGTGCTCGAATCGGAGCGCGACATGGAGCTCGAACTCCGGGATCGCATTCGAGAAGAGATCCGGGAGGAGCTGCGCAGCGACCTTCGCAACGAGATCCGCAGCGCAGCGCGCCTGGATGACGACGGCTTCTCGATCATGACGCCGTTCCGCCCCGTCATCCGCGGCGTGGGCGGCGTGATGGAAAAGCTGATCATGGTCTTCGTGCTCGGCCTCCTCGGCGCCGGCTTCTTCGCCTTCGCGGGGGAGAACGTCGATTCGATCGCCGAGACGGCTCGCAAAGCTCCGGGACGGGCCGCAATGGTCGGTTTCGCCGGCAGCTTCCTGCTGATCCCGGTCTGGCTGCTCGGGACCGTAGCCCTGGTGATCTCCATCATCGGAATTCCGGTGGCCGTCGCCTGGGTGCCGCTCTTCCCGATCGCGGCGGTCATGGCTGCTCTTCTCGGATACGTGGCCGTGGCGCGCAACGCGGGCGAATGGCTCGCCGACAGCAGCTGGCCGTGGACGGGCTGGATTCGGAAGTCGAATCCGATCTTTACGCTCTTGGGAGGACTGCTCGGCCTGACCTTCGCCTTTCTGGCTGGTCACGTGATTTCGATCGTGCCCTTCCTCGGAGTGTTCAGCACGCTCCTCTTCGTGATCGGTGGACTGCTGACGTTCTTCGCAGCACAGATTGGATTCGGCGCCGTACTGCTTACTCGGGCAGGACGTCGCAGGGAGTACTACGCGTACGATGCGGACGCGGCGTGGGAAGCGGCGATGCGAGTGGATGTGGACGATGACACAGTCGGGGCGAATTCCGCTCCGAACGGATAACGACACGGAGCGGATGATGCGGACGGTGGTGGTGGCCGCTGTGGCGGCGATGGTGGTGACTCCGATGATGGCGGCGGGTCAGGAGTGGCGTGACGTCACGTTGTCCCGCCAGCTCGAGAGCAATGATGGGCTGCGTGTACGGGTCGAGTACGGGGCGGGCCGCGTCACGGTTCGCTCCGTGGATGAAGGCCTGCTCTACCGCATGAACCTCAAGTACGACGAGGACAGCTTCGAGCCGGTCGCGGAGCTCACGGGTGATCGCCTGAGGCTCGGCGTGGAGTCGCTCGGGCGGAGCACCCGGATCCGGAACCGTGAGCGTGGGCATCTCGAGCTCGAGCTGGCCCGTGGTATACCCATGGACCTCGACCTGAACTTTGGTGCTGTCCGGACCGAGATCGACCTGGCCGGGCTCGCACTCACCGATCTGGCTTTGAGCACCGGCGCGTCCGAGTCGCGTGTCACAATCTCGGAGCCGAACCCCGTTCGCATGGGGACCGCGACCTTCGAGGCAGGGGCTGCGGAGTTTGGGGCGACCCAGCTCGGAAACCTGAAGGCCGAGCTCATCGAGGTCGGCGCAGGGGTCGGTTCGATCATGCTCGGCTTCGGAGGGCGCTGGGAGCAGGACGCGCGCGTCAGCATCGACATGGGACTGGGATCCCTCGAACTGCGCATTCCGGAAGGGCTCGGCGTCCGCCTCCGTAAGGACAGCTTCCTCACGGCACTCGACTCCGAAGGGCTCATCAAGCGTGGCGACGTGTATGAGTCGCTCGACTACGAGGATGCGGATTATCGCATCGACATCGACCTCAACGCCGCTTTCGGCAGCGTTTCCGTCGTGTGGATCGACCCGGACAACTGATCCTGGAGCACAATCATGATCGGCTCTCTACTCACCTTCTTCGCCGTCGGCTTGATCACCATCGTGGTTGCCGGCATCGCCCTGGGGATTGTGGGTGCCGTCTTCTCTCTGACGATCGGGCTCGCGTCGTTCCTGCTCTTCAAGGTGGCACCGATCCTCCTGATCGGATGGATCGTCGTGAAGGTCTTCGAGAAGTCGCGGGGCGGCGGCTCCCTCTCTGAAGCGGACCGCCGCTGGCTGGATGGGGACTGAGTCGACCGACCGAAGGACCACGATATGACACGGCCCCGCTGGCGCTGAGCGCACGGCGGGGCCGTCGTCATGCGGGAATGACCCGAGGCAACCCCGGCGTCAGACCGGAACGGCCAGCTGCCCCTCGACTGCGCTCATCACCTCACCGAGTGCCTTGGCGACCGAGGAATCCGGTGACGAGACGACGGTCGGAGCGCCCGCATCCCCAGCCTGCACCACCGCCGCGTCGAGTGGCACCCGGCCGAGGAACGGCACCTCCATCTCCGTGGCGAGCGCCTCACCTCCCCCACGGCCGAATACGTCGTGGACTTCGTCGCAGCTGGGGCACACGAATCCGCTCATGTTCTCGACGATGCCGAGCACGCGGGTATTCACCCGCTCGAACATCTTGATACCTCGCCGCACATCCCCGGTCGCAACCTGCTGCGGGGTCGTGACCATGACGGCACCGTCGAGATCGATCGTCTGGACCAGAGACAGCTGAGCATCACCGGTCCCGGGCGGCATGTCGACGATCATCGTGTCGACGTCGCCCCAGTCGACCTGCTCGAGGAACTGCTTGAGGATGCCACTGATCAGCGGGCCTCGCATGATGGCGGGCTGATCCTCTTCGAGGAGAAAGCCGAGGCTCATCAGTCGAACCCCGTGCGCCTCGATCGGCTCGATCATCTCCTGGCCCTTCTCACCGGTCACGCTCGGGCGCCGGTTCACACCGAACATGAGCGGGATGTTCGGCCCGTAGATATCGGCATCGATGAGCCCCACCGTGTGCCCGGCTTTTGCAAACGCTGCGGCGAGATTCGCGGCGACCATCGACTTGCCGACCCCACCCTTCCCCGAGCTCACCGCGATCACATTCGAGACACCTGAGAGCAGGCCGGGCTTAGGCGTCGGTGCCGGCACCGAGCCTGGCTTGAGCCCGCCACCGCCGCCGCTACCGCCACCCGAAGCAGCCATCTGAGGCAATTGAACGTTGATCTTCACGGTCGAGACGCCCTCCAACGACTCGACCGCCGAACGGGCCTCCTTAAGCAGATCGCTCGAGTCCTCGGAGCCGAGTTGGAACTGAAAGCGGACTGCACCGGAGCCATCAACTTCGAGGTTTTGAACCACACCGGCGGCGACGATGTCGCGACCGGATCCCGGATGCTTCACGGCGGCGAGTGCGGCCATGACGGAACGGCGAAGATCTTCGGACATGAACCATCCGGGGCCGGAGCCCGGAGAAAGCGAGTAACGGTTTCGGGAGCGTCGCCGCGAGAAACGGCCGCGAAAGGTACCCGAGACGCGAGAACGAGGTCAACGCGGGGGGACGACGTTGCGCCACCTCTCGGCCGTGCTGAGATTCCGCGGTCCGGATGTGAGTGCTCGGACTCGTCCCGCTCCTCCTGGAGTCCTCCGCCCCCCGTCCCCCGCCGCCTCGATGAACGGTATCCCCGCCACGCCGCCCCCCGTCAACGAACCCATCTTCTCCTACGCGCCGGGCAGCCCGGAGCGGGCCGAACTCCAGGCAGAGCTGGCTCGTCAGGCCGATCAGATCGTCGACATCCCCCTGATCATTGGTGGAGAAGAGGTCCGGACCGGGAACACGGTCGATGTGGTGATGCCCCACGACCACGGGCACGTGATCGCGAAGGCCCACATGGCCGGGCCGGAGGAGGTCCGCCGGGCCATCGGTGCTGCGAACGCCGCTCACCGCGAGTGGTCGATGATGCGATGGGAGGACCGGGTGTCGGTCTTTCTCAAGGTCGCCGAGCTGCTCGCAGGTCCGCGCCGCGCGAAGCTCAACGCCGCCACGATGCTCGGGCAGAGCAAGAACGCGTTTCAGGCGGAGATCGATGCAGCGTGCGAGATCGTCGACTTCTTCCGTTTCGGAGCGCACTTCGCCCAGCACATCTACGGGAAGCAGCCGATCTCCGAGCCCGGTGTCTGGAACCGGGCGGAGTACCGAGCGCTGGAAGGCTTCATCTACGCCGTGAGCCCCTTCAATTTCACCGCCATCGGAGCGAATCTGCCGGGCACGCCCGCCATGATGGGAAATGTCTCCGTGTGGAAGCCCTCTCACGCGGCGCTCCTGTCGAATTACTACGTCATGGAGCTCTTCGACGAGGCCGGTCTGCCGCCGGGGGTCATCAACTTCGTCCCGGGTAACCCGGTCGAGGTCACGAAGGTGGTCATGTCCGACGCGTCGTTCGCGGGGATCCACTTCACCGGTTCCACCGCCGTCTTCCGTAGCTTCTGGAAGACCATCGGAGACAACATCGATACATACCGTTCTTACCCCCGTATCGTCGGAGAAACGGGCGGCAAGGACTTCATCGCGGTGCACCCGTCCGCAGACGCCGCGCCCGTCAAGACGGCGATCGTGCGGGGTGCCTTCGAGTATCAGGGCCAGAAGTGCAGCGCAGCCTCACGCGCCTACATCCCGGCGAGTATGTGGCCCGAATTGAAGGGTCCGCTCATCGAGGAGACGGCGTCACTGACGATGGGTGACGTCCGGGACTTCTCGAATTTCGTGAACGCGGTCATCGATCGGAAAGCCTTCGACAAGATCAAGAGTTACATCGAGGCGGCGAAGGCATCGGACGACGCCGAGGTGATCGTGGGTGGGGAGTGCGATGACTCGGTCGGGTACTTCGTCCGTCCTACGATCATCGTGGCAAAGCGGCCGGACTACGTGTCGATGTGCGACGAAATTTTCGGCCCGGTGATGACGATCTACATTTACCCCGACGAAGAGTGGGAGGAGACCCTGGCGCTGGTCGATTCCACGTCGGAGTACGCTCTAACCGGAGCGATCTTCGCCAAAGACCGACGCGTGATCCGGCACGCCACCGACGTCCTGAACCAGTCGGCCGGTAACTTCTATATCAACGACAAGCCCACGGGTGCGGTCGTCGGCCAGCAGCCCTTCGGAGGGGCGCGCGGGTCGGGTACCAACGACAAGGCAGGGTCGATGTTCAACCTGCTGCGCTGGGTCAGCGCCCGGTCCATCAAGGAGAACTTCGTGTCTCCGACGGATTACACGTACCCGTTCCTGGGCAAGGACTGAGCGAAGACCCACTCCCTGACGAACGGCCCACGCACTCCTCGGAGTGCGTGGGCCGTGTTCGTCAGGGGCCAGGTGTGAATCAGCCGCCCAGCGCCTGGGCGAAGTCCGCGATCAGGTCTTCCGCCGCTTCGATGCCGATACTCAACCGGACGAAGCCGTCCGGAATGCCCTGCGCGGCCCGCTCCTCGGACGACAGCGAGGCATGCGAGGTGAAGCGGGGCTGAGACACGAGGGTCTCGACCCCACCCAGGCTCGGAGCGGCCATACCGAGGTGCAGATTCGCCATGAAGTCGTCGGCCGCGTCCCCACCATCCGAGAGGATGATACTGACCATCCCTCCGAAGCCATCCATGAGTTCCTTGGCCAGCTCGTGGTCGGGGTGTGACTCGAGGCCCGGGTAGATCACGCGCGCGACCTCCGGCCGTGACTCGAAGAAGCGCGCCACCGCCATCGCGTTTTCGTTATGGCGTCTCACGCGCACGTCGAGGGTCCGGATCCCGCGATCGAGCAGCCAAGCGGTATGAGGATCGAGCGCCGGCCCATACAGCCGGGACATCCGCGTCACCTCATCGATGACATCGGAGGGGCCCGCGACAATCCCCGCGATGAGGTCGGAATGGCCCCCGAGGTACTTCGTCGCACTCTGCACCACGACATCGACACCCCAGGATGCGGCACGGAAGTTCACGGGTGAGCCGAACGTCGCATCACACACGACCCGAATCCCGCGTTCTCGGGCCAGGGACACGATCGGCCGTGGATCGACGATGCGCAGCGTCGGGTTCACCGGGATCTCGATATAGATGAGACGCGTCTCGGGACGGAGCGCGTCCTCCCACCCGCCCTCGTCCGGGTCGACGAACGTGGTCTCGACGCCGCGGCGCGGGAGTTCGTGCACCAGCAGCGCCTGAGTCGCACCGTACAGGCCGGAGGCCGCCACCACATGATCCCCGGCCTCGGTCAGAGCGAGCATCGTCATCGCAGCGGCAGCCATTCCACTTCCCAGGGCGACACCGGCCTCCGTGCCCTCGAGCGCTGCCGCCTTCACCCCCACATGGATCTGGTTGGGGTTGTTGCCATACCGCGAGTACAGGAGTTCCCCATCCTCCGGGGTCGCCCAGTGGAACGTGGCGCTCTGCGTGATCGGCGGCACGACGGGAGCTCCCGGCCTCCGGTCTTCCGAGCCGCCGTGAACCCCTATGGTAGCTGGGTGCAAATCGTTGTCCTGCTTCGCCATGGAATATCTTGTCCTAGATGTTACATGAGGTGTGCCACGAGGCGACTCAGAGCGTGCACGCGTCCGGACTGAGGGCTGCGAAACGCGAGTCCCCGGGACAGCAGAGACTCCAGGGCCTCTTCGTCGTCACCCCCGGGCGCAATCCGCTCGACGGCACCTGCCTCCACCGAGCCCTCGAGCTCGAGGCGGTCCCACACGCGCTTCTCACCGTCGGAGAATGTGCCAACGAGGGTGAACTGCTCCGGCGCGACTTCGACCACGGCAGCGAGATCCTGACGCTGGAGCACGCCCTCCACCTGTGAATGATGCGGCTCTCGCACGCCACGAAAGACGAAGAACGCATCGCGTGCCTCGTCCGCCAGATACTGCTGGAGAAGCTTTGCCACGACCTCGTCTGCGCAGGAGAAGTCGATGATGCCGACCTCGGAGAAGTCGATGAGCGAGATCGAGAGGGTGCCGGCCCCCTGCAACTGGGTCTCGATGGCCATCCGCACCGCACGGCCGGTCGGGCGCGTGACGAGGCTCGAGTACAAAGACGTGACACTCCGCTGGAGAACTTCGCCTACGTCGATGGCGATGGGGTCCGGAGCGTGGGCATTCATGGCTGGACCGTCGCCGGCAGGATGATCCCGATCTGGGCGCCCGGCAGCGGAGCCATTCCATCGACCATCGGCGGCGAATCGTCCCACTCGGGGACCTGCGAGATGCGTGCCGTGCCGCTGCGCACGCTGATCAGGCCGCTCCACTTGCGCACCTGCTTCCGAATTTGCTGCAACCCCTGCCCCCGTCCCGGGTCGGCAAACCGCGTAAGGCCATGCAGGAAAGCGGCTTCGAGGGCTGTGGAGTCACTCCAACGATCCCCGTACCGCGCCGAGTGCTCGTCGGAGAGCGAGCCCCGAAATCCACGCCCCCGGTCCATGACGGAGATCACGATCACGAAGCGACCGAGGCGCTTTGCCCAGTTGTACGCCTGCGCTGCGACCCATCCGGGCCCGTCCGCGTGCTCGATGATGTTCTGGCAGACTTCCGAAAGCATCACCGAAAAGGGGATCACACTCGCGGCCGGGTAGCCCAGCTTCGAGGTCAGAATGGCGCCGGCTCGGGCCTGGACCCGGTCCACGATCTCGTGAACGTCGTGGTTGGTATCGATCGCCGTGATCTCCAGCAGCACGTCGGACGGCCGCGAGCCTGCCCGACGGGCAGGGGTGTCGAACTCGAAGACCTGATGTGCCCGATCGTGGAATCCCATCCGTCCGAGATATCCCAGAACGTCCTGACTTTCAGGCAGCTCGATGTGCGGGAAGGTACCGGACGACTCTCCCGCCAGTGAACCGGCGAGCAGGAGTGCAACCATCCCGTTCGGATCGACCCAACGGAGATGTCGCGCGTCGAACAGCACGCGCTCACCCTGACGGCGAACCACCTCGTCCAGGAACTCGTCGATCGACGCGTGATCGAGTGATCCGGGGACGGATATGACGTTCAGAATGCCTCCTCGGCCGAAGAATCGAGGTATGTGCCCCCGCCACCGTCCAGCGGTACGTCTGCAAGACGATCGACGAGCCCCGCCACGCCGTAGTGATCGAGATTGGCCGCGGCGACTCGGTTCGCGGATTCGGCAGCCACGACCTCGCCGACGCCGCCCAGGAGGCGTCCGAACATGACAGCCCCCCAGATGTCGCCGCACCCCGTCGGATCACCAGAGCGCGGATGCAGGAGAGTAACGTCCTCGACGAGGGTTCGCCCGTGCGTCCGGTATGCCACCGTCGCGCCCCGGGATCCGCGCGTCACGCATGCGACGCGGGGCCCCGCCTCGAGTACGTCCTCGAGGGTCGCCGGAGCGTCGGAGGCACGGGCGAGCAGAGAGAACTCGTCTTCGTTCATCTGAACGAGGTCGAAGCACGCGTACCACGCGCGCCAATCCTCCAGAACGCGGGGAGTACGCGTCCCGTCAGGCTTCGTGCCGAGGAAGAGAGAGTGTACGTCCGCGTAGATCGGGGCGTCGAGACGGCCACGAAGGTTCTGGAGATCGACCAGCTCCAGTTCGTGACCCGAGATGAAGTTCAGCAGAACCGCGTCGCACCCGCGCAGAGCGTCCTCCAGATCCGACGCGGCCCATCCCGAGACACCGCCCGACAGGTACTCCGTCCGCCGCTCGGCATCGTGGTAGATAAGCTCGACACGATTGTTCGGCTCCGGCACTGCGGTCAGTCGAAGCTCACACCTCGGGATCGACGACAAGACGTCTTCCGCCCGGCGAAACAGGTCCTCCCCGACCCGCGCGACGACACGCACATCCCAGTCCGCGGGCAGGGTCGCCGCAGCCGCGGCGGCCGCATAACCGATCCCTCCCCACCCTTCAGCCGGGTCTCCGTCGACCGGTACGATCCGGTCGAGCACCATCGTCCCGACGATCCCCAGCGTGCGGGACCGCGCCGTCACGCCACCCGATCGACGACGAAGACTCCCGCGGCTCCGATGACGCCCGCCGTGGCTGGGAGGGCCCCCGGAACGATCCGGCACGCACCCACAGCGCTCGGGAATGCGCGCCGCTCGATGGACTCACGAAGAGGCCCGAGCAGGTGCTGACCCGCACGCGTGACGCCGCCGACCAGCACGATCATCTGGGGGTTGAAGAGGTTCACGACGTTCGCGAGACCGATCCCGAGGAGGTCGGCGGTCTCGTGGATCAGGTCCGTCGAGAAGGCGTCCCCCCGGACGAGCGCCTCGTACACCGTTTCCGCCGTGATCCGCTCGACATCTCCACCCACCAGCTCAGGCAGGATGGATGGCCGACCGGCCGCGAGCCCGTCCCGGGCGCGTGCAGCGATATTCGGGCCCGACGTGTACGCTTCCAGGCATCCCCGGTTACCGCAACGGCATGTCCGACCTTCGAAGTTGATCGTCGTGTGGCCGAGTTCGAACGCACTGCCGCTTGCACCGCGCATGAGACGGCCGCGCTCGATGTATCCACCGCCGATGCCGGTCCCCAGCGTGACGCCGACGAGAGACCCCACACCCTTACCCGCACCTTGCCACCATTCGCCGAACGTCGCGCAGTTCGCGTCGTTGTCGAGGGATGCGGGCATCTGAAGCGCCTCCGAGATCCGCATGCGGATGGGAAAGCCATCCCATCCCAGATTGGGCGTGGTGACGATTACGCCTTCCGCGAGATCCAGCGGGCCGGGACATCCGATTCCGATGCCCGCGAAGTCGGCTCTCTGCCCCCCTTCGGCGCCCAGGGTCTCCTCGATGACCTCGTTCGCCATCGCGACGATCCGGTCGACCGCGTCGTCCGGTCCACGGGTTGCCTGGGTGGCCTCCGACCGGATCGCGCTGGGTTGCCCTCCCGTCGCCGGAACCGCGGCTACGACGAGGTTCGTCCCCCCGATGTCGACGCCCAGTACCCAGCGACCCTTCATGAGCTCAGAATCACCCGTCGCCGAGGTTGAGGACAGCGAGGAACGCCTCCTGCGGGATGTCGACCGTCCCGACCTGCTTCATCCGGCGTTTTCCTTCCTTCTGCTTCTCGAGAAGCTTCCGCTTTCGGGAGATGTCACCCCCGTAGCACTTCGCGGTCACATTCTTCCGCAGGGCCTTCACATTCGTGCGGGCGATGACGTCGTTCCCGACTGCGGCCTGCAACGCCACCGCGAATTGTTGCCGGGGGATGAGTTCCTTGAGCTTCCGAACGAGATCGCGCCCGTACTCGTATGCCTTGTCCTCGTGGATGATCACACTGAAGGCATCGACGGGATCACCGTTCACCAGCACGTCGAGACGAACGAGCTTGTCGGGCCGGTACTCCTTGAACTCGTAGTCGAGCGCCGCGTATCCACGGGTGCCACTCTTCAGACGGTCATAGAAGTCGAGAACGATCTCCGACAGCGGCAGATCGAAGTCGAGTTCGACCCTCTGAGTGTCGAGGTAGCTCATCCCCTTGAACACGCCGCGTCGGTCGTGGCAGAGCTTCTGCACGTTCCCGATGTACTCGCTCGGGCAAAGAATCCGCGCCGCCACGATGGGCTCTGAAATCGACTCGATGCGCCCACGCTCCGGAAGCACCGTCGGACTCTCGACGTGGACGTCCGAACCGTCGGTCAGCGCCACGTGATATTCGACGTTCGGCACGGTCGTGATCAGGTCGACGCCGAACTCACGCTCGAGACGCTCCTGGATGATTTCCATGTGGAGCAGGCCGAGGAACCCGCAGCGGAAGCCGAAGCCGAGGGCAACCGACGTCTCGGGCTCGTACTGCAGCGAGGCATCGTTCAGACTCAGGCGTTCGAGCGCATCCCGAAGATCCTCGTAGTCGTCGGAATCCGTCGGGTAGAGCCCCGCGAAGACCATGGGACGCGCTTCCTGGTACCCCGGCAGCAGTTCGGATGCCCTGTTCTCGGCGTCGAGGATCGTGTCGCCGACCTTGGTGTCAGCGACCTCCTTGATCGCCGCGACGACATAGCCGACTTCCCCGGGGCCCAGCTCCTTCTGAGGCACGCGCCCAAGACGCATGCAGCCGACCTCGGTGACCTCGTAACGCACGTCGGCATTCCCGAACGTGATGCGCATCCCCGACTTCAGAACACCGTCCACGACGCGAACGGACGGGACCGCCCCGAGATACTTGTCGTAGTAGGAATCGAAGATCAGCGCCCGAGCGGGTGCCGAGCGATCCCCTTCGGGAGCGGGGACCCGCGCCACCACCGCTTCCAGGATCTCGGGGATACCCACCCCCTCCTTGGCGCTCGCCAGCAGGATCGTGTCCGGGTCGACGCCGAGGAGGTCGGCGACCTCGTCGCGACGACGCTCCGGCTCCGCGCCGGGCAGGTCGATCTTGTTGATGACGGGGATGATCTCCAGGTCGGCCTCGAGCGCGAGGAAGAGGTTCGACAGCGTCTGGGCCTGCACGCCCTGCGTCGCATCGACGACGAGGATGGCGCCTTCACACGCGGCGAGAGACCGGGAGACCTCGTAGGTGAAATCCACGTGCCCGGGCGTGTCGATCAGATTCAGCTCGTACTCGACCCCGTCCAGGGCCGTGTACTCCATGCGAACGGCGTGCAACTTGATCGTGATTCCGCGCTCTCGTTCGAGCTCGTTGTCGTCGAGCACTTGCTCGCGCATCTGGCGCTCGTCGAGCGTGCGCGTGCCCTCGAGCAGTCGATCAGCGAGCGTCGACTTCCCGTGATCGATGTGGGCGACGATGCAGAAGTTGCGGATGAGGTCGGTCTGCACGGACGAACTGCGGTGCGAATGCGGATTTGCGGCGCGAAAAGTTAACCGAGGCCGCCGGGGTGACGTAGGCCCGCCCCATGGCGGGATCGCCTCGTCACCCAGCCCGTCAGCGCATCGAGCGCGTCGATCCGGCGACCTGCCCTACGGGGTACCGGGCGTCCCGGAGGGCCGGTAGCTTCCGTGGCTCCATGGCTGAGACGAAGACCCCTCCACGCTCGCGCGACCGCGCAGACCTGCTCGACCCCGCCTCGCTGGCACAGCTTGGCGGGATCGAGTTGATCGCGCGTGAAGTCGTCGAGGGGTTCCTCATGGGTCTTCATCGCTCTCCCCATCGCGGCTTCTCGGCCGAATACGCCGAGCTGCGTGCCTATCAGGCCGGTGACGACCTCCGGTACATCGACTGGCGGATGTACGGTCGCTCGGACCGCTATTACGTCAAACAGTTCGAAGAGGAAACGAGTCTACGGGCGTACCTCCTGATCGACGTCAGCGAATCGATGGGATGGAGTTCGAATCCCGGCGTTCAGGTGTCGAAACTCTGGTACGCCCAGCACCTCGCGGCCTCGATGGCCCTGATCCTGCTCCGCCAGGGTGACGCGGTCGGGATGGCAGCGTTCCACGATCGGGTGGTGAAACGAGTGCAGGCGCGTGGTGGTCGACGCCAGTTCCACGAGGTCGCACGACACCTTCGCGACCTCGAGGCCGAGGGAGGTACGTCGGCGGAGGGAGCCCTGCGAGACATGGCGGTGCGGCTTCGTCGTCGGGGCCTGGTGGTCCTCTTCACCGACCTGCTCGTCTCTCGCGAGGAGACCCTCACGGCGCTGAAATACCTGCGACACCACGGGCACGAAGTGCTCGTCTTTCATCTCGTCGACCCGGGGGAACGTGAGCTGCCTGCCGCCTCCGAGGCCCGCTTCTTCGACCCCGAAACGAACGACGAGCTGCTCGTCAGTGTCGCGGACATCCGCGCCGAGTACCGCGAAGCGGTTCGCGAGGCGCTCGACGAGTGGCGTCGCGACCTGCGCCCGCACGGGATCGACTACGAAATCGTCGACACGGACAGCCCCATGTCCATGTCGTTGCGCGCATACCTGCGCAAACGCGAGCGGCTGGGCTAGGACGCCGAACGATTCATGGGTGCTCTAAGTCCGCTTTTCCTGCTGGCCGCGCTGTCGATCGGCGTCCCGATCTACCTGCATCTCTTCCAGCGTCAGGAGACGCGAAGACTCTCTTTCCCGGCACTCCGGTACCTGGAGCGCACGGAGCGTGAGCACGCGCGTCAGATCCGCTTTCGCCAGTTCCTCCTGCTCATGCTGCGGGTACTGGCACTGCTGCTGATCACCGCCGCAGGTGCACGCCTCTTCTTCGCTGGCCGAGGCAGCGCGCACGCACCCACGGCCGCGGTGATCGTACTCGACAACTCGTTGAGCACCGGACTCGTGGTAGGCGAGGTCCGTCTGCTCGACGAACTCAAGGCGATTGCGCTGAAGACACTCGACGCCGCCTCGGATGAAGATCGTTTCTGGCTGATCCGTGCGGGCGAGCCGTGGGTTCCGGCGATCCCGGGCACCGCGACCGACACCCGTCAGGCGGTTGAAGAGACCGAGGTCAGCGAGGCCGGCGGAGACCTCGTCGCGGCGCTCGAGCGTGCCGTGCGCCTGCTCGACACCTCGACACTGGATCACCGGGAGATCCACCTGCTCTCCGACCTCCAGAGCACCTCGTTCCCCGCCATGGATCTGGAACCCGCGGGTGACGTCCCGGTCATTGTCTGGACCGGCCACGAGCCGCGGACGATCAATCGGGCGCTCACATCCGTGGTCGTCGGGGGTGGGCTGCCGCCGCTGGAGGGCCAGCGCGCTGCCGTCACGATCGAGGCGCTGGAGCCGACCTCTGAGGGAGATACCCTCCACGTGCCCCTCCGACTGGTTGTGAACGAACGGATCAGGGGGGCAGCAACCCTTCCGCCGGGCGCCCAGACGACCATTACGCTCCCGCCGTCGGGCACGGGTTGGGTTCAGGGGTACGCGGACGCGGATCCGGACGACCTGCGCGCCGATGACCGACGCTTCTTCGCCTTCCGGTCCCGGCCGGCCCCCGTGGTGGCGGCCTCGGGCGATCCGGGAGTGTTCGCCGCCGAGGCGCTCGCCGTACTCGAGGAGGCCGAGCGCGTCCGGCTCACCGACGTCTCCGCTGCCGACGTTGTCGTGTCTGCCAACGGGGCAGGACTCGATCGGTCCGCCGGTGCGGCTCTGATCCTTCCGCCATCGGACCCGACCCTGCTCCCCGCACTGAACCGCCGCCTCGCAGACGCCGGAGTACCGTGGCGTCTGGAGCCGTCTGTGACGTCGGGAGAAGCCTTGCTCGAAGGCAGAGCCCTCCCGGGCCCACTGGCCGGCGTCCGCATCTTCGCCCGGTTTGACCTGACGATTGTCGGAGACCCGCCCGCCCCACCGCGCGTGCTCGCGGAAGTCGACGGCCGACCATGGGCGATCGAGGGACTCGACGGGAATGGGCGCCGCTACCTCCTGCTCGCTTCGCCTCTCGACGCTCGCGCCACCAGTCTGCCTGTCTCGACCGCGATGCTTCGTTTCGTCGATTGGGCGACCGGCGAATGGGCCGGCGCGGGCGGGGCTCCGGGCGAGTATGTCACCGGGGCTTCCGTCCCGGCTCCGGCCGCCGCCACCCACGTCCGATTCCCATCCGGCCTCGACGTCGAAATCGATGGAACGCGGATGGTAAGAGGTACCGGTGAGGCGGGCTTCTACACCTTCCTCGCAGGCGACTCACTCGTCTCGGTGCTCGCGCTCAACCCGCCTCGCGGGGAGTCGCTGCTGACGCCGATTGATCCGGCCGATCTCGAGACGGCGATCGGGAGAGAGATCATCGATGTGGATCGAGACGGCGCGTGGGATCGAGCTGTCTACCGAGCTCGCCAGGGACCGGAACTCTGGTGGCCTTTCCTCCTCGCGATGATGCTCCTTCTGCTGGGCGAGGCCTCGATGGCGACGTCAGGCCCGGTCAACCCGCTCAGTAGACGGGGCGCGACGGAAGGAGCCTCGGACGGTGGAGACTAACCTCGTCCTGAGGGCACTCTCTTCCTCGCCCGCGATCCAGTCCCTGGGTGGCTCACTGCCCGCCCCCGGCGCGCGGCACACCATCGGCGGCGCGATCGGATCCCTGGCACCTGCGACGGTCGCGACGCTCCGCCGGGCCCATCCGGGACGCGTTTTCGTGGCCGTGGCCGAGTCTCCTCGTGACGCGATCTCGGTGGAGAACGACCTCGAAGCGCTCCTGGGCGACGAGGACGAGTCCTTTCACTACCCCCAGAAGGAAGCGCTGCCGTACGAGGAATCGGAACCACACTTCGCCATCGGCGGCCAGCGTGTCGAGGCGGTCGAAGCCCTGTTCTCGGGTCGTGCCCGGATCCTGGTCACCACGCCTCGGGCCCTCCAGGAGCGGGTGCCGATCCCTTCACATCTCGCGGAACTCAGAGCGACGTACCGCGTGGGCGACGAACTTCCCTTCACCGACCTGCCGAGCGCACTCGAGGAACGGGGCTTTGAGCGGGTTCCGCTGGTCGAGGAGGTTGGCCACTTCGCGGTGCGCGGCGGGATTCTGGACGTCTTTTCCGTCTCGGCGGGGGACCCGGTGCGCATCGAGTTCTGGGGAGACGAAATCGTTTCCATCCGGAGCTTCGATGTGACCGATCAGCGTTCTACGGGTGAACTGCAGGAGACGCACGTTCTCCCGGTCGACTTCCGACGTCCGGACGCCCAGGAAGGGGAACGTGGCGAGGTCAGCCGGTCCCTCCTGGAGCTGCTTCCCGCCGACGCGGTTCTGGTTCGGCTCGGCGACTGGGACCTCGCCGAAGACTTCGAGAAGACGTGGAGTCGAGTGACGACGTTGTACGACAACCTCGTTCATTCCGGTGCGTCGCCGACGACGCCGGACCATCTCTTCCTGCCCCCTGAGGAGTTGTCGGACCGCCTCGCTCGCCTCCCCCGGATCGACGTCGTAGAGGATCGTGATGTCCCGCTCTGCATCGAGACGGCCGAGCCTCCGGCGATCGACCGGGACATGGCCCGACTCGAGGCCTACCTGAGTGACGGAGCGACACGGGGTCGTGAGACCGTCATCCTGTGCGAGAACAACGGCCAGCTGCAGCGCCTGGAGGAGATTCTCGGCGGGGTCCAGCGGGTCCCGACCGGCACTCGGCTTGGACTCGGTGCCCTCGCCGGGGGCTTCGAGCTCCTGTGCAGCGACCCTCCTCTGAGCGTTCTGAACGATCATGAGGTCTTCCGACGCGCCCGGCGTATTCGACGGAGCCGGAAGTTCAGGGGTTCCGTTGCAGTGGAAAGCCTGTCTCAACTCACGCCGGGCGAATTCGTCGTGCACATGGACCACGGAGTCGGGCAGTTCCGGGGCCTGGAGCACATTCACGTCGGAGGCCAGGAGCTCGAAGTGCTCGCGGTCGAGTACGCCGGCGGCGATGTGCTGCGAGTCCCCGTAGCCCGGTTGGACCTGATCGAGCGTTGGGTGGGAGAGTCCGAGGACGCCAAGCCGCCACGGATCCACCGAATCGGCGGTAAGCGCTGGAAGACCCTGCGTGACCGAACCCAGCGGGTCATCGAGGAGATGACGACCGATCTGCTCGAGCTGTACGCGCGTCGTCAGACGGCGCGCGGCTACGCGTTCAGCGAGGACACACGCTGGCAACTCGAAATGGAGTCGTCCTTCCTGTACGACGACACGCCCGACCAGCGACAGGCAGCGGAAGACGTCAAGCGGGACATGGAGGCGCCACGCCCCATGGACCGGCTCGTCTGCGGTGATGTGGGATACGGAAAGACCGAGGTCGCGATTCGTGCCGCGTTCAAGGCGGTCCAGGACGGGAAACAGGTCGCCGTTCTCGCCCCGACGACGATCCTTGTCGAGCAGCATCGGCACTCGTTTGCCGAACGTCTGGCGGACTATCCGGTCCGGGTAGGGTCTCTGAGCCGCTTTCAATCGTCGAAGGAGCAAAGAGAGCTCGTGACGAAGCTCGCCGAGGGGAATGTCGACATCGTCATCGGCACGCATCGCCTCCTCTCCGGCGACGTCGTGTTCAAGGACCTGGGACTTCTGATCGTCGATGAAGAGCAGCGCTTCGGCGTCAAGCACAAGGAGAAGCTGAAGAAGCTTCGAGCATCGATCGACGTACTCACCCTGAGCGCCACGCCCATCCCGCGCACTCTGTACCTCTCCCTCTCGGGCGTTCGTGACCTTTCGCTGATACGGACACCTCCGCGGGATCGGATGCCGATCTTCACCAACGTGCTCCCCTGGACGGACCAGCTCCTGTCGGAGGCTCTGCATCGTGAGCTCGACCGTGGCGGCCAGGCGTTCTTCCTCCACAATCGGATCGACACGATCTACACGATTGCCGAGGAACTCGGGGCTCTCGTGCCCGAAGCGCGTATCGGTGTCGCGCACGGACAGATGAGTGGGGGTGATCTCGACGAGGTCATGCGCGCCTTCGTCGATGGAGAGGTCGACATCCTCGTTTGCTCCTCGATCATCGAGAACGGGCTGGACGTACCCAACGCCAACACCCTGATCGTCGACCGGGCCGACCGCTTCGGTCTGTCGCAGCTCTACCAGATCCGGGGCCGCGTCGGCCGCTCCGACCGCCGCGCCTACTGCTACCTCCTCGTCCCGAACGACGTGAACCAGGACGCCGAGCGTCGACTCCGGGTGCTCGAGCACTACACGGACCTTGGAGCCGGATACTCGGTCGCCATGCGCGACCTCGAGTTGCGCGGCGCCGGGAACCTGCTCGGAGCCGACCAGTCGGGATTCGCCAGCCAGATCGGGCTGGATGCCTACATGCGCCTGCTCAGGAAGACGGTCGAGCGGATCGAGAGAGGCGAAGAGGCCATCGAGTGGCCGGTACCGGACGTCACGGTGGCCGGCGCAGCCTTCCTTCCGGACGAGTACGTTCCCGATTCACACCAAAAGCTCCATCTTTATCGACGTCTCTCGAAGGCGGAAACGCGGACCGAGATCGAGGCACTGCGCGAAGAGGTGGCCGACCGGTACGGCAGGCTGCCGGACGAGGTCGAACGACTTCTGGATGTGGCCGCGATCCGGGCCCTGGGTAAGCTCCTCGGGCTGGAGCGAGCCATCGTTCGGGACGACTGGGTACGTCTCTCGTTCAGGGAGGGAGTCGTGCCGAAGATGTCCGCCCTCGAGGGGCCTTTGAAACAGCGACAGGCCAGTCTGGACGTACTTCGGGTGCATCCACTGTCCATCAAGATCACCCGTGAGGGACTCGAGCCGATGATCGAGACCGTTCTGGTCACACTCTCGGCCTTGCGTTCCGCGCGGAGCGCCGCGGCCTGACAGCCTCGGCGACACGCAGAACCGGAATCACCGATGAACCGTAAGACAATCTCGATCCTCGCCCTCGGGCTACTGGCCTCAGGCTGCGGGGGTGAACGGAGTAACGAAGGGCTCGTCGCCCGTGTCGACGACTACACCTTCACCGTGGACGACGCCGTCGACCTGCTGGTCGACGAGGAACGCCTCGCCGCGGACGCTGGGGTCGTCGAGGCGCTCGCCGACCTTTGGGTCAACTACACCCTGCTGGCCGAAGCCACGGCGACGGACTCCACGTACGGGATGCTCGACTTCGAGCCGATGGTACTCCGCCAGACGCAGCAGGTGATGGTCTTCCAGCTTCGCGACTCGGTGATCCAGGTCGACACGTTCGTGACCGAGGACGAGCTGAGACAGCGATACGAAGCGGAAGAACCCGCCCTCGAGCTGCGGGCACGTCACATCATGTTCCAGCTGCCGATCGGCGCGACGCAGCCTCAGCGGGACAGCGTGGTCGCTGCGCTGTCCGGGGTCCGAAGCCGCATCCTCGCCGGAGAGAGCTTCGAACTCCTCGCACAGCAACTGAGCCAGGACCCGGGCACGGCGTTCAACGGTGGAGACCTCGGCCCATTCGGTCGCGGCGACATGGTCGCGCCCTTCGAAGAGGCCGTTCTCGCGCTTCGCCCGGGCGACATCAGCGACGTCGTCGAGACGCCGATGGGTCTACACGTGATCCGTCTCGACGAGCGGCGGGTTCGTGGCTTCGAAGAATCGGCCCCGCTCTACCGGCGCCAGGTACAGAGCCGCATGGTTCAGGAAGCCGAATCTGTGTTCGTCGCGGGACTCTACGACCGGGCCGCACCCTCACTCAGTGATGATGCGGCGGAGATCGTTCGAGAAGTGGCCGAGAACCCCGGCGGATCGTTCTCGGGCCGTGCGGCTCGTCGTGCGGTCATCGAGTGGGAGAGTGGCTCGGTTACGGTGGGTGACCTCCGGACGCTCGTGCAGCTGGAGTCCCCCACCCTGCCCATGCAGCTCGCGCAGAGCACCGACGAACAACTAGAGGAATTCCTGCGTAGCCTGGCGCGCCGCGAACTGCTGATTCGCGCCGCCGAGTCGGAGGGTCTGCGGCCGGAGCGAGACTCGATCGATGCCATGATCGAGGAAGCAGGCGACCAGCTGAGAACAGCCGCTCGAGTGCTCGGATTCTTCGACCTGGATCAGGCCCCTGGCGAGGCACTGGAGGTCGCGATCGCTCGGGCCGTCGAGGAGGCGCTCGTGGACAACCTTTCCGGAGCTACTCAGGTCGTACCCCTCGGGCTGGTTGGCTTCCAGCTCCGTGACGGTCGGTCCACCGGGACCTTCGACACCGGTCTGGGACAGGTCGTCCTGGACGTGGCCCAGATTCGGGCGGCCCGACAGCTGTCTCCGGTCGAAGACGCACTCGCCACCCCAACCGTTCCGGATTCGGCCGGGCGGTAGCAGGAACCCGCGGATTCCGGCGGTTTACGAGGTCTGATGATGAAGCGCAGCATCCTAATCGGCTTGATTTTCTTCGTGGTTCCGGGCGCGGCCCATGCGCAGCTCCAGGACCTGGACGTCGTGGACCGTCTTGTCGCCGTCGTGGGTGACTCCGCGATCGTGCAGACGCAGGTGCAGGAAGAGATGCAGCGGATGCAGCTGGGGGGTGCCCCGGTCCCCCCGCCGGGAACCGCGGAGTACGACGCGCTCTTCGAGCAGATCCTGAACCGGTTCGTTGATCGCCTGCTGGTCCTTCAGGCAGCGGCCCGGGACTCGTTGTTGCAGATCGACGAAGAGACCATCAGCGAACGCGTGTCCGAGCAGATCACCCAACTGGCGTCACAGTTCGGGGGACAGGTCCAGCTTCAGGAGGCCCTCTCCGCAGAGGCCCTCACCCTTGCCGAGTATCGTGAGATCCTGACGAACGACCAGCGGGTTCGGCAGATCGAGCAGCTCTTCTACCAGTCACGACTCCGGGATGCGCCACCGGCCGAGGTAACCGAAGACGAGTTGCTCGAGCGTTTTCAGGAGGCGCGGGGCCAGCTTCAGCAACGCCCGAAGCTGATGACGATCCGCCAGGTCGTGATTCAGCCGAAGGCGACCGATGCCGCCGTGGATTCCGCTCGCGTGCAGGCCGAGGGTCTGCTCGAGCGGGTTACGGCCGGCGAGGACTTCGCCGAACTGGCCCGCGAGTACAGTGGAGACCCCGGCTCGGCGGCGCTCGGCGGAGATCTGGGCTGGTTCAGGCGCGGACGCATGGTCCGCGAGTTCGAGGAGGCTGCGTTCAGTCTCGCCGACGGACAGGTCAGCAACGTGGTCCAGAGCGATTTCGGCTTCCACATCATCAGGGTCGAGCGGATGCGCCCCGGCGAGCGGAATGCCCGGCACATCCTGATCGTGCCGGAGAAGACCGAAAACGATGTGGCGACCGCGCGTGAGCTCGCGATTCAGGTCCGTCAGCAGGCGGAATCGGGTACTGCGATGCGCGAGTTGTACGACGAGTATTCCGATCCCGCCGCTCCCGACTCCATTACGTTCGCGTTCGAGCAGCTGGCCGAACTCCCCCCGGCGTATGGAATGCTGCGAACGGCCAGTGCCGGAGACTTCGTAGGACCCCTGGAATACGAGGTGGGGCCCGGCGAGACCCGTCTGGCCGTGATCGCCGTGACAGAGGTGCGTGAGGCCGGCGCGTACACCTTCGAGGATCTCCGGGGACAGCTCGCTGCCCAACTCCAGCAGGAACGGCAGATCGAGCGCATCATCGAAGAGCTCCGAGCGCGCACGTACATCGACATCCGCATGTAGGTGGGCGTCCGCCTCGCACTCACGCCGGGTGACCCGCGCGGAATCGGACCCGAGGTCGCTCGCCGTGGTCTCGAGCATCTTCGTGGAGCGCGCCCGGATCTCGACGTCGTGGTCTTCGGCCCCGTTGGCCACGCCTCCCCCGAGTTCCTCGAGACAATCCAGGCGCAGGGGCTCAGCCGCGCGAACGACGATGCGTGGGCCGGGGAGGTCGCCGGCGCATCGATCGAACGGGCGGTCGAGGCCGCACTCCGCGGCGAGGTGCACGGGATCGTCACGGCTCCGCTGCACAAACCCTCTCTGCATGAAAGCGGACGGATCTTTCCCGGCCAGACGGAAATGCTCGCCGAGTTGGCCGGCGTCCGTCGGGTCGGCATGCTGATGGCCGCCGAGCGCACCCGCCTGGAGGCGCCGCTGCGTGTTCTGCTCGGTACGACGCATCTGCCCCTTCGTGAGGTGGCCGACGCACTGACTACCGATGTACTCATCAATCAGACGACACTGCTTCACGAGGCTCTCAAGACGGACTGGGGTCTCACCGCGCCCCGCATCGGTCTCTGCGCGCTGAACCCGCATGCCTCTGACGGGGGTCTCTTCGGGAACGAGGAGGAGCGCATCTATGGCCCGGCGATGAAGGCCCTGAGCGCCGCCGGCGTCGAGGCGAGCGGCCCCCTCCCCGCCGACACCGTCTTCAGTCGAGCGATCGCCGGCGAGTTCGACGCCGTCGTTGCCCCGTACCACGATGTGGGCATGGCCGCCTTCAAGACCGTTTCGTTCGGCACTGGCGTCAACGTGACGCTCGGACTGCCGTTCGTGCGGACCTCTCCCGATCACGGTACGGCCTTCGATATCGCGGGTTCGGGCGTCGCCGACGACTCGTCGATGATCGAGGCACTCTCGCTGGCTCACCACCTCGCGAACACACGCTTTGACACCTCTTCTGCCTATGTCTAACCTTGTCTCCCGGAGCAAGGTTTCGCCCCGCGTCCACCTGGTCCGGTGATCAAACTCACTCACGTATCGAAAGAGTATCCGAAGCGCGGGTACGCCCTCCACGACGTCTCCTTCCATCTCAGGAAGGGTGAGTTCGCCTTCCTGACCGGACATTCCGGGTCAGGGAAGTCGACGACGATGCGGTTGATCCACATGGCCGACCGGCCCACCGACGGAGAGGTTCGGGTCAGTGGTTTCTCGTCCGCGCGCGTCACGCAACGGGACCTCTGGAAGGTCCGAAGACGCGTAGGCATGGTCTTCCAGGACTTCCGGCTTCTTCCTGGTCGTAGCACGCTCGAGAACGTGTCGTTCGCTCTCGAGGTCACCGGGACACCGCACAAGGCGATCCAGGCGAGGGCGAACCGGCTGCTATCGCAGGTCGGGCTCGCGACCAAGGCGGGCGCCCTGGTCGAAGAGCTCTCGGGTGGTGAGCGTCAGCGCGTTGCCATCGCCCGGGCGCTGGTGAACGACCCCTACGTTCTGCTCGCGGACGAGCCGACCGGAAATCTCGACGATCGGGCCACCCGGGGGATCATGGAGCTCTTCTGGGATATCAACGCCAAGGGGATGGCCGTGCTGATGGCAACGCACGACATGGAGCTCATTCGGCGCCACCCCCACGCCCGTCTCTTCGAGCTCGACCAGGGCAAGCTGGTGTACGACTCAGCCAGCACCGACTCGGAGACCTCGTGATGTACGCGATCCGTGAGGCGATCGCGGCGTTCCGGCGGGCGCCGGTGCTTATGGGCCTGTCGGCGGGCATGGTGGGGCTGGCACTCTTCGTCGTCGGGCTTTTCTCACTGGCGACCTACAATCTGCGGATCGCGCTTTCCGCCATCGAGGAGCGTGTCGAGGTCGTCGTATACCTGCGCGACGATGCGCGGCAGAGCGAGATCGACACTCTCCTCGTCGAGCTGGCCGCGTTCGAGGAGGTCTCCCGGGTCAACTACGTCTCGAAGCGTGATGCGCTGGAGCGGGCGCAGCGCGACCTCCCCGAGTTCGGACAGCTGTTCATCGAATCGGAGGTGAACCCGCTCCCGCAGTCTCTCGAGGTCGAGTTGAGGCCGGGCAATCGAACCCCCGACGTCGTCGAGCGCGTGGCGGGCTCGGCGCGCAACTACCCGTTCGTGGAAGACGCGCTGTACGGCGAAGAGTGGGTCGACCGACTCTTCTCGCTGCGAAGAATCGGATTCGCCAGCACCGCCGTGCTCGGGGTCGCATTCGCGATGGTGGCCGCACTGATCATCGGTACGGCGCTGCGGATCGCCATCTTCGCGCGGCGGGACGAGATCTATATCATGCGGCTGGTCGGGGCCCGGAACAGCTTCATTCGACGGCCGTTCCTCCTGGAAGGGGCCCTCGCGGGACTCGCGGGCGCCGTCCTCGCAGTCGGACTCACGTACGCGACCTACCGTGGCGTCTACGCATATCTCTTCGAGGTGGCCTGGATCCCGGGAAGCTGGATCGGCATCGGTCTGGTAGCGGGGGCGCTGTTCGGCGCAGCGTCAAGCGCAGTCGCGATCCGACGCCACCTGAGGGAAGTCTGATGCCGAGGGCCGGCCTCTTCGCCCTCTCTCTGGTCACGCTGCTTCTTCCCGCGGCCGTCTTCGCGCAGGATCCGGACATCAATCGAGAGATTCTGCAAAGTCAGCGACGACTCGAGCAGATCCGGGAAGAGAGGAACCGGCTCCAGCGGGACCTCGGCGACGTGCGGAACCGAGTCCGCGATGCGTCGGCGGAGCTCGCCAATGTGGAGCGGAGGCTCAGCGCCACCCGGTCCGTCCTGGCTGAAGTCGAGTTCCAGTCCGAGGCGACTGCCGACCAGGTCGGCCAGACGACACGTGACCTCGTCATGTCGCAGGAGAGACTCGCCACGAGCGAGGCCGTTCTCTTCCGTCGACTTCGGGACATCTACAAGATGGGCCCGATGCACACCGTTCAGGTCCTGCTCGGCGCGCGTTCCTTCACGGACTTGTTGAACCGATACCGATACCTCCAGCGCATCGCCGCCTTCGATCGCGCACTCGTCGAGCGTGTACGATCGCTGGAGGCCGAGTTGGTGGACCAGAACGACGCCCTGCGACAGCGGATGGCGCTCCTCGGTTCGCTCCGTCAGGATCGCCTCACCGAGGTGGCTCAACTGCGGTCCGTGGAGCGCGAGCATCAGACGGCGATTCAGCAGTACCGGGCCCGGGAGCAGACGGCATCGTCACGTATCGTCGAGCTCGACGCGGACGAAGATCGGATGACGACCCTGATCAACGCGCTGGAGGAGCGCCGACGGGAGCTCGAAGCCCGCGGTTCGGCTACGATCTCCGCGGAGGACGCGGGGTCCCTCGATTGGCCGCTGGAGGGTAACCTCATCTACGAGTTCGGACGGGATCAGCGACCGAACGGAACCGTGATCCGCTGGAACGGGATCGGAATCGCCGCCCGCACCGGCACCCCCGTCATGGCGGTGAAGGCCGGCGTCGTAGCGTACGCGGGCCCGTTCGAAGGGTACGGCCCCACGGTCATGCTGTCCCACGGAAACGGCTTCTATACGCTCTACCTCTACCTCGAGGACATCGGAGTCGTCGAGGGTCGCGAGGTCGCGGCCGGTCAGGTCGTAGGGACCGTCGGGGGTGCCGATACCCCGGAGGGGCCCCATCTCGAATTCCAGATTCGTGCGCCACTGGACGGCACATCCCCGCAGGCTCAGGACCCGCTCCTCTGGCTGCGGGGCCGCTGAGGTCCGGGATGGGTCTGCACGATCTGGTCGGCCACGATGAGCTTCGCGCGTCCCTCGTTCGAGCCCACGCGTCGGGGACATTGCCCGCCGCTCTCCTGCTCCACGGACCGCGCGGCGTCGGCAAACAGCGGCTCGCGCTGTGGATCGCGCAGCTGAGCGTCTGTTCGACGCCGACACCGGAAGGGCCGTGCGAATCGTGTGGGCCGTGTCGCATGACGCGCTCACTCGAACATCCCGACGTTCACTGGTATTTCCCCCTGCCCCGTCCGAAGGCATCGAGCAAGCAGAAGCTGGCCGAGGCC
Source organism: uncultured Gemmatimonadaceae bacterium (assembly GCA_964492085.1). GTDB lineage: Bacteria > Gemmatimonadota > Gemmatimonadetes > Longimicrobiales > Gaopeijiaceae > UBA2589. The sequence continues at coordinate 40,490 of CAZBHZ010000001.1, read as the reverse complement.
CTCGAGGCCGCGCGGTTCCAGGAATTGGCCGATCTGCGATCCGCCAGCCTCGTCCCCAGCTGGTCGGACGACGTCCGCGGTCTCTACCTGGGAACGATCACGAATCTGCGTGGTCACGCGGCGAAGCGACCGACGATGGCCGCGGGTCCAGTCTTTATCGTCGGGCAAGCCGAGCTTCTCGTCCCACAGGAAGCCAGCCCTGAGGCCGCCAACGCACTCCTCAAACTCCTCGAGGAGCCCCCCGGGCAGGCACGCTTTCTCCTCACGAGTAGTGAGCCGGGAATGCTCCTTCCCACCATTCGCTCCCGGACGGTGCCCGTGCACGTTCCCGCGCTGCCCCGGGAAGCCGTTCACGCCTTCCTTCAAGAGCATTTCGAGCTCGAAGAGAAGACGACTGCGTGGGCAGCCCATCTGAGCCAGGGATCTCCCGGCCGAGCCATGGCCTTCCTCCCGGACGATGGTGACCCGGGCCCGCTCGAATCACTGCGTCGAAGGGCCTTCGAGATCGTGACCGGGGCGACGGCGTCCCGGCCGGCCGAGGGCTATCGGCTTGCCGCATCGTTTCCGCCGTCACGAGCCAGGCAGCTGATCGACCTCTTCACGTTCGTGGAGGAGTGGCTTCGTGATCTTGCGGCGGCCGCCGCCGGCGCAGACGAGCTGGTCATCAACTACGATGCGCTCAGCCGGCTGAAAAAACACGCCGACTCCTCCGGTATCGTGCCTTCGAGACTCCCCGACGCCTTCCCCGCGGTCGAGCGGGCGAGAGAGCTGGCTCGGGGGAATGTGAATCCACAACTGGTGGTAAGCGGACTCATGCGTGACCTTCGCCGAGTCATCCTCGACACGCCCTCCCCCTCCCTCCCAGGAGCCGGCCGATGACCGAGCGCCCCGACGGTCTCACCCATCTCGATGCCGAGGGTCGCGCGCAGATGGTGGATGTGACGAAGAAGGACGATACCCGACGCACGGCAGTCGCCGAGGGTCGGATCGTCATGGACGCCGACACTCTGTCCCGGATCCTGGATGGCCGCACCGAGAAGGGCGACCCCATTCAGGTCGCTCAGCTGGCCGGAATCATGGCCGGCAAGAAGACGGCGGATCTGATCCCCCTCTGTCACGCGCTGCCAGGCGCTTCCGTCGAGGTCGTCGTCGACGTCGACCCCGCGCTCCCGGGCCTCCGAGCACGTGCGACAGCAACGTACCGCGGCAAGACCGGCGTCGAGATGGAAGCCCTCACGGCGGTCAGCGTGACCCTGCTCACCGTCTACGACATGGTGAAGGCAGTCGACCGCGGCATGCAGATCGAAGGTATCCGTCTCTTGAGCAAGGACGGCGGCGCATCGGGGAACTGGAGCGCTTCCAGAGGCTGACCCGGTCCCAGCCGCCTCGGCATGCGCGCCAGGAAGACCCAACCAGAGAGCCCGTCCGGGCTTTCCCGTTCCTAGCGGGTCAGAAGGATGGGTACGGTGAGGGTGGCTCCGACACTCAGGTAGCGCGGTCGTACGTCGGGATTCGCCGCCTGCAGGTCCCGAATCGAGACCCCGTATCGACGAGCGATATGCGACAGCGTTTCTCCCTGCTGGACGGCATGCTCGACGACCGTCATTCGCTCACCCGCCGGGATCGCAGCGTAATTGGCGGCGAAGACCTCGGCCTGTCCTTCTGGTACCCGGAGTTCGTAGGCTCGCCCGGGCGGGGTGAAGCCTCGGTACAGTTCCGGATTCAGCCGCCGGATCTCCTCCTCGTCCGTCTCCGCAGCCCGCGCGAGCACGTCGAACGTCGTCGCTTCGGGCACCTGTACCGCCGCGTAACGGAAGGGTGGATCGGGAGGAGGGGACTCGTATCCGTATGCTCCCGGGTCCTGCGCGACCACAATCGCCGCAATCAGCTTCGGTACGAAGTCCCTCGTTTCCCTCGGCCAGTGCTGGCGAAGTGCCCAGAACACGGAGTCCGAGGGCTGCGCCATCGGCGCGTGCTGTCGCAGAATCCGCTGGGCGCGGGTCGGCCCCCCGTTGTACGCAGCAAGAGCGAGGAACCACGATTCGAATCGCCGGTGAAGCGCGGAGAGGTAGTCCGCGGCCGCCACGGTCGACTTGAACGGATTTCGCCGCTCGTCGACGAAGGCCTCCACGCGCATCCCGTGTGCACGGGCCGTGACCGACATGAACTGCCACAGACCCACCGCGCTGGCGTGACTCTGCGCTTCTGGGCTGTACCCGCTTTCGATCAGAGGCAGATATCTCAGCGACGCCGGCAGACCTCGCTCCATCAGGGCCGAGTCCACCGTCTGCTCGAAGGCGCCCATACGCCTCAGGAAATCGGGGAACCATGGCTTCGCCGCGTTCTCCCAGTAGTCGACCCATCCCGCGACCGCGGCTTGGAATTCCGGGTCGCGCAGCATCGGTGAAGCCAGGAGCTCGTCGACCTGATCCTCCCCCTCCGGAGGCTCAAGATACGCGACGTGCAGGGGCTCGAGAAACGGCAGGCCGACACCCACATCCACCGCGGGATCAGCGACGGGCAACGGCGCCACGCGGGCGGCTTCCTGCCGCGGAATGAGCGTACATCCGGTGCCAGCAACGACCACCAGCAGCACCGATCCGGCGGCCCGGGGACGAAATGCGGCGACGGCAATCATACGGTCATGTCCGCGCGGCTATCCGTGGTAGTTCGGGGCCTCGCGCGTGATGGTGACATCGTGGGGATGCGACTCACGAAGCCCGCCCATCGTCACGCGGTTGAAGCGGGTCTGGGTCCGAAGCTCCTCGATCGAACCGACCCCGCAATACCCCATCCCCGCCCGAAGCCCGCCGACCAACTGGTAGATCGTATCCGAGACCGGGCCCTTGTACGGAACCCGTGCCTCGATCCCTTCAGGCACGAGCTTCCGCTTTTCCTCCGAGGCGTCCTGGAAGTAGCGATCGGCGGACCCCTCCTCCATCGCCGAAAGTGAACCCATGCCGCGCACCGTCTTGAAACGTCGGCCTTCCAGCAGGAAGGTCTCGCCCGGGGACTCGTCGGTTCCCGCGAACATCGACCCCATCATCACACTGTGCGCCCCCGCTGCGAGCGCCTTCACGACGTCACCGGAATATCGGATGCCGCCATCCGCGATGATCGGGACCGATCCGTCGGCTCCCGCCACGGCGTCCATGATCGCACTCAGCTGGGGCAGCCCCACCCCGGTGACGACGCGCGTCGTGCAGATGGACCCCGGCCCCACGCCGACCTTCACGGCATCGACACCGCGATCCACCAGTGCCTTGGCCCCCTCTACGGTACCGACATTCCCACCGACGATCTGAACGTCGGGGAAGCGCTCCCGGACACGCGCCACTGCCTGCAGAACCCCCTCTGAGTGGCCATGGGCCGTATCGACCACGATCACATCGACGCCGGCCTCCACCAGCATCTGAGCGCGGTCGAGGTCGGCGGCGGACGCGCCGATCGCCGCACCCGCACGAAGGCGTCCGTGCTCGTCCTTGCAGGCTCCGGGATACCGCCGGCGCTTGAAGATGTCCTTGACCGTGATCAGCCCCTTCAGGCTGCCATCGTCGTCGACCACCGGGAGCTTCTCGATCCGGTGCTGATGGAGGATCTCCTGAGCCTGATCGAGCGTGGTTCCGACGGGGACCGTAACGAGGTCCTCGGACGTCATCACGTCCGAAATCGACTTCGTCAGATCGGTTTCGAATTGGAGATCCCGGTTCGTGATGATCCCCACGAGCCGCCCGTCGTCCTCGACGATGGGCACACCGCTGATCGAGAAGCGCGCCATCAGGTCATGGGCGTCCTGGAGCGAGCCGGCGCGCTGAAGCGTGATGGGGTTGAGAATCATCCCGCTCTCCGATCGCTTCACCCGGTCGACTTCTTCCGCCTGCCTTTCAGGCGACAGGTTCTTGTGGATGATCCCGAGGCCACCCTCACGGGCCATCTGAATGGCCATCGCCGACTCCGTGACGGTGTCCATCGCCGCGGCGAGCAGTGGAATCCGCAGTTCGATTCCCCGGGTCACGCGGGTAGATACGTCGGTGTCCTTAGGATGCACGAGAGAGTGGCCCGGAATCAGAAGGACGTCGTCGAAGGTGAGGGCTTCCTTGACGATACGGCCGCCCGCAGAGGCGTCGGTCATGGGCGATTCGACCTTTCGGAAAAAGCGAACGCCCGCCTGCAGTTGCCCGGGCGAACGGGCCTCGCAGAGCGGGCGAAAACATGCTCAGAGTGAGCCTTCGATGGTTCCATCCGGGACGATAGACGGACTCACCTGCATCGTCAACGCCACCCAACGGGGCCCCGGCCGGCCCGACTGGCCATGACCCGTCCGCACGCCCCCGCCGCCGCCTTCACGGGCACAAGCGCTCAGTTTCCGGTCGGGTCCTCTCCCATCGCAGCCCCGGAGTCGACGCCCGTCTCACCGGGCGTCGAGGCTCCCGTGGGTCCGGTCGTTCCTCGTCGCTTGCGTGGATCAGCCTCGATGCGCTGAGTTCCGTCTGCATCCTCGACGCTTTCGCCGTCGGTCGTCTCGATGGCGGTGTTCAGTTCATTGAGGATCTGCCGACCCGCCGAGGACACACCGGACAGCACGCGGTCGGCCGCAGAGATCAGCTGAAACGCCTCGCGGATGGTGCTCGGGCTGACCGCCCGGCTCCGTAGCTTGTCTTCGAGCCCCTCGGCGAACTTCTGAAGTCCCGACGCCTCCAGGTCGACCTGCCCGGCGTATTTCGACTCCAGAAACTCGATGTAATCGAGGACCTGATAGATCTGCTCGTCCGGTAGACTCTCGATCTTCCGGATCAGTCGCTGGCGTAGGACGTCGTGCATGGTCGATGACGCTGGTGCGAGGCATTTGGGTAAGTCTAACCGGGCGAAGTAGGCCCGAAAGGCCCTACGAGTCCAGCTGCCCGATGGTTCAAGCGACGCGGACGTCTTGCCACATTCACCAATCCGGATAAGCTCCTGCCATGTCTTTCCTTCCGCTCCGCCCCGTCCCCGTCGCAGACGGCGCTGCATCCCTTTACGACGATTGGCTCGCCTGGCTGAAGGAGTCTTTGGACAACCCGGCGTGCGACCGAAACGAGCTCTGCCGGACCATCCTCACGGATATCTACTATCCGAATCTCAGCGCCTCCGGCGCCGCAGGGCTGTCGCACACGAGCCAGGTGGCTCTGGCTCAGATGGACCCCCGGAATGTGACGCTCGAGCCGGAGTACTACGAAGAGATCGACCTCGCCCGCTACGAGCCTCGCAAGCCGTTGCTCTGGCTGTGGGAAATGTTCGATCGGAGCGCCCTCGGCGAGAACATAGAGCTCGGCATCCGCTTTCGACGGGTCCTGGCCAGGCACGTGTTTGGGTCATGCGGCCGGAACTTCAAGGCCTTCACCCACGTGCGAGTCTCGTTCGGATACAACCTCGAGGTCGGCGACGGGGTGGTCATCCATCGGCACGTTCTGCTGGACGACCGGGGCGGAATCGAAATCGGTAACGGCTCGTCCGTCTCGGATTTCGCCAACGTCTACTCACACTCCCACAACATCGTCGACGGACGCATCGTGTACCTGCCCCGGACCGTGATCGGGTCAGGCGTGCGCATCACCTACCACGCGACGGTCCTCGCCGGCGCACACGTCGCCGACGATTCGATGGTCGGCGCGGGTTCGATGCTCACTCGGAGCACCGAACCTCACTGGGTCTACGTCGGCGTGCCGGCTCGGAAGATCAAGGAGAAGTCGGCGGAAGAGCGCGCTGCGAAAGCACCTCCCTCCGTCGACCCCTTCGCCGAAGACTGAGGGCTATCCTTCCTCTTCTTCGTGCATCTCCTGCAGCTTCTTCACGACCGCAGGGTCGGCGAGCGTCGTCGTGTCGCCGACAGCTCGACCCTCGGCGATGTCCCGCAGGAGACGGCGCATGATCTTCCCGGATCGGGTCTTCGGCAGGTCCGCCGTGAACACGACCAACTCCGGCTTGGCGATCGCGCCGATCTTGGCCCCGACGTGATCCCGAAGCTCTGACATCAGGTCGTCGCTGCCGTCTATGCCCTCCTTCAGCGTCACGAACGCGGCGATCGACTCCCCCTTGATCTCGTGAGCCTTGCCCACGACGGCAGACTCGACCACGGACGGGTGATCCACCAGAGCGCTCTCGACCTCCATCGTTCCGATCCGGTGGCCCGCCACGTTCAGCACATCGTCGACACGCCCCAGAATCCACAGGTATCCGTCCTCGTCGATCTTCGCCCCGTCGCCCGGGAAGTACACGTTCGGCCACTTCGACCAGTAGGTGTCCCGGAACCGCTGCTCGTCGCCCCAGACCGTACGGAGCATCGACGGCCACGGCGTGGTGATGGCGAGATACCCGGCCGTAGTGTCTTCGCCCCCCTCGTCCCGGATCGCGGCCTGAATCCCGGGGAAGGCTCTCGTGGCCGTGCCGGGCTTGGTCTCGGTCAGACCGGGGAGCGGCGTGATCATGATCGCGCCTGTCTCCGTCTGCCACCACGTGTCGACGATCGGGCACCGCTCCCCGCCGATCACCTCGTGATACCACATCCACGCCTCGGGGTTGATCGGCTCTCCGACCGTCCCCAGCAAGCGTAACGAGGAGAGGTCCGATGCTTCCGGCCACGCCTCCCCCCAGCGCATGAACGCCCGGATCGCGGTCGGGGCCGTGTAGAAGATCGTCACCCCGTACTTTTCGCACAGCTGCCAGAAGCGCCCACGATCCGGCGTGTCGGGTGCCCCCTCATACATGACTACCTGGGCACAGTTCGCGAGCGGGCCGTAGACGATGTAGCTGTGCCCCGTGATCCATCCCACGTCGGCGGTACACCAGTAGACGTCGTCGTCCTTGAGGTCGAAGACGGCCTTCGTGGTCGCATACGCCTGAGTCAGATATCCGCCCGTCGTATGCACGACGCCTTTCGGTTTCCCCGTGGTACCCGACGTGTAGAGGATGAAGAGCGTGTCCTCAGCGTCCATCTGAGCGGCGGGACAGTCGCTCGACGCCTCAGCCATCAGGTCGTGATACCAGTGATCCCGTCCATCCTTCATGGTGACCGGGGTCTGGGACGTCAGTTCACCCCCGCGCGCGACCACCACGACGTGTTCGATCGTGGGGGAGTGCTCCAGGGCGACGTCGGCGTTGGTCTTCAGCGGGACGACGGACCCACGGCGCCACCCTCCGTCGGCCGTCACGAGCACCTTCGAGGCGGCATCATTGTTGCGATCGGCGAGCGAATCCGGACTGAACCCTCCGAAAACCACGGAGTGGACCGCCCCGATCCTGGTGCAGCCGAGCATCGCGATCGCGGCCTCCGGAATCATCGGCAGGTAGATGGTGACCCGATCACCCTTTTCCACGCCGAGTCCCCTCAGCGCGTTGGCGAACTTCGAGACCTCATGATGAAGCTCCGCATAGGTGTAGGTGCGGGTATCTCCGGGCTCACCCTCCCAGATGAGTGCGGTCCGGTCGCCACGGCCTGCCTCCACGTGCCGGTCGAGGCAGTTGTGGGCGACGTTGAGCTTCCCTCCGAGGAACCACTTCGCGTGCGGTGGCGTCCACTCGAGGACCGTGTGCCAGGGCTCGAACCAGTCGAGTTCACCAGCCCATTCGGCCCAGTACGCCTCGGGGTCCTCCAGGGCTCGGTCGTAGATCGACGGATCGTTGAGGTTCGCCTGCCCGGCGAAGGCGGCGGAGGGCGGAAAGCGGCGGTCCTCCTGCAGAAGGGCATCGAATTCGCCGGCGTCACTCATGCATCGTCCTCGTCGAAACAGGTCTGTGGTTCGGATGCGCCCAATGTGCACGTGGACCCTTCCCGAGCAAGCCACCGAGTCCGTTGGAGCGACGCACCGACATGGCTAGCTTATCAAGAATCATTCTTGATAAAGGATCATGGGAAGCTGCTGCGACGCTCAGGGAAGTGAGCCGGACCGCCTCGGCCTGCAGGTCACGTCAACGATCGTGGCGCTGCTTGCCACGCTCGCTGGCTGGCTGTCCCCGGAAGTCGGACTCCCGGCTCTGGCCCTTCCCTTGTTCCTCCTTGCCTACGTGTCGGCGGGGTGGGATGCCACGCTCCGGGCCGCGCGTGCACTGCGCTCGGGCGAACTCGACGTCGACGTTCTCATGCTCCTTGCGGCATTCGGAGCCGCGATCGTCGGGCACTGGCTCGAGGGCGCCGTTCTCCTCTTCCTCTTCTCCCTGGGTAATACGCTCGAGAGCTTCGCGTTCCGCAGAACGAGGCGCTCGATCGAAGCTCTGGTGGAGCTGAGCCCCGACGAGGCTATCCTCCTGGAGGGCTCGGAAGAGCGGACCGTGGCGGTGGAACGCCTGCAACCGGACGACGTGGTGCGCGTCCGCCCCGGTGACCGGATACCCGTCGATGGCACGGTGGTGGGGGGCGGATCCGCCGTGGACGAGTCCACACTCACCGGTGAGTCGGTCCCGGTGGACAAGCGCCCCGGAGACCCGGTCTTCGCCGGAACGCTGAACGAATCGGGCTCCCTGGACATCCGGATGACTCGCCCGGCCGACCAGACCGCCCTCGCACGCATCATTTCGATGGTGGAGGAAGCCCGTGAGTCGAGGGCGCCGACGCAGAGTTGGATCGAAGAAGTCGAGGGCCGCTACGCAGCCGGGGTGATCCTCGCCTCCGGCCTGGCGATCCTGATCCCGTGGACGTTGATGGGGTGGACCTTCGATGACGCCTTCTACCGGGCGATGACCCTGCTCGTGGTCGCCTCACCGTGCGCACTGGTCATCTCGATACCGGCGACCATCGTCTCGGCCGTCGCCAACGGAGCCCGCCACGGCATCCTCTTCAAGGGCGGGGCGCACATCGACGCATTGGCGGACGTGACGACGTTCGCGATGGACAAGACCGGAACCGTGACGGTCGGACATCCCGAGGTCATCGCGATCCGACCCACCGCAGGCGCGGCGGCCGAATCATCCGATCGACTCCTCTCCCTGGCCGCGGCGGCAGAGCACCGGTCCGAGCACCATCTCGCCGCCTCGATCCTTCGGGCGGCCGAGGCTCGTAGCCTCCCCATTGCAGAGCCGACGGCGTTTCAATCGTTCGCCGGCGAAGGGGTGGAGGCTCATGTGGAGGGCAAGCGGGTTCGTGTGGGCAAATCCGCCTTCATTCAGGCCGGCGTGGCAAGATTCGACGAGTCGGTCGCCGAGGTACTCCGAGAGCAGCATCCGGCGGCCACCCTCGTCCACGTCGCGATCGATGGTGCTCATGCAGGCGGATTTGCGATTCAAGACCATCCCCGGGACGGTGCCCGAAGCGCCGTTGCCGCGCTTCGGGCAAGTGGTATAGAACGTGTGATGATGCTCACCGGCGATTCGGACGCAACGGCTCGGGCGGTCGGCCAGAGCGTGGGTATCGAGGAAATCCATGCGGCTCTCGCCCCGGACGAAAAGTCGCAGATTCTGAGGGGCGCCGATGGTCCGGGTGGCGTCGCGATGGTCGGGGACGGGGTCAATGACGCGCCGGCGCTGGCTGTCGCCGATGTCGGGATCGCGATCGGCGTCGCAGGAACGGACGTAGCGCTCGAGACGGCGGATGTGGTCGTCATGGGAGAAGACCTCTCCAACCTCGCCCACGCGGTCCGTCTCAGTCGTCGGACGCGGAGGATCGTCCGTCAGAACCTCGTGTTCGCCGTCAGCATGATGACGATCCTCGTCTTCGCCGCGCTCATGGGCTGGATCGGGCTCACAGTCGGCGTTATCGGGCACGAGGGATCGACCGTGGTCGTGGTCTTCAATGGACTCCGGCTCCTCTCGGACGGCAGGTCATGACGATGCGCCCGTTCAGAGCAGAGCCACTATCCAGTCACGCCGTCCTCCGTGTCCGCGAGCACGGTCAACTCCGGAGACCGCAGGATCTCCGAGAAACCGGCCACCACCCGGTCGAGCCACGTGACCAGTGCCGAGCGTCCCCCCTGGATCACCGATCGCGGAAGCCGCACCTTGAAACGAACCTCCGTATCCGCGTCCACGGCGGCGTCCTCCGCGTCATCCAGGCGGAAACGAAGGGACAGTGGGCGACGCTGCCCATGCTCGAGCTCCCGAGCCGAAAGACGGCTGAGAGCCGTCAACACCTCGCCCGAGTCCCCGATCGACCCCAGGGGTCTCAGGTCCACGACCAGGGCCACATTGCCGCTGACCCCGCGGCCGGTCTCGTCGAGATACACATCGACACTGGCGAAGTCGGGGCCGTCGGCCCGATGGAAGAACAGGTATGCGCTGCGCGTCGATTCGCCTTCCCAGCGCCCCTCGAACTGATGGCTCGTCGTCTTCTGGAGCCCCGAGAGAGACCACCCTGCCGCTTCGATCGCCTCTCTGAGGGCATCAATGAGCGGCTCGAGTGTCAGGAACGACGCGCTCATGATCGGCCGTCCCCGATCAGGGCGACGCCCAAGCCCCGCGGTACCGACGCTGCGATTGACACATTTTTGAGCGGATGTGTAACGTTGATCTCCAGAATCCGTCCCGACGGACGGTGAGTAGACGAATCCATATGTCCAGTCATTCCACGACAGACCTGCGCCTGAGAGAGGCCCTCGAGGGCAGTGGCCAGCGTTTCACCGAGCAGCGCGCGGCGGTCTTTCGCTACCTGGCGAACACCGACGTGCACCCGACAGCGGATGAGGTCTTCCTCGCGGTCCGAAAGGATCTCCCCGCGATTTCGCTGGCGACCGTGTACAAGAGCCTCGAAACGCTGGTCGGCTGCGGGCTCGCGGTCAAGCTGAGCTACGCCGATCACTCGGCTCGGTATGACGGGCGTACCGATCCTCATCACCACGCGCGCTGCGTGGTGTGCGAATGCGTTCTGGACCTGCCCGGCGAGATCTCTCGACAGGAGATCGAGTCGCTGCGCGGAACCGCCGGTGGATTCACCGTGACGGGATACCGCCTCGAGCTGTCGGGGTACTGTCCCGCCTGCCTGCCGACGAAAGAACGGGCCGTCACGGCCTGACCACGACACTCGCCATGGCTCGCCTGTTACGCACCCGGAAGAAGCGCGCCGGTCGCGGGCGATGCACACTGGTGCTGCTGGGGATGATCGCCACCCCGGTTCTGCTCGACGCACAGGACGTCGAGCGGCTCCAGGCCGACCTCGTCGAGACGTTCGACACGTATTCCTGGGGTGACGCGCGGTGGGGCGCGCTCGTCTATTCTCTCGACTCCGGGGATACACTTCTCGCCATCGCCCCCGACAGCGCCCTTGCTCCGGCCTCGAACCTGAAGCTCCTGACGACCGCAGCGGCCCTGCACCGTCTGGGCCCCGATTATCGCTTCCAGACGTACGTGCTCTCCGACGCGCCGGTGCGAGACGGTGTACTTCGGGGTGATTTGACCCTGTATGGAACCGGTGATCCCGGTATCTCCGACCGCTTTTACGGGCGCAAGGACGAGGTCTTCCAGCGGCTCATCGACGATCTGGAGGCGGCCGGCATCACCGAGGTCGAGGGCGACCTGATCGCGGACGCATCGTTCTTTCCAGGCCCCCTGCGGGACGAGGGCTGGGAGCGACGCGACCTCAACGAGCACTTCACGGCCGCGGTATCCGCCCTTTCGTACAACGAGAACGTCGTGTCCTTCCGGATCCGACCCGGCCGGGTGGGTGCGATACCCCGCGTCGAAACGGTACCGCCCCACTCCGCACTTGAAGTGGACAACTCCGCGGAGACCGTGAGCGGCCGGGCCCGGCCGCGACTCGCCATCCTGCGCGACGATCCTCTGGAGCCCGTGCGAATTACCGGCCGGATCTCTTCAAACTCCCGCGACGTGTGGCGGCAGATGACGGTCGCAGTCCCCGCGGATTTCGTCGGTGCCTCGTTTCGGGCCGCCCTCGAGGGACGTGGGATCACAGTGCGCGGCGCGACACGAACGGTCGAGCTGCCCATCGAATCGCCCGTCGGCCGCCTCAGCGCACCCGCGCTCGGCCGACCGGGCTCGCGAATTCTGGCTCGTCACACGTCCCGCCCCCTTTCGGATTATCTGGAGGTCGTGAACAAGGAGAGCAACAACCTGTTCGCCGAGGTGATCTTCCGGGCTGTGGGCCGGGCGGACTCGGGTATGGGCTCACCGGCCGCGAGTGCGGACGCGGTGCGTCGAACGCTTGTGGCGCTCGGCGTCGAGACCGAAGGGCTCCGGCAACACGACGGTTCGGGGCTGTCGAGTGAGAATCGCGTCAGCGCAGCGACGTTCGTCGATCTGATTCGCCGCATGAGTGACGGTCCGCTGTGGCCCGAGTACTGGGCGTCTCTCCCTCGTGCGGGCACGCGACGCGAGCTCGGCCGCATGTATCGCACGGCTGCGGCAGACAACCTCAGGGCCAAGACGGGTACCATCGACGGGGTCTCCGCCCTGAGCGGGATGGTTCGCTCGAGAGATGGAGAGAGGCTCGCCTTCTCGCTTATGGTGAATGGCTCGCCTTCGCAGACCCGGGCGAAGCGAGTGGAAAACCAGATCGGGGCGCGCCTCGCCGACTTCCAACGCGCGCCGGGCACGGCTCCGGCCATCGCAGAGGAGACGGCCCCTCCCGCGGTGAGCACGACCGCCGTCAATGACCGTCACAGGGTGACCCGCGGAGAGAACCTGTCCGCGATCGCGAGGCGATACGGCGTGACAATCGACGAGATTCTCCAGGTGAATCCTCGTGTCGATCGCAACCGTATCGTGGCGGGTCAGTGGCTGGAGATTCCCAAGCGGGGCGGGAACTGAGGCCGGAACCCGATCCCCGGCGACACTCACCGAGACCCGGCGGTCAGCTGATCCCGTCCAGGACATCGACCACCGCGTCGATGTCGTCTTTCGTGTTGTACACATGAGGTGCAAAACGGAGCGCTCCTTCACGGACCGAACAGACGACACCCCGTTGTCGAAGCGCATCGGCAGCCTCCGAGACGGCGTCCACTCCGATCGTGAGGATTCCGGCGCGTCGTTCGGGGTCTCGCGGTGACACGAGAACCGCGTTGGATCGGTCGACCCAGTCGATCAGGACGTCGTGCAGGGTCAAAACGTGTTCGCGGATGGTGTGGACGCCGACCTCCTGTAGAACCTCGATGGATCTCGCCAGTCCCAGGTAGTCCTGCACGCCCAACGTCGCGAGCTCGAATTTTCGCGCGTTCGACCGCCAGTTCATCGAGTAATGCAGCATGTCGCCGAAGTCCGCACCAGCGGAGGTAGCCAGCCAACTCACCATGGGGGGTGGGAACCGCTCCTGGACCTCCGGGCGTATCCAGGTGAATCCTGAGCCCCACGGCGCGCACAGCCATTTCTGCCCTCCGCACGCGACCAGATCCGCATCCATGGCGCGAACATCGATCGGTGCGACTCCGACCTGCTGGATCGCATCGACGAAGAACAGGACGTCGCGGTCGCGGCAGGCCCGCCCGATGGTCGCCAGGTCCGAGCGGTAGCCGGTCGCGAACTGGACTGCCGACACCGCGACCGCGACGACGTCGGGCGCCTCGGCCCACTCGATCAGCGAGTCTTCGTCGGGAAGGCCATCGGGCCGACAGGGCACGATCCGCACCGTGAAGCCTTCGGGTTCCAGCGCCAGGAAGGGGAGCACGTTGGCCGGGAACTCACCTTCCGATACCACAATCGTCCCGGGCCGTCCCGCACGCAGCAGTGCAGCGCCCAGATTGACGCCAAAGGATGTGTTCGGGGATAACGCAATCTCGCCGGCGTCCCCCCCGATCAGCTCAGCGACCGCGCTGCGGCAACGCCGTTGGATGACACCCAGCTCGGATTCCTCGAACCCATCGGCGCGGTTGCGCCTCAGCGTCAGATCCGCTGACGCCTCCGCCGAACTCTTTGGCAGGAGTCCCCAGCTCGCGGAGTTCAGAAATATGGCGGGCCCGCGGTCGGGATATTCCCGGGCAACGACCGAGGCCAGCCGGGCGCCGGCGTCGGCCGCCGGTCCGGACACCATGGAATCAGACGCTGGCAGCGCCTCGTCCCGTCGCGGAACGGAGTCTCCGGCGCAGCTCAACGACCGACATCGAGTCGATCGTACGAACGGCCGAGCGCTCGCTGTTCCACCTCACGTCCGTGAGTTCGACGCGCTCGCCATCCTCGGCCTCCATGACGAGGTGGTAACGCCCCTTGTAGTCGGTTGTCTCCTCGGTGGCCGCCGTCGCGGTCCAGGAGCGGCCTTCTGCGTCAGAGAACTGTCTCATCGTTGTTCCGGCGTCGGGGGTTCACGCGCAGGCGTCGTCTCCAGACGACGCTCAAACCGCCTCCAACGCTATCACTGACGTCACATTCGTCAAGGAACCGGAGATGTCCTGACTCGAGCCCTTCCCCGTCCCGGATTCCGATCGGTATTCTCCCGACCGGCGGTACCTCGCGCGGCTCGACTCGACTCAGCACGTCGAGGATGGGCGCAACCCCGATTCGTGACCGGTTGGAAGGGAGGGATTCCGGGTTACATTCGCGCACCGAGCACGCACCATGTCGAGTCCGGGAGTCCGATGACCTCGCGAAAAGGGGACGTAGCCACCGATCTGGGGCTGGTCGCGCTGGCCGCCATCTGGGGCGTCAACTTCTCGATCGTGAAGCTGGTGCTCGAGCAGATGGGGCCCCTGGCCTTTAACGCGCTGCGCTTCCCCCTTGCGGCTGCAGTTCTCGGCTGGCTCGTCTGGAGGACGTCCGGGGCCCTCGTACCCGAGCGACGGGATATTCCCCGAATTCTTCTGCTGGGCGCGCTGGGTAACGTCCTCTACCAGCTCGCTTTCATCATCGGGATCGACTGGACGTACGCCGGCAATGCCAGCCTGCTCCTCTCCACAACACCGGTGTGGACGGTGATTCTGTCGGCCGTAGCCGGGCACGAACAACCGAATCGGTGGGTGATCACCGGAGTGGTCGGGACCCTGATCGGTATGGTTCTCGTCGTGCTGGGAAGTGGAGAGCAGTTATCGCTGGGCTCTGACACCCTCCGCGGCGACCTGCTCATGATCGTGGCCTCGATTCTCTGGTCCGCCTATACGGTGATCGGTGCGGCCCCTGTCGGCCGGTATGGCGCACTCCGAATGACCACCTGGACCCTCTGGGTCGGAACTCCGGTCCTCGTGCTCCTGGGAATCCCTTCTCTCGTGCGTACCGACCTCGCCGCGGTGAGCGTCGGCGCATGGCTGGGGGTCGTCTACGCCGGACTCTTCGCGCTCGCGCTGGCCTACGTGATCTGGTACGTCGGAGTCGAGAGGCTAGGGAACAGCCGGACAGCGGTGTATTCCAACCTGGTGCCCGTATGGGCCCTGATCACCGCATGGATCTGGCTCGGCGAGCGGCCGACGGAGCTTCAGCTCCTCGGGGCGGCGAGTATTTTGATCGGGCTCACCATTGCCCGACTGGGTCAGTCCTCGCCGAGCCCCGATCCGAGCTCTCCCACCGTGTCCCCCGGGACTGACCCCAGCTGACCTCGGTGCAGGATCTCGGGGAACTCGTAGAAGAGCACCCCGTCGTTCGAGATCTCGGAGCGCACGCGGAAGCCATCATCGAGCGAAATCAGGATCTTCTCGGCGTCTGGAAGGGAGAGGTTGAGATCTGCGGCGACCTCGGTCACAGTCAGGCGCCCTCCCTTCGCATCGGCCAGCTTGAGGATCTTCCGCTGGACGCCGTGCATGATCGCCTTCTTGCGTTCCATGAGGCCCTGCCAGCCCCAGTAGAACGTCAGCGACCCGCCCCCTCCGACGACCGACCCTACCGCGACCGCGGCCAACGTCCCCTCGACGAAACCGAGCAGTACGAGCAGACTGGCCATGAGGACCATCGTCGTGCCGAGAATTCGTCGTTTGAGCCCTGCGCTCGGCAGTCTCTCATCCGGCTCCGCCTCGACCAGACGCCTCTCCGGCTCCGGCCCGGTGGCGGCCAGGGCGCGTGACGCGTTTTCCCACCCCAGACCGCATCGTGGACAAACAAGGTGCTTGCGACGGGCCAGCCAGTAGACCAGCCCGCCGAACCCGTACGTAAAGAGTGAGGCACCCACCAGCAGACCGACGTGACCCGCCCGGCGGAAGTACGGCATCCCCTCGCCCTGATAGGAGCAGCGGGGGCAACGGCGCACACCCGAGGGTCGAGTCACCGCCATGCCTACGGGGGTGGATGTCCCGCATGTGGGGCATCGCACAGCTCCGGGTTGGAGCGTCTCGCCGCAGGTGGAACAACGCATCTGATCTGCCGGAAGTGGACGGTTGGCTCAACTTCGTTCCCTACGGCGCCGATCCTTGGAAGATTCAGCGCGTCAGAGATCGATTTTCTTTACTGCACGCGGATGATCCGCATCCGGAGGCCGGCCTGAGGAGCACTCGACCCACCCCCTTCACCGCCGAGCCGCAACGTCATCGTTCCCGACTCGGACGGATCGACAATGTAGTACGCCACAGACGACGAGCGCAGTGTTCCGGAGCGCTCGAAGTCCGTCCCCCCTAGGGGAGTCGGTTCCAGCGGGAACGGAGCCCGCAGGAAGCCTCTCAGATCCGTCGTTGGATACGTCAGGCTCCCCGTCTCCGGTCCAGGTCCATCGAGCAGGATGGCTGCCCACCAGTCCGACAGGCCCCCGTCCCAGTTCGTCCCCGTTTCCGCTTCCACGTTCGCGACTCCTGTCCTGGTCGTACGCGTAAGTCGACCCGCAAGGTCCACGCCAAACCGATCCGCGAGGTAGGCAAGGTACAGGTAGCCGGCGCCGCGCTCCTCTAGAGTCCCGTTCCCGGATGCGATGATCAGCGATACGTCGCCCGTGTCCCCGAGGTAGCGCCGCGCGCGCTCACGAACACCCTCTCGGAAGAGCTCGGCGTCCTCGGCGTTCCCGGCGTCCTCATACGATCGGGCGACGAGCTCTTCTGCGAACTGGGCCAGCCCTTCCGAGAGCCACACCGCCTCGTTCGCTTCGGCACCCCGCAACAGGACACGCTGGTTGAAGTTCACCATGTGCTGAAACTCGTGAGACAGCACCGCCGGTGTGAGCCGGGCGACGGCATTCTTCGGGCGCGGATCCGAATATTCGCCACTCGGGTCCGGGACGAGGGCGTAGAAGATCTCGCTCGCGTTACTCCCCTCTTCGTCAGGAAGAAGGTCGAGCCCGAAGAAGAAGCCCGCGATGAACCCCGTCACACCCCGGGGGGTCAACGCGTTGACCATCGGGGTGAAGAGGATCACGATCCGATCATTCGAGTCGAGGTCCGACGGGGCGCCGAATGCGCCGGTCACGACAGGCCAGATTCCGTCATCGATCTGATCGGAAAAGGCGCGAAGGTCGTCGTCGTCGTACCCTCCCGCCGGAGCATCCTGGTCCACGAAGAGGGCGGCACGCTCTCCCACGTAACGAGCCGTCGCGGTCACCGTAGCGAAGTCGCCGGGCCGTCGGAACACCTGAAACGTGCGTACGTCGTTCACCTCAGGGACCGCCTGGAGCACAGCACCAGGGGGGCCGGAGCGAGACTCCGGATCTCCGGTCCGCCCCGCGGTCAGCTCCTCCTCGAGCTGACGCAGTCGGGTTTCCCAGGAAATCGCCACATCGAGCTCGGGGACGACAGGCATCGCATCCCGTTCTTGCACTCGGGACGCCGGCCCCGCGGTGACGCCGGGGCCCAGACCGAAGAGGCTCCACGGGTGTGCAGCCGCCCCCGCGCTTGACGTCGAATGCACCGCGAGCACGTACTCGGCTCCCCCGGCACCGGGCACCGTGACACACGTGAGACCGGGCGCATCAAATGCGTCGACGACATCCCCGACATCGAGCGCCGTCACGTCCCCGCCTGCCCCGACCGAGAGGCGGATGGACGAGCTGCCCACCGTCCCGAATCGGACGCTGACGTCGACGTCCCGCTCGGGCAGGCAGGCAGGAACCGTCACGGTCAGTTCGTTCCCGGTCGCTGACGTGACCTGTCCCCGAACGCCCGAGAACAGCACGACATTGTGCTCGAGCTCGGGCACGAAGTTCTCACCGGTCAGGGTGATCGACGCCCCTGGGGGTGCCGTTTCGACCGAAAGACCCCCAAGAACGGGACGATCGATGAGGAAGAGCCGAAACTCGGCGGATGCAGGTGATTGTCCCTGGGCGGTCGCACGGATGACGACGTCTCCCACGGTCGTACCGAGTCGGACGTTCGTGCGCGCCAGCCCTGTGGAGTCGGAAATGGTCGCAGACACACCGACAATCTCCGCGTCGCCTTCCACCACGCTCCACGAAACCTGTACCCCCGATTGGGGCAGTTGCGTGGTCAGAGCCCGGACGAGCACCTGAAGCGGTGTCTGAAGCGTCTGCCCGGCGGTCCCGTACTGTTGATCCCCGGAAGCGACAAAGATCTCGACCGGGGGCCGCAACACGGTCGTCGGATCCCCTCCGCAGGCCTGTGCCAGAGCGACAGCTGCGAAGAGAGCACACTGGGCGAGCTGGCGTGACCTGTTCCATCGGTCGCCGATCCGGCGCACCGTCATTCGTAGTCTCGAGATCGCTCGATATCGATGAGATCGATAATCGGCGCGCCGGTCAGCTCCGACGCACCCGTGCGTACGCGCCCTGTGACGGCCAAGGTTTCGAGAGGGACCAGACCTTCGACCTCGGACAACCGATCCGTCGGGACTGCGACATAGACGAAGGGGCCCTCGGCGTTCCCGAAGCGGGCGAGCAGGAATGGCTCCCCTTCGAAAAAGTCGGTGCGGACCGCCTCTGCCCGCTCGAGCGAAATGAACTGGATGGTCCACGCCACGACGCGACCCGCGTACCTCGTCGGGTCCGCCGTGAGTGTGTCCGGGTCCACGACCTCCCCCGGTTCGGAGTCCGCCGTCTCGTCCGCGGCGACCTCGGTCGGGGAGTCCGGCATCCACATCCACCCCTCGAGGCGGACGCGGGCCCAGCTTCCTTCACGTGCCAGGACCTGGACATCGCCCGACGGTCCAATCATGCCCAGCGTATCTCCGTCGGGCGCCGTGAGGATCGGACCGCCGCCGCCGGTCTGCGTGAAGTTACCCGGGGTCCGCGCTGCAGGCCCGGAGGGGACATCGGACGCCGACGGCGTCGCAACGGGTGTCGGTAACGCCTCGGATTCGGCGCGCACCGGACTCGTGAGCGATGCGGACCAGATCCATCCGACGCGTGCCACGCGGGCCCAGGCAGGGTCCCGACCCAGCTCCTCGAGCAGCGCTCCCTCTTCCAGCACACCGAGGATCGATCCGGATGGGCCCGCACGCAGGTTCTCGCCGTCTACCTCGCTGACCACGAGGTCGAAGTCGGGATCATCACTGCGCTGAAGCGAACGCAACCAGACCCAACCCTCCACTTCGACCTGCGTCCAGTTCCCTTCGGTGCCGAGGACACGGAGCGAAGCCCCTTCCCCTAGGCGGGCGAGCACGACACCATTCGGCTCGCGCCGGAAGTTCTCTTCGACCCTCAGGGTCACGACGTCCTGAGACGCACCCGGCGCGGCCGTCACGGCGAGCAAGCCTCCGGCCAGAAGCAACGGGCGGTGGAGGGCCGCACATCGAAGACGCATGGAGTCTGAAACGATCCGGTACAGAAGGTGTTACAACGGGCGCTCGACGCGGCAAGTGCGCGTCGCCCAACGAATTTGCCCGACGCACGAAAGTCGGTCAATCAAAAATTCCGTGAGGCAGAGGAGTCGAGTCCCGCTAATGGGGTCATCGTTGAACAAGATGGCGGCACTGGCCGTCGGAGCATGGCTTGCGCTTCCCGGCGCGGGATCTGCGCAAACCATTCCCTCGCCCTTCGAATACCTCGAGCGTCGGCAGGAAGCCGGCGTCTTCGGCGGCTCCATCAACGCCGGCACCGGCCGATTCGGATATGCACCCTCGGGTGGCACCATGTTAGGGGCGCGCTACGGCCTCGAGCTGTCGGGGCCCCTTGGTCTGGAGGGTGTCGTGAGCTTCATCGACAGTGAGCGGGACGTGATCGATCCCAGTCGTGCCGAGGGAAGCCGACAGATTGGACAGGTGGACCAACTGCTCGCGACGATCGAGGCTCGTCTCCGCTTCAGCTTCGCCGGGCGTCGCATGTGGAAGCGGCTCAGTCCGTTCCTGACCTTCGGGGGCGGCGCGGTCTTCAGTGCCGGGGGCGACGACACGCTGGATCAGAGCTTGCTCCCGGAAGATGTGTTCAGCTTCGGAAGCAGCTTCTACGGGACCCTCGGTCTGGGGAGCCGCTGGTTCGTGACGGACAGGATCGCGCTCCGGGGCGACGGCGTCTTCTCGCTCTGGAAGGTCGATACGCCGCCCGGATTCAGTGATCCGACGAGAGCCTTCGAGGAAGTCGAGGACGGGGAGTGGCTTCGCGGGACGACATTCAGCCTGACGCTGCTCTGGCGCTGGTGATCCGGCCCAGCACGTGACCGGATCGCGTCGCGGCTTCGACCACGAACGGCGGGAAGCGGACTGGCTTTCCGTCCGCGAAGCGCGACAGCGCATCCTTTCGTCGGCCGAACCGCTGGCGCCCGAATGCGTTCCTCTGAACGAGGCGATCGGGCGAGCCATCGCCGCACCGGTCCTCGCGAGAGCGACGCTCCCACCGTGGGACAACAGCGCGATGGATGGATATGCCGTCCGGGCCGCGGACGTGGTCGGGGCCTCACTCGACTCGCCGGTCGTCCTCCCCGTGTCCGGTGTGGTTCGCGCCGGTGGTGACGCGGGTCGCACCCTCGAGCCCGGTTCGGCGATTCGGATCATGACCGGTGCGCCCGTCCCGGCCGGCGCCGATTCAGTCGTCCGCGTCGAGCACACGGACCGCGAGGTCGACGAGGGCCAGGTCGTGATCACATCCGACGGCGATGCCGGTCGGAACGTGCGCGCCGCAGGGCAGGACATGACCGAAGGGGCCCTCCTCTTCGAGCCGGGGCACTCGATCACGGCAGGAACGATTGGGGTCCTGGCGGCCGCGGGGCGGGCGGACATCGACGTATACGCAGCGCCTCGGGTGGCCCTCCTCGTGACGGGCGACGAGCTCAGGCGCACGGACCGTTACGACGACGTGGTTCGCGGACTCGGCGTGCCCGAGTCGAACGGAACGATGCTCGCCGCCATGCTCCGGGAAATCGGTGTCCACCCGATCGATCTGGGCATTGCCCGTGACGACCCGGCCGATCTCGCTGCCTGCATCGCCGAGGGGGCCAATGCCGACGCACTGGTCACGACCGGCGGCGCGTCCATGGGAGAGGCAGACCTCGTCAAACGGGCACTCGACACCGCCGGCTTCGAGCTCGACTTCTGGCGCGTTCGCATGCGGCCCGGAAGTCCCATCTCGTTCGGTTGGCTCGACCGAGGAGGACGCCGCCAGCCGGTATTCGGTCTGCCGGGCAACCCCTCGTCCGCCTTCGTCACCTTCGAAGTGTTCGTGCGGCCCTACCTGCTTCGTCGGGCGGGGCACCGGAACGTCTATCGCAGGATCGTCACCTGCACGGCGGAGGAGCGGATACCGACCCCGGCGGACCTGACTTACTTCCAGCGCGTCGCGGTGACCCGCGCCGAGGGAGGCCTGGTCGCTCGCCTGACGGGTCCACAACTCTCCGGACTCGTTCGTGGACTCGCGCTCGCGGACGGTCTGGCTATCGTCCCACCCGATCGCAAAGCCATCGAGATCGGCGAGGACGTCTCCGTCATGCTTCTGGACACGGGCCCGGCAGCGCTCGAGCGCGATCCTACGTGAACCGCGCT
The DNA here is from genome assembly GCA_964492085.1 of uncultured Gemmatimonadaceae bacterium. Taxonomy (GTDB): domain Bacteria; phylum Gemmatimonadota; class Gemmatimonadetes; order Longimicrobiales; family Gaopeijiaceae; genus UBA2589. The sequence goes on along the minus strand of CAZBHZ010000001.1, from coordinate 18,815 downwards.
CGGAGGCGCCTCGTCGTCGCCGGGCTGGTCGGCATGGCTTTATCCGGCTGCCATCTTCCACGCTGGCCGGTCGAGGCGCCCCTTACCTCGGGATTCGGCCTGCGCTTCATGGGCATGCGTCCCGACGTGCATCGCGGTGTGGATCTCGACGTTCCGACCGGCACCCCGGTCTTCGCCATGGCCGGCGGCAGTGTCCGCTTCGCCGGCTCCATGAGCGGCTTCGGCACCGTGATCTGGATCGACCACGCCCACGGCCTCATGTCGATCTACGCGCACCTGTCCGCGATGGAGGTACAAGCGGGTGAACGAGTACGGGCCGGAGACCGGATTGGAGCGAGCGGGGCGAGCGGACGCGTGACCGCGCCGCACCTGCACTTCGAGGTGTGGCGATGGGGACGACCGGTCGACCCGATCGCGGTCCTCGGCGGACGTCCGACCGGCTGAGACACGCGACCGCCCGGATCCCGACGGGACCCGGGCGGCGATTACCGCGCGAAGGCGCTACGAGCTAGCGGGCGGGCCCCTTCAGTCTGCTGACTTGAGCGCGCCGATTTCCTCCGTCAGCCGAGGCACGACCTCGAAGAGATCACCCACGATGCCGTAATCCGCCACACCGAAGATCGGTGCGTCTGCGTCCCGATTGATCGCCACGATCGTCTTGGCGGTCCGCATGCCCGCGAGATGCTGGACCGCACCGGAAATCCCTACGGCGATGTAGAGCTTCGGGGCCACGGTCTTCCCGGTCTGCCCCACCTGCTCACCGTGAGGCCGCCATCCCGCGTCAACCACCGCCCGTGACGCCCCGAGCGCGGCGTCGGAACCAAGCGCGTCCCGGAGACCTTCGAGCAGGCCCCAGTGCTCAGGATCCTTCATGCCACGCCCTCCGGACACGATGACGGAAGCCTCGGCCACGTCGACGGTGCCCTCGGATGCGCCCTTGCGCTCCACCACGCGCACACGAAGAGAGGCTACGTCGACCTCGGGCGTGAAGGTCGACACCTCACCGGCCGCCGCCCGCTCGGCCGCCTGGAACACGTTCGGCCGAATCGATACCAGCGCCGGAGATGCATCGATCTCGAGGTTGGCGAACGCCTTCCCCGAGAAGACCGGGCGGGTCACGGAAACCGTGCCGTCTGACATCTCCACGCCGGTCACGTCGGACGCCAGCGGGACATCCAGAAGTGCAGCGACGCGCGGAGCCAGATCCTTACCGAGCGTGGTCGCCGCGAACACCACCGCGGCGTAGTCGCCGGAGCGGACCTGATCGACGACGAGCCCCACCCACGTCTCGGGGTTGTAGTCCGAGAGGGCGTCGTGCTCTCCAACCGTGATCGTCGCAGCACCGTAGGCACCGAGTCCCGATGCGGCCGCGGACGCACCCCGTCCGCCGAGGACGAGTGCGTGTGCCACACCACCGGAGCCTTCAGCCAGCCGAGCCGCGACCGAAACCGCTTCTCGTGCGGCCGATCCAAGCTGTCCATCTCTCTGTTCCGCAAAGGCGAGTACGTTCGCCATGTGATTCTCTACTCCGCTGAATGCAATCGATATGGGAAAGCCTGTCCGAACCGAGACGGATCAGACGGCGTTCGCTTCTTCTCTCAGAAGACGGACCAGCTCCGGTACCGCGTCGGCTCCCTCGCCGACGATCCGGCCCGCGGCGCGGGCAGGAGGCTCAGACAGCCCTGTCAGACGGACGCGGGCCGCGTTCTCAGCGGCCGGCTTCTCCTCCAGGGGCTTCTTCTTCGCGGCCATGATACCTTTGAGCGCTGCCAGTCGAGGCTCGTTCGGGCCCTTCGTCATGCACAGGACTGCGGGAAGGTCGACCTCCACGACTTCACTCCCACCTTCGACCTCACGGTGGCAGGTCGCCGTCCCTCCGGCGACCTCGAAGCTCGAGACCCCCGACACGCAGGGGCGCCCCGTGAGCGCCGCGACCATCGGTCCAACCTGCTGCTGATCGTCGTCGGCGGCCTTGATGCCGAAGAGGAAGAGATCGGCGTCCGTGCCCTCGAGTTCTGCCGCGAGCGTCTTCGCGGTCGCGAGACCATCCAGGCTGACCTCGCCCGTGAGGAGCACGGCGCGGTCGGCACCCATCGCGAGTCCCTTCCTCAGCGTTTCCTGCGAAGACGAGTCGCCGAGAGTGAGGAGCATGACATCCCCCTCACCCGTCGTCTCCTTGAGACGCAGAGCCGCCTCGACGGCAAAGGCGTCATAGGGGCTCATATCGTACTTGATACCGGTCTTGTCGATGGCAGAGCCCGAACCGTCCACGCGAATTCGCGCCTCCGTGTCCGGGACCCGCTTGATGCAAACGATGACGTTCAAAGTGTGACTCCGTACGGATCCTCATAACCAGCCACCCCGTGAAGAGCAGCGGCGTGTGGGAAGCCCTTGAAGTTCGGAAATTGGCTCGGCGCCGTGTACCCCCGAAGGCCTAAAGCGTTGCCCCCAGAAGTGCGAAGCAGACCGCGGCGATCGCACCCCCGGTCAACGCGTAGGGGAGCTGCGTACGAACGTGATCGATGTGGTCCGTCGCCGCTGCCATGGATGAGATGATCGTCGTGTCGGAAATCGGCGAGCAATGGTCACCGAAGATCCCACCCGCGAGGGACGCGGCGACAAATGGAGCGAGCGGAAGCCCCAGCGTCGAGGCCGCCGGAACGGCAATCGGGAGCATGATCGCGAACGTCCCCCAACTCGTGCCCGTCGAAAACGCGATCCCCCCCGACACCAGGAAGACGAGCGGGAGGTAAATGAAGTTGGGCATCGTGCCCGCCGTCACCTGAGCCACGTATTGGCCCGTGCCCAGCAGCTGGATCACATCACCCAGAGCGAGTGCGAGCAGGAGAATCAGCGCGAGAGGAACGAGCGCCCCGGCGCCTCGCAGATTGATCTTCACCAACTGCTCGACGGTGAAGATGCCCTGGACCTTGAGCATGACCCACGCGACGGCGAGCCCGAACATCACGGACCAGAGAACGCTGGTCGAGCCGGAACCCTCCGCGAGGATCCCCTGCAGCGTCAGATCCGCGCCCATACCCGCAACCGCACTCGAGCCGGTGATGTACAGCCCGACCGGCATGAACAGGACCATGGACGCGATCGGGAAGAACATGTTTCGAGCCCGAGGCTGGACGCCGTCGAGCGGCGGCGGAGACAGCACCTCTTCGTCGATCATCGGCGTTGCATCCGGCCAGAGCAGCTCACCCCCTCGGGTGCGCTCCTCCGCCTTCTTCATCGGGCCGATATCCAGTCCGGTCAGGATGACGACGAGAACCAGGATGACCGCGACGATCGCGTAGAAGTTGTAGAGGATCGACTGCAGGAACACGCTGAGGGCGTCCTCCACACCCAGACCTTCCAGAATTCCGAGGTTGTAGGCGCCCCACGCGTTCATCGGAATCAGGATGCAGATCGGAGCAGATGTGGAGTCGATGATGTACGCCAGTTTTTCCCGAGAACACTTGTAGCGGTCAAACAGCGGTCGCGAGACCGATCCGGCCACCAGAACCGTGATGTTCGATTCGATGAAGATCACCATGCCGGTCGCCCATGCGAGCAGCTGAGACCGCTTTGCGGAGTCTACCCACCGGTTCGTTTCGAGCAGGTGCACGAAGCCCCGCACGCCACCGGACGCCTCGACCGTCGCGATCAGGGCTCCGATCACGAGGGTGAACATGATGACGCGGGCATCCCCCGCCTCACCGAACACCGCGACCGCACCATCAATCGACCGAGCGAGCCCAGTCAGAGGATTCCACCCCTCGAGAATCGTCCACGCGAACCAGAGTCCGCCGGCAAGGGACAGGTAGACCTGTCTCGTCCAGATCGCCAGCACGATCGCGAGGACGGGGGGCAGGACGGAGATCCAGGTCGGGTCGCTCATACGGGCGGCTCGGGAAGAGAGGGTCGGCTGGAAGGCGCAGACACGCCGGATGCTCCAGCAACATAGAACCGGAGGGGCCAATCCGCCGCAGTCGAGACACCGATGCGCCCCGTGACCACGACATCCCGTTCCGAAACAGCCCACCCTTCCGCGAGCACGAGGGGTACCTGATCGAGGGGATGACCGTAGAGCGCATCGTCCACTCCGAGTGCCTGTGCCAGCCTTCCCGGCCCTGCGGCGAGCGGGCTTCGTCCCCCTCGTCGCGACGCCATGACGTCCAGTCCTGCGATCGGAGCGAGCCCCCTCAGAAGGACGGCTTCACCTCTGCCCTCCGGGCCCGTGACGACATTCAGGCACCAGTGCACACCGTAGCTCCGATAGACGTAGGCGCGTCCCGGCGGTCCGAACATCGCCCGGTTTCGTCTGGTGATGCCCGCGCGGGTCGAAGCGTGTGACGCGGGATCATCCGGGCCACCGTAGGCTTCCGTTTCCACAATGATCCCGGCACACGTCACACGCCCGATACTGGAGACGATCCAGGCCCCGAGAAGCGATCGGGCGACCACCTCGACCGGCCGATCGAAGGTCTCGACGGGGAGCGGGCGGAGGTCGGACAGCCGACCCACGCCCGCCCGTCCGAGATTACCCCACGGCGGACCCGTTGGTGGGGTCAGCTCCGGCCTCGCCCCCGGGATCGCGTGCGCCCGCTCGCGCTGCCGTCGCCCCCGCTGCGGCCCGAATGGGCCGCAGCGCGCCGTTCGTAATCGGCACGCCAGGCTTCGAGCACCTGCTCAGCCCGGTTCTTCGGAACGATCCGGGAAATGGCGTCCGGATCCTCGTGCATGGTACGGAACAGATCGGCGCCGAGCGCCTCCACGAGGGTCTCGGCGGTCTTCTCGCCCACGCCTTTGTACCGGTGGGTCAGGTACCGCGCGATTGCACCGGCCTCCGAAGGCAGGGCGAGGTCGGACACAGGGACCTCGACGCTCGACGTGCTGGCGTCTTCGGCCTGCCCCGCCCCGTCGGCTTCTGCCTGGACGGTGTCGCCGGAGGCATCCACCGCCGGCTCGCCCTCCACGGGCGCGTCCTTCGATGTCGCCTGCGGCTCGGAGGGGCGCTCTTCGGCCTGAGGCGCTGGTTCCGACGACGTCGTGCGGGCACCCACCGTCGCCTTCACACCCTGACCCTCGAACAGTCCCGGGGCCTCACCCGTGCCCCGACTCGTCGAGGTACGTCGGGAGCCGAAGCGCAGTCCGAACCATCCCCGCTTCGGAGCCTCCTCCTCAGCAACCGGCTCACTCACGGCGGGCGGCTCGGACGCCGGCACGTCCGCGACGTCTGAGAACGCCTCCGAAACGTCCTCCTCCACCATGGAAGGCTCTGCCGCTATCTCCCTGGTCGAGTCGTCCGGGGCGAGGGTCACGTCCAGGTTGCCGCCCTCGGTGCGCGCCAGCGTCACGACGCCGTGCTCTTCGGCCTGCGTGAGAAAGCGGCTGAACTTCGCGAAGCCGAGCTCGGTCTCGTCGAAGCTCGAATCGGCCTCGAGCATCTTCCGCTTGACGTCTGAATCACGGACCGGCTCCCGACCGGCATCCCGAAGGGCGGACAGGGCCGAACGCAACGCGTCGTAGGCGTCCGAGAGCGGATCCCCCCCGTTCGCGTCCTCTTCCGTCGAGCGGGTTTCGCCCGCATCGGACTCACGAGCGGTCACGGACCGGTCGCTGCGGTCCCGTCGACCGCTGCGGCCACGACGCGACCGGCTCCGGCCCTCGTCACGCCGACTTCCGCGTCCCTTGCTCTCCATGATCTCGTACTGACCGTTCTCCATCTTCTTGAGGCCGATCAGGCCCCGGGACGACGCCTCCGCAAGGAACTTGCTGAACTTGGAGAACCCGATGGCCCCCTCGTCGAACGTGGAGTCCAGCTCCTGCATGACCTGCTTCAGCCGGTCGGAACGCATCACATCCCCCCGTCGCGTCATCTTCGCGACGGCGTCCTTCACGAGCTGCCACGGATCACGGCCGGTACGATCGAGCTCCGTCGTCTTGGTCAGGCCCGTCAGGCTCGTGTACGAGTAGTACTCGTCACAGTTCTGTACGAGGATGTCCGAGCTCGACTCCTGAATCCCGACCCCGATGACGTACTTCCCGTATTCCTTGAGCTTCAGCACGAGGCTCGAGAAGTCGGAGTCACCCGTCAGGAGGATATAGGTACCGATCTCGGGCCGGATGAAGACGAGTTCGAGCCCGTCGATCGCCATCCGGATGTCCGTCGCATTTTTCTTGTTGCTCCCGTAGGCGGGGGCGAAAATCAGGTCGACGGACGCTTCGGAAAGCGGCACGATGTACTGAGGGTATCGGCGCCAGTCGGCGTAGGCGCGCTGAACGCTGACCTTACCCTTGATGACGTCCGAGTCGAGGAGCGTCTTGAGCTCCTTCGAGAGATCGGAACGCATCCCCATCGTGACGTTGTCGAAGTCGATGAGGAGCGCGGCATGGGGCGATTCCGCTCCAGCCATGCCTGGGCCACCCATGTGGGGCGCCCGCGTGTACGGAACACTCATGGTGTCTGTCTCGCAAACTGAATTGTCCTGTCGCGAGACCTCCCCACCTCGTCACGTCGCTTGATCGCGAGCGAGGTCGGGGAAGCCTTTCGGGAACGTCCACCCCGGACGCCGCGGCCCCGTCAGGCCGACTGTCCCTCCGACTGAACGGTGCGGGAGAGTTCGACCCGTCGCACCTGCCCCGTGTCCGTACGAGGCAACTCGTCTGTGAACCGAACCAGATCTGGGATCTTTTCGTCGGCGAGTGTCTCTCGACACCAGTCGATGATTTCCTGGTCCGTGACGATCGCTCCCTCGACGGGGACGACGCAGGCGCAAACGGCTTCACCCAGGAGCGGATCGGCAACGCCGAAGACCGCAACCTCGTGTACAGCGGGATGAGACTCGACTCGAGCCTCGACTTCCCGGGGATACACATTGAAGCCAGAACTAATGATAACGTCCTTGGTTCGGCCAACCAAATGAAGAAAGCCCTCCTCGTCGAGCAAGCCGAGGTCTCCTGTGCGAAGGAAACCGTCGTCGTCGAGCGATTCCGCGGTCTGCTTCGGCTGCCGGTAGTACCCCACCATCACGCCCGGACCCCGGACGCGAATCTCGCCTACGCTCTCGACCGGAAGGACGCCCTGGTCGGCCTCCGAAACATCCACGATACGCACGTCCGTCCCCGCGATCGGCCGTCCCACCGTGAAGCGCCGCTTCTCGGCCGGATCGTCGGGGCGGCAGACGCTGAGGACCGACGATGTCTCCGTGAGGGAGTACCCTGCCACGACCGGTACGCCGAGCGCATCGGAAACGTCGGTGACCAGATCGTCGCCCACCGGCGCACCGGCCACGACCGCGAGCCGGAGCGTCGACAGGTCTCGGGAGCGTGTGGACAGTTCGCGGAGCGACTGGACGAAGAGGGTCGGGATTCCGAAGTGAACCGTGGCTCCGGTGGCCTCGACCGCATCCAGCGTCGCCGAGGCAGTACCGTCGCCGTGAAGGACGATCGAACTGCCGGAGACCAGCGCCGACAGGAGCCCGGATGCGAGGCCGAAGACGTGAAAGAGCGCGCTGATTCCGACGACGCGATCGGCGTCTGTCATCTTCAGCGCCTCGGCGGTCGAAGCTCCACCCCACAGGAGGTTGGCATGGCTGAGCTCGACCCCCTTCGGCTTCCCGCTGGTCCCCGACGTGTAGAGCAGCGCAAAGGGGTCGGCCGGGTCGGGCGTGATCGCCGGGAAATCCCGGCCGGAACCGGCGGACAGCATATCTTCGTACTGAAAGATCCGATCATCGTACCAGAGGTCTTCCTCGCCGACCGTGACCAGATATCGCAGCGAGGGGAGCTGAGGCATGAGCTCCTCGAAGAGCTCGAGATAGTCCATCCCCTGGTGCCGCTCGATCGTGATCGTGCACACCGCTTCCGAGTGACGGAGCATGTACTGGAGCTCCGGCGCGGGCAGGTTCGGATTGAGCGGGACGATCATCGCACCGAGCTTGGCCGAGGCGAAGACAGAGACGACGAACTCCGGACACGCAGGCAGAATCAGGGCGATCCGGTCCCCCGCACCGACCCCGAGGTTGGCCAGGGAGGCAGCGAGAGCCTCGGCCTCCGCATCGACCTGAGCGAAGGTGAGCGTGCCCCCATCGTCGACGAGGTAGACGCCGGTGGGATCCGTCGCGGCTCGGGTCGCCAGTGCGGACCCGATCGTCATGCCGTCGAGACGCTCGTGGAGCGTCATGTCACCTCCGTTCAGGGCCAGTGCGAGGCGTAAGATACGCCAACGTGACGTCCGGTTCGACCTCTCTCACCAGCCTCGCACCACCTCGTTCAGCCGGGCGTACACTGCCTCATCGTCGATCTCGCGCGTCCACCCGTCTTCGTGCAGGACCTCTCCGATCCGTCGCAACAGCACGTATCGGGGTCGGCCGCCGCGTGACTTCTTGTCGGCACCGAGGAAGCCTCGCGCCTTCGCCACATCGACGTCGAGCCTGCCTCGATCCGTCAGAGGGGCCAGGGCCTCGATCAGGCGGGCTGCAGTTCCCACCTCGGTGACGCCAAGCCCTTCCCCGATCCTGGCCTCGGCGATCATGCCATACGCCACGGCGCGACCATGTCCGATCCGATAGTCGGCCGCGGCCTCGATCGCATGTCCGATCGTGTGTCCGAAGTTGAGGATCTGACGAACGCCTACCTCGAACTCGTCCTCCGCGACGACCTCGGCCTTGAGCCGCACCGAAGCCCCGATCACATCCGCGCACGCCTCGGGCTCCGCTCCGACGAGGGGCCCCGAACGTCGGACCACCGCAGTGACGTGCGATTCATCTCGAATCGCGCCGTGCTTCACGGCCTCGACGAGACCCTCGGCCCGCTGAGCCGTGTCGAGGGTGGCCAGAACCGCCGTGTCCGCGACAACGGCTCTCGGAGCGTGGAACGCGCCGACGAGATTCTTCCCGGCGTGTACGTCGACGCCGGTCTTTCCACCGACGGAAGCGTCGATCATGGCAAGGGTGCTGGTCGGTACCTGGATAATCGGGACACCCCGCAGGTACGTCGCCGCCACGAAACCAGCGAGATCCGTCGTGACGCCACCCCCGACAGCGACCACGACGCAGTCGCGACCCAGACCGGCCTCGAGCATTTCGTCCGTGAGGATGGACCATGACGTCCGCGTCTTGGATGCCTCTCCCTCCGGAAACGTGAGGAAGGTGACGTCGTGACCGGCCTCCGTCAGCGTCTCCACGACCGAAGCGCCATGGATCGGGCCGACCCGATCATCCGAGATGACGGCAACCCGGTGTGCCGGGGCATACGAGGACAGGACGTCGGGTAGCCGGCCAAGCAGGTCCGTCCCCACGAAGACGGGGTAGCCCCCAGCCGCCGCGCCGACCTCGATCGTGTCGCGGGCTGCCTCGTGGACGTCCGTAATCATGACCCCGCGTCGGCGGCTCCGAAGGTGACCCGGAAACCGTCGGCGCCGATACGCATCAGTGTTGCTGGACGCCCCTCCAACTCGATTCGCTCGATCGTCACCGGACCCCCGAAGGCGTCGCGTCCGGTCTCGACGTGCCCGGCGAAACGATCCCGCGACTCGCCATCGGACCACAAGGCTGCCCAGGCGAGACCGAGGCCCGCGTCGGTGTCGACCAGCACGTAGCGGTCACCATCCCAGTGGGCCGCGAGCGCGCCCGACTCGCCCTCACCCGCGACACCGCCCGGTATCCCGAGCACGTCCTCGAGGAGGATCTGCATTTCGAACGAACCCAGAACATCGTCGAGCAGGACATCCCCACCGTCGACTCGGGCCGGAAGATCGACCGGATCTGCGGCACGGTCGTGGAGCACCTGCTCGGTCGACCCCGGCATGAGAGGTCCGAACGGGTTCTCACGGGCACCGTTCGACCAGAGGCGCTGGACGAACACCGCTCCGTCGATGTAGGGAAAGAGGAGAGACTCCCGGATGACCCTGGGCGCCTCGGCAAGCGCAGGAAACTGCTGGTTCATCCCTTGGAGTGCAGGGCGGATCTGAGATTCGAAGTCCGGAATCTCGGACAGGTCGATCGGGGAGCCCGTAAGCTGCTCCGTGAGATACTCGAACATGACCAGCGTCGCGTGACCCTCGATCGCAGCGAGCGCCGCGGTCGCCCGGTCGTTGCCGAGCGAGGGATCCGTCAGTTCCTCGAGCGGCACGTTCTGGTCCTGGACGGCGTGCACCAACTCATGGATCAGTAACGCTTCGACGGCCTCGTCGGGCTGGTCGTCCAGCACAAAGAGCGCCATCGAGTCGGGCTCGTAGAAGCCGGCGACCTGCTCGGTATAGAGGCCGAGCAACACGCCACGAAGGTCGAGGTCCGGGTCGACCAGGCCCAGGAACGCATACGCGTCAGTACGCGCCCGCGCTTCGTCAGCCGGAAGATCCTCATCCAGCTTCGTCCGCAGATACCGAACGAGTTCGTCCCGGCTACGCTGCTCGAGGCGAACAGGCGTTGAGAGCTCCATGCCGGCTCGACTGGCCAGATCAGGAAGCAGCTCGGCCGCCAGGGCCGCCAGCTGCGGGTCGGAAGAATGGACGAGATCGGAGGAGGCCTGTCCCCCGCAGCCGGACGCGGCATACGCCAGCGTCAGCATCGTGATGAGGGTGGATCGCAGAGGTCTCATGAGGGGCGCACGGGGTCGTAGTGGCAGCCCGGAGCTTCGTCCCGCCCCTACCCGCGGTCAAGCCGCGTAAAACGCGACCGAACGAGACGCTTGAGTCGGTTGCGGAACTCTCGGTAGCTTCGACGCGAACAAACGGTTGGCACCCGGCTTGCAACAGCTGGAGTGGACATTCGACGACCGGTACACGGGCAACCGACATGATGGCACGAGCGAAGCCGCGGAACGGCGGTGCGAGCGGTGACGGACTTCGAACGAAGCTCGCCAGATTCTGGTACCCGCGAGCGTACCTGCTCGGGCTGGGCTTCCTCGTCGCGCTCAACGTCGGAGGCGCCTGGGGCACCTGGCAGAATCTGTGTGCCGGAGACGCCTGTCCGTCGATCGCCCGGATCGCGACCTTTGAGCACGAGCAGAAGAGCAAGATCCTCGCGGCCAACGGCGAGCAGATCGCCGAGTTCGGATTCGAGAGTCGCACCCCCATCCGGATCACCGATCTGCCCGAGTACGTGCCCCAGTCCGTGGTCGCGATGGAGGATAAGCGCTTCTATCAGCACGGCGGCTTCGATCCCATCGGCTTCGCCCGCGCGGCCGTGGGTGTCCTGACCTTCAACTACGCCGGCGGTGGAAGCACGATCTCGCAGCAGCTCGCTCGCAATCTTTTCACGGAGATCGGCTTCGAGCAGCGCTACACGAGGAAGATCAAGGAACTCCAGGTCGCCTTCGATCTCGAGCGCTCCTACACCAAGGAGCAGATCCTCGAAGCGTATCTGAACGAGATCTACATGGGAGGCGTGTACGGCTTCCAGGCCGCCTCTCTGCGCTACTTCGGCAAGGACGTCGCCGAGGTGAACGTGGCGGAAGCGGCCCTGCTCACGGCGATCCTCAACCGGCCCACGTGGTACAACCCGTTTACGAACCCCGAGCGGGCCCGCGCACGCCGCAACACGGTGCTCGATCTGATGGCGCAGCAGGACTACCTGACGCCATCGGAGGCGGAACGCTGGAAGACCTTCCCCCTGCCGGAGACCGAACCGGACCGGGCATCCACTCAATTCGCTCCGTATTTCGAGGAATGGGTGCGTCAGATTCTCGCCGATCGATTCGGTGACGAGATCTACCGAGGCGGATTCCGCGTGTATACGACGCTCGACGTGGAGATGCAGCGAGCCGCGCGTACGGCGATGGACGTGGGCTGGGCGGAAATCGAGGCAGACTCAGTCAACTTCCGTCACCCACGGTACGCTGAGTTCGACACCGTTCAGTCCTTCGGTTCATCGACACCTTACCTGCAGGGGGCATTCATCGCGCTGGACCCGGAGACTGGCCATGTGAAGGCAATGGTCGGGGGCCGGGACTTCCAGCAGTCGAAGTTCGATCGCGCGCGGCAGGCCCGGCGCCAGGCCGGTTCCTCGTTCAAGCCCTTTGTTTATACGGCGGCCGTCAATACGGGCGTTCCGCCTTCGTACATCGTCGAGGATATCCCCGTCGTCTATCCGCAGCTCGACGGCTCGGACTGGCGTCCGTCCAACTTCGTGGACGAGTTCAAGGGGCCGATGACGATTCGTGAAGGGCTCTACACGTCCACGAACATGATCGCCATCCGACTCGGCTGGGAAGAAGTCGGAATCGAAACCGTCGCGCAGACCGCGCGCCGCATGGGCATCCAGACCGAGATCGAGCGCTTCCCCTCGACGACCATCGGTGCGTCGGAAGTCATTCCTCTCCAGGTCGCCGAGGCGTATTCAGCCTTCCCCAACATGGGCACCAAGGTCCGCCCCTTCCCGATCCTGCGGGTGGAAGACGACAACGGCACCGTGATCTGGGAGCCCCAGCCGGAGCGCACCACGGTGCTGGAGCCGCTGCCCACTCGGATCATGGTCGACATGCTCGAGGACGTGGTCCGGAGAGGTACGGCATACACCGCAGTACGGGTACGTGGCGGTCTGCCGTTCGACATCCCGGCTGCGGGCAAGACCGGTACGACCAACGACGGAACGGACGTGTGGTTCACCGGCTTTACGGGGAATCTGCTGGCGACCGTCTGGTTCGGCATGGACTCGCCGCAGCCGATCTTCCAGCTCGGTGCAGGCCGTCGCCAGGCGACCGGTGGTGGACTGGCTGCTCCGGTGTGGGGCTCCTTCATGCGACGGGTCTACGCGGGCGTGGAGGCGGACGAGGATGCGGGTATCGAAGGAGCCGAGCCGCTGCTGGCCCGGCCCGAAGAGTGGGAGATCCCGGACGGCATCAACGCCGTTCTCGTTGACCGAAAGACGGGCCTGCTCGCGTCACGCTGGTGCCCCGAGGAGGATCAGTACATCGAGTACTACATCCCGGGCACCGAGCCGACCGAGCTCTGTGATCGATCGAGTCGTCGCTTCCGCTTCCCCAGGGTGCGCGGCTTTCAGTAAGTCTGCTCGCCTGCATGCGTGCCGCACGTCGTAGGCCGCGAGAAGCCTGACGAACGGGCCACGGATCAGCGGGGAAGGCGCTCCCGTGCGGCTGACACCGTCTCGTCCACCCTGAGCTTCAGTTCCGTCGCCAGTTCATCGAGGCGGCTCGCCGTCTGCCCCTGGGCCCGCCGAGCGACCTTCCGGATCCGCTTGCGGGTCTTTCGGCCCGGCTGAGGCGCCGTCAGAATCGCCACCCCGGCCCCGATCACGGCGCCGAGGACGAGTCCCGATACGAAACTCAGGGCCTGCCGTTCATCACCCGATTCCATCGACTTCCCTCCGCGTTGGGCACACCTTGTTGTGTATATTAGCGTCGATTGGCCAACGCACGGACAGGAGTCACGATTGGGCAACAGTGCAGGCACGTCTCGCGAAATGGCGATTCCTGCGTCCGTCTTCGAGTCGCTCCGCACCGAACTCGCCTCGGCAGCGGGGACATTGCAGACGGTACGGGCCCTCCATCACGCCGGTTATCACGCCGGGGTGGAGGCGGCGGCCTCGATGAACCACGAGGCCGGTGGAGATGCCTTCGCGTTGAGTGAGGCGGGTTTCTGGTCGTCCCTGTCCGACTTTTTCGCGAAGCGCGGTTGGGGCACACTGGAGCACACCGCCGTCCATCAGGCGATCGGCGTACTCCACACCGGGGACTGGGCCGAAGCCCGACGCGACGCCGACGATCGTGAAGCAACGTGCAGCTTCAGCACCGGCTATCTCTCCGGCATGCTATCCCAACTCGCGGGCGCCCCGGTCGCCGTGCTGGAGGTCTCGTGCCGCAGTCGTGGTGACGCCGCCTGCCACTTTGCCTTCGGCTCCGAGACCGCGGTCCACGATCTGTACGGCAAGCTGCTGGACGGGGCCGACATGGCGAGCGCACTCGACGCGCTCTGACTCTCTGGTGAGCGGCACGAGAGCTCTGGGCATCGACTTCGGCACGAAACGGATCGGCATGGCGGTCAGTGATCCGACGAACACGGTCGCGACCCCCCTCGACACCCTGGTGCGCCGCGAAGGCAAGCGTCCTCCCTACGCGCAGATGATCGATCTTGCAGCCGAGCACGAAGTCGGGCACCTCGTCGTCGGTCTCCCGCTGGGCCTGGACGGCCGGGAGAACGAATGGTGCGCCGAAGTCCGTTCGATGGCGACCCGGTTGGCGGAACGGGCGGACCTCCCGGTGGCCTTCGTCGATGAGCGCATGACCTCGGTGCGGGCCGAAGATGCGGTGCGGGCAGCGGGACTCAATCGATCGCAGCGGCGAGAGAAGGGGCGTATCGATGCAGCCGCGGCCCAGTTGATCCTGCAGGCATGGCTCGACAATCCGGGGATCGCCCGATGAGACGTCGCCTTCCCGTCTCAACGCGAACCCTCATCGGAGGCGGTCTGGTTGCACTGGCCCTCGTCATGATGCGGATCTCCGGTGGGCGCGAGGGCGACCCGGTCATCATCGAGATCCCTTCGGGCGCGACGTCACAGCGGGTGGCGTCGGTCCTCGAAGCGAACCACGTAGTCGGCAATGCACGGCTCTTCCACGCCTATGTGCGGATCCGCCGGGCCGACCGCGGACTCAAGGCCGGGACCTACGCGATGAGAACCGGGAGTTCGATGAAGGACGCGCTGCGCCAGCTCTCCCGCGGTGAGGTCGAGACGGTTCCCGTCACGATCCCCGAAGGACTCGCATTCTGGCAGCTCGCTCCGATTCTCGCTGGCGTGACCGGAGACGACGAAGGGTCGATTGCCGCGGCACTCCGGAATCCGGAGCTTCCCGAGCGCTTCGGCGTGCCCGGCCCGACCATCGAGGGGTACCTCTTTCCCGACACGTACCGCTTCGCGCGAGGTGTGCCGCTCGACGCCGTGATCCAGGCGATGGTCGACCGGTACAGGGAGATGTGGACCGACGAGCGCCGCTCCGCGCTCGAAGCGTCCGGGATGACCGAGACGGAAGTCGTGACGCTGGCTTCGATCATTCAGACCGAGGCCCGGCAGGTTTCTGAGATGCCGCGGATCTCGGGGGTGTACCACAACCGGATCCGTGACGGCTGGCTCCTCCAGGCCGACCCGACGGTCATCTACGCGCTGGGCGGATATCGGGAGCGCTTGCTGTACGCCGCGATCGACTCGGTCGCCGACAATCCGTACAACACGTATACGCAGCGAGGGCTTCCACCGGGTCCGATCGCCTCTCCCGGGGAGCAGGCCATTGAAGCCGCTCTCCAGCCCGAGCAACACGACTACTGGTACTTCGTGGCCCGCCCCGATGGTTATCACGTCTTCACGCAGACCCTCGCGGAACATAATCGCGCGAAGGAAGAGCAGCGTCTCGCCCGGCAGGGTGCCTGACCGACGCCCGGTGGCCCCTCTCGAGCCGCAACGCACACGTCCGGACCGATCGTTCATGCTGAATCCCGAACAATTGCGCCTTATCGTCATTACCGATGAGCGGCTCGCCGCCCCCCGCTCTCTCGTCGACGTCGTCCGGGCTGCCGTCGAAGCGGGCGCTCCCGCGATTCAGCTCCGCGCCAAGGACGCGACGGCGCGCGAGACAGCCGAACTTGGGCATCGACTCCGGGACGTCACCACACGCGCCAATGCCCTTCTCTTCGTGAACGACCGCTTCGACGTGGCCCTGGCCATCGACGCCGACGGTGTCCACGTCGGCCCGGACGACATTCCGGTCGCGGCTCTGCGTCGTATCGCGCCCCCGGGCTTCCTGATCGGGACCTCGACCGATGAGCCCGGTGAGGCGACCCGACTGGTTTCCGAGGGAGCCGACTATATCGGCTGCGGGACCGTCTACCCGACATCGACCAAGGTCGATGCGGGTCAGACCATCGGACTGAACGGCCTTCAGACGGTCGTCGACGCGGTCGAGGTGCCCGTGGTCGGGATCGGCGGCGTGGATGAACACGGTGCCCGGGAGATCGCGGAGCACACCACGGCAGCCGGTGTAGCGGCCATCGGTGCGGTCATGCGGACCACGGATCCGGGTCGAGCCGTTTCCGCCATGCTTCGCCCCTTCGAGCAGCGACACTGACTCGAGGTTCGAGCCCGTTCACGCCGAGCCACGTCCGCTCGGCATCCATCCGGCTCGACGTGGGCTCAGAGTCCGCCGGCCTGGAGTAGCCCTTCGACCTCGTCTCCGCTCACGAAGAAATCGCCCAGGGCTGCCCCTCGATCTGGATTGTGCCAGTCCGACCCCCCGGTCGGCAGCAGACCCGACGTCTTGCAAATCGACTCGAGCCGAAGCACCTGGGCCCGCTTCGGTCGGGGCCGATAGACCTCGAGCCCCTGAAGTCCCGCCTCTATCATCACCGGTAGCAGAGTGTCGACGAGTTCGGCCGGAGGGTGCGCCCACACCGGCACGCCCCCGGCGGCGCGGATCAGTTCGACTGCAGCAGCCGGCTCCAGAAGGTGGGTCGGCACGAAGGCGTCGCTCTCGTCGCCGATCAGTCGGTCGAAGGCGTCCCACGTCGACTTCGCGTGCCCACCCTCGACGAGCGCCCGAGCGAGATGCGGTCGGCCGATGGCCACACCGTCCGGACCGGCCGCCTGGAGAACGGCTTCGTACGACACGTCGATCCCCTGACCCCTGAGGCGTTCGATCATCTCGCGCATGCGGTCGACCCGTCGCGATCCAGCTGCCACACCGTGCTGAACCAACGCGTCGGCCTCCGGATCAACGAAGTATCCGAGCACGTGGATGTCCGCCCGGCCATGGGTGGACGACACTTCGATACCCGGCACGACGTGAATGCGCAGCCCGCGGGCCTCCTCCTGAGCGGGCCGTACGCCCGCGACCGTGTCGTGATCGGTGATCGAGATCACGTCCAGTCCACCCTTGGCGGCGCCCCGCACGACCTCGGCGGGCGACCACGCCCCATCAGACGCGGTCGTGTGGAGATGGAGGTCGAGCCTCATCGGATGTCGACCTTCACGGGAAGGCTACTCGACGTCCTCCGCGAAGACGATCGAGCTCGCCGGCACCTCTGCCGGCGGCTCGTCACCCGCGTACTCCGTCAGGAGCGTCACCGTATCTCGCTCGACCTTGAGAACACCGCCGGCCACGTGGAAGGTGTCGCTCCCTCCGCCGGGACGATCGACCGAGAGTGCCCCGGATCCGATCAGCGCGAGCATCGGCGCGTGGCCGGGCAGGATTCCCACCTGCCCGTCCCACGCCGGAGCGACAACCGCCGACGCCTCGCCCTCGAACACGATCTTGTCCGGAGATACGACGCGTACGTTCAGGGAAGCCATAGGATCAGCCCTCGGCCGCCAGCTTCTCGGCCGCCTCGATCACTTCCTCGATGCCGCCGGCCATGTAGAACGCCTGCTCGGGCAGATGATCGAACTCACCGTTCGCCACGCGCTCGAAGGACTCGACCGTGTCGTCCAGGCGGACATACTTGCCGGGGATGCCGGTGAACTGCTCGGCGACGAAGAACGGCTGTGAGAGGAAGCGAGCGATCCGACGGGCGCGCCCGACGATGATCTTGTCTTCCTCGGTGAGCTCGTCCATACCGAGAATCGCGATGATGTCCTGCAGATCCTTGTAGCGCTGCAGGATCGCCTGCACCTGCGTCGCCACGCGGTAGTGACGCTCACCGACGAATTGCGGGTCCATGATCCGGGAGCTCGAGTCGAGCGGATCCACCGCAGGGTAGATGCCCTGCTCCGCAATCGAACGCGAGAGAACGGTCTGCGCGTCGAGGTGCGTGAACGCCGTGGCCGGCGCCGGATCCGTAAGGTCGTCGGCCGGGACGTAAATCGCCTGCACCGACGTAATCGAACCGGCACCGGTCGAGGTGATGCGCTCCTGGAGCTCACCCATCTCGGTCCCGAGCGTCGGCTGGTACCCGACTGCGGACGGCATGCGTCCGAGCAACGCGGAGACCTCGGATCCCGCCTGCGTGAAGCGGAAGATGTTGTCGACGAAGAGGAGAACGTCCTGGTTCTCCACGTCGCGGAAGTACTCGGCCATCGTCAAGCCCGAGAGACCGACACGGAGACGCGCTCCCGGAGGCTCATTCATCTGACCGTAGACAAGCGACGTCGAGTCGAGAACGCCCGACTCCTTCATCTCGAGCCAGAGGTCGTTCCCTTCGCGCGTCCGCTCACCCACACCGCAGAACACGGACTTCCCGCCATGCTCCATCGCGATGTTGTTGATGAGCTCCATGATGATGACGGTCTTTCCAACACCGGCGCCGCCGAAAAGACCCGTCTTTCCGCCCTTTACGTACGGGGCGAGCAGGTCGACGACCTTGATCCCGGTCTCGAAGATCTCCGTCTTCGGCTCGAGCTGGTCGAACTTCGGCGCGAGGCGGTGGATCGGCCACCGCTCGACGTCGGCGGCGTTCTCGCCACCAACCGGACCCATCTCGTCCACGGGCTCGCCGAGGACGTTGAGGATACGACCGAGCGCGGCCTCGCCGACCGGCACCGAGATCGACGCACCCGTGTCGGAGACGGCCATCCCTCGGGTCACACCGTCGGTGGAGGACATCGACACGGCACGGACCTGACCACGACCGATGTGCTGCTGCACCTCGGCGATCAGCTCGATCTCCTGACCGGCCTCATTCGTCGTCTTGAGCGAAAGCGCGTTGTAGATCTCAGGCAGGTGAGCGGCCTCGAACTCGACGTCGAGGACCGGTCCGATGACCTGTACGACCTTTCCAGTGTTATCAGCCATGATGTCTCTGTATCCCTACTCGAGGGCGGCGGAGCCACCGACGATCTCGGCGATCTCCTGCGTGATCTGGGCCTGACGGGCCCGGTTGTAGG